>JBILQE010000039.1:0-30815 GCA_044373465.1 Akkermansiaceae bacterium | reverse complement strand
CGGCCGGGGTGAGCCTGCCGCCGCCCGGGCCGGAGTTTGCCATGGCCAAGGCGCAGGGGGCGCTGGCCGGCGGGGTGCCTGCGGGGCCAACGGCCGCGATCACCGCCAGCGAGGTGAGCTCATTGACGGGTGGCGCCTTCGTCGGTGCCGTGCTCAACAGCGAGGATCTCGGGAACTCATTTTTCGACATCACCAGCGCCGACACCCTGGCCGCTCTGGCCGAGGCGCGCGTGCAGGAGATCGTCACCGAGCTGGGCAGCGACTTGGCCGCCGATCCGATCGCCAACGCCGGCCGGCTCGACCGCGGCCTGTATTTCCTGCGGGCCGCCGCCTATGTGGATTCATACTCGGCGGCGCTGAGCTATTCGGCCGTGCTCAAAACCAGCGTCAACAACCTACTCGTGGCGGTGGGGCAGAATCCGCAGTTTTTGGCGGCGGGCTTTTTGGCACCGCGCGCGGAGTGGGCGGTGGTGATCGACAGCTGGATGGTGATGCCCGGGCAGGTGACGCTCATCACGTCGCTGCTACGGCGCTATCTGGATACCCCGGCGCTCCAGAACGCCTCGACGAGTGCCAACCGGACCGAGGGGGCGATGATGTATTCACTTCTCAACGGCATGGCGCGCACGGCCAACCAAGATCCGAACTGGGTGGGGAACTATCCGGACAACCTGATGGTGGTCCTCGGTGATCTAGCCCTGACGCTGCCCGACAACGCCGATATCGACTTTGTCATCCTCAACGCCATCTACGTGCTGGGCCGGTTGCGCGCCGGCGAAGCGGTGGCCGCCTACCAGGGCCAGGCCCACCAGATCATCTCCCAGGTCCTCAGCGTGCGCGCCCTGGACAGCGCGCCGTATCTTGAAGCGATGATGGCCCTTGAGCTTGCGCCCTTCAACAGCCGCCTCGCCAGCGGCGCGCCCGTTGATGTCGCCGGATATCGCGAGCAGCTTGCTGCGCGGGTTTTCTCCAACACCTACTCATTCGACGGCGGCTCGATGATGATTCGCACGCCGCTAGATGCCGCCACTGCCCAGCAGCTCTATGACGCGCTGCGCGAGGACAAGGCGCAGTTCTTCCGCGTCACCCAGGCGCTGCGGCCCATTGACTCGGACCCGAATGCGAGCCTGACCCTGCGCATCTACGGCGCGCGCGGCGACTACGTTGCCTACCAGCGCTTTCTTTATGGCTTGGGCACGGACAACGGCGGCATGTACATCGAGGACTGGGCGACCTTCTTCACCTATCAGCGCACGTCCCAGGAGAGCATCTACACTCTCGAGGAACTCACCCGTCACGAGTATGTCCACTATTTGGACGGTTACTATTTGCTCGTGCCGAGCTTCGGCGACTCGCCGTGGTATGATAACAACCACCTCACTTGGCACTCGGAGGGGTTTGCCGAATTCCTGGCCGGAAGCCGCCGCACCAAGGGCGTGCCGGTCCGCGCCAACCAGTTGCGCGGGGCCACGGCCGCGGGTTCGCCGATGAGTATTTCCCAAATCATCGGCGCCACCTACGAGTCAGGGTTCGGCTTTTACCCGAATGCCGCGATGTTTTTCGTGTTCATGCATGAGCGCCATCCGGAGCTCCACTGGCGGTATTTCCAGGCGCTCTACAGCAACGACATCACCACCTACGACACGCTCACCCAGGGGTGGCGCGGCGATGCAGCGCTCCAAGCCGAATATACCAGCTATCTGACGGCCGTGAGCGACGAAATTACCGCCGGCACGCGCCAGACCGCGGAGGACATCCCGACCGGCTACAAACCCGATCTGCTCTATGGCGTGACGACCGCGCAAATCCAGGCCGACATCCAGAGCCGGCTGCCGGCGGGCACCATCAGCGCGGCCGGCGGTCGCTTCCATTTCAGCGGCCCATTGAGCGTCACCGTCGCCACCGCGGACGCGACGACGCCGGAGCGGTTTCAGGCCGAGTTTGGCCGGCAGCTGGATTCAACCCTCGAGGCGCTGACGCCGCTGGATGCGCATTACCAATGTGCGACGGCGTGGTTTGAGCAACTGACCATCAGCGGCCAGACCGCCAGCGCGACGGTGCACCTGGAGAGTTGGTATAACGCCAACACCGCGCCCGCACTGGTGGCGGACGCGGCGGGCCTGACCTTTGACTCGATCTTCTCGGACGACGCCACCGCGCAGACCCTGTTGCTGAACTTCACCAACATGTCATCGAGCCCGCTGCTCATCGAGTCGGCCACCCTCGCGGGAGCCGATGCGGGCGTGTTTGAGCTTTGGTGGGATCCGGCGGCAAGTCTGACGGTAGCTGGTCGCGGGACTTTTTCCATTCAGGTCAGCGTGCGGCTCGACCAACTTGACGGGCTTGCGCCGGGCACGCACACGGCGACGCTCAATCTGCTGACGGCCAATGGCACGCCTGCGCTCGTGCAAGTGCCAATCAGCATCACGCTCGCCGCGCCGGTCTTTGTCGATGGGCAGGCGCCAGCCGGCGGCAACGGTCAGAGTTGGTCAAGCGCGTTTCAAACCATCGGCGCGGCCATCGCCGCCGCTCCGACCGGCAACGAAACCATTCTCGTCGCCGCCGGCACCTATCCGGAGGCCGTTGTCCTGCGTGGCTCGCTCCATTTGTATGGCGGGTTTTCCGGACTCAACGGCAGCCGGGAAACCCGCGTCAGCCAGAGGCGGCCGGAAGTCAATGTGACCACCGTGGCGGCCGCGGCGCTGCACGTCGTGGATTTTTCCGGCACGGCCAGTGCACTGGTGGACGGTTTCACCATTTCCGGTGGCCAGGCCACCAACACCAATGGCGGCGGCGTCTTCATCGCCGGGGTGACCGGCACGGCAGTCTTGCGCAACTGCCTCATCGAATTCAATCAGGCGGGAGGCTCCGGCGGTGGCGTCTATATTAGGGACAGCACCGCGCGGCTGGAAGATTGCTCGGTGCTCGGCAACACCGCAACCTATGGCGGCGGCGTGGCGGTCAGCGGCTCCACGAGCAGCGTGACCCTGGCGAATTGTTGGATCGCGGGCAATGACGCGGCCGGCAATGGTTCCGGCAGCGCCGGAGGACTCCACGCTTCCGGGGGCCAGACGCTGGTGGAGAATTCCCAAGTGGTGGCCAACACGGCGGATTCCGCCGGAGGATTTCAAATCGATGGCGGCAGCCAACTCACGCTGCGCGGCACGCTCATCGCAGCCAACGTCTCCCGCGGATGGTTTGGTGGCGGCGCGAATTATTGGCAAAGCGTCCTTCTGGCGGAGCAATGCGTGTTTTTCCGCAACCTCGCCGGGCCGGGCTACGGATTCTCGGGACTGGGCACGGTTTACGGTACCACCTCGACGTTGCGCAACTGCATTGTTGCCGGCCACCAGGACGCGGAAGCCACCGGGCTGGGCTGGGGCGAGAGCCTGGGCATCCTGGATGCCGGGCATTGTCTGTTCTTTGGCAACACCCGGGATTTCACCGACGGCACGATCAACGCCCTCGGCGCCGCCCAACTCAACGCCCTGACGGGAGTCTTTCTCAATGCCTTCGATGCCGACCCCCAATGGCACCAGGCGCTGACACTGCCGGGCACCGTCACGGGGGCCTCCTACAATCCCGCCAACGGCACCACCCTCCTCACCCTCAGCGGTGCGGCCCTGACCCCGGGCAGCCTGCGCGCAGCGCTCATCAACAAGGGCGCGACAGCAGCCGCGAGCGTCTTGACCAATACCGCGACCACCATCACCGTCTTCGGTCAACACGACACTCTCGCGCAATGGTCCGATTGGCAGCCGCTTGATTTCCGCTTGACGAGCGGCTCACCGGCCATCGACGTCGGCATGGCGACCGGCTCGGTGCTCGACGGGGAGCGTTTTCCACGCGGGTTGGATCTCGTCGAGGTGGCAAACGGCCCCGGGACTGGCTTTGACCTCGGCCTCTACGAGCACCAAGGGATGTTTGGCACCAGCCCGCTTCTGCGGATCGAGGCTGCTGGCACCTCTGCCGCGCTCCTTTGGCCGCTGGGCCTGCCCGGGTGGAGCGTCTCGTCCTCGACTGACCTGCGCCACTGGACGCCGGTGCCGGGCACGCCAAGTTCCAGCAATGGATCTCAGAAGATTCTGCGCGCCCGCACCCAGGCTGTGGAGTTCTACCGCTTGCAAAACCCATGAAGAGCCAGCTCCCGCCGCGGTTGCGCTGGCGGTGCCGCGGGGGGGTTGCTTTGGCCATCTGGCCGGTGAGCCGCTTGCGTGCGGCGCGCAGGGCAATGGCGCGCAAGATTCTGGCGGATCCGGTGAGTGGGAGGGAGTGAAGGGCGGTGGCCGAATCCTCAGCGGCGCTGGGTGAGCATGAACTCGTTGCCTTCCGGGTCGACGCACATCGCGAGGTGGAGGGGATCCTCCAGGGTGTCGTTGGGCTCGCGGGTCAGTGCGCCGCCGCACTCGGCTAGGCGCCGGATGCCCTCGCGCAGGTCGTCGAGTTGGAAGGAGAGCCCGGTCCAGGTCCTCTTGCCCTCGCCGCCGCCGTGGATGCCAAGGGTCGAACCGGCGATTGTCAGCTCGCTCCAGACTTCCGACTCGAAGCTAACCGCCGCGCCAAACAGCTCCTGATAGAATTTCACACAGCGCTGCCAGTCGGCGGCCCAGAGGACGTATTTTACTTTTTCGACATGCATGAGGTGAGAGAGGAAATGGGCAGAGGGAGCAGAGAAGGGCCGGGAGGATGCAGCGCTGGGCGTAGGTTGGGGAAAGTTTCCGACTCCCCGGGGCCCTCTATCACACTCCGGGAAAGGGCGTGGAGTGGGCTTTGCGTGCCCAGCGTTGTTCGGGAGGGGGGCAGTTTTTCAGGAGAGGAGCGAAGTGGTCGGCGACTTCGCGCGGATCGAGGAAGCGCGGCGGGTGGGGCCGTGGGCCCTCGCCGGTGGGGAAGTCAAGGTCAGCCAGCGAGGGCTTGTTGGATTCGCTGGATGGCAGTTTCTCCTCCATGCTTCAGGACGATAGCGGAAAAGCCGGGGTCGTCGAGGGTGAGCTGATGGTGTTTGATGAGCGCAAAGACGTCCGACCAATCCTTTTCAGGATCGTCCCGCCCGGGTTGGCCAATGGCGTGGAGTTTGAGGGCAATCATCGCGACGACGCTCGGTGTGGGAAGCGGCACGGAGTTGACCTTGGAATTCTCCAGGACCTCGAAAACCGCGTCGTCAACGAGCATCAGGTCGAGCGGCGGAAGCGGAAGGTCCGGCATCGACTCGAACTGTTGGAAGTTGGGCGATTCGGCAAACAGCCGGAAGTGGAGCGCGGCAAGCGCGGAACGCCAGCGCTCGGCCGAGGACCTGGAACGGTTGCGAAAATCCCCAACGCTGCAGGAAATTGGCCACACCCCGATCGCCGGTCAAGGGGCATTGGAAACTCCTGCCCGCTCCTGCGAGGAAATTGCCCGCTTCGGTGCATCGAGCTGGTGGACCCGGGTGAAGACGGTGGCAAAGGAAAATCCGGCGACTTGCCAAAACCACACGCTGGTGATCAGAAATCCAAGCCCGAACAGCGCAAGCCCCGTGAACACATCGCCCCGAGGGCCCCGCAGAGCGTCGCAGGAAGGTGGTACTCAATCATTCCTGCAAGGGTGATGAGTCCGTGCTTCATGAGCGCGCGATAGTTCCGCCACGCCGGCCATGCTGGCAGCCCATGCTGCATCCGGTGGGTCAACATGACCCGGTGGCCCATGTTGAGAATCCATCCGATTCCCGGAACCAGCAGCCATAGGGCGCCGATCAAGACCTCCCGGCGTGCAAGGGGCGACTGCAATGGAAACAGAAACGATGTCCTCAGCGATAACGGCGCAGACAAGTCAATATGCGGCGGAAGCGCGTGATTGAGCCAAAGCGGTGTCGCGCGCTGCTTGCCACCGCACTCCAAAGAGCCGCTCCTAGTGGGCGGCGAGCCAGTTCGCGCCGGTGCCGTGCTCGACCTTGACCGGGACCGCATGGGGGAGTGGCAGGGCGCTGCTCATTACCTCGAGGATCTGCGGGACAAGCTCGGGGGCCTCGGCGTAGGCAAGGTCGAAGACGAGTTCGTCGTGGACCTGGAGGAGCATCCGGGTCTCCGCGGAGCGGGCACGCAACAGGTCGGCAACCTTAACCATGGCCAGCTTGATCATGTCCGCGGCGGTTCCCTGGATCGGGGTGTTGATCGCCGCGCGCTCGGCATTGCCGCGGATGTTCTGGTTGCCCGAGGTGATGTCTGGGAAGTAGCGCCGCCGGCCGGTCAGGGTGGCGACATAACCGTTAGCGCGGGCTTCGGCGATGGTGTTCTCCATGAATTCCCGGATCGCCGGATACTCGCGGAAGTAGGCGTCGATGATGGCAGCGGCCTCGGTGCGTGGGATGCCTAAGCGTTGGGAGAGACCAAAGGCGGAGATCCCGTAGATGATGCCGAAGTTGACCATCTTGGCGGTGCGGCGCATGTTGGTGGTTACGGCGTCCTCGGCGACGCCGAAGACCTTGGCGGCGGTGGCGGCGTGGATGTCGAGGTCGCGGCGGAAGGCGTCGATCATCGAGGCGTCGTTGGCCAGGGCGGCCATGACCCGCAGCTCGATTTGCGAGTAATCGCAGGAAAGCAGGGTGAATCCGACGCGCGGGATGAACGCCTTGCGGATCTGGCGGCCGGCCGGCGTGCGGATCGGGATGTTCTGGAGGTTCGGGTCGGTCGAGGCGAGCCGGCCGGTGGCCGCGACCAACTGGTGGAAGTGGGTGTGGATCCGCCCGGTGCGCGGGACGAGGTGGGTCGGCAGGGCGTCGAGGTAGGTCGATTTCAACTTCGTCGACTCGCGCCAGGCGAGGATGTCGGTGATGATCGGGTGCTTGCCTTCGAGCGTCGCCAAGGTCGCCTCGTCGGTCTTGAACTGGCCGGTTTTGGTTTTCTTCGCCTTGTCGGCAAGCCCGAGGTGAGTGAAGAGGATCTCGCCCAACTGTTTGGGCGAGGCGAGGTTGAACGGCCGGCCGGCGTGGGTGGCGATCGAGGCGGCCAGCCCGGTGATCTGGATTTGGAGCTCTGCGGCGATCTCGCCAAGCGCCGGGATGTCGATCGAGATGCCCTCCATCTCCATGTTGACTAACACCGGGAGCAGCGGGGCCTCGACATTCTCATAGACCGCTTGCTGGCCGGACTCCAACAACTGCGGGCGGAGCTTCTCGGCGATCTGCCAGGTGACGTCGGCATCCTCCGCGGCATACTCGGCGAGCCTTGCCAGGGGGATGGCCGCCACGTCGATCTCCTTGGTCGCGCGGGTCTTGTGGGCGAAGGCGAAGAGGTCGTCAAAGCCCCCTGCGGACGCCGGCGCGGCGTCGGCGGCGGCCTGGTTGGCCAGGTGGAGGTCGGCGAGGGTGATCGGCGTGTAGCCCAATAAGCATTCTGACAGATAGTCCATCCCGTGGCGCTGGTCGGGAGCGATGAGCTGGTGGACTAGCATCGTGTCAAACAACGGACCCTTCACGCAGATCCCGTGGTTGAGCAGCACGCCGAGGTCGTACTTCAGGTTGTGGCCGATCTTCTCCGCCGGGGTGCCGAGCGCCTTGGCGAGGGCGGGCAGCTGGGTTGTTAGGTCGGTGACCGGCAGGAACCACGCGTCGTGGGCGGCCCAACAGAACGCGACGCCCAACAACCGGGCGCTGAACCGGTCGAGCGAGGTGGTCTCGATGTCGAAGCAGAAGCGCGGTTGGGCGGCGAGGAGGGCGAAGAGCTCGGCCTGCTTTTCCGGGGTGTCGGCGAGGTGATAGGTGTGGGGGACTTCGCCGATGCGCTTGAAGGACTCGAACAGGGTGGGGGTGTGGGCCGCGGTGTGAGGAGCAGCGGCGCTGGAGCTGCCTGCGGGCGGCGGGGTGGGTGAGCCGTCCTCGTTGAACAGGCGGCGAGTGAGGGTGCGGAACTCGAAGCGGTTGAAGAGCTCCTTGACGGCGGCGTCATCCCGCGGCTCCAACAGGAGTTTCGCGAACGGGACATCGACGGGGGCGTCGGTGATGATGGTGGCGAGATGTTTGGAGAGGATCGCCTGGTCGGCGTGTTGCTCAATGCGCTCTTTGAGCTTGCCCTTGAGCTTGGCGACATTGGCGATGAGGTTTTCGACCGAGTCGAACTCGGCGATGAGTTTCTGGGCGGTTTTTTCACCGATGCCGGGGACGCCGGGGATGTTGTCGGACGCGTCGCCCATCAGGCCGAGGATGTCGATGACCTGGTCGGGGCGCTGGATGTCCCACTTGGCGAGGGTGGCGGGGAGGTCGAGGATTTCCCGCTCACTGCCTTTGCGGCCGGGTTTCCACATGGTGATCGCCGGGCTAACAAGCTGGGCGAAGTCCTTGTCCGGGGTGACCATGAAGGTGTGGAACGACCCGTCGCGCTCGGCGCGCCTGGCGAGGGTGCCGATGAGGTCGTCGGCCTCGAAGCCGTCGATTTCGAGGATCGGGAGGTGGAACGCGCGGCAGAGGTCTTTGACCGACGGGATGGCGGCGGCGAGCTCCTCGGGCATTGCGTCGCGCTGCGCCTTGTAGGCCGGGAAAAGGACGTGGCGCGGCGTGGGCGCGGAGGTGTCGAAGGCGACGCCGAGGTGGGTCGGGTGCTCGCTTTCGAGGATCTGGAGGAGCGTGTTGGTGAACCCGTAGAGGGCCGAGGTATTGACCCCTTGCGAGTTGCGGATCGGGTTGTGGATGAAGGCAAAGTGTGCGCGGTAGATAAGCGCCATGCCATCGAGGAGGAACAGGCGGTGGATTGCTTCAGCCATGCGTGAAGAGACGCCGGATCGGGCGGGGCTGGAAGTCAAAAACCGCCCATGGAAAAAGGGGTGGCCAGAAGATCCCCGGATCGCTACGTAGGGGGAGGCATGAAGGTCACTTACCCGCTTCTGGTATTCCTTGGGTTTAGTTCGCTTGGGTATCTTTTTTACCCGACGTTAAGCGGCGTCCGCCCACAGCCGAAGCCTGCCGCGCTCGCGGCCGACGGGAGCGGGTCGGCCATTGACCCGGCCAAGATCGCGGTGAGCGATTTTCCCGCGAAAGTCGTCTTGAAGGTTCCGGTTATCGTTTATTCGAAGGACCGCCAGACGAGCTTGGAACTTCCTGTGGGCCAGTCAGTTACTCCTGTCAGGATGGCCGACGGGCTGCTCGTCGTGCAACCTGGGACCAGTCCGCTGGAAGGCGAAGTGGCGGTAGCAGGGACGGATTTTCTCGAGAAAGTTGCGGCGTTGCTGGCCGCGCGGGCTGGCCAACCGACTTCCACGCCAAGCGCGCCTGAAGAAGTCGTTCCAACCGAGGTGCTTCCAACTGAGCCGGAGACGATGCCGGTCATTGATCCGGTGGTTGATCCGGTGGCGGTTGACCCGGCGCCGGAGCCAAGCGTCCCGGTGAGTGAGCCAAGCGAACCCACGGTCGAGCCAAGCGCGCCGGTGGTTGACGAACCGGCCGCGGCGGTTGACCCGGCGGCGCCGCGGGTGAGTGGTCCGCGGCTGGAACCAACTGCCTTGGTCGCGGCGATGCAAGCGAGCGTGGCCGGCGGCGCGGTCACCGAGTTCAAGGCGGCCGACGTCAGCGACTGGCAGGCGACCGAGGACGAGCTCATCGACGGCCAGACCTATCAAACCGGGCTGGCTGTCTATCAGACTAGCGGCCCGTTCGGGGTCAGCACGGTGCGCGCCAAGGCGCTGATTCTTGACGGCCGGGTCGTCAAGTGGATCGGCGCCAAGAGCGGCCTGGAGCTGAAGTAAAGCTAACCGGGCGGGCCCATAGGTCCCATAATTCCTATAGGTCCTATCCTACTGGGCCCGCTGCTAATAGCCGCCGAGGAACCTGTGGCGCAGGTGGGCGAGATAGGGCGCCGCAGTGGTCGGCGAGCCGGTGGCGGACGCCATAAGGTCCTGCGGGAGCATGGTGGACCCGTGGGCGTGGACGGAGCGGCGCATCCAGGCTAACAACGGCGCGTAGTCTGCGTTGTTGGCCGCGGCGGCGACCTCGGTGTTAGAGCAGGCTGCGGCGAACAGTTGGGCGGAGTTGAGGTTGCCGAGGGTGTAGGTGGTGAAGTAGCCGATGCCGCCCATCGACCAGTGGATGTCCTGGAGGCAGCCGCGGGCGTCGTCGGGCGGAGTCATGCCAAACAGGGTGGTGAACTCGGCATTCCAGGCGGCGGGGAGCTCGGCGATCGCCAGCGAGCCATTGAGGAGTTGGCGCTCGATGCTGAAGCGCAGGAGGATGTGGAGGTCGTAGGTCGCCTCGTCGGCCTCGACGCGGATGAACGAGTAGGCGGCGCGGTTGATCGCGCCGAGAAAGGTTTCAAGATCGATGGCGCGCAGGTGGGGGAACAGGTCGGCGGCAACCGGCAGCCATTTTTCCCAGAACGGCCGCGACCGGCCAACGTGGTTCTCCCACAGCCGCGACTGCGACTCGTGGATCCCGAGCGAGACCGCCTCGCCGGACGGCAGCCCATACTTTTCCGCCGGCAGCCCTTGGTCATACAACCCGTGGCCGGCCTCGTGGAGGACCCCGAAGAGCGACGAGGTGAAATCCCGCGGGTCATACCGGGTTGTTAGGCGCGTGTCGCGCGGCCCAAGACCGGTGCAGAACGGATGGGTCGTCGTGTCGATCCGCCCGGCGTCGAAGTCAAAACCGATCGCCTCGGCGATCCGGCGGTTGAGGAGTTGTTGTTGGGCGACCGGATAGTCGCCGTCCAACAGGTCGCCCGGGATCGCGGTGCCGCGCGCGACCGCCGCGGCGGCGATCTCGGCAAGCTCCCCGCGGATCGGATCAAACAGCGCGGCGATGTCGGCGGTCTTCGCGCCGCGCTCGTAGGCGCCTAACAACGCGTCGTACGGCTCGTCCTGATAGCCCCAGAGGTCGGCCTTGCGGCGGGCGAGGTCGACGAGTTGTTGGAGAAACGGGGCGAAGGTGGCGAAGTCGGAGCGGGAGCGGGCGTCGGCCCACGCGTGCTTTGCCACGGCGGAGAGCCGGGTGTCCTCCTCGACGAGCTCGCGGGGCAGCAGGGTGGCGCGGTCGAAGTGGTGGCGCCACTCGCGCAGGTTGGCGGCGGCCTCCGGGGTGTGGGCGGCGGCGGCTTCGGTGGACTCAAGGTGGGCGCGGAATTCCGCGGACGTCCCAAGGGCATGGATTTTTCCCGCGAGGTAGCCGAGTTGCTGGGAGCGGAAGTCCACGCCGGCGGCGGGCATGTTGGTTTCCTGGTCCCAGTCGAGGGCGGCGGCGGTCGAGGAAAGCAGCGCGCGCTCGCGGGCGATCCGGCAGAGGGACTCGTAGGCGGTCATCGGCAGGACGTTGAGGAAATTGCTGGGATTGTCGATGGTCATCGATCAAGGAGCGGCGAGTTCCGTCGCGGCTCCTCGAGCATCCAGGCCAAGAATTCGGAGAGGGTGGAAAGCGTCCTGATCTTCGCCCCTCCGAAGGCGCACCAAGTCTCAACTACGGCAGGTTTGCATCTCGTATTGACGACGACGTCCGCGGCTTCGGAGTCCGATCCGATGATCACCAAGCCGCCATCGCCGGTTGCGAACTTCGAGACAGGCCAAAGCTGCATGTGGAACTCGCCGCCGCGGATGATGCTCTCGAATCCATTTGTGACGCGGTAGCGTGGCATCAGATGACCCGCATCCGGTCCAAGAAATCTCTCTAAGTCGAGTAGTTCAGTCGCCGATGCTGGACTGAAGACTGAAGCACGGCGTGGTAGGGTGATCACTGGCTACTTTGCGTTGGTTGAGCGAGCAACATGTGCGGCGGGGATGGAATCACGATACTCATTCAGGGAATTCGTCGCCCGTGTCTGGTGAAGTGTCAGGCACCCGTGCGAGGAGTGCGTCGAAATCATCCAGGTTGGCTCGCTTCGCCCGTTCCCGAAGGTAGTCAACAGTTGCCAAAGCCGAGAGCTTTTCTGCCGCGGCAGTGATCAAAAACTGATTCATGGAATAGCCGTCTTTGGCTGCGAGCTCTTTGATCGCACGATGGAGGGAATCGGGGACACGGATAGATAACGTGGTCATGGTCTGATTATGGCGAGGGCTGCGGACGGGGTGATGGCCCGGACTCCCAATGAGTCCGAACCTGCGAAGTCTGAAATATTGTGGGTGATGATGAATGGTGCCGAGGCGGCGACGGCGACCTCAAGGACGAGGTCATCATTCGGATCGCTGAGAAAGGGCCTCCATGCGAAGAAGATCTTGCGGTGCTGAGCGATGAGGCAAATACCATCAATAATCCGGCAAAGCTCCTGGGGCGCGAAGCTGGGAATGAGACCGGGGCGGAGCAATACCGACTCATACTCCAAAACCAGTGCCACTGATACTGACACCTCGAGATCCCCGGCACGCAACGCCCTGATAATCTGGAAACTGGCCCCCCGCCTTGAGCGTAGGCCAGAAACGAGAACCGACGTGTCAAGGACCGCATGCACATGTGGTATTATCAGCGATACCACCGCGGCCGCAACCGATTTTATGAAGAACCTACGCTCGTCGCAGATGGTGACCGCAGATGGTGACGACCGCAGATGGTGACAGACGACCGCAGATGGTGACAGACGAATAGGCAGAAGACACGAATGCCGTCGGGCCTCAGGCGACAGGAAGGCCGCCGCCCCTAGTCGAGGAGTGCGCCGTAGCGGAGGCGTGCGAGTCCGCAGGTGAGATCGAGGATTTCGGAGCTGCGTGAGCAGCGCATGGCGGCGGCGACCATTTCCTGGCACTCGGTGTGGTTGAGTGAGCGGATGGCCTGGCGGACCTGGGGGACCTGGTGGGTGCCGACGGAAAGTTCGCAAACGCCGAGGCCGATGAGCAGCGGGGTGAAGCGCAGGTCGCCGGCCATTTCGCCGCAGACGCCGGTCCAGATGCCATTGGCGTCGGCGGCTTCGACGGTCTTGCGGATGAGGCGGACGACGGCCGGATTGGTTGGCCGGTAGAGGTTGGCGACGTGGTGGTTCACCCGGTCGACGGCGACGGTGTATTGGATCAGGTCGTTGGTGCCGATCGACATGAAGTCGACGTGGGGGGCGATGAGGTCGGCGAGGATGGCGGCGCTGGGGACCTCGATCATGACGCCGACCTCGATTTCCGGGTCAAACGCGATGCCCTTGGCGGTGAGTTCGTCCATGCATTCGGCGAGGAGTCGCTTGGCCTCGAGGACCTCGCCGAGGCCGGAGATGAGCGGGAACATGATGGCCGCCTTGCCGTGGGCGCTGGCGCGGAGGATCGCGCGCAGCTGCTCCTTGAACATGGCGGTGCGGGCCAACGAGACGCGGATCCCGCGCCAGCCGAGGAACGGGTTGGGTTCCGGCTCGGAAAGCGGCTCGGCCGGGAGCTTGTCGCCGCCGGCATCCAGGGTGCGGATGATCACCGGGTGGGGCGCCACCGATTTCGCGATCTCGGTGTAGACTTCGGTTTGCTTCGTCTCGTCGGCGACGTCCTCGCCATCAAGGAGGAGGAACTCGGTGCGGAACAACCCGATCCCCTTGGCGCCGGACTGGGTGACCCACGGGAGCTCGTGGACGAACTCGATGTTGGCCGAAAGGGTGATGAGCCGGTTGTCGGTTGTTTCCGAAACCGCGCCACGCTGGGATTCGAGCGCGGTCCGGGCCTCGCGCTTTTCCTGCTCGAGCTTCCGGTAGAACTCGAGCGTCGCGCTGGTCGGGTTGATGATGATCCGCCCTGAGTAGCCGTCGAGGATCGCCTGGGAGAGCGTTTCGATGTCAAAGACAACATCCTGCAGGCCAACCACGGCGGGCAGGCCAAGCGAGCGTGCGAGGATGGCGGTGTGGGAGTTGACGCTGCCGATCTCGGTGGCGAACCCGAGCACGCTGCTGCGGTTCATCGCGGCGGTGTCGGATGGCGACAAGTCGTAGGCGACCAGGATGTGCTGGTGGCCCGGGGTGGTTTCGCCGTGCGGTTCGCTGGTGCGGATTTCGCGGAAATTGCGCAGGACCCGCTGGCAGATGTCCTCGACGTCGGCGGTCCGGTCGCGCAGGTACGGGTCATTGATGCGGCGCATCGCCTCGAGGAAGTTCTGCATCACCGCGTAGAACGCGAACTCGGCGTTCTGGAGGCGGTCCTCGATGGCCTCAAACACCCGGTCGAGGACGGTGCGGTCCTCGAGAATCATCAGGTGGGCCTCGAAAATCCGCCCCTCCTCCTCGCCAGAGAGCCCTTTGATGCGGTCCTGCAGGTCGGTCAGCTGGCGCTTGGTGATCTCCAGCGCCCGCCCGAAGCGCGTCCGCTCGTCGTCAACCCGCTCGGCGGAAATCGCGTAGACTTCCGGGGCGGAAAACCCGCGGGCGACCACGTGGACCGGGCCGATGGCCACCCCAGGTGACGCCGCCACTCCCTGGTAAATCATTTCCGCACTGCGCGACGACTGGGCCATAAAAATTGGGTGGTGACACAGGACGCTGCCGGAGTGGGCAACCAGCCACAGCGGCGGGCCGGGTGGTTCTCCGCGCGGAGCGAGCGATGGCCTTATTCTTCCTCGAATTTGCGGGCGATCAGGTCGCCGAGGGCGTTCAGCGCCGCTTCCGCATCGTCGCCTTCCGCCAAAATCGAAATCACCGAGCCATGGCCGGCCGCCAACATCATCAGGCCCATGATGCTTTTTCCATCAACTTCCTCGCCGTCCTTCTCGACCTGGATCTCACAGGTGAAGCGGCTGGCCATCTTGACGAACTGGGCCGCCGGGCGCGCGTGAATCCCCAGCTTGTTCTGGATCGTGAATTCTCGGCTGGCCATAGCGTTCTGCATCACTGACGCCGGAGGCTAGGCCGAATACAAGGCCCGGCCAAGGTAAAATTTCCACTCCGGGGAGCGGGTTTTCCACGCGCTGCCCTAGAGGATCGGCCGCGCCGGGCTGGCGGTATCGCTGGCCATTTGGCGCAACAACCGCTGGTTGAACTCGTCAGCCATGTTGTACCCGAGCCGGCGCAGCTGGTGGTCGAGGGCCGCCACGGCGACCATCCGGGCATTGTCGCGCCCCGGGGCGACGGGAATTTCAATGTGGTTGATCGGTTGGCCGAGGACATCGTAGGTCTTCGGCTGGAGGCCAAGACGGTCGACCTCGTTGAGATCGGCGTGCGGTTTGAGGGTGATGACCAGGTCGAGGCGTTTTTCCGGGCGGATCGACGCGAGCCCGTAGAGGTTGGCGACGTTGATGATTCCGATCCCGCGCATTTCCAGGAACCCGCGCGACAAATCCGGCGCCGAGGCGATCAGCTCGCCGCCGATGTGGCGGATGCGCACGACGTCGTCGGCGACCAGCGAGGCGCCGCGCTCGAGCAGGCCGATGGCCGTTTCGCTCTTTCCGGAGCCGCTTTTCCCCATGATCAGGGTGCCGATCCCGCGGATGTCGACCATGCACCCGTGCAGCGAGGTGGTATCGGCAAACTCGGTCTCAAGCCGGATCGTCGCCGCGTTGAGGAACTTCATCGTCACATGCGGGGTGCTGAAGATCGGCAGCTTGAACTCGCGGGCCACCGCCGCCATCTCCTTGGGCAGCGAGGCGGAGCGCGCCAGCACGATGCACGGGATCCCCTGTTCGCAGAGCCGCCGGAACCGGTCGGTGCGCATCGCCGGGGTGAGCTTGCGCAGGTAGGACATCTCCGAGTTGCCCAGCACTTGGACGCGCTTGCGGGCAAAGTAGGTGAAAAACCCGGCAAGCGCGAGCCCCGGGCGGTTGATCGCCGGCTCGCTGATGAGCCGGGAGAACCCCTCGTCACCACCAATCACCTTGAGTCCCAACGCCGGCCCGTGGCGCAGGAAGAACTCGCTCACGGGAATCGACAGGACGGTTTTGACGCGCGGTGGCATGGTCGGGCGCCCAGTCTGGGGAACCCGCGCGGAAAAAGCCAGCCGCGAGTCAGGCTGCCCGCCGCCGAAAAAAAATCCCCGGCAGGCGCGAGAGGAAATCGCACCCGCCGGGAAAAGTACGTTCGCCAAGGCCGGTTACGGCTCGATGATCGAGTAGTCGCCGTCCTTGCGCCGGTAGACGATCTGGGTGACGCCGCGGCGCGCGTTCTTATAGAGCACGAACGGCCGGTCGGAGAGTTCCAGCTCGGTGATCGCCTCCTCCTTGTACAGGGTCCGCAGCCGGTAGCTCTCGCGGTGGATCAGATACGGCTCCGGGTCGACTTCCGACTCGACCGGGTGGTCGTGGACCTCCTCGCGGAACACCCGCTCGTCGAGATGCTTGATGGTTTCCTCAGGCTTCGGACGATACTTCTTGAGCAACCGGGTCTTCTGCTTGCGCATCCGGCGCGCGATCTTGCTGATCGTCTCGTCGATGCTCTTGTACATGTCATCGGTCTCCGAGGAGGCGTCGATGGTGATGTGGTTGGCGCAAAAGAGAATGATTTCCGCGATGTGGCGGTTTTTCTGCACGTCGAGGATCGCCTTGGCTTCGATGATCCGAGGATAATCGAGGTGGATTCCCTCGATCTTCTTCGTTGCGTAATCACGCAGCGAGTCGGTGACCTCTTCGTGTCTTACGGTAACCGTGATCGGCCGGTTGACATTGGCGGTTTGCATGGGTGTTTCCTTTCGGGGTTTCGGGGTTGAAGCCCGGCCGCGGAGGATCCGTTGCCGGACTTGAAAATCGCTTACCAGCGGAAATCCTCTCCGAGGTAATGCTTGCGCGCAAGCGGGTCATTGACCAGTGACTCGGCCGAGCCCTCGAGAATAACCCGCCCGTCGTGAATAAGATAGGCACGATCAACGATGCGCAGCGTTTCGCGCACGTTGTGGTCGGTGATCAAGATTGAGAGCCCGTCGCGGTCGCGCAGCTCGCGGACGATCCGCTGGATGTCCTCGACGGCGATCGGGTCGACCCCGGAGAACGGCTCGTCAAGCATCAGCAGCCGCGGGTTGGTGCACAGCGAGCGGGCGATGGTCAGGCGGCGCTTCTCGCCGCCTGACAGGGTGATCGCCAGGGAGGTGCGCAACTTGATGATGCCGAAGCGCTCCATGAGCTCTTCGGCGCGCCCGTGGCGGTCGCCGCGGGTCATGTCGGCGCGGGTTTCGAGGACCGCGAGGAGGTTCTCCTCGACGCTGAGCTTGCGGAAAATCGACTCCTCCTGGGGCAGGTAGCCGAGCCCGAGGCGGGCGCGCCGGTGCATCGGCAGCGCCGAAATGTCCTTCCCGTTGAAAAAGACAGTCCCCTCGTCGGGTGGCACCAGCCCGGCGATCATGTAGAACGAGGTCGTCTTCCCCGCGCCGTTGGGCCCGAGCAGCCCGACGATCGCGCCGGGCTCGACGCTCACCGAGACGCCGTCGACGACCGCGCGGCCGCCGTAGACCTTGCGCAAGTCACGTGCGTCGAGGATCGGCTGGGCAGAGGCGGCTGGCACGGCGGCAAGCGGGCGGGGATGGGCGGCAGTGGGCACGGGGGCGGGATGCTATTTGTTCTTTTTCGGGACAAGATAGCCCTGCTTTCTGCCTTTCGACCACTCGAAACTGCCATCCTTTGTGTAACGGATGTACATTCCGGGATCAAGCGAGCGTTGGTAACTCTCACCCTGGCGGATGAGCAGACGGTCACCCTTGAGAAGGATCTCCCCGGTTTCAACCTCGTAGACGGCGGTGTCCGCCGAGGCGACGATGTCCTCACCCTTGGCGTTCTTGCTGGTCATCTCGACTTTGCCCGAGGCGATGATCCGCTCGGCCCCGCTGATCCCGCCACCGCCGCCAAGCAGCCCCGACGCGGGCTTGGGCTCCGCCCCACCATCGGCTGGCGTGGCCGGGTCGCTCTTGGGGTCGCTTTTCGGGTCGCTTTTCGGGTCCTTTTTCGGGTCCTTTTTCGGGTCTTTTTTGAGGAAGATCTGGAGTTGCTCGCAGGTCAGGTTGAAGCGCGCCTCCTCGACCCGGACGTTCTCGGTGTAGATGACCACGTTCTTTTCCTCATCAAAGAACATCACTCCCTCCGAGCTGATCGCAACCCCCTCGGCGCTCGCGTCGGCGGCGGCCGGCTCTGCTGCCGGGGCGGCCGCGGCGGGCGCCGGAGTGTCCACCTGGGTCGCGGTCTGCTGGGCAAACGCGAGCATCTCCCGGGTCGCCGCCTGTGCCTGGTGGCCGCTTGCAGCCAGAAGCTCCGCGGCGGCCGCCGGGTCGGTTTGCTGGGCCTGGGCTTGTTGCACTTGCGCGTCGATCGCGCGCAGTTCCTCGGGCTCGAGCGGCGTCGGCCCGACGGCGGAAACCGGGCCGGTAAGCGCCAGGCAGACGAGCGCAACCGAGGTGAACGAGGGCGATGGTTTCATGGATGTGCGTCGGTCAGTGTAAAAGGATGATTTCACCGGGCCTAGTAAAAACCCCTTGATGGACGATTTTCCCTTCGCCCGGTCCGGCAGCTGTAAGATCAGCCCGCTGCCGCTGGCACTCAAGTTCGGCGCGCTGACCTCGACCGGTTGGTCGGCACGGATCATCGTCTCAGCGTGGTTGTAGAGCGCGCGGCGCATTCTCACCTGCCCGCTCTCCGCGCCCTTGTCGCCGAACATGATCACCGTCACCCCGAGCGCCTCGATCTCGTCGCGGTTCTGCACCGTCATCAGGTCGGCCCGCAGGGTGGCGATCAGGTTCTGCTGTGAATCGTAGCGCGGCATCAGCACCCCCTTCAGGTTGCTCCCCTCGGGAAGCAGGCCAACGGCCGGCAACGAGTGTGCCGGCACTGCTGGAATCACCCTGGGGATGATCACCGGCGGCGCTCCCTGCGCCGCGCCCAGCCCCAGCAACCCGAATCCAAGCGTGATGACCTGCCTATGCTTCATGCCCCGTGCGCCGCGTGGTGGATTCCGATCAGATTTACTAACAAATCCTCGATGTCCTCCAACGGAATCTGGTTAGGTCCGTCCGAGTAAGCCTCGGCCGGATTCGAGTGGGTCTCGAGGAACACGCCGTCGACGCCGGTGGCCACCGCGGCGCGCGCCAGCACCGGGGCGAGGATCCCGTCGCCGCCGGTGGTTCCGCCGAGCCCGCCGGGCCGCTGGACCGAGTGGGTCGCGTCAAAGATCACAAAGATCCCTTCCTGGCGCATCCAGTAGAGCGAGCGCATGTCGGTCACCAGGTTGTTATATCCGAAGGTCGTCCCCCGCTCGGTGATTAGAAACCGCTCGCAACCGAAGCTGCGGAGCTTGTTGGCGATGTTAGGCACATCCCACGGGGCGAGGAACTGGCCCTTCTTGACGTTGACTGCGCGGCCGGTCTTGGCGGCCGCCTCCAACAAATCCGTCTGCCGGCAGAGGAACGCCGGGATCTGGAGCAGGTCGACGTGCTCGGCGGCAATCTCCGCCTCCCGCGCGGTGTGGACATCGGTGGTCACCGGCACTCCCAGCGCGCGCCCGATCTCGCCGAGGATCCGGGTCCCCTCGGCCACCCCAGGGCCGCGGAACGAGCTCACCGAGGTCCGGTTGGCCTTGTCGTACGAGGCCTTGAAGAGAAAGTGGATCCCGGTGCGCTCGGCGATCGCCTTGAGCGCGTGGGCCATCTTCCAGGCAAACTCCTCGGTCTCCAGCGCGCACGGGCCAAGAATGAAGAACGGGGCCGGCCCGCCGACCGGGACGGTGCCAATGTTGAACGGCTCTAACGACGGTTGGTTATTCATCTGCTGCTACGTGGTTCTCGGATACCTTGCTGTAAAGCTTGCGGAGGTTGGCGAGCGCCGCACCCAACAGGCGGGCCTCGTCCTCGCTGAGGTTGCCGCGGGTTTTCTCCTCCAACATTTCCAGGGAATCCAGGACCGAGCGGGCGGCGCGGAGGTTGACGCTGGGTTGGCCGGTGGCCGGGTGGGGGAGTTGCCCGAGGAACAGGCCGGCATTTTGTGCCTGCAGGAGGATGAATGCTTCGAAACGTGGATCGGTGGCGGGCATCGGCAAAAGATCAGGGTTGAATGCTGGGCGGCGGCGCGGCGGGTGTCAAATGCCGGGGTGGGCCGCGGGTGGAATTCCCCCCGACGCTGTTAGGCAGGCGGCGCGGACGGGGGAGCGACGATGATGCTGGTGTGCGGCTGGGCGAACAGGCGGGTGGCGACCTGGCGGACGTCATCAAGCGAGACGGCCTTGAAGTGATCCTCGATGGTCAGGTGGTGGTCAGGGCCGAGGCCGAGGATGATGTCCAGGGCGCAGGCGCGGGCCATGGAGGCGTTGCTTTGGTTCTGGAGCGCGAGGCTGGAGAGCAGCGCGGTGCGGGTGCGCTCGAAGGCGTCGTGGGTGAGCCGGGTTTCGGCCAAGAGCGCGATTTCGCTGCACAGCTCGCGGTGGGCGAAGTCGACCTGGTCCGGGGAGGTCCCGAGGTAGAAGGTGAAAAGCCCGGTGTCGAAGCCGAGGAACTGGGTGGCGCCGACGGTGTAGGCGAGCCCGAGTTCCTCGCGGATGCGGGTGAAGATCGGTCCGGACATGTCGGCGCAGAACTCGCGGAGCAGATGGAGGGCGAAGCGGTCGTCGCCGGTGGCGCCGCAGGCGGGGAATCCGAGTGCGAGGACGGCCTGTTGTTTTTCCAAGGTCAGGCGCAGCGCCACCCCGGGGTCCAACGGCTGCGGCGGCGCGCCAAACCGCTCGCCGGCCGGGAGTCCGCCAAGCCCGTGCTCCAACAAATCGAGCGCCTCCTTCGGGTCGACCGAGCCGAAGATGGTGACGGCCATGTTGCTAGCCGCGGTGTGGCGCTGGTGGTGGGCGAGGAGCGCGTCGCGGTCAAGCGCGGCCAGGCTGGCGGGATCGCCGAGGCGCGGGAGCCCGTAGCCGGTGGCGAGGAAGACGCGCTGGCGCAGCGCTTGGAAGGCGAGCGACATCGGGTCCTCGAGTTCCTCATGGATGGCGGCGAGTTGGGCGGCGCGCTCGCGGTCGATGGCATCCGCGCAGAACCGCGGGGAGCTGAGGATCTCGCAGAAAATCTCCAGCACCGCCGGGAAGTCCTCGGCAAGGCAGTCGGCCTGGACAAGCAGGGCGTTGTTGCCGGCGGTGGCCGACAGGGTGGCGCCGAGGTTCTCCAGGGTGGTCGCCAGGGTGGCGGCATCGCGGTGGGCGCTGCCCTTTGGGAGCACCGCGGCGAGCAGCGTGTTGAGGCCGGCCGTGGCGGTCGACTCCGAGGCAAGCCCCGAGCGGATCGCCGCATGGATGCTCACCAACGGCACCCGGTCGGACGGCCGGACCGCCACGCTCAGCCCGTTGGACAAGGTCGCGGAGTGGACCCCGCCGGCGGTGGCGCGCGTGGTGGCGAGCGTCGCCGGCGCCGGTGCGTCCTTTGGATCAAGGATGGCGGTGGTCAGCGTGTGCGGGGTGATCCAGCGGGCCAGCGCGCGCCGGACGTCGGCGGCGGTGGTTTCCTCAAGGCGCATCAAATATCCGCGGGTGAAGTCGAGGTTGCGCGCCTCGTGCCAGTTCGACCCGAGGTCGCTGGCGCGGCCGCTGGCGGTCACCAGCGTGCGCAGCTGGCTCGAGAGGATCATCCGTTTCGCCTTGGTCAGCTCGGCATCCAGATCGTCGCTGGCAAGCTGGGCGATTTCCTGATGGACGGCGGCGATGAGCTCCTCGCGGTTTTCCGGCGGGGTTTCCGCGCCGATGTTGAACAACCCGGGGCCATACGCCACGCACCAGTTCGACGCCGCAATGTGGGTCGCCAGCCCGCGGTCCTCGCGCAACCGCCGGTACAGGCGCGCCGCGCGCCCGCGCCCGAGGATGGCCGCGGCCAAGTCCAGCGCGCTGGCGTCCGGGTGGCCGAGTGGCGGCGACGGCCAGGCGAGCATCACCTTGCTCAGCGGAATGGCAAACGTCCCACGCCCAAACCGCGGCGCCACCACCTCCGGCTCGACGGCCACCACCGGCGCCACCGGAAACCCGCCGACCACCTCGGCGGTGAGCTCCGCGGCGAGGTCCCGGACCCGCTCGGGATCGATCCGCCCGCTGACGACCAGCGCCGCGCGCTCCGGCGTGTAGCGCGCCGCATGGTACCCGCACATGTCCGCGTGAGTCACCTGGTCAAACAACCGCCGCCGCCCGATCACCGGCAACCGGCGCGCGTCAACCTGATAGGCCGTCTCAAACAACAACCGGTGCCCCACGTCGTCCGGGTCATCGAGGCCCATCTCGATCTCGCGCCGGATCACGTCCTTCTCGCGCTCGAAATCCTCCTCCGGCAGCGTCGGGAAAAACACCAACTCGCTCACCACCCGCAGAAACGTCTCCAACCCGTCGCTCGGCCCGTCAATGTAGTACACCGTCCGGTCAAACGACGTATACGCGTTCCAGTGGCCGCCGGCGCCCTGCACGGTGCTTGCCAGCTCCTCGTTGGTGAACGAGCGGGTCCCCTTGAAGACCATGTGCTCCAACAGGTGGGAGACCCCGCCGCCGAGCAGCGCGCCCTCGTGGATGCTGCCGGTTTCCACCCACAGCTGGACGCTGACGACCGGCGCGGAATCATCCGGATCGAGGATCAGGGTGAGGCCGTTGGGCAGGATCTCCTGGGTGGCGCGAGTGGGCGGAAAATTCACCCGCGCAGCGTGCCGCCGGCTCGGTGGTGGCGCAAGGGTTTGTTGCCCGGACGGAGCTAACGGGTCAGGAGCACCTCGGCGCGCGGGTAGCGGACCTTCGGGCGCGCCGCGTAGCCGTCCTCGGCAGCCCGGTACCCGAGGGCACAGGCCACCGCGGTGGTCATTCCGCGTTCGGCGAGACCGAGAATCCGGTCATAGGCGGCCGGGTCGAAGCCTTCCATCGGACAACTGTCAACCTCGAGGACCGCGGCGCTGGTCATCAGCTGGCCAAGCGCAATATACGCCTGATGCTTGGCCCAGGCGACGGTTGCCTCCGGCGCCATCGCCGCGAGAAACTGCAAAATCATCTGCCGGTAGCCGCTGAGCGACTCGGCCGGCGCGCCAGTGGTCGCGGCCACCTCGTTGAGAAACCGGTCGACCTCCGCGGTGGACACCGCCGTGCGCACGGTGAGCACCAGGAAATGCGAAGCCTCGGTGACTTGCGGTTGGTTCCATGATGCGGCGCGGAGTTCCTCGCGCAGCGCCGGAGTCTGGACGTGGATGAATTCCCACGGCTGCAACCCGAACGACGACGGCGTGAGCACCAGCGACTCGGCGAGCGTCTGCCAGACGTCGGACGGGATCTTGCGGTGCGCGTCAAACAGCTTCGTGGCATAGCGCCAGCGCAGGCGCTCAAGGAGTTGCTCGGGTTCGATCATCGCCGCGACTATTCGCTTTCCAGCTTCAATGGCAAGGAGGCCGACGGGAAATCTTTGAGCGTCAAACTCAGGATCAACCCGAGCTCCTCGCGTCCGCGGTTGTCGCGGCGGCTGACGCCGAGCGAGGCGACCCATGAGTTCAAATCGCGGTGGACGGTGAACTGCTGGAACTCGAGGGTGTTGTCATCCAGCTCCCAGATCTGGGTCGTGCCGATCCCCCAGCGGTCGTTGAGACGCATGTAGGCGCGCAGGTCAATCCGGTTGTTGTCGACGAGCACCGGGTGGTTGTCGAGGATCCGGTAGCCGACTGAGAGCTCGGTGTTGTCGTTGGGCATGAACCGCCCGCGGGTGGCAAACTCGGTGAACCCCGAGCCCGAGCCATACACCGGAAACTGGGTCTCGACGTCCCACTCAAACCACGGCAGCGGCGACCAGGTCAGGTCGTTG
Organism: Akkermansiaceae bacterium; assembly: GCA_044373465.1. GTDB lineage: Bacteria > Verrucomicrobiota > Verrucomicrobiia > Verrucomicrobiales > Akkermansiaceae > JBILQA01. Next base: position 7,220 of record JBILQE010000039.1, on the reverse strand, counting down.
TAGAGATTCGAATAATCCCGGTCGAGTTCCGGGTCGTTGAGGAACGCGTCCATGTAGGTGTCCAGCACCAGCCACTCGTGGCTGCCCTCGTCGCGGCGGGTGATGAGCTTGTTGCGGATCCCCGGGCGGATGACGTTCCACGTCTGGAGGTCGTCGATGGCGGTGAAACTCCCGACCCGGATCGAGCGCGGCCGGGTGCTGAACGTCGTCCGGTCGATCGAGCGGAACGACGGGTCGCGGTCGTCGGTCGAAATCGTCGACCACCCGAGGTACGGCTGGACGACATGGAGCATCCCGTCGACACCCCAGCGCGGGATCTGGATTTCCGGATAGGCGCGGGAAAACTTCACCGAGGCGTCCATGCCGGCATGCAGCAACGAGCGGCTATCGCTGTCGAGCGGGCCGGAGATGTTCCGGTAGGCGGTCAGGCCGGCGCCCGCATGCGGGTTGAGCGCCAGCCAGCCGCCATAGGTCAGCGGCGCGGAAAACTCGTGGTAGGTATGGAAGCGCTGGAACGCCGGCTCCTGAAGCTGCGCGAGCAGCCCGGGGATCGCCGGGTCGGCCGGCGGCAGCGCGTCAATCTGGCTCCGGATCGCCTCGATCTCGTCGACGCTCAGATGCTCTTGGTAAATCCCCGCCGAGGTTTGGCCAAGGTGCAGGATCCGGCTGCCAAACAGCGGACCGAGCACCTGGTCGAAGGAAATCTCCGGCAGGCGCGTGTCGCTGCGGTAAAAGTCGTTGAGGTGCAGGCGGGTGAACAGGCTCGTCAGGGTCCCCTCGTCGCGCCGGTAGAGCGCCACGGTGTTGTCCGGGTTCGGATTGATCCGGAAGGTGCTCGGGTCGAGGTCCTCAAGATAGTACTGGTCGCTCAGCGCGGTGATATTGGTGCGCAGCTCCCAGCCGGCGTCGGGCGCGTCCGGAATCATCGGCAGCCCAAGCAGGTATTGGAATTCCAGGCTCCACCGGTCATTGCTCACCGGCCCGCGCACCTCCGCAGAGCGGCTGATGGTCGGGTTGGCGTCCTTCATGTAGTAGAGCTTGAGCCATCCGAGGTTCGGGTTGTCCTCCAGGCGGGTGTCGAGCAGGTCGATCCCGGCCGCCGCGCCACGCCGCGAGCGCAGGTCAAAGTGCCACTGCGACAGCAGCCACGCGCCTTCGGTTTCGCCGGTGACCTCGTCGCGCTTGCCGCCGAGCATGATCCCGTAGGTGTTGAGCAAATACGCGCCCCATGACGAGCGCGCGCCAGGGACGAAATGGTACCCGAGCGCCGCATCCAGCGGCTGGGAAAGATACGGCAGCCAGAACACCGGCGTGTCCCCGGCATACAGCCGCAGGTTGTTGAACACCACCCGGTCGTCCGGATAAACGGTGATCTTGTTGGCCCGCAGCCAGTAGCTCGGGTCCTCGGAGTCGTCGGTCGTCAGCCCGGCATCATGGCCGACAAACACCTGCTTGCCGTTGCGCTCCTCGCTGACGAACTCGCCCGTCTCCAGCAGCAGCGGATCAATGCTCGAGCGCAGGTTGGTCACCCGCAACTCCCGCGACTCATAGAAATACACCCCGCGGGTCCCGCGGTGGAGGATGTTCCCCTGATAGATGCTCAGGTTGCCGACCAGGGTGATCGACTTCGCCTTGCTGTCGAGGACCGCCTTGTCGGCGAACAACTGCATCCCGGTGTCGGCACGCACCGCGACGTTGCCGCTGTACGTGATCACCCCGTTATCGGCCTGGAACTCGATGGTCCCGTCGTTGGTGATCGTGTAGCTTTGCGGGGTGGCCGGAAGCATCGCCTGCTCAAGCTCCGACACGCCCTCCTCGACGGGTGCCAGCGGCTCGGGGACGGCGTCATCCGGCTGTTGGGCCACGAGGATGCCGCTGCAGCTGAGCACGGAGATGAGAGCAAGGGCCGGTCGCATGAACCCGGTTATGACACGCCGCCTGTTAGCGGAAGTAAAGTGTCATCTCCGGGCGCGGTGCCTCCCTTTGGACTGCGGTGGCAAGCGCAGCGCGACACCGCTTTGGCTCAATCACGCGCGCCCGCAGGCCGTTGCCAGCCTTGCCGGGGAAGCTGTCCACCGGCCATTCATCTCAAACGCAACCCCGGCAACCCGCGCGGTGACTTCCCGCGCATCCGGTTGAGCCAAAGCGGTGTGGCGGGGAGTACCCCTTCCCACCGCACTCCAAATGGTCGAGTTTTTCCACTCCCCAGTGGAGTGGGGGCGGTGTATGACCCGTGGCAGATGGCCGCGCTGGGAGATGTCCGTGGAGTATTGCAATACGTGCCGCAGTTCAGCGGGCGGGTGTTTGTGGTGATGATCGAGGCCGGGCTGCTGCCGGAGTCGGCCGTCGCCGAGGTGTTGCTCGACCTCGCAGCGCTCCAGGACGTCGGCGTCAAGCTCGTCCTCGGCGTGCTTGGCGGCGATCTCCAGGACTTCTACGATTGGACCCTCGAGTGCGAGATGAAGGTCGCTCGGCTCGGCGCCGACCTCGGCGACGCCCCGGCGGTGGCCGCCGCCGCCGCCGTCCTTCAGCGCGGCCAGGCGGTTGTTGCCGGCTGCGGTGGCCGCGGCCCGTTCGACCCGGCGCTCATCGCGTTTGCCGCGGCGGTCGGGGCGGCGAAGCTCATCGCATTGTTGGACGAGGAGGTCCTCGTCGACGGCGCGCCGGTGCCGGCGGTCCGCGCCGCAGAGGTTGGCGCGCTCTTGACCCGCGAGGACGTCGCCGGGGCCGAGCTGCTGGCCGCGGCCGCGGCTGCCTGTCACTCCGGGGTTCCGCGCGTCCACCTGCTCAACGGGCGCCGCCAGGGGGTCCTGGTCGACGAGCTGTTCTCCAACGAAGGGGTCGGAACCATGGTCCACGCCGACAGCTACCGGGAAATCCGCCCGCTGCGCGAGGAGGACATCCCCGAGCTCCTCGGCATGATCGGCCGCTCGGTCAAGCGCACCCGTCTGGTCGCCCGCACCTATGAGGATATCCGCGAGCGGCTTGCCGACTACCGGGTCCTCACGCTCGATGACAACGTTGTCGGCTGCGTCGCCCTGCACGTCTATCCCGGCGAGCACCGCGGCGAAATCGCCTGCCTCTACGTCAAACAGTCCCATGAAACCCTCGGCTACGGCGCACAGCTCGTCCGCCACATGGAGGACCTCGCCCGCGCCGCCGGCCTCACCGAGGTCTTCGCCCTGACCAACCGCGCTGTCGAGTTCTTCCGCGACCGCCTCGGCTACCTCGAGGTCCCTGTCGAGACCCTCCCGCTGCCACGCCTCGAACAATTCCGCTCCAGCGGCCGCGATTCCCGCGTCTTTGTCCATCCACTCTAGCTGAATCCCGCCGCCTGCCCCCGTGGATGTCCCACCCGGGGTGTTAGTCTCGGCGCTGCATGAGCAAGACTGAGCGGTTCAAGGAGTTGTTAGATCGGTGGGGAGCGGTGGTTGGGCGCAAGGGGAGGCCGGTGTCGGCGTTTGAGACGGCGGATGGCGGGTGCCACGCGGAGGCGCGCGCGGCGTATGCGCGGCGCTTCAACCACTGCAAGTTGCTTGCTGCGGTTGACCAGGATTTGGCGTGCGTCGAGCCGCTGGTGGAGGTGGCCAACGCGAGCGCGCGGCGGGTCCTGTGGTTGTACATGTTCCATTGCCTGGGGGACTACCCTGGGAAGCCGGATGAGTATGCGCGGCTGCGGGCGCGCAACAACGCCAACCTGTTGGTCCGCGGGATCGAAGTTGTCGTCACCGCGCGGCTAAGCGAGGGACGCCCGAGCGACGCCGAGTTTGCCGCGCGGGTCCTTGATGACGCCGAGCTGCTGGGCTTCGCCGCCGGCTGGCTCGCCCGCCAGAAGGGCAACCGCGCCGGGCGCCGCGCGCTGCGCCGCCACTGAGAGATTGCGCTTCCCCCGCGCGAATGGCGGCAGCCACACCCAGATTGCGCTTCCCCCGCCACCGCGAATGGCCGAAACCACACCCATCCATGGTCATCTATCTCCACGGCTTCAATTCCGCCTTCGATCCGGACAACGTCAAGGTGCGCGCGCTCGCCCAGGTCTATCAGCTCCATCCGCTCACCTATGACTCGTTTGCCCCGTTCGACGAGGTCATGGAGTTCCTAACAACGCAGGCGGACTCCCTTGGTGCGGCCGGGCTGAAGGTGGTGGGCACCTCGCTGGGGGGATTTTTTGCGGCGCACCTGGCGAGCCGGTTGGGCCTGCCGGCGGTGGTCATCAACCCGTGCTACGACCCGCATGCGATGCTCGACAAGTATGTTGGCCAGGAGTTCCCGAACTTCAAAACCGGGGTGGTCCGCACGCTCACGCCCGCCACCGGCCGCTCGTATGCGGGCCGCTCGGTGGCGAACCTTGGTTTCCAACAGGCGCCGCTGGTCCTGTTGGACGCGGCCGACGAGTTGCTAGACTCGGCGGCCACGGCGCGGGAGTTGGGGCATTTTCCGGTGCATGTTTTCCCTGGTGGGAGCCACCGGTTCGAGCACATCGAGGCGGCGCTGCCGGTCATCGACGGGTATTTCTCCCGCTGCGCGGCTAACGGAGGATGAGCAGCAGCGGCCGGTGGTCGGAGGCCAGCAGCCACCCGGGCGGGTGGGGGATGCCCGACCCGGACCGGTCAACCGCGGCGGCCAGCGCCCGGGAGACGCAGATGAAATCAATCCGCGAGTAGCTGTCCTCCGCGGCCCAGTAGTGGGTCCACCCCTGGCCGCGCGAGTCGGTCAAGTTGACCGCCTCGAGGAACTCCGGCGACTGCCGGTTGCCCTGGATCGTGCGCACCGTGGCTGACTGGCGCGTGTCGTTGAAGTCGCCATAGACGATGAGCGCCGCGTCCGGATCGGCGGCGAAGATCGCGTCGAGATGCCGGCGCAGCAGTTGCGCTTCGGCCTGGCGGTGGAGCTGCTGGTCGTATTCGGCCACTTCGCGGCGCGACTTCAGGTGCGCGCCAACGATGCGCAGCGGCGTCCCGTCGCGGTCGATGGTCACATCCAGAAACCCGCGCAACAGGCTCGCGCGCTGGCCGTGGATCGTGAAGCTCCCGGCGCTCACCGAGTTGCGCGCGATGATCGGAAACCGCGAAAACAACGCCTGGCGGCGAACCGGGTCGCTCCCATGGGTGAATTCAAGGTGGGGCAGGGACAGGCCCGCGGCGGCCAAGCGCCGGCGCAGGTCGTGGGCATCCTCGAGGGTGCCGATTTCCGCCACCCCGAGGACATCCGGGTCGAGCCCGACAATGATCGCCACCAGCGCCGCGATGCTCGCCTCCTGCTTGGGCGCGTCGGGAACCCTCACCCCGTTCTCCACCCGCTCCATCTCCAGATAGTTCTGCAGGTTGTACGCCACCATCCGGAGCGGCTCGCCAACCACCCCGGAACCCTCCGCCACCCGCTCGGGGATGGCCGCCACTTCCGGCACCACCTCGGGGACCACCACCGGGCTCGCTGCCGCGCCCGGCCAATCCGGCGTCGTTTTGGAATCGCAGCCCGCGCCTAACAGGCAAAAAACAACCCCGAGGAACAACCACGGGGCTCGCAGGAAATTCGGGATCCGGCGGTGGATTCGCGCCGCGGGTGCGGGGCTATTCGCCGTCGCGGGCCTGCTTGCCGGAGGCCTCCTTGACCTTGACGTCCTGCTCGGAGCGGTGGATCTCGGATTCGAACTCTTCCTTGGCACGCTTGAATTCACCCATGCTCTTGCCCACGCCGCGTGCCAACTCCGGGAGCTTCTTGGCACCGAAGAGAAGGAGCACGATAATGAAGATGACAATCCACTCGGGGCCGCCGGGCATGCCGAACGCTAGGATGGGGTTCATGGCGAAAAGCTATGAGCCGGGCGGCGATTTGCAATCGGAATAAACCCGATTGCCAACCAATCTTAGGGATCCACGGGTTTCGGGTTTCCAGGCGTGGCGCGGGCGACTACAGCGACGGGGTGCGATTGCCGGTATGTGAAATCGAGGATCAACTGCGTGCGGCGCTGGGCGGCGGCGGGGTTCGGCGTGTGCTGCTCAAGGCGCCGACCGGGTCGGGGAAATCGACGCTGGTCCCGGGAATGGTGGCCGACGAGGTCGGGAGCGGGCGGGTGGTGGTCGTCGAGCCGCGGCGGATGGCGGCGCGGATGCTGGCCGGCTGGGTCGCCAAGGAGCGCGGCGGCAGCGTGGGTGGCGAGGTCGGGTATGCGGTCCGGTTTGACAGCCGCTACGGAAAAAATACCCGGATTGTCTATGTGACCGACGGGGTTTTCCAGCGCTGGCTCCAGGATGACCCGGGGCTGGCGGGTGTCGCCGCGGTGGTTTTCGACGAATTTCATGAACGGCGCCTCGCGGGCGACCTCTCGCTGGCGCGCTGCCTTGACCTTCAGGACGGTCCGCGGCCCGACCTGGCTCTGCTGGTGATGTCGGCCACGCTTGAGGTTGCCGGGCTGGAGGACTATCTGGCACCGGTCCAGTCACTGGCTGCGGGCGGGCGCCGGTTTCCGGTGGATATTGTTTACCATAAGACGCCGGCGCCAGCAGCCGACCGTCGTGGCGGGCCGCCGCGGGAGGTTCCGGTGTGGGACCGGGTGGCGGCGGCGTGCCGGGAGGCGATGGCCTCGCCTGAGGCTGGCCATTTGCTGGTGTTTTTGCCGGGGACTTACGAGATCCAGAAGACCGTGGGGGTCCTCGGGGCGGCCAGCTGGGCGCGCGGCTGGGAGGTTTTTCCGCTGCATGGCGGTTTGCCGCCGGAGAAGCAGGATGCCGCGGTGGCCCCCTCGTCGCGGCCGAAGATCATTGTTTCGACCAACGTTGCGGAAACCTCGCTGACCATCGACGGGGTTCGCACGGTCATCGATGCCGGGCTGGTCCGGGTCGGCGCGTTCGACCCGCGCCGCGGCATCGACACGCTGAGAATCGAAAAGATTTCCCAGGCGTCGGCGGAACAACGCGCCGGGCGGGCGGGCCGGACCGCACCCGGCCGCTGCCTGCGGTTGTGGAGCGAGGCCGACCACGCGCGCCGGCCAGCATTCGACATCCCGGAGGTCCGGCGCGTCGATCTGGCGGAGGCGGCACTGTGGCTCAAGGCGGCGGGGGTTGCGGACGTCGGCGCGTTCCGCTGGCTCGACGCGCCCGAGGCAACGTCGCTGGCGCGCGCCGAGCGCTTGCTCCACGACCTCGGCGCGCTCGACCAGAACGGCGAACTCACCGCCGCGGGGCGCGAGATGGCGGCGCTCCCGCTGGCCCCGCGGTTTG
>JBILQE010000082.1:0-8253 GCA_044373465.1 Akkermansiaceae bacterium | reverse complement strand
GCGACTCGGCGGCGTCGCGGGCCGATTTGTGGAACGCCCGGAAGATCCGCTGTTGTTCGGCGGCGGAGACTCCCGGGCCGTGGTCCGAGACGCTCACCGCCACGCCTCCCCGGGCCATCTTTACCGCAATACTGACCACCGGCGGGTCGCCGCCAGCCGCGTATTTTGCGGCGTTGTCGATAAGGTTGAACAGGATGTGCTCCACCGCCGCGGCGTCGACGGTGAGTGGCAGGCGCGCCGCCTCGCCGCCAAGGTCGAGGTGCAACTGCATCCCCGCATCGCCAAGGTGGCGCTCGAGGCGCTCGCCGAGCGGCTCTAACAGGTCCGCCGCGCTCGTCCGGCGGACCACCGCCTTGGCGCTGCCGCGCTCCACCCGCGAGAAGGCCAGGACGTTTTCGACCAGGTGGCTGAGCCGGTCGGCCTCGCGCCCGAGGACATGCAGGTAGGCATGGCGCTGGTCCTCGCGGACGACGTCATTTTCCAACAAGTCCGCATACAGTTTGAAGGTTGTCAGCGGAGTGCGCAGCTCATGGGTGACCGCGGAGACAAACGAGGCGCGCCGCTCGCTGAGGCGCATCACCCCGCGGACCAGCAGCGCCCCGGCTAACAATGCCAGCAGCACCGCGGTCCAACCAACTGCGAGAGAGACGACCGTGGCCGTGCCAGGCGGCGAATCCTCGGCGGCGGCGGGGTTGACCAAGCGCCACGGGAAGGACGCCAGGACCATGCCGTCGTCCTCGCCCTGCTGGAGTTCCGGGACCAGGGTGGCAAGCGGCAGCAAGTCGCGCGCCTCGTCGAGCAACATCGCCTTCACCCCGGCGCCGTCGAGCCACAGGCCCTGGACCGAGGTTCCGCTGACCCGGACGATGCGCCGGAACATGAACAACTCGTCGGCAATCCACGCCGGGCGCGGCAAGCCGGCCTCGAACCAGCGCGGGCCGGGCTGGACCGGCGGGTTGAACGTCTGGGTCTTCTGGATGACATTTTCGACCGCGCGGTCGCGGTTGGCATATTCCTGGACGTTGGCTTGCACTTGGAGCTCCTGGGTCGCCTTGCGTCCGACCCCCTGCCCTTCGACCGCCTTGCTGTTCTCCGCCACCGCGGGGCCCCAGTTGCTCGGGTCAACGTCGTTGCCGATTCCCAACAACAACGCGCGGGTCGCCGGACTGCTCTCCAACAACTCGGCGAGCTCCGGGGCGAGTTCGTGGGGGCGGGCGGAGGTGAGCGCGCCGCCGCGGCCGGTCTCGAAGCGCATCTTGACCAACGGTTGGGCCGGCTGGTCGGCGGCGAGTTCCAACAGCTGTGTCTGTTCGACAATGAAGGCCGCGCCGGCGGAGTCCATCCGCCAGAGGGCGAGGCGCATGCGCTCTTGGAGGTCGGCCCGGGCCTCGGCGCCTGAGCGCTCGCGTTCGGCGGCCAGGACGCTGCGGGTGAGCCACGACATCGCGCCGAGGACGAGGATGGCGCAGAGGGCGAGGGCGGCCCCCACCAGGGTGGCTGGGGATGGCTTCATGGGTGGCCGTCAGGGTCAAAGCGCCAGCCGCGGCCACGGACCGTCGCGAGGACCTTCTGGTCCTTGTCGCCCAGCTTGGTGCGCAGGTGCATCATGTGCATGTCGAGCGTGCGGGTCTCGACCCGGTCGGGGTCGAGACCCCAGATCTGGCGGAGGATCTCGTCGCGGGTGACGACCCGGCCGCCGGCCAGGAGGAAGTAGCGCAAGAGTTGCGCCTCGCGCTCGGAGAGTTCCTCGCGGCGCCCGTCGGCAAACAGCAAGGCACGCTGGCTGAAATCCGCGGTGCCGCCGGGAATCGGCCGCTGTTCGGTGGGCGCGCCGCGCTCACAGCTGCGCCGCAGCACCGCGTCGACCCTGGCTAACAGCTCGCGCATGCTGAACGGCTTGACCACATAGTCGTCGGCGCCATTGACCAGCCCGCGGACCCGGTCGCTTTCCTCGCCGCGGGCGGAGAGGATGATGACCGGCTGACCGGGGCGCTTTTGTTTGAGCGCCTCGAGGATCTCGAATCCAGACGGCCCGGGCATCACCAGGTCCAACAATAACAACCGGTAGTTCGCCTGCAGGGCGAGCTGCATCCCGACGTGGCCATCGCCGGCCTCGAGCGTCAGGTAGCCCGCGTAGTGGAGGACGTCGAGGATGCCGCGGCGCACCGCAGGGTCGTCCTCGATGACCAGAATGGTGGGCTCGTTCATCTCAGGTGGTGATGGAACAACAAATCGGCGCGGCGGGCAAGGACGCCGCCAACCTGGAATGTTAGTCGGCTTGCGCGCGCTGCGGGGCAGCCGGGCCGGAGAACGGGATTTTGGTGGTGGCGACATCCAACAATGGCGCGAGCTCCTTGACGTTGGTGTAGCCGTAGGCGTGGAGGTTGATGAAGGTTTGGATGTTCAAGGCGACCGTGACACGCTTGGCGGCGAAGTTGACCGGCTCGTTGTTGAAGTTGTTGTTGCAGTAGATGAGGATTCGGGTCGCCTTGTCGGGGATGAGCTTGGCGAGGTTGGCGGCGGTGAAGTCGGTGAGCGGGAGGCTGATGGCGCCCTTGACGTGGAGTTGGGCGAAGCGCTCGGGGGTGCGTGCGTCGAGGATGACGGTATTGGGCTCGCCGGCCATCCTGAGGAACTCCTCCTCGCTGATGAGGTTGTCATTGCGGACCGGCTCGAGCCGCGCGGCTGACTCGACAAACCCGCCATAGTCGATGAGCGGGTTGGCGGCTGGCTGGGCTTGGCTGGCGGGCTCTGCGGCGCTGGCGGCCCCGGAGTGGAGGATGGCAAGGGCAAAGAGGATGGATGGTTTCATGCTGGCGGATCCTAACGATCAAACCGGCCGCGCGTCGGTAAAGGCGGGGTAAAATTCAGGCCGCGGCGGTATTTTTTCCCGTTGCCGGATTCCGATTCCCGCGCCTTACTTGCGCCACGCCTCTGAACACAATGAAAACCCAAGTTGCCACCCTCGCCGCCGTTGCCATGTTAGGTTCGTTCGCCCCGCTGCATGCGCAGGACAAGGAGGCGCAGATGAAGGCTGGCCAGGCGGCCGCGGCGACGTGCATGGCGTGCCATGGAGCGGACGGCAAAGGCTTGCCGGTAGGAGCGATGAAGATGGCCCCGGCGTTGTCTGGGTCGGCGGTGGTCAACGGGGATCCGGAGCTGTTTGCGCGGGTGATTCTCAAGGGGATCAAGAAGGAAGGCGCAGAGTTCATCGGAGTGATGGCGCCGCTGGAAGGCAGCTTCAAGGCTGCGGACGGATCAATCGATGCCGAGAAGCTCGCCGCGGTGATGACCTACGTACGCAACAGCTATGACAACAGCGCCGCACCGGTGACCACCGAGCAGGCGAAGGCCGCCGCGGAGAAGTTCAAGGCGAGCGCCGAGCCGGTCACCCGCGCGGAGCTCACCGCCGCCCAGCAGAAGAAGTGAGCCAATTTTGTTAGTCCAACCTAACACCTGAGAGCCGGAGGATTCCTCCGGCTCTTTTCATTGTGCGGGAGTGGCGTTGGGAGGAAACAAGCCCTCGGAGTCGACATGGACGCGCAAGTCGGCGAGCTGGCGCAGGCCGCGGCGCAATTCGGCGACGGCATAGGCGCGCTTCTGGGCCTGGAGGGCCGCGACGATCGCGGGTTGCATTTCCTCGAAGGTCCGGGGCATCGCAGCGCGGCGCTCGGTGACCTCGACGAGGTGCCAGCCAAGCTTGCTGCGCACCAGTGCCAGTTGGTTGACCTCGAGGCCGGCGATGGCGGCCGCCAGCTCCGGTGGGGTGCGCGCCTGCGCAAGCCAGCCGAGGTCGCCGGCGCGCTGGCTGCTGGCCGGGTCCTCGCTGTGGGCGGCGACGAGGGCGGCAAAGTCACGCTTGCCGGCGGCGAGCTCAGCCATGGCGGCCTCGAGCTCGGCATGCGCCTCGTCGGCTGGCCGGCTGATGGCCGAGCGGAAAACCTGGCGGACCCGGGCCACCGCGGGCACCTCGGCGGCCTGCGGATTTGCCGCGAACCACGCGCGCGCCTCCTCGTCGCTCACCGCGATGGCCGCGGCGATGTGCTTCTCGATATACTTCTCTTGTTGGATTGTCGCCGCCAGGCGCAAGCGCAGCTCTTTTTCACTGCCGATCCCCTGGGCCGCGAGCATCCCGGGGAAATCAACAACACCTGGAAACCGCCCGCGGAAACCAGCGAATGCCGCGTCAATCTCCGCCTCGCTAACAGGAAAGTCATTGCTGTTGGCCTTCACCTTGACGCGCAGGAGCTGGTGGTCGATGAGCTCGTTGAGCACCGCGTAGGTGATGAGCTTGCGCGCATCGGCGGTGAGCTGCTCGTGCTGGCGGCCCTCAAGCCACAGGCGCTCGGTGACGGCGCGCTCGAGCTGGGCGCGGGTGATGGGATACTGATAGACGCGGGCGACGATCCCCTGGGAGCGGTATTTGGCGATCGACTCAGGGCTGTTGGGACGGCGGCGCTCGATCCGGGTCCGCAGCGGACCGCCGAAAATCAGGTCCAGGGCAAACAACAGCAAGGCCGTCCCGTAGACCGCCAGCCGAATTGGAAACCCGGATCCCGTTCGCATAACCTAGCGGACTTCCACGGTGGCTCCCGGCCGGACAAAGGACGGCAACCGCGCCGCGTCCCAGTTGGCCATCCGGATGCACCCGGAGCTGCGCGCACGCCCGATGGTCTCCGGCGAATCCGTCCCGTGGATCCCGATCCCGCTTTTTGTTAGGCCGCTCCACAGGATGCCGACCGGGCTGTTAGGTCCGGGCGGGATGTTCAGGGCGTTGTCGCTGCGCTTGCCGGTATCGAGGAATTGTTGGTCGTAGCGCCAGTATGGGAAGTCGATGCAATTGGCCATTTTCCAGGTTCCGAAGTGGATGACCTCTGGGCGGCCGGGAGTGATCGGGAAGGCGGCGAGGAGCGCGAGGGTGCCCTCCTGGGGGGCGGCGACCTGTTGGGCGTCCTCGCTGACCTCGAGGCTCTGGGCGGCGGCGGATTCCTCGGGAGCGGCGACGACCCGGGTGAAGATGCGCAACTGGTTCATCTTGGTGTCGACGACGAGGACGCGCTGGCTGAGGCGCTCATCGGGCTGGTGTTTGGTGCCGGCGATCGCCTCGATGAGAAACGGAGCGACGTTGGGAACCTTGAGAACCGTCCCCGGACCGGCCTTGGCGACCACGGCGGCGCCGTTGAGCTCCTCGAGAAAGCCGATGGAGGCGTGGAAGCGCTCCGCCATGTACTCGGCGACGCTGCGGTAGCTCATCCGCTTGCTCTTCGCCTGGCCCTCGCGCTTGGTCGGCAACTTCGGATTGACCCACTCGTTGGCACTCTCCGGAACCACGCCGGTGGTGAACGGCTCGGGAACCGCGGCGCGCGCCAGGTCGGTTAGAACAGCCCAATCAAGCGGTCCCATCCCTTGGGAAATAAACCAGGTGGTGGCGGCCATCTCGGTGAACTGGCCGATCTTCCCGTCGACGACGCCCGGGCCGAAATTTTTCTGTTCGAGGAAGATCTGGACGCGCACCGCATCATCGCCAAGCGGTGGCGGCGCCGGAGCCGCCGGGGTCAGCGGGTCTGTGGGGACGGCGGGGACGGCGGGGACGGCGGGCGGGCTGGCGCTTTCAAGCTGGACGGCCTCCTCAAGGGTGAGCTGCGGGCGGACCAGCACGGCCTCCTCGGCGTCGCTGAGCGGCACGGCGCGCAGGACCGGCGGGGCGGCCGCGGTGGGGTCCTGGGCAAGCAGGCTGGTCCAACAGGTGGAAATAACCGCGAGGAGGGCGGCGATCCGGGCGCCACGGCGGTTAGAGCGGGGGGACTGGCTGGGAATGACGATCACTGGGTTTGTGTAGCCCAACGGCGGGAAAATTCCATCATTCATCCTGCAAAACGCCGCGGTTGCCGGCATCGATGAACTGGGTGAGGCGCCCAACAACCGCGGGTGGCGCCACCGCGGTGACCAGCACATCGTTGCCGTCGTAGTCGACCGAAAGGACCTTGCCCTCCTGGTGGAGCAACCCGACGGCGTCGGCGCGCGCCTGCGGGATGCGGAACGACAGGCGCCGGACCCGGTCGGCGAGCATGTGGGCGCACTGTTCGGTTAGCCTCTCCATCCCCAGCCCGCTGGCGGCGGAAATCATCACCGCCTCGGGATAACGGCTGGCGAGGTCAGCCAGCGCGCCCTCGCCCTCGACGAGGTCGATCTTGTTGAGCGCTTGGACGACGCGCTTCTCGTCGGCGCCCAACTCCTTCATCAGCGCGCGGGTCGTCTCGAAGTGGATGTCGAGTTCCGGCGAGGTGGCGTCCATGACGTGGATGAGGAAGTCGGCGAGGACCGCCTCCTCGAGGGTCGCCTTGAAGGCCTCGACGAGCCGGTGCGGGAGGTTGCGGACGAAGCCGACCGTGTCGGTTAGGAGCAGCGGCTGGCCGTCGGGCAGCTCGATGCGCCGCGTGGTGGTATCAAGGGTGGCGAAGAGCATGTCCTTGGCCATGACGTCGGAGCCGCTGAGGCAGTTGAGCAGGGTCGACTTGCCGGCGTTGGTGTAGCCGATGATCGCGGCGTGCGGGGTGCCGAACTTCTCGCGCTCCTTGCGCTGGGTCTTGCGCTGCTGGCGGACTTGCTCAAGTTCGCGCCGGCACCGGTCGATGCGCAAGCGGGCGAGCCGGCGGTCGACCTCGATTTGCTTTTCGCCCATCCCGCGGGCCGCGGCGCCGGAGCCGGCCGACCCGCCGCCGCCTTCGCGGTCAAGGTGGGCCCACATCCGCGCCATCCGCGGGAGGGCATACTGCATGCGCGCGAGCTCGACCTGGAGGCGCGCCTCGCGGGTCTGGGCGCGCTTGGCGAAGATGTCGAGGATGACCTCCTCGCGGTCGATGACGCACAGGTCGGCAAGCCGTTCCCACTCGCGCTGTTGGGACGGCATCAACAGGTTGTCGAAGACAATGACGTCGCACTGGTGGGCGCGGGCGAGGTCGACGATCTGTTGGGCCTTGCCGGTGCCGCAGAGGAACTTCCGGTGCTGCTCGCGGGTGCGCACCAGGAGTTTCTCGCTGACGTTGATTCCCAGGGTGTCGACGAGTTCGCCAAGCTCCTCGAGGAGCGACGCTGACTCCTCGGCGTCGTCATGCTCAACGTAGATGCGGACCAAAAGCGCCCGCTCGACCAGTTCCGGCTTCTCGCGAATATCAAACATCCCTCACCCCAATGAACACCGGTGCCCGCCAATTGCACACCGAAATCTGCTCAATGCCACCCGCGCCGGGCGGCCGCGCCGGGCAACCACCCGCGCCGGGTGCAAAAAATTGCGCGGCATAGCAGAGTCCATGCGAGGCGCCCGGGGGTGTGGATGTGCAAGCATCCCGGTCCAAGATGCATCCGCTTTCGCCACTCCCCCAACGGTTACCGGAAGTCTATCAGTGGTTGATAGCCTCGCATCCGGCAACCGCCGGAGCGCCGCGGCCGGCACCGGCGACGCTGGCCATCGAGGACTTCGGGCCGCGCCGCGGACCGCTCGCCGGCGACCTGCGCCGCCACCTCAGCGAATACGACTGCGAAGACCACCAGTGGCTGGCGCTCGACGCCGCGTTGTTGGCGGTGATGCGCGAGGACCTCGCGTGCCTGCGGCTGCTCGGCCAGTCGGCGACGAGCGCGGGGGCGATGCCGCCGCTGGAGCTGCTGGTGGCGCGGCGCGGCCACGTGATCCTTGAAGGGCCAGGGATCCTTGAGGCAACCGCCATGGAGGAGAACACCTTCCGGGTCGCCCTGTGTCCCGCGTGCGCGGCTGCACCGGCGCGCCACTTCCACCTGGCCGCCGACCCGAACCGGTTCGAGGCCGCCTGCCTAACCGCGGTCATCGGCGACGCGTTTGCCGAGTGGATGAACTCGCGCAACCAACCATCCGGGCGCCGATCCCAGAATCCGCGGAGTCTTCGCTAACCGATGCGCGGCAGCCCACCCGGGTTTCTGCTTCCCTCAGCTCCATGAACGTCCTCGCGCTAACAATCCTGGTGAGCACCTGCCTCGCCGGAATCTTCGTCGTCTGCTTTGCCGCCGAGTGCCGCCGCCGCAGCCGCTCAAGCCTCGAGCGCGATTCGCTGCTGCCGCTCAACGACGAGCCCGCCGCGCCACCCGCCGCCACCCGCCGCTGACCGATTTTTCATTTCACGCCATGGCCACCACCACCATCACCTACGACGACCGCACGGTCCGCCGCTTCCTCACCGCCTCGGTCATCTGGGGCCTCGTCGGCATGCTTGTCGGCGTGCT
>JBILQE010000038.1:0-31263 GCA_044373465.1 Akkermansiaceae bacterium | reverse complement strand
GGGGATGGGAATGGCTCCTGAGGTAGGGTTCGAACCTACGACCTAGTGGTTAACAGCCACCCGCTCTACCGCTGAGCTACTCAGGAATTTCATGAGGGGCCAAACCCCTCGGAACGCGCGGAAAATGCGTCGCTGACCTGCGGATGGCAAGAAAAATCCACCCCTAGCGCGCTGGGGCGGCGGGCAGGACGTCCCCAGCCCGCTAAGCCAAGGATCCTCCGGCTTGCACGCGGCGGTCGAATCTTGAAACCTGCGCGGGTGATCGGATTTTTCCAACGCCATGCCCGCACGATCAGTTTCTTGATCGGCGCGGTCTGGGTGTTCCACGGGTTGTTCAGCAAGATCCTCGGCGGCATCCCGCGCCACCGGCAGATCGTCGCGCGGATTCTTGGCGAGGAGATCGCGCCGCTGGCCACCCTGGGGATCGGGATCGCCGAGGTGGCGCTCGGTCTGTGGGTGCTCAGCGGGTTGTTCCGGCGGGCCTGCGCCGCGGTCCAGACGCTCGCGATTCTGGCCATGAACGCCATCGAAATCACCTTCGCCCGCGATCTCCTCCTCTCCGCGCCGCTCATGGTCGCCCTCAACCTGGTCCTGCTCAGCGCCGCATGGCTCATCGCCCTGCGCCCGCCGAACCGGGCGACCACTTGAGCCACCAGCGCAACCACGGGGGCTAAGCCGGCCATGGAATGCCGATGGGAGGAGCTGCGCGCTTTTCATTGGCATCCCATGGGCTGGCCGAGCTGGGGCTCGGCGCTCCAATCGGCGCTCCGTCACCCCTTGAGCCACCCGGCCTGGAGCATCCCGCAAAGGGCAAACACGGTTGTTAGGCCGGCCCACACCAGGGTGAACCACGCGTGCAGCCAGGTTTCCAGGCGCTTCCCGCGCCACAACTCGGGTGCATAGACAAACCACTGGAAATACAGCCGCGCACCCCAGAAGCCGGCAAACGACCAGGCGAGCCACGCGCCGGCGGCCGTCGGTTCGACAAAGATCTCCGGGTTGACCAAGCACGGCATCCCCATGATCACCAACACCAGGCAGATGAAAAACGCGTGCACGTGGAAAATCGCCGCGTTCGCCGGACTCATCCGCGCCGCGTCCTCGCGCCACTTCAACACCCGCGCAATCGGCACATGCAACACAGCCAGCAGGATCAAGCCCGCCCCAGCCACCCGCAACAGCACCATCACCCACTCGCTCATGCCTTGAGTATGAATACCCGAACCCACGGCGTCAGCTTGAAATCATCCACCAGCGAAAACCCGCCGCGCTCCCACGACCGCCGCCAGCCAGCCGCCGAGTGGAAATGCACAAACCCAGGGCCAAACGCCAAAAAATTCGCAAGGTCGCGCGTGTGCTCCGCCAGCACCACCCGCCCGCCCGCCGCCAAACACCGCCGCGCCTCGCCAAACCACTCGGCTCGCTCGTCCTCGCTGCGCAGCTCGTGGATCGCCAGAATCCCGAACACCACGTCGAGCGAACCATCATCTAACGGCCACGCGGCATGCCCCGCCGCCCGCGTCCCCGCCACCGGTGGATAGATCCGCCGCGCCCGTCGAATCGACGCCTCGGTCATCCGGAGTTCATCGTAATGGTCTAACACCAACCACTCGCCCGCCCCGCTGCGCTCCCGCAGCGCCGCCGAGATATCGTCATAGCCGGCATGGCAGCAGGCCATCCTCCCGCGCTTGGCGCCATGCAGCGCCCGCTCAAGCCACCCGAGCCGGTAGAGGTCCGACCGGTCATACACCAGGTGGGAGACGCCGAGCGACCCAACCAGGAAGTAGCCGGCCCCGAGCGCCGCCGCCAGGCACGCGCCCCGCCCCCAGGTGTTGGAAACGGTGACTGCCGCGGCGCCAGCAGCTACCAGCACCACTGCCGCGGCCAGATAGAACGGCCAGTTGAACCGCGCGATGACGAGCATCCCGTCCCACTTTCCGCACCCACTCACTTGACCACCCCCGGCCTAACAACGCGGCCCTTTTCCCAGCGGTAGTCGACCCCGCCCACCGCGAACGCGTTGGCCAACACCGGGGTGACCCCAGCCAGCGGCGCCTCGGCAAACAATCCGACCATCCACGAGGTCACCGCCACCGGCCGCGGCACCCAGTCGCTGCGGCTGCCCTCGATGACGACCACCCGCCCGTCGGGCTCTGGGCTGAAGGTGAACGGCATCGGCCCGGCAAACCGGCGCGCCGTGCGCCAGTCGGCAAATGGCGATCCGGCCGGCAGCGCCACTTCGCCCGGCCCATCAACAATGCTCAGGTCGAGCGTCGCCGTGCCGTTAGGCTGGCTGGTCCGCACCCGCGTCGCGCCACCGTCCTCGTCAACCCGCACCCTAACATGCCGATAGTTGTATTTTGTCAGCAGGTTGCCGGACGCGACCATCCGCCGCTTGTCGGTCTCGCTGCGCAGGATCTTGAGCCCGCGCAGGCGCCGGCCCGACTCGTCGCGCAGCCGGGTGAACACCCGGTAGCCGGACAGGAAAAAATCCTGCCCGAGGAATTCGGGAAACCCGGCCGGCCGCAGCCGCCGGGTCCACACCATCGCCACGGTGATGAACCCGAGCCCGGCAAACGAATCAATCTCCAACACCTCGCCGACCAACGGCCGCAGGACCTCTTCGGGAAACCCGAAGGACACCGCCACCACCCGCTCGAACCGCGCAACGACGGGAAACGGATGATGCCGGAGGAAATCCATCCGCTTACCGCTTCAGCAGTTTCTTGAGCTCGTCGGGAAGTTGGTCCGGACTACCGAGCGGCTTGAGCGTCAGGCTCGCCGTCGCGTATTTCCCGTCGCGCCGGTATTCCACCTCGACCTTGTCCCCCACCTTGTGGGTGCCGACCTCGATCGACAGGTCGTCGTTGTCGATGATCCGCCGCTGGTTCATCCGCACGATCACATCGCCCACTTTCATTCCCGCAGCCTCCGCCGCGGAATCCGGCAGTAAGTGCTCAATCCCCACCCCGTCAGGATACTGCTTCGGCCAGATCCCCGAACTCGCCTGCCCAATCACCCCGGCTAACGGAAGCTGCTTGAGCCCGCCGACCCAGGCCTTCCAGTCCGCCTCGATCGCCTCGATCTTCTTTCCATAAACCGACTCCGCCGCCGCAATCCCGGTCACGTCATCACCCTTCAGGTAGTTCTTGTAGAATTCACCGAGCTTGTTGGTCTGGTAGAAATACAAACAAATGTAGCGCGCCTGGCTGTAGTGCCTGCTGGTGAACTGGTTGCGCTCCAGCGACATGATCGTCTTCAGCGGGTAGTGCTTGTTGTTGGCCACCTCGTCCTGCAGCTCGGCAAGCCGCGGGTCGACCCGCGGGATCAACCGCCCGGCGACGACCTCCGAGTCCTGATAGAGACACGCCAGCCCCTCGATGAGCCACACCCGGTGCTCCTGGCGGCGCGCGTCCTGGTCGGCAAAGTGGAGCGCGTGGGTGAACTCGTGGGATACGTCGCTGCCCATCGCCCGCGCGTCGACAAAGTGCGGATAGTAGTGGCCCGGCACCCGCGGGTTGGCCCACTTCTCCGGGATGATCACCGCGACGTAGGTGCTGATCGGGTTCTCAAACAAATCCGCGCGCTGGGTCTCGACCTGCAGCTTGAGGCGCTTGCGCAGGTCCTCGAACATCCGCTCGTCGGTGTTGACTCCGAAGATCACCTTCAGCTCGTCGTCGACCTTCCAGATCAACTTCTCGCCATATTTCTTCTTGTACCCCTCGAGGCGCTTGTTGATGTCGGCAAACTTCGCCGGATCCCCCAACACCCCGAACTCCTCCACCGCAGGTTGTTCCGCAGCCGACTTTAGCTCCGCCGCCGGCTTCGGCTCCTCGCCGTGCAGCACTCCCGCGCCGCCCAAAAACCAGCCGCCTGCCGCCAGGGCCAACGCTGAACCGCGAATCATGAATCGATAGGACATGGCCTCTGTGTGGTTGGATCTAGCAACGCCTAACATCGGCGAGCGCCGCCGCTGTTACGCTGCTGATGGAGATCCCGTTTCACCGCACCGCTGTCAATGGCCGATTCCCCCGCCCGCGCCATTCCCCCGCCCGCTCATCCCAACTGGCCAACTGTCAAACGATCTGCCACCCTCCCGCCTTGCCCGCCCAGCTGGTCCTTCGCCACGCCCGGCGCTCACCCGCCCACCTCAGCATGCACAAGAATCTCATCCTCGCCGCGCTCATCCTGACCGGCGCCGCGCAGGCCCAACGCGGCAACTTCGACGAGGCACTCGCCGGCGACCTCCCGCTTCCACCCGCGCTCGTCTGCCAGGACGGCTCGCCGGTGACCACCGCCGCGGCATGGACCACCAAGCGCCGCCCGGAGTTGTTAGCCCTGTTCGAAGAACACGTCTACGGCCGCCCGCCAGCCACCACCGGCACCCCCGCGTTCGCCATCAAGGAGGTCAAAACCGATGCCCTCGGCGGCAGCGCCACCCGCAAACTCATCCAAATCACCCTCCCCGACCACCCGGCATGGCCGGGCATGCAGGTGATGGTCTACCTGCCTAACAACCTCGCCGGCCCCGCGCCGTGCTTTGTTGGCCTCTCGTTTGGCGGCAACCACGCGGTTAGCCGCGAGCCGGACGTCCCGCTCTCGACCCGCTGGATGCCCGCCGCCAAGGGCGGACTCGTCGTCGACCACCGCGCCACCGACGCGAGCCGCGGCAGCGAGGCGAGCCGCTGGCCACTCGAAAAAATCCTCGCCTCGGGATTCGCCGTCGCCACCGCCTACTACGGCGACCTCGAGCCGGACTCGCCCGACGGTTGGAAGACCGGCTTGCGCGCCGCCCTAACACCCGCTGGCCTAACACCCCCCGCCGCCCAGCGCAACGGCGATCCCGGCGCCATTGCCACCTGGGCGTGGGGGCTTTCCCGGATCCTCGACTATCTCGCCACCGATCCCGCCATCGACGCCTCACGCTGCGCCGTCATCGGCCACTCGCGCCTCGGAAAAACCGCCCTCTGGGCCGGCGCCCGCGACCCGCGCTTCGCGATGGTCATCCCTAACAACTCCGGCGAGGGCGGCGCCGCCCTGATGCGCCGCAACTTCGGCGAGACGACCGCCTCGATGACCCGCGCCTTTCCCCATTGGTTCACCCCGACCTACAAGGCCTACGCCAACAACCCGGCCGCCTGCCCGGTCGACCAGCATGAGCTCATCGCCCTGGTCGCGCCGCGCCCGCTCTACCTTGCCTGCGCCAACGACGACGCGTGGGCCGACCCGCGCGGCGAGTTCCTTGCCGCCCTCAACGCCAGCCCGGTCTACGAATTGTTGGGCCAGCCCGGACTCGCCACCGCCACCCAGCCACCGCTCAACTCACCCGTCGGCGGAAAACTCCGCTACCACCTCCGCACCGGCGTCCACGACCTAACCAACTACGACTGGTCCGAGTTCCTCAGCTACGCCAAGATCCACCTCCAGCGCTGAGAGCACCAAGGAGCAGCGACTTCAGTCGCTACTCCTCGACCCTACCTGACAGGCTCGGGGAGCGACTC
This sequence comes from Akkermansiaceae bacterium, assembly GCA_044373465.1. Taxonomy (GTDB): domain Bacteria; phylum Verrucomicrobiota; class Verrucomicrobiia; order Verrucomicrobiales; family Akkermansiaceae; genus JBILQA01. The sequence continues at coordinate 25,762 of JBILQE010000038.1, read as the reverse complement.
GGGCGGGAGCGGCGCCGGAATCGGCTCGGGTGCCGGGGCGGGTACGGCGCCGGCGGAGCTCTTCAGGAACTTGAACAGGTCGCTGCGGGTGGAGAGCACCAGGGTGGTCCGCTTGCTTAGGATCAACTCGTACATTTCGAGCGACTTGGTGAACTCGTAGAACTCCGCGGCCTCGGCCCGCTGGCCGTAGGCGCGGGCGTAGATCTCGGAGGCCTTGGCGTCGGCGGTCCCGCGGGTGATCTGGACCTTGCGGTACGCCTCGGAGTTGATCTTGTTGAGGTCGCGCTCCTTGTCGCCGCGGATCCGCGCCGCGGCCCCTTCGCCCTCGGAGCGGAACTTCGCCGCGATCTGCTGGCGCTCGGAAATCATCCGCTCGTAGATCTTCTCCACCACGCTCGGGTTGTAGTTGATCCGCTTGAAGCGCACGTCCAACAGTTCGATGCCGAACTCCGCGAGCTTCGCCTTCGCCGCGGTCTTGATCTCGGCCTCGATCGCGCTGCGCCCTTTGCGGATCGGGCTGAGCTGCCCGATATTCCCCGACGCGCCCTCGGTCATCTCCTCGAGCGCCTCGTCCTTGAGTGGAACCCGGCTCCGGTCGGTGCGCACGATCTCTATCAGGTCGTGCTTCGCCACCGCGTTGCGCGTCTCGCTGCCGAGGATGTCCTCGAGGCGCGAAATCGCGCTGCGCTCGTCGCGCAGCCGGCTGAAGTATTCCAGCGGGTTGGTCACCCGCCAGCGGGCGAAGGTGTCGACCTCGATGTAGAGCTTGTCCTTGGTTGGCATCTCGCTCGGCTGGCCGTCCCACGGGAGGATCGTCTTCGGAATCCGGTTAGCCACCTCGATGAACGGCGTCTTGAAGTGCAGCCCGGGCTCGGTCACCGGCTCGCCCTGCGGATCGCCAAACTGGGTCAGGATCACCTGCTCGGTCGGCTTCACCGTGTAGAAACTCCCCCACAGCAGCATCCCCACCAGCAACGCCACCACCGCACTAACAAATAGAAGTCTCATGGTTTGCTCAGGTCGGGGGATTCGTTGAGATTCAGGTGGGGCAGGAGCCCCTCGGTTTCCTCGTCGAGGATCACCAACTTGCCGAGGTTGGGAAGGATCCGCGACATCGTCTCAAGATAGATCCGCTGGCGGGTGATCGCCGGGGCGCGGGTGTACTCGACTAACAACGCCTCAAACGCCGCGACGTCGCCCTCCGCCTCGTTGACCCGCTTGGTGGCATAGCCGTCGGCGGCGCTGATCATCCGGTCGGCCTCGCCGCGGGCGCGCGGGACCTCCTTGTTGTAGTCGCCGTTGGCGATGTTGATCGCGCGCTCCTTTTCCTGCTGGGCCTGGTTGACCTCGTTGAAACTCCCCTGGACCCGCTGCGGCGGGTTGACGTTCTTCAACTGCACCTGGTCGATGCGCAGCCCCATCGCGTAGCTGCGCACCAGGTCCTGGAGCTTTTGGGCGGCGAGCGCCTCGATTTCCTGGCGCCCAATGGTGATCACCTCGTCGACGGTCCGGTCGCCGACAACCTCGCGCATCACGCTCTCGCTCAGGTAGCGCAGCGTCGCGTCCGGCTCGCGCACCGCGAACAGATATTGCTGCGGGTCATCGATCCGATACTGGACCACCCATTCGACCAACGCCGCGTTCAGATCCCCGGTCACCATGCTCTTCTCCGCCTGCTGCTCGTCGCGGTCGTCGCTGAACTGCCACTCGTTGGTCGCACCTAACGTCCCAAACCCAAACTCCTGCTTCATCTGCCGGCGCACCTCGACCAACAAATGTTGTTCGACCCAAAACGGAATCTTGAAACGCAACCCGGGCTCGACGGTCCTGACCGGCATCCCAAAACGCAACACCACCGCCTGCGCCTCGGTCGGCACCGTGTAAAATGACGTGAACACCCCAACAATCCCAACCAACAGCAGCAGCGCCGCGGCTAACAACGGCAGCGACACCCTCAGCACCGGCATGGAAATCGATCGAAGCGCCATGCCGCAGCAAACCCGCTGAGCCACGGCAGGTCAAGGATGACCGGATGGGCTAACCATGGCACCCGGCGAGTGCGGCCGCGGCGATGTGCGCGGTCGTCCACGCGGCCTGGAAGTTGAACCCGCCGGTGATCCCGTCGACGTCCAGCGCCTCGCCAACAAAATACATCCCCGGCGTCACCCGGCTCTCCATCGTCCGGAAGTCGACCGTCGCGCGCCCAATCCCCCCGCAGGTGACAAATTCGTCCTTGTTGGTCGTCTTCCCCGCAGCCTCGAACCGGCTTGCCTTGAGCGCGCCCAACAATGCCCGCGCCGCCGGCTTGCCCAGCTGCGCCCAGGTCACCGCGGCGTCAATCCCGCAGCCGCTGACAAGGTTCTCCCACAGCCGCCGCGGGATCGGCGCGATCGCCACGTTGCGCACCAGCTTCGCCCCGTGGACCGCCCGGGATTCCAACAGCAGCGCCTGAACCGCCTCCTCGGTTAGGTCCGGCAGCCAGTCGACCAGGAACCCGAAGTGGTGATTGGCGGCGGCCATCTCCCTGGCGTCCCAGGCCGAGAGCCGCAGGATCGCCGGCCCGCTCACCCCGCGGTGGGTGATGAGCAGCGGCCCATGCTGCGCCGTGCGGCCCCCCTCCCGCCGCACCCCCACCCGCGGGTGCGCCACCCCGGCGAGCCCCGCCAGCCGCGCGTCGTCCACGTTGAACGCAAACAACGACGGCACCAGCGGCTCAAGCTTCTGCCCCAGCGCCCGCAGGCTGTCTAACAAAGTGCTGCCCTTCAGCGACCCGGTCGCGATGCACACCGCGCGGGCCCGGACCGGCACCGCGTGCTTCTCGAAAGTGAGAAGAAACTCCCCGCCATCCGCGCGCGCGACGGCGGTTAGGGCGTGCTGTTGGAGGAGCGGGATGCCGGCCTCGCGGGCCTCGCTGAGAAAGCAATTGATGATCGTTTCGGACGAATCGGTGGCGGGAAACATCCGGCCATCAGCCTCGGTCTTCAAGGTCACGCCGCGGGCAGCAAACCACTCGAGCGTGTCGCGCGGCTGCCAGCGGTGGAACGCCGCGCGCAGCTCGCGCGCGCCGCGCGGATAGCTCTTCGCCAACTCTCCGGGATCAAAGCAGGCATGGGTCACGTTGCAACGCCCGCCCCCGGAGATCCGCACCTTCTGAAGGAACACCCCGCCCTTCTCAAAAATCGCCACCCGTTTCCCGGGCGCCAACTCCGCATACCGCAATGCCGTGAAAAACCCCGACGCCCCGCCGCCGATCACCGCCAGATCTAACACCTCGTCGCTTGCCACCGCGCCACCCTACCGCCGGCGCGCCACCCGCGGAAGACGCAATTTCCGCGTTCCGTTAAACGTCCGTCTCCCCGCTCCATCGTCCCGGTCCTCCACTTTGGACGTTCGATGTTGGACGTTCGATGTTCGATGCGTTCAACCACGCAGCTGATAGCTTCCGACCCCCTCAAGAAACATCTCGACGGCGACGAGGATGAGGAGCAGCCCCATGAGCCGCTCGATCGCACGGCTCCCCTTGGCACCGAGGAACTTCAGGACCAACGGGGAGAACCACAGGATCAGCGCCGCCGCCAGCCAGGCGGAGACGACCGCCACCCCGATCGCCGGCAGCTCGTCGGGATGCTTCGAGGAAAGCAGCAGCAGCATCGCGATGCTCGACGGCCCGGTGAACAACGGCATCGCCAGCGGCACGATGAACGGTTCGTCGTCGCCGGAGTCCCCGCCCAACATCCCGCGCGCCGGAAACACCATCCCAAGGGCAATCAGAAACAACACGATCCCGCCGGAAATACTCAGCGTGTGGGCGTGGAGGCCGAGAAAACCCAACAGCGGCCGACCAAACACCAAAAAACCCAGCAGAATACCCAGGGCGATGAGCAATTCCCTCGCGAGCACCCGCTTGCGCTGGTCCTCGGGGACTTTCGAGAGAACCGAGTGGAAAACCGGCGCGTTGCCGAACGGGTCGAGAACCAGAAAAAAGGTTACCGCGAAGGACATCAGTTCCATGGCCGATTCCTACGGGCAGCGATCCGGCCGCTCAAGCAATCCCGCCCAACAATTTCACCGGCTCCCCGGGATTCCCTCAGCGAATGGTTGTCCAATTCCAAACGGTGTGAAAACTAACCCCATCCTGGGTGGTATCCCAACTTCCCCGTGCTGTTAGTCCCACATCCCAACCGAGCATGATCCGATCCCTGGTCACCCTGATGTTAGCCGCGCTGGTCGCGGCGGCCGCCGCGGCGGAGGCGCCGCGCAAGATCATCCTGATCGCCGGCAACCCGAGCCACGGGCCCGGCGACCACGAGCACAACGCCGGGGTGCTGCTGCTGCAGAAGTGCCTGAAGGACATTCCCGGGGTTACGGTGGAGGCCCACCTCAACGGCTGGGTCGGCACCGACGAGGCATTGGACGGGGCCGCCGCGGTGTTGGTCTTCTCGGACGGCGCGGGTGGCCATCCGATCCTTCAGGACCAGCGGCTTGAGCGGATCTCCGGACTCATGGACAAGGGCGTCGGGCTGGCGATGCTGCATTTCGCCACCGAGATTCCCGCCGACCGCGGCGGTCCGGAACTGCGCCGCTGGATTGGCGGCTACTTTGAGACCTATTGGTCGGTCAACCCGTTCTGGACGGCTGACTTCAAGGTGATCCCGGAGCACCCCGCCACCCGCGGCGTGAAGCCATTCGCCATCGAGGACGAGTGGTATTTCCACATGCGCTTCGCCGAGGGCATGAAGGGCGTCACTCCCCTGCTCTCCGCCATTCCGCCCGACAACTTGTTCCGCGAGGAGCGCGGCGACCGCAGCGGCAACCCGGACATCTTCAAAACCAAAGGCCAAGCACACCACGTCGCGTGGGTCTGCGAGCGCCCCGATGGCGGCCGCGGGTTCGGCTTCACCGGCGGCCACAAGCACGCCAACTGGGGCGACGAGAATTTCCGCAAGCTCGTCCTCAACGCCATCCTCTGGATCGCCAAGGTCGAGGTCCCCGCCAAGGGTGTCGCCTCGAGCGTCACCCAGGACGACCTCGCCGCCAACCTCGACAAAAAGGGCGGACCGCCACCACCCGCACCCAACGCCCCGGCCGGTGACCCTAACAACAAGGCGGTCTGGAAGAGCGACGTGCTCAAGAAGGGCTCCGTCGACGTCGATGTGAAGTTGGACAACGCCCAACAAATCTGGCTGGTCGTCACCGACGGCGGCGACGGGACCGGCTGCGACTGGGCAAACTGGATCGAGCCACGGGTCGAGACGGCTAACGGATCGATCAAGCTCTCCGACCTGAAGTGGACCAGCGCGACGAGCGGCCACGCCCAGCCGCGGGCCGGCCTGAGTGTCGGCGGCACCCCCCTTCTCATCGATGGCAAAGGCTATACCGAAGGCATCGGAACCCACGCCCGCTCGGTCATCGCCTACCAACTGCCCGCCGCCGCCACCCGCTTCACCGCCAAGGCCGCCCTCGACGACGGCGGTACCAGCCAAGGTTGCGGCGCCACCGTCTCGTTCTCGATCTTCACCGCCGAACCACCGGCCGCGGCATTCGAAGCGCCCTAACAACCCTTCAGGACTCACTGACCCGAGATTGTAGATCCCAGGGCTGCGCTCCGCGGCCCTTGTATGGTTATGCGTCGTCCCTTCAGGACTGGTCACTGCTCACTGCTCACTGCTCACTGACCACTGACCACTGACCACTGACCACTGACCACTGACCACTCTACTTCTTCGCGTGGTCGGCGGCCTTGACGCCTTTTTTGAAGCCGTTGAATGAGAACGGGCTTGGCTGGTAGTCGCCGACCAGGGTGACGTCCGCCTGCTTGGGGACGTCGAGCCCGAGGCCCCAGAAGACGCTGTTGACCACGAGCCGGCGGAGGCCCTCGCTTTGCAGGTCGGTGGCCGCGCCCATGGTGGTGCAGACGATCTTGTTGGATTTGCCGGACGAGTTCTTCACCTCGCGGGTCCAGGCGATGGGCATCATCGGGTCATTGACTCCCTGTTCGCCATTGCGGCCGCCCTTCTTGTGGTCGGCGGGCGCGTCATCCGGCTTCATCCCCTTGAGCACCGAGCCGCGCAGCAGGATCGTCGCGTCGGCCGGCGGATAGGCTTCATAGACGTCGCTGTCGCCGAACACGTCGGTGACCCCGCGAAGAATCGGATGGGCCGCGTTGGCTGCCTCGATGACTCCCCGGCACGCTTCACCCTTGTGCTTGCCCCAGTGGCTGACCCACTCCTCGCCTAACACATCCTTGCCGAACTTGTTATATTGGGAGAACCCGCTCGCGTCGGGAAGTTGGAACGCATGGGTGCTGGTGCGCAGGCCGACGACCGGAATGCCGCGCTGGATCGCCGCGTCAAAGCGCTTCATCGTCTCATCCGGCCACTTGCGGAAGCGCAGCGACATGACAATGACATCCGCGCTATCCAGCGCCTCGGGCTTGCCGAGGCTTTCGCCGCGGTTCGGGTTGATCGTCCCGTCGTCGTCGACGGAAAACAACACCGTGGTGTCAAACCCGTGGCGCTCGCTGAGGATCTTCGCCAACATCGGCAGCGCCTCCTCCGAGCGGTATTCCTCATCCCCGGCTAACAGAACCACCTGCTTCCCCTTGCCCGGGCCCGCCGAGCCCTTGTAGCTGACCCAGCCGATCCCGGAGTCGGCTAACAATGGTTGCACGACCAACAACAGCGCCAAGGCAACGAGACGTTTCATAGAACTCGCAACCTAGGCGCAATGCCATTCAGGTCAACAAAATCCGGGCGGGTCTCAGCCTGCGGTTAGGCGAGGATCTCGCTGACCACCCGGGCGGTCTTGGTGATGTTGGTCAGCCGCTGGTCGGCCCCCTGCGAGTGGAACGTGAAGCGCTGGTGGTCGATACCCAGCAGGTGCAGCAGGGTCGCGTGGAGGTCGTGGGCGCTGACCTTGTCGACCATCGCGCGGTAGCCGGACGGGTCGGTCTCGCCGTGCGAGTAGCCGCGCTTCACCCCGGCGCCGGCGAGCCACATCGTGTAGGCGCCCGGGTTATGATCGCGCCCGGCGAACGGCGAGGCGCTGCCGCGCCGGTTCTCGCGCATCGGCGTGCGCCCGAACTCGCCGCTCCAGACGACCAGGGTGTCCTCCAACAGCCCGCGCTGCTTGAGGTCCTTGAGCAAGGCCGCCACCGGCCGGTCAAGCCCCCGGCACTTGTTGACGAACCCCTGGCGCAAATCCTCGCCCACCCCGCTCCCATGGCTGTCCCACCCCCAGTCAAACAGTTGGATATAGCGGACTCCGCGCTCGGCCAGCCGCCGGGCAAGCAGGCAGTTGTTGGCGAACGACTCGCGCCCCGGCTCGGTGCCGTAGAGTTCGTGGATCGCCTTGGGCTCCTTGTGGATATCGAAGGCGTCCGACGCGTGGACCTGCATCCGGTAGGCCATTTCATACTGGCCAATGCGGGTGTTGGTTTCCGGGTCGCCGACCTCCTCGGCGGTGCGCCGGTTGAGGTCGTCGAGGGCCTCGAGCGTGCGCCGCCGCAGCGAGTCGCTGATACCCGGCGGATTGTTAAGGAACAACACCGGCTCGCCCTCGGAGCGGCATTGGACACCCTGATAGATCCCCGGCAGGTAGCCCGAGCCCCAGACCGACTTGCCGGCGTCCGGGTTCTTCCCCCCGGAGGTCAGCACCATGAACCCCGGGAGGTTGGAGTTCTCCGATCCGAGTCCGTAGGTTGCCCACGCCCCGATCGAGGGCGCGCCGAGGTTGGGCGTGCCGGTATGGACCAACAGTTGGGCGGGGCCGTGGTTGAACTGGTCGGTCCACATCGACTTGATGAAACAGACCTCGTCGATGACCTCCTCGAAGAGCGGGAGCCGGTCGGAGATCCACTGGCCGCTCTTGCCGGCCTGGTGGAACGGGAACACCGAGCCCATCAGCTTCGGCACTCCCTGGATGAATGCAAACTGGGCGCCGCGCATGAATTCCTCCGGGCAGTCCTGGCCGTCGAGGCGGGTCAGCTCAGGCTTGTGGTCGAACAACTCTAACTGGCTCGGCGCGCCGGCCATGTGCAGGAAGATCACCCGCTTGGCCTTGGCGGCAACGTGCGGCAGCAGCGACTGCGGCCCGGCAGTCGGTGCGCCGGCGCCCCACGCCCGGCCGCTCTCGGCTGCGAGCCACAGCGCGCCGAGCCCAAGCGAGCAGCGCGACAGGAAATGGCGCCGCGTCAGATGCTGCGACTGTTGGAGGAAGAATTGTTGATCGGGGTTCATTCGCGTCATCGGTTCAGCACCGCGTCCATGTTCAGGAGGGTGTTGGCAACCACCACCAGGGCGGCCTGCTCGGCGCTGCTAGCGAGCCCGACCGGGTCGGCGTCGCCAGCCTGATAGGCAGCCAGGGCGTCGGCATGGAGGGCGCGCAGCGTCTCCAACACTGCGGCGGGCGGATCCTCAAGGGTCAGCACCCGGTGACCGAAAGCAAGCTGCGCGGACAAGTCCGCGCCAGCACCCGCCATCCGCCGCGCCAGCCCTTGGGCGAACTCGATCTGCGCCGGATCGTTGAGAGTATTGAGCGCCTGCAGCGGCGTGTTGGTCGCTATCCGCCGCGGCGTGCACAGGTCGCCGGTGGGCGCGTCAAAAACCAACAACGCCGGATAACCGCTGGTGCGCTTCCGATAGGTATAGAGCGCCCGCCGGTACCGGTCGCCACCCTCGGAGGTCTTCCAACTCGCCCCGCTGTACACCGATTTCCAGATCCCCTCCGGCTGCGGTGGAAACACCGGCGGACCAAACTGCCGCGCGTCGAGTTGCCCGGCCGCCAGCAGTCCCTGGTCGCGCACCATCTCCGCAGTGAGTCGCTGGCGCGGCCCGCGCGCCAGAATCCGGTTGCCTGGATCCATTTCCAACAACTCCGCCGCCGCCGCCGCGCTCTGGCGATACGTCGCCGAGAGGACCAGCTCGCGCAAAAATGGCTTCAAGTGCCACCCGTGGGTGTCGCGCAGGCGCAGCGCCAGATGGTCTAACAACAGCTGGTTGCTCGGCAGCGTCCCGGCGCTGCCGAAGTCCTCCTGGGTCTCGACGATCCCGGTGGCGAACAACTCGGCCCACAGGCGGTTGGCCATGACCCGGGCGGTGAGTGGATTGCGCGGTCCAACAAGCCAGCGGGCGAGGTCGAGGCGGTTCATCGGCGCGGCTCCGGGTGCCGGGCCGAAGACCGCAGGGATCCCCGGGGTGACGAGCTTGCCGCGGGTCAGGTGGTTGCCGCGCACAAACACCCGGGTATCGCGCCGCGCCGCGGCGTCGAACTCGCGCATCACCGGAATGGTCATCCCCGGAATCCCGGCGTAACTCTTTTTCAGTTTGTCCAGCTCACCCCAGCCGGCGCGCCGCTGCGGGCTGGCGGCGAAGCTTGCGGCGCGCGGGTCGGCGGCGAGCGCCAACTTGAACCTCGGGAGATGGCAGGCGATGAAGCTGGCATTGCAGTCCGCCTGTTGGATGAGGCGGACTTCCAGCAGGTCGCCCGGGGCTGCGACGATCGGCTCGTTAGGAATGAAGTATCCGGTCCGCGGGCGGCGCGTCATCGGGTACTCGCCGAACCCCTCGGCCCCGCCGCGCAGCGAGTCGTTCGGGTCAAACGGGCCGACAAGAAAATCCGCGATCACCTCGCGGAACCCGACCGGTTTGCGGGTCCCGTCGGCGCCGACCAGGTCGACCTCGAACTTCGACACCACCGCGCCGAATCCTTGCCATTCCTCGGGCTTGTCCTGCTCAGGGAGAATCTCAAGGCGCACCACCCCGAACGATCCGCCCGGCGCCACCAGCGTGAAGGTCACGTCGTTCGGATGGGTCCCGCGCTTGCTCACTTCCCCGCTCGCAGCAATCTCCAACGACCCGTCCGGGGCGCTCGACTTTGCGCTGTTAGGAATGACCGGCACCCACCCGCCGATCTTTCCGACCTCGGCGAGCCCTGCGGCATTGAGCTCGCCGCGCACCCGGGTGATTTCCTTCTCCAACTGTTGGGCGTCGAGCTGGCGCTGCGGGTCGTCGGCCACCTTGGTGCGCGGGAAGTCGCTGGTCAGGTCGACGTCCTCGCTGTTGTCGAAGAGCGCCATGAAACTGTAATACTCGTCATGGGCGATCGGGTCATAGGGGTGGGCATGGCACTGGACGCAGCCAAAGGTCGTCCCCTGCCAGGTTGTCCAGGTCGTGGCGATGCGGTCCTTGACGGCCTCAAGGCGGAACTGCTCGTCATCGGTGCCGCCCTCGTCGTTGGTCTGGGTGTTGCGGTGGAACGCCGTGGCGACAAGGTCGCCGGGCTCCGAAACGTCTAGCAGGTCGCCGGCGAGCTGTTTGATGGTGAACTGGTCAAACGGCATGTCCGCGTTGAACGCGCGGATCACCCAGTCGCGGAACGGCCAGATCGTGCGGTTCGGGTCCTTTTCGTACCCGAGCGTGTCCGAGTAGCGCGCAAGGTCTAGCCACACCGCCGCCCAGCGCTCGCCATAGGCCGGCGAGGCTAACAGCCGGTCGGCCGCCGCCGCCATCGCGCCGTCCAGATTGTTGGACGCCGCGGCGTTGAACTCGTCCCACTCGGCGAGGGTCGGCGGCAGGCCGGTTAGATCGAGGCTCGCCCGGCGCAGCCACGCGCGCGAGCTTGCTGCGGGTGACGGATGAAGTTTGCGCGCTTCGATCCCAGCAAGAACGAAATGGTCAAGCGGCTGCTTCGGCCAGTCCTTGGCGATGACCGGCGGGAGCGGCGCAGCCACCGGCGGCGTGTAGGCCCAGTGGTCCTGCCAGACCGCGCCCTCGCGGACCCACCGCTCTAGCAGCGCGATCTGCTTCGGGTCGAGTGGCTGCGGGTGCTCTTCGGGCGGCGGCATGCGCTCCTTCGGGTTGCTGCTCTTGATGCGCCGGATCAACTCGGAAGCCTCCGGCTTGCCGGGGACGACGACGACCTCGCCGGACTTCCCCTTCCCTAACAACCCTGCGGGGAAGATGAAGGAAACCTCACCGGCGTGTTTGACCCCGCCATGGCAGGAGACGCAATTTTTGGCGAGGAGCGGGCGGATGTCGCAGTTGAAGTCCACCGGGGGATCGGCGGCCACGGCGTCGGCACCCAACAGGATCGATGTGGCGATGGCGGCGCGGCGGAACATGGGCAAACAAGGCGGGAAGGACATCACCAGGCGTCGCTGCGGAATGGCGAGGCCGGCAGCCCTTCCTTGTTGTATAAATTGCAGCCCTTCGGATCCTGGCAGTGGGCGTAGCGCACCGCGACCGGATGGGGAACCTGCGGTGCGGTTACTAACACATCGGTGCCGTCGATGACGGCCGTGGCGTTCACCCAGACCTTGTCCTCGCTGGCAATCGTGAAGTTCCTGAGCGGCTCGCCCGGTGTTAGGACCAGCGGCTCGATGCCGCTCTTGGACCCGACGACCAGGCCGGAGCCGGTGCTGGTGAAGCGCACCCTAATAGTGGCGCCCTCGATCCCGATGCCGGCAAACAACGGGCCGCTGGCGACCAGCTGCGGGTGCCCGTACTCGTTGCGCCGCGCCCACAGTGCCAGGCGCTTGGCAACGTCCTGCTTGTTTTTCGGGTGCCACCCGCGGTCGCCCTCGAGGTCGATGATGACGGCCATGCCGGTGTGCGGAATTTTCAGGCAGCGGCGCTGCGCATCGCGGGTTGGGGCCAGGCCGTCGCCTTTCCACGGCGGCGAATCATCCTCGGGCATCCGTGCTAACTGGACGAAGTAGAATGGCAGGTCCGGCGCGCTCCACGCTGCGCGCCAGCCGCCGATGAGTGCCTCCATGCGCCGCTCGTAGACCGCGTCCTCTCCGCCGTTCCACTCGCCCTGATACCAGATGACCCCGCGCAGCGCGAACGGGACCAACGGATAGATCATCCCGTGGTAAAGGGTGGCGACATTCGGGTTCGGGTGTTGCGGCCAGTCGGGCATGACCGGCAGCGGCGAGCCGTCGGCAAGCGCGGCCTTGGTTTGGGCGATCCACGCCTCCATGGCTGGAAGCTTCTCCGGAACCGACTCGCGGAACCGGCGCTGGCTCGCGTCGACTTGCTCAAGGCTGTTGGCGTACTCGGGCGCCAGCGCGAACCCCTCCGGAGCGGTCCAGAGCTCAATCCGGGTGCCGCCGACCGAGCTGTGAATCAGGCCGAGTGGCACTCCGGCGTCCGCTTGGATCTCCCGCCCGAACAAATACAAGAGCGCCGAGAAGTCCCGCGCGCTCTCCGGCGTGCACCCGACCCAGCGGCCGCCGATGACATCGTCGGTCTTCTGGTTCTTCTCGAACCGCGGCACGGTGAACAACCGGATGTTGCGCTGGCCGGCCGCGGCGATGACCTTGTCGGCGTCCAGCACGTCGCGCAGCGCCATTTCCATGTTGGACTGGCCGGAGCCTAGCCAAACATCACCCACTAGCACGTCGGTGATCCTCACCAGGTTCTTGCCCTTGGCGGTTAGGTCGCGCGGCTCGGCGCTCGCCGGCTGGGCGGGCAGGTTGACCCGCCACTTCCCGTCGGCGCCTGCGACCGCCGAGCCGGTAGCCCCGGCGAAGGTCACGCTGACCGCCTCGCCCGGATCGGCCCATCCCCAGACCGGCAGCTCGTGGTTGCGCTGCAGGACCATGTGGTCGGCAAACAACGTGGCCAAGCGCACCTCCGCCCCGGCCGGTGCCGCGCCCGCCAGCGCCAGCGCCCCGAGTGTTAGCCATGCGAGCCGGCGGCGAGCTGGCGCTGCGGCTGCCTCGGGGCGTGGATACGAGTGGACGCTCATGCGAGTGATAGGCAGATGGCGGGTGTTAGCGTTTTCCAACAATCGGGGTGATGTCGGCGAGGTAGATCTGGCGACCGCCGGCGTGGGGTGAGTCGATCGTCACCCGGGTGCCGTCAGGGCTGAGGCGCGGGTGGGTGTCGCACCGCCACATCCCGGCGTAGTCCTTGGGCGAGTGGAACTTGCCGATGATGACCTTCTCCCCGCTGACCAGGTTGTACAGGTAGACATACTGGATCCTTTCGGCCTTGTCGGTGCTTTCCGGGTAGGTGTCGGTCAGCAGCCAGTCGGTGCCGGGGATGAACGTCTGGTGGCCGTTAGGTGCCTTGAACAACACCTCGCCGGCGGCGTCGCCGGACCCGTCGGCCTTGAAGTTCCGATAGGCTGAGCGGGTCCAACAAAGAATCCGGTCCTCGCCATTCCACGCGTAGTGCGACGGATCGCTGGTGATCACCCGCAGGTTCTTGCCCTCCGGGTCGGCGACGATCATCCGCCCGGCAAGCGCGCCACGGTGCAAAAACAGGAAGCTTTTGCCCTCCGGCGACCAGCTCAGGTGGTTGACGTAGTGGGCGCCCTTCCTCGCTCCGGGAACGTAGCCGGCCGATGGCAGCGCCGCGATCTCCGCGAGCGAGAACAACAACTGCCTTTCCCCGCTGTCGAGGTCGACTTTCCACACCCCGCTGTCGGCCGGCGCGGCCACCTCTTTGTTGGGATCCGCGATCCCCTGATAGCCGTAGTCGGGGCGCATCCAGCCGACCCGCGCAAAGTCGGCCACCAGCGCGACTTTCCCGGCGGGATGGACGTGGTCGATCGGACTGGCCAGGGTGCGGGTCGCTCCGCTTTGCAGGTCAAAAATCCGGCAGACCAACTTGCCATCCTCGCGGTCATTCCAGAGAATCTCGCGGTCGCTCCCCGGGCGCCACTGGAGCCGGCATCCCTGCTGCCAGCACCAGGCCGTCGAGGTGCCGAGCTTGCGCCAGGCGTTGTGCTCCTGCAGGTCGATGACGCCGATCTCGATCGTGTCCTCGGGCGTCGGCTGGCGCCCCTCGAAGCCGACTTTCATCCCGAGCACGTACCTGCCGGACGGATCAAACTGTTGGACATCGTAATACGAGAACCAGTGGTTTCCCGGCGCTTTGGTCAGCGGTTGCCAGTCCAACAATTGCTCGCGCGCGTTGCCGAGCATCTCGCCCAACAGCGGGTTGGCGCGGGCCGATGGCAGCGAGGCGGCGATGGCCAAGATGCATGCGAAAATTGGCAACTTGTGGGATGACGTCATGCTTTTGAGGAGTTCATAGTGAACGGGAGTGCCCGGTGGCCACCCGGCCAGCCATGGTCGCGCCCTAGCTCTTTGGAGGATCACGGCGGAGTGTCAAGGAAACCTCCGGACTCACGACCCGGATGCGCCGGTGGATTGCATTTGACAGGACCCCGCAAACCAGCGCGGGTGGTCGATTTCCAGCCGGATGCCGCCGCGCCGCAGGCCGAACTAAGGGTGTCGCCGCCGTCCCACTCAACCTAACATAACCATCCCGCTCATGCGCCGCCTGACCACCACGCTGTCACTGTTAGTTCTATCCGCAGGCCTGGCGCTCGGGGCACCGAAAGTGCTGGTCTCCTCGGACTCTGCGGAGACGGGCGCGGGGCTGGCGAAGTTTCTAACCGGCCAAGGGCTCACGGCGGCGGCGACCACCGAGGTGCTCAGTCCGGCGGCGCTGGCCAAGGCCGAGGTGCTCATCCTGCACCGCAGCAAGATGGAGGCGCTGCCGGCGGAGAGCCGTGCGGCCATTGAGGCGTTTGCCAAGCGCGGCGGCGGGTTGATTGCGCTCCACGGAGGCGTGGCGGCCGGCGAGTCCGCCTGGCTCAAGCCGATTCTCGGCGGCGCATGGACTCCGGAGAGCCGCCGCTTCACCAGCCGGATGATGCTTTATATTGCCACCGACCTCGACCCGATCATCCGGGGGGCCTCGCCGTTCGATGTCACCGACGAGACATTCTACGACCTCGAGCGCGAGGCGAAGATCCAAGTGTTAGCCTCGGCGTTCACCCCGAAGCTCAGCGACAAGCCCGAGGATCGGCGGGCCCCGCAGGATCCCAACAAGGCGAACATCTACGACATCCAGCCGCAGATCTGGACCTTTGAGAACACCCTGGATGGCGGGGTGGCGCACCGGGCGATGGCGATTCTCCAGGGCGGGGCTGAGACACTCAACCACGCGAGCGTCCGGGCACTGCTGCTGCGCGGGATCGCTTGGGCGACGCGCAGCGAGAACATCGACGCGTTCCTGCCCAAGAGCGCTGCCCATGACCTGCGCTATCCGCTCGGCGGCCCGCGGGTCGCCGAGGAGACCGTCAAACAGCTGGTTGTCGAGCCGGGGTTCGAGGTCAGCGTGGTGGCCACCGAACCGTTGGTTAGCAAGCCGATCGCCGTCCAGTGGGATGGTGGCGGGCGCCTGTGGGTGGCCGAAAGCCCCGAGTATCCCAACGGCCGGCGCGAGCGCGTCGCTCCGGCGTGGCGCGAGACGGTGCTCGACCCGGACAACTTCGAGCGCCCGGCCAAGGATCAGATCAGCGTCCTGAGCGAACCGGACAAGAACGGCAAGTTCACCAAGAAGACCGTCTTCCACGAGGGCCTTGAGCTTGTTAGGGGCTTCTGTTTGTACCGCGACGGGGTGCTTGCGCTGCATGAGCCGGACCTGATCTGGATCCGCGATACGGATGGCGATGGGAAGTCGGACAAGGTTGAGACGATTTTCAACGGGTTTGGCGCCGGCGACAGCCATTTTGTTGCCAACCACCTCGTTGCGGCGCCTGATGGTTGGATCTACGGTTCGCTTGGCGGCACTGCCGAGCCGCGCCGACCGGGATCGGACGTGGCAGTCCGGTTAGGTCCAGGAGCGTTCCGGTTCCGGCCCGACGGATCGGCAATCGAACAGGTAGCCTCCAAGGGCGGCAACGGCTTCGGGCTCGATGTAACCACCGACGGCGAGGTGTTCTTCGGCCAGGCGACCACCGGCAACCCGGTCCACCACGTCGCGGTGCCCGAGCGGGTCATGGCGCTGGGCAAGGCGGGTAGCCAAGGCGGCGCCCACACGGTCATCGAGCAACGCAAGATCGCCGGCTACCAACCGACCGACCGCGCCGCGCTCATGCAGATCGACGTCGTCGGCGGCTACAGCGCCGCGTGCTCGTCGCTCATCTACGAGGGCGGCGCATGGCCGGAGAAGTGGAACCGCAGCATCTTCGCCACCGAGCCGTTGGTGAACATCGTCCACCGCGAGGCGCTCGTCGCCGAGGGCAGCAGCTTCACCGGCAAGATGGAGAACACCACCGCCGAGTTCATCCACTCCCCCGACGACTACTGGTTCCGCCCGATCGAGGTCACCTGCGGACCCGACGGCGCTGTCTACCTGTTGGATTTCTATGTCCCCGTCGTCGCCCACAACGACACCCGCGGGCCGCTCCACAGCCGGTCGGGCGCCTCGGTGCGGCCGGACCGCGGCCACTACTTCGGGCGGATCTACCGGGTCCAGGCGAAGGAGGCGACGAAGCTAACAGTTCCTAACTTGGCCAAGGCCGACGCGGCCGGACGGGTCGCGGGGCTGAGCCACCCGAACCGGATTGTGGCGTTCAACGCGCTCAACCTGCTCGTCGAGCAAGGTGGTGCCGGGGTGATTGCGGCGCTTGAGCCGGTGGCGGCAAAGTCACCGGTGGGCAAGGCGCGGGTGCTCGCGCTGTGGGGGCTGCACCGGCTCGGGGCGCTCAAGCCAGGGCTGTTGGTGGCGGCCCTCAAGGATGCCAGCGCGGAGGTGCGCAAGGGGGCGGCCTTGGTCGCCGAGGACGGCGGCGCCGATGCGAGTGCCCAAGCGGCAATCGCCACCGGCCTGGACGACCCGGACCCGCGCGCAAAGATCGCCATGCTCCGCGCGCTGGCCAACTCAAAGCTCACCAGGGACGGCGCCGCGGCGATCGTCGCGGTCTATCCAAAGCTAACAGACCAGTACGCGCAGGGCGCGGCGGTTGCGGCGGCGGCCTCGGACCGTGCCGGGGTGCTTGGCGCGGCGCTCGACGCGCCCAACAGCGCGGAGCTTGCCGGGCTGGTCGACGGGATTGCCGAGATCATGGTCGAGAACCGGGATGCCGACGGGTTCGCCGTCCTGTTGGACGCACTGGCGCTCAAGCCGGCCGCGGCTGACCCGCTCAAGGTGTTGCTGCTTAGCCGGGCCGCGCAGGTTGCCGAGCGTCCGCAGGCAGCCATCGCGGATGCGACGTTCAAGTCGCTGCTCGCCTCGCCCAACCCGCAGATCCGCCAAGCGGTGCTTCCGCTGGTCGTCTCGTGGTCGACGAGCGAGGCGCTCAAGCCGGTGGTCACCACCTTGGCCGGCGAGCTTCTCAAGGAGTTAGACAAGTCCGACGCCAGCGTCGAGGAACGCATCCGCACGCTTGAGTGCCTGATGCGCGCGCGGGCGCTGCGCCCGGACATCCTGCCGGCGATCGGCCGGGTGTTAGCCAATGAGGCGGCGCCTGAACCGCTGCGGCGTGCGGCGCTCGACGCGCTGCGCCGGAGTGACGATCCGGCAGCCGGGCCGATGTTGGTGTCGGCCTTCAGCACGCTTGGGCTCGACTTCCGGATCGCGGCATTCGACACGCTGCTCACCCGGGTCGAGTGGCTGGCGGATTTTCTCACTGCGGCGGAAGGCCAGAAGGTCGACCTCACCCAGTTAGGCCCCAACGACATCTCGCGGCTCCGCGGGCACCCATCGCCGGAGATTGCCAAGCGGGCCACCACGCTCCTCGACGCGATCCACAAGCCGAACGCCGACAAGGAGGCGCTCATCGCCAAGCTGCTTCCCGAGATCACCAAGCCGGCCAACGTCGCGGCCGGCAAGGAGCTCTTCGCCCAGGCCTGTGCGACCTGCCACCTGCTCAACGGCGCTGGCGCCAAGGTCGGCCCGGCGCTTGACGGCATTGGCTCCCACGGCCCGGCCCAACTGTTGGTGAGCATCCTCGACCCCAACAGGCAGATCGACGCCGGCTACGAGCTGGTCAACATCGAGACCCACGACGGGACGTTCCACGCGGGGATGCTTGTCCAACAAAACGAGGCGCGCGTGGTGGTCCGCTCGATGGCGGGCGACACGGAAGTGGCGGTCAACACGATCAAGTCGCGGACTAACACGAAGCGCTCGCTGATGCCGGAGGGCTTCGAGGGGCTGGGTGCCGACAAGTTGCGCGACATCATCGCCTATGTGGTCGGTGGCGACTCGCGTTACCGGGTCGTCGACATGACCCGGGCGTTCACCGCGGATGCGCGGCGCGGGCTCTACTTGTCGCAGGACGCAGTCCAGGACTCGATGCAGTTTGCCCGCTACGGGATGGTGCCGGTTGCGGGGATTCCGTTCAACATCGTCAACCCGGAGTCCAACAAGTTCGGCGGCAATGTGATCTTGCTGCGCGGCGGCCCGCGCGAGGCGTTCTCCTATCAGATGCCGGTGCACGCGGAGGTTCCTGTTGGGCACGCGGCCAAGGCGTTCCATTTCCTCGGCGGGGTGGCCGGCTGGGGGTCGACGAAGGACGATCCGGACGGCAAGCCGATCATGAAGTTGACCTTCGTGTTTGCCGATGGAACCAAGGAGGAAAAGATCCTCCACGACGGAGTCGAGTTCGCCGACCACATCGCGCGTTTTGACGTGGCCGGCTCGAAGTATGCCGAGGGAGTTGTCACCGCCAGCCAGCAGGTCCGCTGGTTCAGCGTGCCGCTCCAGAAACCCGGCGTGGTCGAGAAGATCCTCATCGACGGCTACGCCAACGGGCCCGCGCCAACCACGGTGGCGATCACCGCGGAGCTGCCGTGAGGTCCCGTTAGTCGCTCGGATTCCGCACCACGTTGGCGGTTGCAAATCCGCCGCGCCGGACGTGGTTGGAGGCATGGGCTTTCTAACCTGGCTGGCACTCGCCGGCGCGCTGCTGCTGGTCATGGCGCTTTCGGCCGCCTACCTGCGGCGCCTGCCGGTGACCTCGGCAGGCATCTACTTTGGCGTTGGTCTGGCGGTTAGTCCATTGTGGTTGGACTTGATCGCCCTCGATTTTGTCCGCGAGCGGGTCGTCCTCGAGCACGTCACGGAGATCGCAGTGATCATCTCACTGTTTGTCGGCGGGTTGAAGCTGCGCTTGCCGTGGTCGGACAAGGCGTGGACTGCCGCCTACCTACTGGCCGGCCCGGTGATGCTTGCCAGCATCGCGGGCGTCGCGCTAGTCGGCCATCTTCTCCTAGGGCTGGGCTGGGGGGCGGCATTGCTGTTAGGGGCGGTGTTGGCGCCGACCGATCCGGTGCTGGCCAGCGCGGTGACGGTCAGCAGCGCGCGGGACCAGGACCGGATGCGCTACGGGCTCTCCGGTGAGGCTGGGTTCAATGACGGGGCGGCGTTTCCGTTTGTGGTGTTCGCGCTGGAATGGTTAGGCCACGGAGGGCCTGGCAGCTGGATAGGCGGCTGGGCGCTCCACCGGGTGGTGTGGGCGGTGCCAGCGGGGTTGGTGATCGGTTATTTTCTTGGCGTATGGCTTGGGCGCTTGGCGATCCACCTGCGCGGCCGCAGCCGTGGGAGTGGCGCGCCGGGGGATTTTCTGGCCTTGGCGCTGATAGCGTTGAGTTATTCGGCGGCTGAATCGGTGGGGGCGTGGGGGTTTCTAGCAACATTTGCGGCGGGCCTCGGATTCCGGCGCAGCGAGGTGGAAACCGTCGAGGCCCACCCGGCACCGGTCCACTTGAGCGCACAGGCAGCCGGATCCCTGGCCGATGCGCCCGCCGAGGAACTCGTGGGGATGGCCGGTGCGGCGGAAAACCTCGAGGATCCGACCAAGGCAGCCGGCCACATGGTGGCGGAAATCATCTCGTTTGGCGATACGGCCGAGCGGTTGTTGGAGGTGATGCTGGTGGTGGTGTTGGGGATCTGCGTTGCGAGTTACTGGGACTGGCGGGCAGTTCCGCTGGGGTTGGCGCTGTTTGTGGTGATCCGCCCGCTGGGGACCCTCGCGGTGTTAGGCGCAACGGCGACGCGCCGGTCACAGCGGTGGCTGATGGGCTGGTTCGGGATCCGCGGGATCGGCAGCCTCTATTATCTAAGCTATGCGCTCAACCATGGGCTCAGCGCGCAGAGCACGGAGGTCGTTGGAATGACGCTCACGGTGGTTGCCCTCAGCGTGATCCTCCACGGGGTGACCAGCCCGCTGCTCGAGCACTACGAACGCGCCACGGCGCGGCGGCGCGGCTAACAGCCCGGGACATCCGGGTGTTTTCCGAGCACCTCGTTGAGGAGCTTTTCAAGGGATGGTGGATCGACCGGTTTGACCAGATGGAAGTCAAACCCAGCTTGGTGGGATTGCTGGCGGTCCTCCAGTTGGCCCCAGCCGGTGAGGGCGATGATGATCGCGTCGTGCTGGACTTGGCGGATCCGGCGGCATGCCTCGTAGCCGTTGAGGATGGGCATGCCGATATCGAGGAGGACCACGGCGGGATGGAACGCGGCGGCGGATTCGACAGCCTGGAGGCCGTTGTGGGCGGCGGCGACTTGGTAGCCCATGCGTTCGAGGACCATGGTGAGGGTGGTGGCGGCGTCGACATTGTCGTCGGCGACGAGGATCCTGACGGCTTCCCCGGTGGTGGCGGCATGGGTGGCGGCGGCGGGCGCCGGATGTTCGTCGGCGACGGGCTCAGCGACCGGCAGGCGGACGATGAATTCGCTCCCCATGCCGATGCCGGCGCTTTTGGCCTCAACGCTGCCGCCGTGCATCTCGACGAGGCGCTTGACGAGCATGAGTCCGATGCCGAGGCCGCCCTGGGATTTTTCCAGCGAGTGGTCGAGTTGGGAAAACAACTCGAAAATCCCCGGCAACTGGCGTGGGGCGATGCCGATCCCGGTGTCCCGCAGCGAAACCGCGACCTCGTTCCCCTGCTGGCTGGCAGTGAGCCAGATGTGGCCGCCCGGCTCACTGTATTTGGCGGCGTTGTTGAGCAAGTTGAGGAACACCTGGGCAAGCCGGGTCAGGTCGGCATCAAGCATGACCGGAGGGTCCGGCAGCGTGACCTCGAGGAGATGACCCATTTCCTCGATGGTGTTCCGGCTGGTTTCCACGGCGCTGTTGATGACCGCGGCCAGATCGACGCGCTCCTTGCGCAACTCGAGCTTCCCGTAGGTGATCCGGCTGACATCGAGGAGGTCGTCGACGAGCCTGACGAGTTGGCTGAGCTGGCGCTCCATGATCACCCGGGTCTGGGCGAGGGCTTGCGGGTTGTCGCTGGCAAGGCGCATGACCTCCAGGCCGCTGCGCAGCGGCGCGAGCGGGTTGCGCAACTCGTGGGCAAGCGTGGCGAGGAACTCGTCCTTGCGCCGGTCGGCCTGCTTGAGCGCCTGCTCGGCAAGCATGCGCTCGCTGATGTCGATGTGGCTCAGGACAATCCCCGAAGGCCCGTGAAGTGCCCGCTGGGCGTGCATCAGGAACCAGCGCTCCTGGTGCGGGGCGTGGCAAGGATACTCGGCAGTGAATTCACGCGCCCGCCCGGCGAGCACATCCTCGAGCCCTTGGAGCGCCTTGGCTGCATCAAGGTCACCATTGGCGGCGGCCCGCTTGCAGACGTCGAGATAGTTCACCCCGACGGAAACGGCCCCCGGATTGCCACCATTCTCGTAGGCGAATCGTTCCCACGGCTCGTTGACCATCGTCACCCGGCCGGAATCGTCGAGCACCGCGACGTGCTCGGGGAGCGAGTCAAGGACCCCGCGGACGAGCTCGCCACTGGCGCAAACCGCTTCGAAGCCAACTTTTTCCGCGGTGATATCAAGGGCGGCGACCGTGGCCCGCACCGGCCGGCGACGGTCGCCGTCGCCGGCAAACACCACCTGCTTGCCGACCCGCAGCCAGCGGATCTCGCCGGTGGGCAAGACGACCCGGTGCTCGGCAGCAAACCACCCGGGGCCGCGCGGATCCATTGCCTCGGCGATGAGCTGCTCAACCCGCTCCCGGTCGTCGGGATGAAATATTTCATGGAGCCGGCTGCGCGGGATCGTCACTGGATCATTCCCGAGCCCGTAGAGCCGCGCCGCCTCGGCCGTCAGGTGGGCCATCCCGGCATGGTAGTCGATATCGGCGAGGGCCAACCCGGCGGCGCGGATCCCGAGTGCCAGCCGTTTCTCGCTGTCCCGCAGTTGGATCTCCGCCTGCCTCCGCTCGGTGACGTCAAGGTTGGTGCCAACCACCCATTCGACCTGGCCATCGGCGTTGGTTCGCGCCGTCTCGACCGCCTGGATGAAGCGGATCATCCCGTCGTTGCGGCGGCGAATCCGGAACTCCCGCGAGCTGAAACCGCCGTGGCGTGCGGTCCGGGCCAGAACCTCCTCCTGGCCCGGGAGGTCCTCGGGCAGCACCGCGGCGCGCCAATCGGCGTAGCTGAGCAGCAAGTCGGCGGTCGGCGCCATCCCGTAAAGCCGGAACATCTGCTCATCCCAACAAATCCGGTGGGTCAGCACGTTCCACTCCCAGACGCCGACCCCGGTGGCGGTGGTCGCCAAACGGACGCGCTCCTCGCTGGCGCGCAATGCCTGGTCAGCGCGCACCCGCTCGGTGATGTCCCGGAAATAACAGACAACCCCGGGCGCGCCGCCGGGAAGAATCAGTCGCTGAGTCTCCCACTCGAACGCCTGCTCGTCACCGGTGTCACGGCGGTGCGTGGTGAACGGGTCGGCCACGAAGCGCTCGCCGGTTTCCAGGGTGTGGCGGAAAACTCCCACACACCAGCGGGCGAGCTCCGGACCCCAGAGAAGTTCAAGCGCCTCGCCAAGCTCGCGCCCTTCAACCTTGTCGATCCCCGGAAGAATCAACCTCGCCTCAGCGCTGACGTGCTCCACCCGCAACTGCTCATCGACAACGAACATCCCCATCGGCGCCTGTTCAATCAGCGCCGAAAACAAGGCTGCGTTCTGCTGCAGGGCGGCCTCGGCCCGCTTCCGGTCGGTGATGTCGCGGAAATAGACAAAAAGCCCCTCCTCGGACGGGTAGCAGTGGCACTCAAGCCAGAGGTTCAGCGGCCCGGGATAGAACTCCTCGAACTCCACCGGCACCCCGGTCTCGACCGCCCGGTGGTAGGCGGAAAAGAACTTGCTGCCAACCGCGTACGGGAACACCTCCCAGACGATCCGCCCAAGAAGATCCCCGGGGCGCATTCCCAGAACCCCTGCCCCTTGGTCGTTGATGTAGGTGTAGCGCCAGTCGCGGTCCAGCACCAGCAGCCCGTCGGTGATGCTGCTCAAGACCTTCTGCAGCCGCCCGTGGGCCGCGTTGAGCGCCTCGTCCGCCTGCTTGAGCTCATCGAGGGCGTTGAGCCTCTCGCGCTCAACCACCTTGCGCTCGGTGATGTCGACCGCGGCGCAGGTCACGCCGACGATCTCGCCAGATGAATCCCGCAGCGGGTCGATGACAAGGTCATAGTCGCGCACCACCCCTTGGAGGGCAATGCGCACCTCTTGGCTCCGGCTCACCCCGGTGTGGATCACCTCGCGCTTGAGCGCCTCGAGCAGCGCCGCATCCTCGGCCCGCTCGATCAGATCCCGGTCACCCTTGCCGAGCACCCTGGCCACCTCGAAGCACTCGGTCGGGTTGTAGATCCACGTGTAGCGAAGATCCAAGTCCTGGTTGAAAACAATCACCTTCGAGCTGCGCAGCGCCAACTCGAAGCGCTGGCTCGTCATCCGCATCTCGCTCTCGATGCTCTTGCGCTTGCTGATGTCGCGGACCACCGCGAGGCGCCCAACCGGGGTCCCGTCACGTGCCGTCAGGCGGCTCAGCGAGGCTTCGACGGGAAACTCCGCGCCGTTGCGCAAAATGTGGACATACTCGCCGCGCCAGTGGCCGGTCTCGCGCAGCGCGGCGACCGCCATTTCCTCGTCCGCCTTGCTCAACCACCGGTAGTGGTAAATTTCCTCAAGCTTGTGCCCAAGCACCTCCCCGGCATAGACCCGGTATTGACGCTCGGCGGCCGCATTCAGGTAGGTGATCCGCTCGTTGTTATCCACCGCGATGACCGCGTCATAGATCTGCGCAAGCACCTCGCCGCGCAGTCGCTCGGATTCGCGCAGGTCGCCCGTCGAGACCGGCCCGCCGCCAGGTGGCGCGCCCCGCAGCGCCCGCAGCGCCGCCTCCGCTTCTTCAAGCCGCGCCCGCAACCGGGCAACTTCTTCTCCTAAATCGGATTCAAGATAGGTGGTGCTGGACATCCTGGGGGGGATTGGAAGCGAGTGGAACCCTCTCTCACACGGCGCATGATTTCAACCAAAGATGCCTGGCGCAGCGATTTGTCGGCGGAAATCCGCCGCAGCTCAGGTGAGATCCCATGGTCATCCAATTCATGCTGGTTTTGGTTGAACTTGTCGCGGCGGAACGCGCGTTACTTATTGAGAATCAACGTTACGAACCAGAAAAGAATTGCAGTCCATTTTTGACCGCTTGTGGTTGGGCTGAAGCGTGGTTTGTTTCTCCAACCCCCAGCCCCGCACGGTCATGACCCACAACCCAGCTGACCCGTTTGATCCGCGGACGGCGGACGAACCGATCCTCGAGACCTTCGAATTCGCCGTCGAAGGCGACCACCCCGAGGAGCACGCCCTGCGCATCGAAAAGATCCTCAACTCCCACAAGGGGATCCACCTCGTCAAGGCCCACCCGAGCGAGCAGCGCGTCGAGGTCACCTACGACTCGCGCGAGACCAACCCGGCCGCCATCCACGAAGCCCTCGAAGGGAAAAACTACCGCGCCGCCCGCTGGGCCGGCTGACGGAGCCGCGCGCAGGCGGCCATCGAGCGGCGCGGGAAGTCGATTGTTCGACGTTCGAAGTTGGACGTTCGACGTTCGGCTACTTCGGCTCGGTCCCGAGATCCTTGAGACCGCCGAGGCCCTCCATCATCTGCTGGATACCGCGGGTCATCGTCTGGGCGGAGGTGATGGTCTTGTCGAGTTTCTCGAGGTCCATCGGCGGGAGGTTGGCGATGTTGCCGGGGTCGGCGCCCTGGGTGGCGGGTATTTTTCCGGCGGCCGCGTTGAACGTCTCTGCCTGTTGCGGGTCAAGGACCTCAAGCATCCCCTGGCGGAACGATTCATCCGCCAACGGCCGTCCGCCTTGGAAATTCTGGCGGTCGAGCGGGTTCATGATTCCCATGAGGTCGGCCTGCGAGGAGGTCTGGAGCGCCTTGTACTGGTCCTCGGTGATTTCGCCGCGCGAGAACGCATCGCTGGCAAGCATCATGCGCATGAGCGATTCGGGATTGCGCCGCAGGTTCTCGATGGCCGACTTCGACTTCTCGAGCTGGCGTTTCTGGAAGTCGGCCAGCAACTCCTCCGCCTTGGCCCGTTGTTCGTCATTGAGCGCAAGCTCGCGGCCAAGCCCGCCAAGAGCCATCAGCCCGCCGCGCTGGCCAAACCCGCCGGTTCCGCTCGCTGCCAGCTCGCCGATGGCCATCACGTCATCCAGCAGGGTGACGACGTTGCCGGCGATCTGGCGCGACAACTTCGTGCGCACTTCGCCATACTCGGCGATGAGTTCCGGATACGCGGGTGCCGGGCGCGGGCGGCGGGTCTCGGGGGTCGCGCCGGGGCCACCGGTGGCGCCGGCGACCGGCCCATCGCCGCGGGCTGCTGGCTGGGCCTGGGCACCGGTCTGTCCAGCGGAGGAAGATGGATTGCGGTTGCTAGCGATGATCGCGATGGCTCCACCAAGGAGCAGGATGACCACTGCGGCGAGAAGGGCATTCTTACTCATCTTGAAAGAGACGGGCGCAACCATGAGCTAAGCGTGGATGATTAGCTAGGAGTTTTTCAGGGCTGACCTCCGCCGCGGCGGTTGTCGCAGCGGGCCACCTGTGCTTTCGTTCTCCCGTGCCTGTCCGCAAACCACCGGTCCATGAGCTTGTCGGCAAGGCCCGGATCAAGGAGGCGTGCCGGCTCATCCGGCTCGCCCGCAGCAAGTGGG
>JBILQE010000037.1:0-31547 GCA_044373465.1 Akkermansiaceae bacterium | reverse complement strand
GCCAACCTCCGCCAACCTCCTAACGGCCACCACCTAGCGGAACGCGTCGATCCACTCGATCTCCACCTCAGCGGCACGCTCATGCATGTTGGCCGGAAAAACCACCCGCAGCGCGCCTGGAAGCACCTCGACCTGCACCCGCACATATCCCGACATCTCAAGCTCCCCGGGGGACTTCCCCGCCGCGTCCGCCCAGTAAAATGCCATCCGCCCCGAATCGTCGACCTTCCCGGAAATCTTCAGCCGCGCGCTGGTCAGCACCAATTGCTCCAGCATCTTGAAGCCCCGCCCGTCACGGTACTTGAACTCGACGACCAGCGGCCGCCCCCAGTCGCCAGCTGTCAGCGCCACCTTGGCGCCGCCGATGCCCGAGCCACTGGTGATCCCCACCCGCGTGCGCCCCTCGACCACCGCCACCTCCACCGCGTCACCCTCCTTGCGCACACTCGCCGGATGCTCCGCCGCTGCCGCGGTCACGGCCAACACGGCACTAACAACGATGGCGAGGTGGCGGCGCATGCCGCGTTGTTAGCCCGCTCGGCGGCGCGGCGCAACCGAATCCAACCGGCCGCGGGGTGCGGGTTAGTCCTGGTGCCACCCCTGTTGGGCGAGCACCTCGAGAACCGCGGCGATGGTCTGCTCGACATCCAACAGCGACGTGTCGACCACCGCCGCGCCCGGGGCGACCATCAGCGGGGCGGTTTCACGGGCGCTGTCGGCAGCGTCGCGCGAGCTGACCTTGTCGTGCTCGCCGTCGGCTTGGCGGCGCGCCTGGCGGACCTCCTCGCTTGCATCAATGTAGAGCTTGAACGGGGTGTCGGGGAAGACCACCGAGCCGATGTCGCGCCCCTCCATCACCACGCTGGTGCGCGCCCGGTAGTCGCGCTGGATCGCCACCAAGCGCTCACGCACCGCCGGGACCGCCGCGATCGCCGAAACACTCCGGTTGACCTCCTCGCTGCGCAGCGCCTCGCCCGGATCCACTCCGTTGACCAGAATCGTCGAGCGCCCGGCGCTCACCCCACAGTCGATGTCCATCGCGGCGAGCGCCGCAACCACCTCAGCCTCGTTGTTCGGATCAATCCCCCGGCGCAAGATCTCCCAGGTCACCGCTCGGTACATCGCCCCGGAGTTGACCACCACCAGCCCCAACCGCGCCGCCAGACAACGCGCAATCGTGCTCTTGCCCGAGGCGGCGGGCCCGTCGATCGCAATGGCGGCATGGTGCGGGGCGGACATTCTGGTTGTTAGCAAGCGGCTGTCTCCAACTGATAGTCCGCGGCGGCGGTGCGCCCGTGGAGGACCGCGTCGAGATGTTGGGAGAACCCGGGGTAGGAGGTGTTGATGCAGTCGGTGTCGTGGATGACCGTCTCGCCTTTGGCGAACAATCCGGCGATCGCGAAGGCCATCGCAATCCGGTGGTCGCCGTGGCTTTCAAGCGTCGCCCCGTGGAGCTTCGCCCCGCCTTCGATTTCCATGCCGTCGTCAAACTCGGTGACCCGCGCGCCCATCAAACGCAAATTCTTGGCCACCACCGCGATCCGGTCGGTCTCCTTGACCCTCAACTCGGCCGCGTTGCGGATCACCATCCGCCCGCCGGCCAGCGCCCCGGCAACCGCCAGCACCGGCACCTCGTCAATCAGGTTGGCCACCTCGTCGATCCGGATCTCGGTCCCGTGCAACTTCTGGCCGCGCACCTCGACGTGCCCGATCGGCTCGCCCGCGTCGCGGGTATGGACACTGTCGGAAATGTGCGCGCCCATCCGCATGAGCACATTGAGAATCGCCGTGCGCGTCGGGTTGAGCCCCACGTCGCACACCCGCAACAACGAGCCCGGCAGCGCCGCGGCCGCCACCATCCAGAACGCCGCACTCGAAATGTCCCCGGGCACCAGAAAGTCGCGCGCCTCGGGAACCTGCCCGCCCCACGTGCTGATCGCCCTGCCCTCGCTCACCACCCGCACGCCAAACGCGTTGAGCATCCTCTCGGTGTGGTCGCGCGTCACCGCCGGCTCGATCACCGTGGTCTTCCCCTCGGCAAACAACCCGGCTAACAAAATCGCGCTCTTCACCTGGGCGCTGGCCATCGGCATCTGATAGGTCAGCGGGCGCAACTTGCTGCCGGTCACCCGCAGCGGCGCGCACCCCTCGCGCGCGCCGAGTCCTTCGATCCGCGCACCCATCTCCTCGAGCGGCTTGATGATCCGCCCCATCGGCCGCGACGAAAGCGACGCGTCACCGGTCAACTCCGCGCTGAACTCCTGCCCGGCTAACAACCCGGCCAGCAGCCGCATCCCGGTCCCCGAGTTGCCACAGTCGATCGGCCCGCGCGGCGCCGACAACTTCCCGCTGCGGCCGTCTATCCGCAGCGTCGTCGGCCCGAACCCGACCAACTCTTCTAACACCGTGTAGTCGACCCCCAACGCCTTCATCGCCCCGAGGGTGTTCAGGCAGTCCTCGCTTGGCAGGAAATTGCGAACCTCGCAGGTGCCGTTAGACAACCCGGCGATCATCGCCACGCGGTGCGAGATACTCTTGTCTCCGGGGACGCTCAGCTCTGCGTGCAGGCTGCTGATAGACTTGATCTTTAGGGACGACATCGCTCTTCAACGGCTGGTGGGAAGGCCGTCGCGGAGCTGCTTGGCGCCCTCCAGCCAGCGGCGCAGCCCTTCATGGTCGCAAGCCTCCAGCATGGCAAGCATTTCACTCATCCCCGCCGCCGCGTCGCGCAGCGGCCGCTCGAGCGCCGCCCGGTTCTCCAACAAAATCTCCGCCCACATCGCCGCGTCACCGGCCGCCACCCGGGTGGTGTCGCGCAACCCGCCGCCGCCGAAGCGCCCCTCGCCAGGGTTCGCCAGCGCCACCCGCGCACCCACCGCGGCAAGCACATGCGGCAGGTGGCTGATCCGCGCGACAACCTCGTCATGGAGGGCCGCGGACATCGTCTCGCAGCGCGCCCCGAGCGCCTCCCACCATGCTGTTAGCTGGGCGACCCGCGGTGCGGCGGCAGCGCCGTCGTTTGTCAGGATGCATGCGGCCCCGTCAAACAAGTCCGCGGCGGCCGCGCCGATGCCGTTTTTTTCCGACCCTGCCATCGGATGGCTGCCGATGAACTCATGGCCACTGCGCGCCAAAATCGGGCCCAGCAGCTCGTGGGGCAGCCGCTTCACACTCGCCACATCGGTCACCAGCGCCGCCCGCTCGAGCCCGGCCGCAAGCGCCATCTCCAACAATCCTGCGAATGCCCCGACCGGCGTGGCCAGAATCACCAGCTCGGCACCGACCAGCGCGCTTGCCAGGTCGTCGGTCGCGGCGTCGATCCCGCGGGCGCGCGCAGCCGCCACGGTGTCGGCGCGGCGTGCCCACAGCCGGACCCGCGCGCCAGGGATCCGCGCGGGCACGGCCAACGCCAGCGACCCGCCAAGCAGGCCGCCGCCGAGCACCGCGATCTGTTGGAACGGCATGGGGCGAGTAGGGAAAAAAATGCCGGACCCAATCAGGCCCGGCACCGGCGCCGGAACATGGTTGTTAGTCCCGGCTGGCAGCACACCCCGCGGCGCGGGATGCGCACACGTCAAGGGATGCGGAAGTATTTCTTCTCCGACGCAGGAAAGTTCGGGTCCTGGACGAGCGTGCCGGTGGGAATGTCGCGCACGTCGATGACCTTGTTGTTGTACGGGCTCAGGACAAACCCGTCCTTGCCCGGAACCTTCGTCGCATACGGATACTCAGGCTTCTTCGTCTCCGTCGGCCGCGGCCCGCCAGCCGTTGTGCCCGTACCCCCCGGAGTGGTCGCGCCGCCTGCCTGGCTGCTTCCGCCCGCCGCTCCCGTTAGCGCCCCGGTCGTCGCCGGGTTGGTCGTCTCGCCAGCCCCGGTACCGCCGCTGGCACCGGTGGTGGGCGTGGCGCCTGCCGGGTTGTTAGCCTGGGCGAGGCGTGCGGCCTCCTCGGCCTTGAGCCGTTGTTCGCGGATGAGTTGTTGGTCCGCGTCGCTGATCGTCCGGTTTGCCCCAGGCCCCGGAACCGTCGGCCGATCACGCCCTGGCTCCGGATAGGGCGAGCACGACCCAAGGATGGCCGCAGCGGATAATACAGGAATGAGGACTTTAGCGGATTTCATGATGGCGGACGTTAACGGTAACGGAAAAGATGTTGCCGGCGGGCGCACCAGCCAAGGCCGCGCACCACCGCGGGGACAATCCACTCGCCCGCGCCGCTCGTCAAGCCAACGAGTGATAGATGCTCCCCAACACGCCCCGGAAAATCCACTCGCCATCCCACCCACCACGCGGAATCCTCCCGCCATGCGCTCACGCCACCATGCCGCACCCAGCGACATCCTCGCCTGGATCCGCGCCGGCGCAACCGACCCCGAGCGCTTCGATTCCCTCGCCCTCGACCTCTTCGCCTATCAGTTTGGCGCCAACCCGGTCTATCGAAACTATTGTTTGGCACTCGGCGCCAGTCCCGCGGCTGTCGCCAACTGGGAGGAGATTCCGGCGCTGCCATGCGACGCGTTCAAGCTCGAGACCCTGCCGGTGCGCTGCTTTCCCCGGAGCGAGGTTGCGCGGGTGTTCCTGACCTCTGGAACCAGCGGCGGCGTCCGCGGGCGCCACGAGTTTGCCGGCACCGAGGCCTACGAGGCATCGCTGCGCACCGGCTGGCGCCTCCTCGGGCTCGCACCGCTGGAGAACCCGTGGTTCCTAACACCCGCGCCAACCGCCGCCCGCGACTCGTCGCTGGTCCACATGTTTGCCACCCTTGCCCCGGCCCATGCCGGCGACCCGCAGCGTTGGATGCTCCGCGCCGGCCACCTCGACCTCGACGGCCTGCGGGCGGCGCTCGCCGCCGGCGAGCCGGTCGAACTGCTAGGCACGGCGCTGGCGTTCCTCGAGGTGTTGGAAACCAGCGCGCCGCTGCCGTTGCCGCCCGGGTCCTGGCTGTTGGAGACCGGCGGCTACAAGGGCAGCGGGCGCAGCCTTGAGAAGCCCGCGTTTTATGAACGCCTCAGCCGCCACTTCAATGTCGCCATCGAGGAAATCCACAACGAGTACGGGATGACCGAGATCAGCTCGCCATTCTACACCCGCGGGCTCGCCGCCACCCACCGCGGCGCCCCATGGACCGGGGTGCGCGTCATCGACCCGCACACCGGGCGTGCCTGCGCCGAGGGCGAAACCGGCTACCTTGAAATTGTCGACCTTGCCAACCTTGGCTCGGTCCTCGCGGTGCGCACCCAGGATTTCGCGATGCGCCACGGGCCGCGCGAATTCTCCTTGTTGGGCCGTGACCCGGGCGCGCTGCCACGCGGCTGCTCACGGGCGGCGGCTGAATTGTTAGCCTCCGGTCCGCGATGACTCCGACCCGCCAGCGCCTCGAGCTCATCGCCGCGGCCTTCCAGCCCGCCGCCAGGTTTGTTGGGCCGGTCACCGCTGACTTGTTGGAACGCTGGCTTGCCAGCGAGCTCGGGGATGCGGCGGCGCTCGACATGCCGGTCGCCTGCGGCGACCTGCGCAGCCAGGCGCGCGCGCCGCGGTTGGTCATCCACGTCGTCAGCGGCAACACTCCGCACGCGGCCTTCCAGAGCCTGCTGCGCGGACTGGTCATCGGCGCGCAAAACCTCATCAAGATTCCCGCGGCGGGCCTCCCGGCATTTGAAGCCTTCGCCGCCGCCCTGCCCGCGCCGCTTGCCGCGCTCGTCACCCTAACACCCGAGCTGGCACCGGCCTCGCTCGCTGCCGCGGAGCTGGTGGTGGTCTTTGGCGACGACGCCACGGTGGCCGCCATCCGCTCCCGGCTCGACCCCGCCACCCGGCTCGTCGCCCACGGCCACCGGCTCAGCATCGGCGTCGTCAACCACGCCGACCCGGCCGCGGCCGCGCTCGCCGCCGCGGATGCCAGCGAGTTCGACCAACAGGGGTGCCTGTCGCTCCAGGCGATCTATGTCCGCGGCGCCGCCGCCGCCGCGCCCGACTTCGCCGCGGAGCTTGCCGCGGCCATGCGCACCTATCAGGCGCGCGACCCGCGCGGGCCGGTTACCCTCTCGGAGGCCGGTGCCATCCGCAATGCCCGCGAGCTCGCCCGCCTCCGCGCCGCCAACGGCCACCCGGTTGCCCTCTGGGAGAGCCCGGACGACACCAGCTGGACGGTCGTCTTCGACGCCGACCCGGCCCTGCGCCCGACGCCGCTCAACCGGTTTGTTAGCGTCCACCCGCTCCCCGCAGATCTCGCCGATCTCGGCCCGCAGGTCCGGTTCCTCTCCACGGTTGCAATCCACCCGTTCTCCCCGGCCGCCGCCGAGCTTCTCGGCTCCCTGCCCGCGACCCGCTTCTGCCCCCTTGGCCGTGCCCAACAGCCGTCACTGTTCTGGCACCACGACGGACTCCCGACCCTCGCCTCCATGGTCAGCTGGCGCGACTTCGGCTAACAACCAATCAACCACCAACCCAACCACCCCGTGGAAATCCCCATCTCCAGCACTGCCACCATCACCGCGGTTCTCGGCCCGCGCACTTTCCATATCCGCCTGCCCAACGGCAAACTCGCCATCGGCCACCTCGCCGACCATATGCCATCACCCAGCCCCCCGCTCAATCCAGGTGACCTCGTCGCCCTCGAACTCACCCCCTACGACTTCGACCACGCACGCATCGTCTCGGTGATCCGCCCGGTCTAACAACCAGGCGGGCCCCGGCCAGGGGCGGTCCGGCCAAGCTGCTCAGGAGAAAAACCCAAAACCCAAGAGCAACCACAGCCGGACCGCCTGCCCTTCACCGCGACGTCGCCGCCGCAACTGAAAGGCAAAAACCGAACAACCAGAAATCCCCCGACAACACGCGCCTAACCGGAGGAAAGCAAAACCCCGGCTGGCTGCGCGCCAGCGAAAATCTCAGCTCCCTGTAAGCACCGCCCGTGCCAACCTCGCCGCGCGATTCCGCTCATTCTCCCGCCGCACTCTCCGCCCCCAGCGCCCGTGCGTACAACCCGGCGACATGGTCTAACCACGCCGCCCGCTCCCCGCTGAGGTGGCCGGCGCTGCGCCTCAGCGACCCCATCGCCAGCGTCGCGGTGAAGGACTGCGCCACCATCGCTAGATCCAGCGCGCCGCTCACCGCCCCGGCCGCGCGCTGGTCGCGCAGATAGGCTTCCATCGCACCGTGGAAGCTCTCGAGAATCTTGCCGATGAACGCCTGGATGCTTGCCGGAATCCCCGCACCCTCGCCAATCAGCGCCCGCGCTATCCCCTCGGTGCGCGTCATCACCCCGTCGTAGATCCCCGCAAAGCGCCGCAGGTCGCCACGCAGCTCGCCTTTCGCCAGCCCCCGCAGCCGGCAGACATCCAGCAGGTCCGCCGCCGCATGGGCGACCGAGGCCTCTAGCAGCGCCTCCTTCGACCCGAAGTGGCGGAACAAGGTCACCTCGTTGCAACCGGCGCGCTCGGCAATCGCGCGGGTGGTGGACCCGAGGATCCCCTTGCTGGAGAACTCCTCGAAGGCCGCCGCGATGAGCCGCTCGTGGACCGGGGGTTTCTCGCGCTCGTGGGATGCCATGCCGCCACCTAGATAACAGAAACCCCGGGCCGATGCAAGTAACCGCTTGCATCAATCCGGATGCATGCTTTCCTGCATGGCTATGACGATCCGCCGCCCGCTGATTTGCGCCCCGCTGGCGCTGGTGCTTGCCGGTTGCGCGACGGTTGGGCCTGACTTCAAGCAGCCGGAGGTGGCAGTCCCGGAGCGGTTCACCGCCGCGGGTGTTAGCTGGGAGAAGGTGGAGGCGGACAGGCCGGCTAACAGCGGCGAGTGGTGGCGGGTCTATCAAGACAACACGCTCAGCGGGCTCATCGAGGACGCGCTCAAACAGAACCAGAACCTTGAGGCATCCGCGGCGCGGCTGCGGGAAGCCCAGGCGCTGAGCCGTGCGGCGCGCACCCGGGTGTTTCCCGCCATCGACCTCAACAGCGGCTGGGATCGGACCAAGTCGCGCCCGCGGGTGAGCGGCTTTGGTGATTCGCAGATCAACTCGAGCACCACCGTGGACGTCACCCTGTCCTATGAGCTGGACATGTGGGGGAAGGTCCGCCGCCAGATCGAATCCGCGGCGGCCAGCGCCGAGGCGGCCGCGCTGACCTATCAGGCAGCCGCGCTGAGCATTTCCGGCGAGACCGCGCGAACCTACTTTGCGCTGCGCAGCGTTGATGCCGAGCGCGCGATCCTGCGCTCGGCCCTCGAACTGCGCGGCGAAGCACTCGGCCTGCTCACCCGCCAGCGCGATGCCGGCGCCATCGGCGACCTCGACGTCCTGCGCGCCCAGACCGAGGTGGCCAACGCCCGCGCCGACCTCATTGCCCTGGAGCAGGACCGCGGCGAGCTCCTAACATCCCTGGCGCTGCTCACCGGGCGGCCGGCCCCTGGGTTCCGGCTCGCGGCGCTCGACGAGCTTCCTGGTGCGCCGCAGATTCCGCTCGATTTGCCCTCGAGCGTCGTCCGCCGGCGCCCGGACATCGCCGCGGCACTCATGCAGGTGGTCGCGGCGAATGCCGATATCGGCGTCGCCCAGGCCGCATTCTATCCGGCCATCACCCTGGGCGCCTCCGCCGGCTTCGACAGCCCGGGCGGCGGCCTGCTCAGCGCCGCCAACCAGATCTGGTCGCTTGGCCCGTCGCTGCGCCTGCCGCTCTCGGGCATCGGCCTCCTCAAGGCCCAGCGCGATGCCGCCATCGCCCGCCAGGAGGCCGCCGCCGCCGAATACCGCCAGACGGTTCTAACCGCCTTTCAGGAGGTCGAGAGCTCGCTGGTCGCCGTCGCCGTCCTCGGCGAGCTCGAGGGCGCGCGCGCGCAGGCGCTCGAGGCCGCCACCCGCACCTTCACCCTCTCGCGCGAGCGCTACGCCGCCGGCCTTGTTAGCTTCCTCGAGGTTGTCGACGCCGACCGGGTCCGCCTCGAGGCCCGCCGCCAGGCGAGCCGCACCCGCGGCGCACGCCTGGCCGCCTCAGTCGCATTGGCCAGGGCGCTTGGCGGCCCGTGGCGCTAGATCCATCGAATCTCCACCCATCCACCATGAACCGAGCCGTCCCACTCCTGTTAGCCGTGCTGCTGGCCGGCTGCAACCGCCCGTCGGGCAGCGCGCCGGGCGCGGGTCCGGGCAATCCGATGGACACTCCGCAGAGTGTGGAAGTCAGCGCCGTCGAGGAGCGCCCGCTCGAGGAGAAACTCGAGCTGGTCGGCTCGCTTGAGCCTAACGAGAGCGCCGAGATCCGCGCCGAGCTTGCCGGCGTCATCCGTGCGATCCGCTTCGAGGAAGGCCGCCCGGTCAAGAAGGATGAGCCGCTCATCGAGCTCGACACCCGCGAGCTCGAGGCGCAGATCGCCGAGGCGAGCGCCAGGGTTGACCTGGCCGAAAAGAACTACGCCCGCGCCAAACAGCTTATGGAGGGCAACGCGATCTCGCGCACCGAGTACGAGAGCGCCGAAGCCGCCTCCGCCCAGGGGCGCGCGGCGCTGCGGCTGTTGGAGGTGCGGCGGGAGAAAAGCATTCTGCGCGCCCCGTTCGACGGAGTCGCCGGCGCGCGCAGCGTTTCTGTTGGGGATTACCTGACTCC
The DNA here is from genome assembly GCA_044373465.1 of Akkermansiaceae bacterium. Lineage (GTDB taxonomy): Bacteria > Verrucomicrobiota > Verrucomicrobiia > Verrucomicrobiales > Akkermansiaceae > JBILQA01. The sequence continues at coordinate 21,946 of JBILQE010000037.1, read as the reverse complement.
CGAGGCGGGCGTCACCAGCGTTGCCGACGTGAGCCGGCTGAAGATCTCCCTGGATGTCCCGGAGCGCTTCCTTGCTGGCCTGCAGCCGGGCAGCACCTTCACCCTCGGCACCGCCGCGACCGGCGACGACATCACCGGCGAGGTCTACTTCGTCGCCCCGAGCATCGATCCGCAGACGCGCTCGGCGGAGGTGAAAGGGTTCGTGAAAAATCCGCCAGCCGGGCTGCGCCCCGGCATGTTCGCCAATGTCTCGCTGGTTTTGCGCCGGGTCGAGACCGCCCTCGTCGTTCCAGAGACCGCGGTGCTCAACACGCCTAACGGCTCGGTGGTGATCGCCGCCCAGGGCCAGCCCGGCGCGTTGACCGCGGCGTTCATCCCGGTGCGCCTCGGGCTGCGCGTCCCGGGCGTCGTCCAGGTCACCCCGGTTGGCCCACCGCTGGCCAAAGGCGACCTCGTCGTCTCCTCCGGCGTCGGCGGCCTGATCCTGATTCCCGGCATGAAGCTCATCCCGGTCGATCCGCTGCGCGCACCCGGCCCGCCGCCGGTCACCGACCGGACCCTCAAGCCCCAGCCGCCCGAGGGCCAGCCAGACACCCCCGCGCCGCCGCGCTAGCGACCGATGATCCTCTCCGACACCTCGATCAAACGCCCGGTTCTAACAACCGTCGGCGCCCTCATCGTCATCATCCTTGGCGTCATCGCGTTTCGCAACATGCCGGTGCGCGAGTACCCGGACACCGACGTGCCGACCGTCTCGGTGACCACTACCTATCGGGGCGCCTCCTCCGAGGTGGTCGAGAGCCGGGTCACCGAAGTGTTGGAAGAACAACTCTCGGCCATCGACGGCATCAAGATGCTCAAGTCCGCCTCCCAGGAGGAGGTCTCGCGCATCACCATCGAGTTCAACCTCGACCGCAACCCGGACGAGGCCGCCAACGACGTCCGCGACCGCGTCGGCCGCGCCCGCAGCCGCCTGCCCGACGAGGTCGACGAACCGCAGATCGCCAAGGAGGACGCCGACGCCTCGCCGGTCCTATGGCTAACCTTCACGTCTAACCGGTTCTCGCGCACCGAGCTAACCGACATGGTCGACCGGATCGCCAAGCCGCGGATCCAGAAGGTCAACGGGGTCGGCACGCTCTTCATCGGCGGCGAGCGCCGCTACGCGATGCGCCTGTGGCTGCGCCCCGACAGCCTCGCCGCCTTCGGCCTAACTGCCGGGGATGTCGAGAAGGCGCTGCGCGAGCAGAATGTCGACGTCCCCGGCGGGCGCATCGAGTCCTACGGCAAGGAGTTCACCGTGCGCACCCAGGGCGAATTGGCCGACGCCTTGGAGTTCGAGAACCTCATCATCGCCACCCGCGGCAACACCCAGATCAAGCTCGGCGACGTCGGCCGCGCCGAACTCGGGTCCGAGGACTACCGCGCGAAAACATTCTATAACAACGAGCCGACCGTCGCCCTCGGCGTCGTGCGCCAATCGAAGTCCAACCTGTTGGAGGTCGCCAACGGGGTCAAGGAGGTGATCCCGTCGATCCGCGCGCAGATGCCCGAGGGGGTCGAGATCGATGTCGGCTTCGACAGCTCGATCTTTGTCGAGCGCTCGATCGAGGAAGTCTACACGACCATCTTTGTTGCCTTTTTTGTCGTCGTCGGGGTCATTTACTTTTTCCTGCGCGACTGGCGCGCGGTGTTCATCCCGATCACAGCCATCCCCATCTCCATCATCGGCACCTTTGCCATCATCGCCGCCCTCGGGTTCTCGATCAACACCCTCACCCTGTTAGCCATGGTGCTGGCCATCGGACTCGTCGTCGACGACGCCATCGTGATGTTGGAGAACGTCTATCGGCGCATCGAGGAAGGCGAGAGCCGGGTCCAGGCCTCGGTCCGCGGCGCGCGCCAGGTTGCCTTCGCCATCATCGCCACCACCCTGACGCTCGCCGCGGTATTCCTGCCGGTCGCCTTCCAATCCGGGTCGACCGGCAGGCTTTTCTACGAGTTCGGCATCACCCTGGCGATCTCGGTGATCGTCTCCTCGGTCACCGCCCTAACAGTCACCCCGATGCTCTGCTCGATCATGCTCAAGGGGCGCGACAGCACGACCGGCAAGCCGCCGCACGGCTGGCTCTACCGGATCAGCGAGCCTGCGTTTGTCTGGGTCAACCAGATCTTCGGCAAGCTGCTGCACACCTCGCTGCGGCTCTGGCCGCTGGTCATTCTTCTGGGCGCTGGGTTTGTCGCGCTGGCGCCGTTCGCCTACCGTGGGCTGCAGCGCGAGCTTATTCCGCCGAGCGACCGCGGGTCGTTCATCTCGATTTTTTCCGGCCCGTTAGGATCGCATCCAGACTACACCGCGGCGTATGTCGCGGAGATGTCCAAGATCATGGCCGAGCAACCGGAGGTGAACCGCTACTTCTCGGCCACCGCGCTGGGCCGCGGCGCGCCCGGGGCGGGAAGCGAGGGGCTGCTGTTCTCCACCCTCCAGCCGTGGGAGGAGCGCAGCGTCTCGACCCAGGACGTCATGGCCCGCGTCAGCCAGGCATACGCCGAGAAGGTCACCGGCGGGATGGCCTTCGCGATCATGCCCGACCCGCTGAGCTCGCGCAACTTCGGCGAAAGCTTCCAGCTCGTCCTGCAAGGCAGTGACTTTGACAAGCTCCAGGAGCTCGGTGCGCAGTACACCGGGATGATGCGCGCGAGCGGCCTGTTTGTTGGCCCGCGGGTCGAGCCGCGCACCGACAAGCCGCAGCTCAACGTCAACATCGCCCGCAGCCGCGCCGCGGATCTCCGGGTCCCCGTATCAACCATCGCCACGACCATGGAAACCCTCTTCGGCGGACGCCAGGTCACCCAGTTCAAACGCGGCGGCCGCCAATACGAGGTCATCATGCAGGTCGAGGACAACGAACGGCTAACACCCGCGGACCTCGGCCGCGTCTATGTCCGCTCCAACCGCGACGAGTTAGTCCAACTCTCCAACGTGGTGACCACCGACGAATCGATCACACCCCAGGAGTACCCGCACTTTGACCGGCTGCGCGCGATCACCATCAAGGCCCGCTTTGCCCCCGGCGTGACCATCGGCGACGCCGTCGGCTACGTCGAGCGCACCGCCCCGGACCTCCTCCCGGAAGGCTATTCGTTCACCTGGGACGGCGAGGCCCGCGAGTACGTCGAGAGCGCCAACGATACCTGGCAGCTGTTCGCCTTCGGCCTGCTCTTCACTTTCCTCATCCTCGCCGCCCAGTTTGAAAGCTGGGTCCACCCGGTGACCATCTACACCGGCGTCGCCCTCGCCCTAACCGCCGGGGTGATCACCCTCTGGGCGTCGCGCTTCTGGGGACCCGCCCTGACTAACAACCTCTTCGCCCAGTTCGGCCTGATCCTGCTCATCGGGCTCATCGCCAAGAACGGCATCCTCATTGTCGAGTTCGCCAACCAGCTCCAGCTGGAGGGAAAATCCGCGCGCGACGCGATCTGGGAGGCGACCACCCTGCGGTTCCGTCCCATCCTCATGACCTCCATCTCGACCATCGGCGGAACCATCCCGCTGGCACTCGCCACCGGCGCCGGCGCCGAGAGCCGCAACCCTCTCGGCCTCGTCGTCACCGGCGGCATGGCGGTTTCCACCGTTCTGGTCCTCTTCGTCGTCCCGGTCTTCTATCTGGTCTTCGACTGGATCGTCCAGAAGCTCACCGGCCACTCCAGCGCCGAGGGGCTGCGCCGCTCCGAACGGGTCGACGACGAAGTTGCTGTTAGCCAAGGTTAGCCATCCCCCGCGGGTTTTCCTGCTTGCCACGCCCCTCCTCCCCGCTCATCTCCCGGCCATGGAATTCGCCAACGTCACCGCCACCGCACAGGCCAACATCTACTTTGACGGCAAGGTCGTCTCCCACTCGCTCACCCTCGCCGACGGCTCGCGCAAAACCCTCGGCGTCATCTTCCCGGGATCCTACCACTTCGGCACCGCCGCCGCCGAACGCATGGACATCACCGCTGGCTCATGCCTCGTCACCCTCGACGGCCACGACACGTCCGACACCTTCGCCGCCGGCCAGGCCTTCGAAGTCCCCGCCAACTCCGGGTTCACCATCGAAGTGGCCGAGGGAATCTGCCAGTACGTCTGCTCGTTCCTTTCCTAACCGATGGGCAAGCAGGCGCTGGTCGACGAGATTCGCGGCCTGCTGCGCGGACGCCACGACGCGGCCCGGCGCGCGGCGCTCGCGGCGCGCGACGCTGCCACTGGCGACGAGGTGAAGGCCGAGGGAAAGTATGACACCCGCGGCGTGGAAGCGTCCTATCTGGCCGCGGCCCAGGCCAAGCAGGTCGCCGAGTTGGGCGAGACGCTCGCGGCCATTGAGGCAACAAGCTTTCCCGACCTGCCGCCCGGCGCCGCGATCGGTGCCGGCGCACTCGTCGAGGTGGAGCTCGGCGGCGAGCGGCGGTTCTTCCTGCTCGCCCCGCGCGGCGGCGGACTGTCGCTTGAACACGACGGGTGCACGCTTGACCTGCTCACCCCGGAGGCGCCGCTGCGCCAACAACTCGACGGCCTCCGCGCCGGCGACTCGCTGCACAACCCGGAACTCCTCGTCCTGGATGTTTCCTAGCTGAGGATAACCGCTAGAGCCGGCCGCTGGCCTTGATGTCTAGATACTTGTTGGCCAGGGCAACCGGCAGGGCCGCGGCGGTGGCATCCAACATGAGCACCCCGCTTGATTCCAACAGGAACGCCACCCGCTTGCGCTCATCGACGTACTGGCGCGTGGCACCAAAGATCAACGCCTCGTCCAGCGCGGTGACCGGCCGCTCGAGCCGCTCGTCGATGAAGCGCTCGCGCAGGTTGGCGACAAGCACCAGGTGACGCCGCCCGATCTGCTTGAGCGACGGGACGATCTCGCCGGCGTCCTCACCCCGCAGGTTGGTCAGAACCACAACCAGCGCGCGGCGCTTCTGGCGCACCAGCAGGCGCTTGGCCGCCTCCTGGAAGTCGCTCGGATGCGGGGTCGTCTGATAGTCGTAGAGGTGGTTCAGCAGCGTGGTCATCGAGTGGGCGCCCTTGACCGGGGCAAGCCAGCGCTCGGTCCCGCCGAAGCTCAGCACCCCGGCGCTGTCACCCTGGCGCAGCGCCACATAGGAAAGCAGCAGCAGCGCGTTGAGGCAGTGGTCAAACTGCGGCAGCTCGCCATCCAGCGCGCGCATCCGCCGCCCGGTGTCGATGAGGAAGATCACCGTCTGGTCGCGCTGCTCCTGATAGTCGCGGCTGATCATCTTCATGTGCCGCGAGCTCGCCTTCCAGTCGATCTGCGCCAGCCCGTCGCCCCGCTGGTAGTCGCGCAGCTGATGGAAGTCCCGGCTCATCCCCGCACGGTTCTTCAACACGATCCCCATCTGCGACTGCTGGTGGTCCATCGCCAGCAGGGCGAACCTAACAACCGGTTCGTAGTCCGGATAGACCTTGGTTTCCTGGGAGGCGCCCTCGCGGGTGGCCCTAGCCCACAGGCCAAACAGGGAGAAGCGCAGCACGTGGACCGGGCCGAAGACCGCGCGGCCGCGCTGGATCATGCGCACGTCGTGCTCGACGCGCAGGTTTGAGCGCCCGGCGACGCGCCCGGACCAGGGCATCTGCGTGGCCTCGGCGGTTTCCGGGACGCCGTCGAAAATCTGCACCCGCGCCGGCCAGCCATCGCGGTTTGTCAGGGTGACGCGCACCACCCCGGGGCGATTGAGGGCAAACCGCCCGGGGACGACCCGCACAACCACCAGGCGCCGCAGCAACCAAAGCGCCGCCGCATCGAAAAATCCCACCACCAACACCAGCAAGCCCGCCCACCACCACACCGGCGCCAACCACGGCCACGGCGTCACCGCCGCGCCGAGCAACGCCCAGCCGACCACCATGGCTAACAAGCGGAGCGTGGGTCTCATCTCCGTGGTGCCTGGACGCCGGCGATGATGCCGGTTAGCATCTCGTCAATCCCGTGCCCGGAGATGGCAACCTCGGGCGCCAGGTGGACCCGGTGGCGCAACACCGGCAGCCCGGCCGACTTCACGTCGTCGGGAATCACATAGTTCCTCCCAGCCATCGCCGCATACGCCTTGGCCACCCGGATCAAACTGATCGCTCCGCGGGTCCCCGCACCTAACGAGATCCCGCGCGCCTCGCGCGTCGCACGGGTGATCTCCACTGCATAGCGCACCACCTCGGGGACCGCCTCGACCGCCGCAGTCTGCCGCTGCGCCGCAATGATATCCCCGGGCCCGCAGACCCGCCGGACGTGCCCAACCCCAAGGCTCCCGCCTTCCAGCGCGTTGGACACACCCGCGACAATCGCCTCCTCGGCCGCCTGGCTTGGATAGTCTAACAATATCTTCATCAGGAACCGGTCGAGCTGGGCCTCGGGGAGTGGATAGGTCCCCTCCTGTTCGATGGGGTTCTGGGTGGCGAGGGTCATGAACGGCGGGTCGAGGAGGATGGTTTCGCCGTCGATGGTGACCTGGCGCTCCTGCATGACTTCCAACAATGCGGCCTGGGTTTTGGCGGGGGCGCGGTTGATTTCGTCGGCCAACAGGAGGTGGGTGAACACCGGGCCGCGGCGCGCCTGGAAGGTCTGGCTCTTCATGTCAAACAGGGTGAACCCGGTGACGTCGGAGGGCATCAGGTCGGGAGTGAACTGGATGCGTGAGAACATCCCGCCGAAGGTCCGCGAGAGAGCCAACACCAGGTGGGTCTTGCCCAACCCCGGCTTGCCTTCCAACAACACGTGGCCACCTGCCAACAAGGCGGCGAGCACCTGGTCGAGGACCTCGTCCTGGCCGACCATCACCTGGCGGACTTCCTCACGCAGGCGGGTTGCGAGCGGGAGTTCCACCGGGCTAACAATGGCGGTGGTTTCCGCCGCGATCTCCAATTGGTCTTCCATGGTCATAAGCTGGTTTTGATTTGTTGTAGGTCGGCGGTCATTCGCAGGAATGTGGGGCCGTCGGGGCGGCCGGTGTCGGTCATTGCCCGCATCACCCGCTCGCGGGGAATCCCGGCACGTTGCCCGAGCCACTCGAAGATATCGGCGTCAAGCGCGCCAGCCTTGTGGTGCTCGAAGGCGTCCATGATCTCACGGCGCAGTGGCTCGAGCAGCGTCAGCGCCCGGCCGTGGCGCCAGAGGAAATCGCCAACCGCCTCGACGTGGCGCAAATACCCGGAATGGACGGTGTCCGGCGCAGACCGTGCCGCAGGCCCGAACCGCGGCAGGTTGCGCCACAGCCAAATGACCAGCACCGCCGCGATCCCTAGCAGACCGGCCCACCCGCGCTCCCAGAGCATCTGGAAGAACGACACGCCGCCGCCATAGACAAACACCACCGGCCCGGACGGCGAGAGCCCGACCAAGGCAAGCAGCAAGGCGGCATGGTCCTCGTCGCCGATATAGCGGTTGCGGAACGGCTGGGCCTCGGCAAGCAGGGTGATCCGCCCGTCGTCAAGCACCAGGCTCAGGAGTTGGTGGCCCTCGGCGGCCTCCTCCTCGCTGTCGGCGTCCCCGAACTCCCCCGGGTAGCGCTCAAAGGTCAGGTCAAAGACCCGGTCGGTCGCAACCGCCAGTTCGAAGCTCTCCGCGTCGATGGCCACCGCGCGGTCTCCAACATCTTCGGACTCCTCACGCTCGACCACCCCGAGGGTCTCCTCAAGCCAGGTTGCCAGGTTGTTGTTAGCTTCCTCCACGTCCCCGCCGGCGCGCTTCGCGAAGTCGTTCCAGAACGACTCACCACGCTCGCGCAGAATGATCAGGTGGCCGCCATCGCGGACCCATGAGTCGACCTGTTGGATGCGCATCCGGCTATTGAGAAACGAGGCGGGGACCACCAAGGTGCCGACCGGATCGAGGCTCCCGGCCCAGCTTGCGCCGGTGCGCGCATCGATTCCAGACGCGTCAAGCAACCGCTCGGCAGCGAGATACGGGTTGGCCCGGGCGGCGCCCTTGAAGCCGACCTCGCGGCTGCGGATCTCGTACTTCCCGCAGCCGCACGCCAACAGCGCCACAGCCAAACAACAGACTAACCGGAAAATGGTCATCGCTGCCCTCCTCTGACAAATGGCCAATCGCGACACAGCGCCTGAACCTCATGATCCTCCGGCGACCTGCGCCCGTATGCCAGGCGCAACCACAAGTTTGTTAGTCCGGCAAAATAGCTCCCCTCGCGGGTCGGCCCGAGTATCCCGACCCGCCGCAGGCAGTCGCTTTCCGTGTCGCCCTCATCGATCTCGAGGTGCGCCTGGGTGACAAACGCGCCGATCGCGCCACGATAGAGCAGGCTCAGCGCCTCATGGTGCCTGCCTGCCTGCCACGCCTGCCAGGCGGCCCCCGGGATGTCGGCGGGCAGGGTTTCGGGGGCGATGTCCATGCCCATCACGGTGCGCACCTGGCGGCGCAGCGGCGCGTCACCCGCCCCCGCCCCTGTCCCCTGCGGCCAATAGCGCACGATCAACCAGACGACCAGCCCGACCAACGCGGCTAACAACAGCCAGCCGACAATCGCAAACGCTCCACCGAAGATGGCTGCCAAGCCGTTGTTGGACGACCGACTCGAACTGCTACGCCCGGGGTCGGGCACCCAGACCTTCTCCTCAACCCGGTGGATCGTGAAATCCGGATCCGCAAGCACCTCCTTGATCTGCTCGGCGGGCTCCGCGGCATGTCCCGGTTCGGCGGCGCCCATCACCAGGATTGCCACGACGACCAGCGCCGCGGATCGCGCCAGGCCGCCCAAGCGGTCCCGCAGCCGCTTGAGAGCCAACTCGATATCCCACCCTTCGATGAGCGTTCGGCTGTTGACGTAGAGCCCGAACCCGGCCCCGGTGTAGAGAACCTCCACCAGCCCCATCGAGGCGAGCACCACCACCGCAAGCAGCCACTGAATCGCCATCGGCAACCCGAATTCATCGCCCTCCATCCACAACTCGACGTCGACCTGCCAGCGCAGCATCACCTCATCCGGGATGAACATCAGCCCTAGCGACAACAGCCCAATAGCCACCACCGCCGTCAACCCCCAACAAATCGCAGCCAGCCCGAGCGCGGTGCCCTGGCCGCGCGCTAACAATTGGGCGCAGCGCTGGCCGTAGCCGTCGCCGCGCAGGCGCTCGAGTTCCTCGACCGGGGCGGTCATCGCGCGCCACGGCGAGAAGCGCGCCCAGAGCATCCGGTACGGGAATCGCCGCAGCCACATCGCCGGCCAGGCGCGCAGGACCTGGCCGATGCCCGGGCGCTCGCCAAACAACATCCGGCTGAGGAAAAACAAACTCACCCGCGAAAACACCGGCTTGAGCCACCACAGGATGAACACCCCCAGCCACAGCGAGTCGCGCAACAGCCACAACACCAGCACATGCACCGGCAGCGCGGTCACCAGCCAACAGGCTAACAGGCGTGACCCGTCCCGCCTAACCATCGCCAGGCCGAGGTCGACCGCCTCCCACTCGCTGCGTGGGCGGATCTCGGCGGTGACATCTTCAAGCCTCATTGTACCCCTTCCCGGTGCGCAGGAAATACACACTCCAGGCAAGCCAGAACACCGCTCCGACAATATACTTCAGATTCGCCGGCAGCGGCTGCGCCGACCAGAACCCCTCGACGAATGCCGCCAGCACCGTCATCGCCGTCGCCCCATACAACAGCGGCAACGCGCGCTTCGCCGCCCCGGCCAGCGCCTGCCCGCGGGTCAGCCGCCCGGGACGCAACACCCCGAGCCCCAGCCTCATCCCCGCCATCCCCGCGACGATCATGCCTAACAACTCAAACGACGAGTGGCCGGCGACAAAGGTCCAGAACGACTCGGGGTTGCCGGCGAGCTGGACGTAGCCGGCCGAGGCACCGATGGCCAGGCCGTTGAAGATCAGGAAAAACATGGTCCCGAGCCCGGCAAGGATGCCGCCGCCGAAGATCCTGAAGTCAATCGCGACGTTGTTGGAGATATAGTGGCCGAACATCATGAAGTTGGATCCGTATTCGGACCTGAGATGTTCGACCTGGTTGCCGGAGTCGCCGCCATACATCTGCTCGAGGCCGAGCATGCCTGAGTCGCCAAGGATGGCCTGGACCCAGGCGAGATCGCTGCGCGCGGCGAGAAACATCCCCACAAACGGCCCCCAGAACAACAGACTGCACAACCAGAACAGCCGCCACTCGCGGCGCACGCACCCGGGGAAGGTCACCGCGAAAAACCGCATGATCGCAGCAAAGCCGGCGCTGCGTTGCCGGTAGAGGTGCTTGTAGCCGCGGATGACCAGCGCGTTGAGCGACTCGACCGCGGACATCCCCTCCATCCGGTATTGTGCCAGCGACAAATCCTGGCAGACGCCGCGAAACATCCCCGGCAGCCGCTCGACGGCCGCCACCTTGCGCCCCTCAACCGCATCCAGCAGCGCCGAATACTCGGCCCATTTCTCCTCGTTGGCCTGCCCGGGCAATTTGTTTGGGATGCTCATACCGCGTTTCGGCGTTGTTCCTGGAGCGCGTGGCCCATGGCTAACAGCCGCGCCACCCCGGCCGCGCCGCTTGCCCCGGTTAGCGGCTGGGCGATGTCGGCGATCTCGATCCGGCGCGCGTCCGACCAGAGCGCGGCACGCTCGCGGAAGGCGACCACCGCGCGCTGCTCCTCACGGGTGAGCAACAACTTCGGCGCATGCGCCGCAACCGGCGGCGGCAACGGCGCAAATGGCTCACGGTGTGCCCGGTCGTAAACGACCACCGTGCCCGCCGCCAGATCGCCCAGGCGCTGAAACCGCTTCGTCAGCAGGCACGCCGCCAGCCCGAACCCGTAGGTCGGCGGCGGCAGCCCGTCGACAAAGCGCAGGAAGTTCCTAACAACCGCCTGGCCCAGGGTGATAGGCGCGCCGGACGGCTGGACGACGCGCAGCCCGACGATGCGCTTGCCCGGGGTGGCGCCGCGCTTTCCGTATTCGAAGATGACATGATAGAACCAGCTGATGAAAAACCAGGCGAGCAGGAACATCCCGGCCGCAACGGTGCCCCCGCCGGCAACGCCGACAAACGAGATGATGATTCCGAAGACCCCGAGGGCGACGATCCGGAACACCAGGTCGAGGGAAAAGGCCATCGCGCGTAAAAACGGCCCGGCGATCCGCAGGCGCACCTCGACGCCCTCGGCAAGCTCGATGGTCTGCAGGGTGTCGAGTGGCTCGCTACCGTTGAGTGTGGCACTTTCCAACAAGCCGGACGCTAACCGCCGCAACTGGCCGGTAAAGGCGCAAAATTCATCTTCTTTATGGCGCCCAGGACGATGAGGATCTCCCCAGCATGCGCCTCCTGATCCTGCTCGCCCTGATAGCTAACACCCCGCTCGCCGCCGCGGCCGGGCCGGCGGCGGGTGCCGCCCGCCCGAACATCCTGTGGCTCGTCTCCGAGGACCACTCGCCGCGGCTCGGGTGCTACGGTGACAACTATGCGCGCACCCCTAACATCGACGCCCTCGCGGCCCGCTCGCTGCGCTTCACCCGCGCCATTTCCAACGCCCCGGTTTGCGCTGCGGCGCGCACCACGCTGATCTCCGGGATGTATGCCTCCTCGACCGGGGGCGAGCACATGCGCTCGCGGGTCACCCCGCCCGGGTTCCTCAAGTTCTATCCGCAGCTCATGCGCGCGGCGGGCTACTACTGCTCTAACAACGCCAAGGAGGACTACAACTTTGCAACCGCGGGCAGCCTCTGGGACGCCTCGTCGGGGAAAGCGGGCTATGCCGGGCGGCCGGCCGGGCAGCCGTTTCTGGCGGTGTTCAACAGCGGCGAGTCGCACGAGAGCGTGCTCCACCGGGAGCGCGGGAAACTGGTAAGCGACCCGGCCAAAGCGCGGGTCCCCGGGTATCTGCCGGACACCGCGGAGGTGCGCGCCGACCTGGCGGCCAACAACGACAGCATCGCCAGGGTGGACGGATGGGTTGGCAAACAGCTCGCAGCGCTTGAGCAGGCGGGCGTGGCGGAGGAGACGATCGTGTTTTTTTTCAGCGACCACGGCGGGGCGCTGGCCCGCGGCAAGCGCTACCCGGGATGGTCGGGGCTGCACGTGCCGCTCATCGTCTACTTTCCGGAAAAGTGGCGCCATCTGGCACCCGCCGGCTATCAGCCGGGGCAAACATCCGACCGGCTTGTTAGTTTTGTCGATTTCGCGCCGACGCTTTTGTCGCTGGCGGGGGCGGAGATTCCCGCGTGGCACGAGGGCAAGGCGTTTCTTGGTCCGGCGGCGGTTCCGGCGGCGGGATTCTCATTCGGGCTGCGCGGGCGGATGGACGAGCGGCCGGACGTCTGCCGCAGCGTCACGGACGGGCGGTTCATGTATATCCGCAATTTCATGCCGCAGCTTGCCCACGGCGAGCATTACGCATTCCAACAGAAGGCGGCCTCCGCGCGGCAGTGGCGCGAGATGTTCCTCGCCGGCAAGCTCACCACCGTCCAGGCCGCCTACTGGCTGCCGCATCCGCCGGAAGAGTTGTTTGACCTGCACGCCGACCCGGACGAAACCCGCAACCTCGCCGCGGACCCCGCCCAAGCGGCCACTGTCGCGCGCTTCCGCGCCGCCCTGCGCGCCCACATGCTCGCCACCCGCGACCTCGCGCTCCTCCCCGAGCCGATCATGCAGCGCCTCGCCATCCCCCCGACCACCCCGTGGGACCTCGGCCACAACCCGGCCGTCTATCCGTTGGAGCGGCTGCTCGACCTAACAGACATGCAACTCCAGCCGGCGCCCGACCCGGTGGCGCTCGCCGCGGCGCTCGCGGACCACGCGCCGCTGGTCCGCTACTGGGCGGTGATCTCACTGGTTCGCCCGGGCGCTGAGTTGCCCGCGGCGCTGGCCGGCGAGCTGCTCCGGCTGCTTGGCGACCCGGAGCCGCTGGTCCGGGTGGCTGCGGGCAACGCCCTGACGCGCAGCGCAAATGCCACCGCCGACGCGCGCCAGCGGGCGCTCGACTGCTTGCTGGCCGCCGCCGACCCGCGGGCCGGCGACTTCTTCACCGCGCTCCACGCGCTCCACGCGCTCGACCACGCCCGCCCGCTCCCGGAGCCGACCGTGGCACGCCTGCGCGCGCTCGCCGCCGCGCCGCCGCGCGCCCCGAGTTTCGCCAGCGAGTACCTCCCGCGCCTCTTCGATCACCTCCTCGGCCCCGCCGAGCGCTGAGGTCGCCACGGACCCGCACGCACTAACCACCCGCGGCGATCGTGATGATCTCCAGGCGGGCGCCGGCCACGACTTGGCGCTCCGGATACTCGCGCGGCAACAACGCCGCCTCGTCAAGCTCGACGACCACCGGGCGGCCGGCGAGGCCCAGCGATTCAAGCAGCCCGGCGACGCTGCACGGGGCTGTTAGCTCGTGGGATTTGCCGTTGAGGGTGATGGTCATGTTGATTGGCTTCCGGTTATCCCTGGCTGAGGATGGCAGCGTCCCAGTCCTTCCAGACCGGCTCGATCCGGTTGCGGCGGAGCATCTCGGCGACCTCGGCGGGCGTGCGGGTGTCGTCGATGGTGAACTGCTCGGTCGCCTTGGCGCAGGCCGGACGGCTGCTGAGTTCGACGCGCCGGCCTTTCACCGTCAGATGGAGGTCGTCAACTCCCTGGCCGGTGTAGCCGCCCGGCTCGGTGTGCGAGCCGGCCGACATGTGGGTCACCCCCAGCGGCAGGAGCGCGTCGCGCAAGCTTGCCGGCTCGCGCGTCGAGACGACGATGCCGACCTGCGGGAAGCAAATCCGGAACGCGCAGACGAGTTGGACGAACGCCCTATCGGATAGAAACAGGTCCGGGTCCGGGGTGTATTCGTAGTTGCCGGCATACGGGCGCATCCGCGGGAAGGCGACGGTGAACGACGCCTTCCAACAATGTTTGTAGAGATACTCGAGGTGGGCGGCGAGCGCGAGCGCCTCGCCTTTCCAGTCAGCTAGGCCAAACAACGCGCCGATGCCGATGCGCCGGAACCCGCCGGCATACGCCCGCTCCGGACACTCAAGCCGCCAGTCGAAGTTTTTCTTCGGCCCGGCGGTGTGCAGCCGCGCATAGGTCTCGCGGTCGTAGCTCTCCTGATAGACAACGAGCCCTTCCGCCCCGTGGTTGACCAGCTCGGCATACTGGGCGTCCTCCATCGGCCCGACCTCGATGGCCAGCGTGGGAATGAACGACTTGAGCGCGTCGAGACAGGCCTGCAGGTACCCTTCACTGACAAACTTCGGGTGCTCGCCGGCGACTAACAGAATGTTGCGGAACCCGAGGCCATGCAGGTGGCGGGCCTCGCGGAGGACTTGGTCGATGTCGAGGGTGACGCGCAGGATCGGGTTGTCGCGCGAGAAGCCGCAGTAGCTGCAGTTGTTGACGCACTCGTTAGACACATAGAGCGGCGCGAACAGGCGCATCGTCCGGCCGAAGTGGCGGCGGGTGAGCAACTGGCTTTCGCGGGCGAGCGCCTCGAGGCGCGCCGGGCCGGCCGGTTCCAACAACGCGGCGAAGCGCCGGAGCAGCGGCGAGCGCTGGTCGGCGAGGCGGTTGAAGGTGGCGACGAAGCTCACAACCGGGGGACTATGCCGATGGAGCCGGGAAGGTCAAAGGCAGATCCACACCCCGCAGGCTTGCCAAGCCCGCGGCCAGCCGCTTTGGTGGCGCCATGGCCACTCCAAGCATCCCCGCGTCCGGGCCGATCCACTGCAAAGTCACCTCGTGGTTTCTCCTGCGGGCGGTGGCGATGTTGTTGATGTTCACGGTGTTCGGCTACCTGTTCCTGAACGACGGGATGGTCGGCTACCGCCAGAAAAACCTCGCCTACTACACCTACAAGACCTTCGCGACCGAAGGGCCCAAGGCGATGGAGCCCGGCCAGACCGCGGAGCGCTGGGCGGAACTGGCGGCCACCGCCAGCATCGCCTTCCCGGACAACCTCGACCTGCTCCCGGCCGGCACCGCCGCGAAGACCCCGTGGCCCGACGAGCTCAAGGACTTCGAGGCGCTCAGCCGCGGCCGCTGGAACGACCTCTGGCGCCAATACAGCGGGCGGATGAAGCTCGACATGACGCCCCCCGAAAAACCCTACGATGAAAGCAAGATCAGCGGCCAGTTCACCGCCTTCAGCGTCTGCGCGGCACTGGCACTCGTCGCGACCTTTTTCCTGCTGCGCACGCTGCGCCGCTCGATGAGCATCGACGAGGAAACCCTCAGCACCCCCGACGGACGCCGCTTGAAGTTCTCCGAGATCACCCGCATCGACAAACGCCAGTGGCAGCGCAAGGGACTCGCATTCGTCTTCCACGGCTCGCCAACCCGCCGCTCACGCATCGACGGGATGACCTACGGCGGATTCAAATCCGAGGACGGTGCCCCCGCCGAAGCCCTCATGCAGCGCCTCCTCGCCAACTTCCACGGCGAACTGGTCGACTACGTCGACGAGGAGCCCGCCGAGCCCGCCGAAGAATCCACCGCCACCCAGGAATCCGTGGTATAGGCTTGCCCACCCCGCCGCCCCGGCTATCCTCCCGACTCACTGCCCACCCGCAGCCCGCCCGCCAGGGCATTTGTCACGCCGGTATAGCTCAGTTGGTAGAGCAGCTGATTTGTAATCAGCAGGTCGTCGGTTCGAGTCCGACTGCCGGCTCCATTTCCCCACCAAGGGGGCAAGGAGTAGCGACTTCAGTCGCTTGACTCAGGCGCATTTCCGCCATCGCCTGCGCGGCACCCAAGGATTAGCGACTTTCCGAGCGGGTTCCCGCTCAGTCAGTGAGCTTGCGCTCGAGCATGTCCTCGTAGAGCTCGATGTAGGCCGCGGCGGTCGCGTCGTGGTTGAAGCGCTGGGTTGCCTCGCGCATGATCCGGGAAATCTGGCGGTGCTTGAGGTCGGCCGGGCGTTGGAAGAAGTCGAGCGCCTGGTCGATGGCCCAGCGCAGCCCCTGCGGGTTGCAGTCGCGGAACAGGAAGCCGTTGCCGGTGTCGCCGGCCAGATCGAGGTGCTCGACGGTGTCGTGGAGCCCACCGGTGTCGTGGGCGATGGTCAGGCTGCCATACTTGGGGGCGACCATCTGCGGCAACCCGCAGGGTTCGAACGACGAGGGCATGAGGATGAAATCGCTCGCCGCGTAGCCGAGGTGGGACATCTCCTCGGAGAAATCCCGCACTGCCACCGACTCGTGGAGCCCGTGCTGGGCGACGATGTCGTGGAAATGCCGCTGGAATCCGCCGCTGGCGACCACCCCGATCTGCAGCCCAAGCCCGTGGTAATCGGCCGTGAGTTGGTAAAGGATCTCGGTGAGCAGCTGGCAGCCCTTCTGGACCGGGTCGAGCCGCGATGGCCAGAACAACAACGGCGCATCCGGGTCGACCCGCAGCCCGGTGCGCTCCTGGAAGATCATCTTGTTCTTCCGCTTGCCCTCCATGAAGTCCTCGGCGCTGAAGTGCTCGGTGAGGTAGGCGTCGTCGGCGGGATTGAAAGACGGGTCCGGGGCGTTGAGGATCCCCGAGGCGCAGCCGGCCGCCGCCTTGGCCCGGATCTCGTTGCGCAAGTGGTCCGGAATGAACGAGTGGTAGCCCTCGACGATCTCCATGAGAAACGTCGGACTCACCGTGTTGACGTGCGCCGCGGCAAAGATCCCGCTCGCCAGCAAGTCAACCGGGTTGCCCGAGCGGGTCTCCTCGTAGCACCCCGGCGCTCGCTGGTAATACAGGTGGCTCCAGAACTCGGCCGCGTCGATCCCGCGGTCCTCGATCCGGCTCAAGGTCGTCCGCTCGGTGTGGATGTTGTGCACCGTGAAGAGCGAGTGGATCCCGTGGCGGCGCGCCACCGCCGGAATCAACCCGGTCATCCAGTCGTTGCAGTGGATCAGGTCCGGCTGGACCTGCGGGATCGTGTGGTTGATCACCTCCCGCTGGAACGCCAACGCAATCTGGCTGTTCTCCTCACCATACACGCTCGAGCGGTGGTAAAAAATCCGGTCCTCCGCCAGGTGGATCCGCTGCTCGGGCAACGCCCGGCTCACCTTGTCAAACTCCAGCCGAAACACGCTCGCCACATCCAGGTGAAACATCCTCCGGTAGTTCGGCAGCGCCACGTGCACGTCCGCACCCAAGTCATACAACGCCTTGACCAGCGATGCCGACACGTCCGCCAGCCCGCCCGCCTTCGCCGACATCCGCTGGCTCAAATTCCCCATCCCATCCGGTAGATAGGTGATCTCCGGGGTCACGACGAGAATCCTGGGGCGGCGGTCAGCTGAGGTTGGCACAAGCGTTCAAGAATGGTTTTTCCCGCTCCCAACCTACCCACTTGCTCCCCGTCCCGCAAGGGTGGCGCGGTGGAAATGTTAGATGGGCCGGCGCCAGTTTCCCATGCGCCGCACCTGGAGCTGTGGCATCTTTCCGCGGAGTGCCGGTTTTCCGCCCGCACCACCCTTCCCCCCTCACCACACCCCCCCCAAACCTCCCCCCTCTCCCCCAAACCCTATGAAGACTCCGATCGCTGCCAAGCTTTGCGCCGTGGTGCTCGCCGCGGCCACCGCCACATCCTGCACGACAACCTATGACGCCTACGGGCGCCCGGTCCAATCGGTCGACCCGGGAACCGCCACGCTCGGGATCGCCGCGGCCGGATTGGCCGGCTACGCCATCGGCAATGACCGCGACCGCGACCGGCGCCGCTACTACGGGTCCCCGTATCGCCGCAGCTACGACTCGCCATACCGGCGGTCGCGCGGTTACGACTCGCCTTATCGGCGCGGTGGCTACTATGCGCCGTATCACCGTGGGTACTCCTATTATTAACTACCTGACCCGCAGGGTTGCGCAAGAACCGGGCGCCAGCTAGCCTCGGCGAATGCAGTGGCTCATCGCGATCGGCATAAGTCTTTGGACAATCGGATCGGCAACTGCGGCGACCCATGAGGTGCGCGGCCCGGGCGAGCTTCGGGATGTCCTCGGGATCCTCAAGGACGGCGATGTGGTGCGGATCCATCCGGGTGACTATCCGGGAGGCAACTCGGTGGCCAACATCGCCGGGTTGACGGTCGAGGCGGCCGACGCGCAGCGCCCGCCGCACTTCCGCGGGGGGAGCCAAGGGTGGCATTTTTCCCGCTGCGCCGGGCTGACGTTGCGCAACTTGCGGATAAGCGGCCAATCCGCCAACGGGATCAACCTTGACGATGGCGCGCCGGAGCGCGGGAGGATCGCCGGGGTGACGATCGAGAACCTGGTCATCAGTGACATTGGCCCGGACGGGAACTTCGATGCACTGAAGTGCTCCGGGCTGACCGACCTGACCATCCGCCGCTGTGAGATCAGTGGTTGGGGCGGCCAGGCGATCGACCTGGTTGGCTGCCAGCGGGTGCTCATCAGCGGCTGTACCATCAGCGGCAAGCCGGGATTTTCCCAGCACACCGGGCCGCAGTTCAAGGGCGGCTGCGAGGACGTAACGATCGAAAACTGCGTGCTGGTCAATGCCGGGTCGCGCCCGATCCAGGCCGGCGGGTCGACCGGGATGGCGTATTTCCGCCCGCCTGGGGCGAAGTATGAGGCGCGCCGGATCACCATCCGCAACAACCGGATCGAGGGCGGCGAGTGCGCCTGCGCGTTCACCGGGGTCGACGGGGCGGAATTCACCGGCAACTCGGTCATCCGCCCGAAAAAGTGGATCTTCCGGATCCTCAAAGAGACGACCGAGGACGGGTTCCCGCCGCCGCGCAACGTCCGGATCACCGGCAACACGATTGTCTTCCGCCAGGCCGAGGTGGCCACCGCGGTGAACATCGGCGCGCACACCGCCCCGGAGACCTTCACCTTTGCCGGCAACCACTGGTACGCCGAAGACCGCCCGGAAGCATCCAAGCCAGCCTTGCCGGTCGAGGAAAAAGATGCCCGCTACGGGCCGCTGGACCGCTGAATGCCCCGCCCCCTGGAGGGACGATCCTTTGACTCAAGCGGATCATCGCCTAGAGTGTGGGATGAACACTCAAACTTCCAGTCAGACGTCGTTCAGCATCCCATCGATCATCGCCCTGGTCGCGGCCATTCTTAGCTTCGTCACCGGCCCCGGGCTTGGCTTCATCCTTGCCATCGGGGCAATCATCTTCGGGCTCATTGGCGTGATGCTTTCGCTCTCGCCACGGGTCCGTGGCGGTTTCACCAGCACCATCGGCATCGTCGCCGGGGTGCTCGGCATCATCGTCGCCTTGATCAAGACCGCCGGCTGGCTGCTCTCATAGCACAAGCTACAGGCCAGCCGCGATGTCCAGCAGCGAGCTGCGGACCCTCCCGAGGTTGGCCCCCGGGGGGAGTCCGCTTGCCATCAATGCGTAGGTCAACCGTTGCCCGCCCCGGCCGGTGAGGAACCCGACCTCGGTCCGCACCCCGGACATGGCGCCGAGCTTGGCACGCACTCCGCCATTGGGTCCATCGTAGGCTGACAGGCTTTGGCGGAAGATCTCGGCGTACTTGCCGGTGCCGGCGCGGTGGTTGACGGCAGCGAGATCACAGGCGCGGATCATGTTGGCGCGCGCCAATCCGCTTCCGTCCAGGATCCGGAGGCCGGCGAATTCCACCCCGCGGGATTCCCAGAATGCCTGGAGGGCGGCAGCGGGGTCCTTTCCGGCGCGCTGCCCCATGAGGAGAAACAAGCATTGTGACTCAAGATTATCGCTGACCCGGTGGAGGTGCTCGATGATCTCCGCCAACGGCGCGGACTGATGCCGGGCCAGCACCGTGCGTCCGGTCCCGGAGCGATCGGCGCCGGAAGCTGACCCAACCAGTTCGATTCCATGGCGCTTCAATGCCTGAGCCAGCAGTGTGCGGGCGCTGGCGGGCGGATTCGGGTTGGCGACGCGGACCCGGAACTTCGGTTGATCCAGCGGGACGCTGCCGCGCAGGGTGATCCGCTCGCCATACGGCTCGCTGTAGGCAACCACCCGGTCACCTGACCCCGGCGGACCGGTAACGACCTCGTTGACCCAGACAACGGGCGCCGCGGTGGCCTCGACGATGGCTGCCGGGGATCCGGGGCTGGCACCCGGCGCGAAGGCCACGCTGAGAATGTTGTGGTCCACATTGATGCCATAGGCGCCGACCCCGTAGCCGTTGCCCACATCCCCCCAGTTCCAGTGGTCGCTGACCGGGTTGACCGGAAAAATTGTCGCATCCATGACCAAATTGCCGGCGACGCGCTTCAAACCGGCAGCTGCCGCCGCTGCGGCCAGAGCATCAAGGTCGCTTGCGGAGGTCGTCGGGTCGCCGCCGCCGACAAGCACTAGATCGCCAGCCAGCAGCCCGTGGGCATCCGGAGCGGCCGTGGCCGCCAAAGTGGTCTCGAAGCGGAACTCCGGCCCGAGGATCTCCAAGGCCGCGCCAGTCGTCAGGGTCTTGAGCGCCGAGGCCGGTGCCAGCGAGGTTTGCGCCAGCGCCGAACTGCCCAGGACCTGACCATCCTCGCCCAGAACACAGAACGCCAGCGCCGCTCCGCTCAACGACCGATCTTCCGCAAGCTCAGCCATCACCCGCTCAAGCGGCCCAAGGACCACCGGAACCACCGGAGTGACCGGAACCACCGGGGCGATCAGCGGCTTGTGATCCACGCCGAGCCAGACGAGCCACAGCGCCACCCCCCAGCCGGAAAGCAGCACCAGGGACTTGAGCAAGCGTGGAAGACCTCGTGGCATCGCGCCCATCCATATCCAACCCGAGTTGCCATCCGCGAGGATGAAAACATCCTGCTGGTTTTATCTGCCAAGCAAGGTCAGCGAGAACATCAGCAGCGAGAATCCCAGGCCGCTGCCAAACAACGCCCACCGCGCCGGGCGCTTCCACGGGCCCGAGCGCCGGATCGCCATCAGGTAAAGTTCCACCAGCGGACCGGCGAAGAAGCAGCCATTGGCGCCAATGCCAACCACCGCGGCGCCCAGCAAAAACTCCGTGGATCCGACAACGATCCCCCAAATCGACCCGACCCCCAGCCCCGCCACCAGCAGCACCAGGTTGTAAACGATCCGCAGCCGCTCCCAGGCGACGACCACCACCCGCACCTCGTGGCCGCTGACCGTCACCGGCAACCACCCAGCCACCGGCGGGGCATACGGGTCATTGCCCGGCATCTCCAACTCGCTCATCCCCCACCGATACGGAACCACGCCGAAAAACGCCAGCCATGGCCACGCAATCCAGGTGAAAAATCCGCCGCGCCGCCAAGACCGCGAACTACCCGGCAATTCATCGCGGCCCTTGGCAGCTTGCCGCCACGTGCGACCTTGGCCCGTGGCAATGCCTGATGACGATCCAATCCACCATGCCCATGACAAGCTCTTCAAAGCGGGTTTTGGCGACCCGGTCACCGCGGCTGCCTTCCTAAGCGCCGAATTGCCCCCCGCGCTGGCTGCCACCATTGACTGGCCAACCCTGCGCATCGAGACAGGGACGTTCATCGATTCGCAATTCCGCCGCAGCGAAAGCGACCTGTTGTTCTCCGCAGCATTCGGCGCGGAGGACACTGCAAGACCAGGATTGATCTACCTCTTGTTCGAGCATCAGGTAAAAGAGGAACCCCTGCTGGCGTTGCGACTTCTCCGCTACATGCTGCGGATCTGGGAGAACTGGCGCAAAAGCAACCTCCAGGCCACCCATCTTCCGGCACTCATCCCCGTCGTGCTCGCCCAAAACGCCGAGCGCTGGACCTGTTCGCCGCGCTTCCTTGGCCTGATTGATCTTCCTCCTAACCTCGCCGCGGAGATGCGCCCATTCATCCCGGACTTCAGCTTCCAACTCATCGAGTTGGCCACCCGCTCCTACACCACGCTGCCCGGCACCCCCGCCGTAAGCGTAGTCCCAAGCACCGTCGCTACGAGTTTGCCGGCGTCTGTTCATAGCGGTCATATTTGACCGACTATGACTGTTATGAATGAAACGATCATCAAATGCGACCGGCAGGGGCGGTTGCG
>JBILQE010000036.1:0-31591 GCA_044373465.1 Akkermansiaceae bacterium | reverse complement strand
GCCACCTGGTGGCCCGGCAGGAAGCGCGCCACCTCGCGGAAGTCCGAGAGCCGCCCGTTGGTGCACGAGCCGATGAAGGCCACGTTGATCGGAATCCCCTTCACCGGCGTGCCGGCGGGGAGCTGCATATACTCTAACGCCTCGCTGATAGATATGCGTTCCTCCTCGGTCCCCGCCGCGGCCGGATCCGGGATGCACTCGGAGATGCCGACTCCCTGGTCCGGGGAAACCCCCCAGGTGACGCTCGGCTCGATGTCCTCCGCGGCAATCTCAACGACGTCGGCATAGTCCGCGTCGGGGTCGGATGCGAATGACTCCCAGCGCCTCACGGTGTCCTCCCAGGCGCCCATGTCGACATACGGGCGTCCCTTCAAGTAGGCGAAGGTCGTCTCGTCCGGGTTGACGTAGCCGCAGCGCGCCCCGCCCTCGATGGACATGTTGCACACCGTCATGCGCTCCTCCATGGTCATCCGCTCAAACAGCCCGCCGCCATACTCATAGACGTAGCCGATGCCGCCCTTCGCACCTAACAGGCGGATGATGTGCAGGATCACGTCCTTGGCATAGACGCCCGGACGCAGCTGGCCCTCGACGTTGATCCGGCGCACCTTGAGCTGCTCCATCGCCATCGTCTGGGTGGCGAGGACATCGCGCACCTGGGTGGTGCCGATGCCAAACGCGATGGCGCCAAACGCGCCGTGGGTGGCGGTGTGGGAGTCGCCGCAGGCGATAGTCGTCCCCGGCTGGGTGATCCCCTGCTCGGGGCCGACGACGTGGACGATCCCCTGCTTGCCCGAGGCAAGGTCGAAATAGGTGACTCCGAACTCGTCGGCGTTGCGCCGCAGTTCGTGGAGCATCTCGTTGGCCAGCGGATCGGCCAGCGGCATGCTCTGGTTGTCGGTCGGCACGATGTGGTCGACGGTCGCGAAGGTCCGCTGCGGAAACTTCACCTTCAACCCGAGGTCGCGCAGCATCCCGAAGGCCTGCGGCGAGGTGACCTCGTGGATCAGGTGGGTTCCGATGAACAACTGCGTCCGGCCGTCGGCCAGCTTGCCCACCGCGTGAGCGTCCCAGACTTTCTCGTAGAGGCTTTTTCCCATGGCGCAAATCTCGTTGGTGCCGCGCGTTTCCCCCGGGGTCGCGCGGGCGGGCGCGCAACCTGCGGGAAAATCCCGGGAAAGTCAAAGCGCGATCTTGCCCGCCGCCAACCCCCGCCGCGCCACAAAAAAAGGCCGCTCCTGATGCGGAGCGGCCCATGGAAAAACTTCGGCGCGGTGCCGCTTGCGCGACATTATTTCGCCGGGGTCACGGTCACCTCCTGGGTGACGACGACTTCGGCGGGTGGCAGCGGCTTGAAGTGCGGCATCCGGCGCAGCGATGGCGCCGCGGTTTCACCGGTGCAGCAGCATGAAGACAGCGTAAGTGCCATGCCGGTCGCAGTCAGGAGACAAAGGGTGAGGACGATCTTCATAAAGTTTTTCTCAAGGTGCGGGAAAATTACGCCTTGCGGCGTAGGCGGGACGGGCCACCGAGGCAGCCCGCCCCTGTCAAAGTTCGGTCGCCCCGCCCGGTCTTGCGATCGGGCAGGAACCTGGTCGCTTCAACTTACTTCGCAGGCTGCACGTAGGTGCCGGTCGGCGCGGTGGTGCCGCCCTGCTGCTGCTGGCAGCACGAGGTGGCAACGAGGGTACCGACGGCAGCGGCCGCGAGGGCGATGATTTTGATCATTTTCATGTTGGTGTAGTGTTAGGGTTGTTTTGTTGTTCTAACGAGTGACCAGCTAAGGGACTCGGAGCGGACTCTAACCAACTCGATCCGCCATGCAAGAGAGAATATTGGCGCAAATTCGCCGCGCCGGCGGCGGTGCTGCTAGATACAGCCTAGCAGGTTCGGCGGCGGCGGGTGGATTGGTTCATGGCGATTGACTCTTTCGCAGGGATTGCATCCGCGGCGCGGGACGCTAAGATGCGCGGCCCGTCGGCCACCGGCCAAGGAGGAGCGGGAGAGAACGAGACCACGAGGAGACCATGAGAGAAGCAAAGAATGTAGCGATCGTCGGCGCGACTGGCGCGGTGGGCATTGAGATGCTCCGCTGTCTGGAGGAGCGGAATTTTCCGGTGGGGCGGCTGACGCTGTTAGCCTCGGCGCGCTCGGCGGGGAAACGGCTGGTGTTTCGGGGTGAGGAAGTGGCGGTTGAGGAGTTGACCCACGGGAGTTTTGCGGGGGTTGATATTGCGCTGTTCAGTGCGGGTGGTGGGATTTCACTCGAGTATGGGCCGAGCGCGGCGGCGGCCGGGGCGGTGGTGATCGACAACTCGTCGGCGTTTCGGATGGACGAGGGAGTGCCGCTGGTGGTGCCTGAGATCAACCCTGAGGCGGCGGCGGTGCGGCCGCGCGGGATCATCGCCAATCCGAACTGCACCACGATCATCACCATGATGGCCCTGTGGCCGCTGCATAAGGCGTTTGGGCTCAAGTCAGTGATTGCCTCGAGCTACCAAGCGGTGTCGGGCAGCGGGGCGCAGGGGATCGTCGAGTTGGAGAGCCAAGTCCAGGCGCTGGTTGAGGGGACGGAGGTTGAGAAGCGCGTCTACGCGCACCAGATCGCCTTCAACGTCATCCCACAGGTCGACAGCTTTACGCCGAGCGGGTACACCAAGGAGGAGCTGAAGATGCTCAACGAGGGGCGCAAGATCCTCGGGTTGCCTGAGTTGCGGGTGACCTGCACGTGCGTGCGGGTGCCGGTGTACCGGTCGCACTCGGTGTCGCTGACGGCGACGTTTGGCGTGCCGGTGAGCGTGGCGGCGGCGCGTGCGGCGTTTGCGGGATTTCCTGGGATCAAGCTTGTCGACGATCCGGAGATCGCCAGCTACCCGATGCCGCTGGACACCACCGGCAAGGACGATTGCCTCGTGGGCCGCATCCGGGTCGACGGGGTGCTGGACAACTCGCTGGCGCTGTGGGTGGTTGGCGACCAGGTCCGGAAGGGTGCGGCGCTCAACGCGGTGCAGATCGCCGAACTCCTCTGACCTGTGGAAACCCTCAGCAGCTATCTGGAGGAGCGCCGCCTGGAGGTCGACGCCGCCCTTGAGCGCTTTCTCCCGGCGGCCGCCACGCCGCCGACGACGATCCACGCGGCGATGCGCTACAGTGTCTTCGCCGGCGGCAAGCGGCTCCGGCCGATCCTCTGCCTGGCGGCCGCGGAGGCCTGCGGCGGCGATCCGCACGCGGCGCTCGCCCCGGCGGCCGCCGTCGAGGTGATGCACACCTACTCGCTGGTCCACGACGACCTGCCGTGCATGGACGACGACGACCTGCGGCGCGGCCGGCCGACGAGCCACAAGGTTTACGGCGAGGGGATTGCGGTCCTGTGCGGCGACGCGCTGCTGACCGAGGCATTTGCCATCCTCGCCGAAACCCCGGCATCCGCGCGCTACGGCGTGCGCGACTTCCTCCGCGAGCTCGCCCACACCGGTGGCAGCCAACTCCTGATCGGTGGCCAGGTCCTCGATCTCGAAGGCGAGGGGAAATCACTCAGCCACCTGGAGTTGGTCAAGATCCACGAGGCCAAAACCGCGGCCCTGCTGACCTGCTCGGTGCGCCTCGGCGCAATGACCGCCAACGCCGACGAGGCCCAACTTGCCGCCCTGACCCGCTTCGGCTACCATCTTGGGCTGGCGTTCCAGGCCATCGACGACATCCTCGACGTCACCCAGAGCACCGCGATGCTCGGCAAGACCGCCGGCAAGGACGAAAACTCCGGAAAATCAACCTACCCGGCAATTCTCGGCCTCGAGGAAGCCCGCGCCGAAGCCCACCGGCTCACCGACATCGCGATGGACTCGCTGGCCAGCTTCGGCCACGCCGGCGACCACCTCCGCGCCATCGCCAGCAAACTCCTCGACCGCGACTACTAGCCAGCGGCCACTCCCCGCCGGCGGAAATTTCCCTTGCACTGGCCGCGATTTTGGGCGATTCAACCGCCCGCCACTCCCCACCGGGAGCGGCTGCACCTATCGGGGTGTAGCGCAGCTTGGTAGCGCGCCTCGTTCGGGACGAGGAGGTCGCAGGTTCGAATCCTGTCACCCCGACCATTTCGCCCTCGCGAAATTACTTCCCTTTCGGCGCCTGGTGCGCGATTCGGGAAATCGCTGGCACCCGGAACCCAATGCCCGGCAGCAGTCCACGGACATCCGATACAGCGGCGATCGCGCCCCTTGCTTGACCAGCGCCATAGTGTGCACTACTTTGGTGCGATGAAGAATATCACCCTCAGTGCCGACGAGCGCCTCATCGCGCGCGCGCGCGAGGAGGCGCGGGCCCGCAAAACCACGCTCAACGCGCTGTTTCGCGAATGGCTTGAGGAGATCGCGCGGCGCGACGAGCGGCGGAGCAAGGTGGATGAGATGCTCGCGCGCATGGCGCAATTCGACTCGGCAGGCCCGTTCACCCGCGATGTCAATGAGCGCTCAAGATTTGCGGCCGGATCGCGCGAGCTCTCCTAGGTAGCGAAGCTCGGGAGGCGGGAAGTCTTTGGATGGAATTACGGACTGATTTTCCCCTTGAGGACGGGTTGTTTCTTGGCCGATTTTGGCCGGTGAACGACTGCAAATTCTTCCTTTCATGCCCCCTATCAGCCACCGATGAACTCGTTTCCAAAATCTGTCCTCTCTCTGCAGCGTCCGTTAAAAGTGGCACTGTGGGTCGCTTTTGCCGTGGCCGCCGCGTTGTGGAGCGGCATTGTTCTGCTAGCCGCCGAGCTCACGAAGTGGCTTGCCGCCAGCGTGCCGTCGGCGAAGCCGGGCGAATTGATCACGAGCGCGGGCGATTGGCCTATGCCTGGCTGGTTGAGCACGTGGATTGACCCGGCGTTCATCGGAGGTTTCCAAGCGGAGTGGGTGCGGATGCTCGGTTGGCTTGGCCAGACTGGACCCTCGCTTGAAGGGGTCCTGAGCTGGGTGATCCCCCTCCTATGGGTCATTTGGGGAGCGGTGATGCTGCTTGGACTGCTAATCGCATTGGCCGGACACTTCCTGATTAACAAGGTGTCCAGGTCCAGCCGCTTGACCCAAAGTTCTTCATGAAGCGCACCTTGGTCCAAAGCTAGGCAGGCATTCAGCCACGGATCAACCTCCGGCGAGGGGCTTACGAATCAGGACGCGATTTCCGCCGGCGGTTGAGGACTGCGCGCAGTTCGCTGGCAAGGGCTGCGAGGCGGGCGAGCTCGGGTGGGTCAAGCCCGCGCGGGTCAAACCGGGCGCGCCGGTGGAGGGCCAACGCCTCGTCGAGCGGCGCGGCCGCGCCCGGCAGGACCGCGGGAAGCCCGGTGAGCCAGCCGGCGAGCGGGCGCGATGCCGGGCGCTCGCCAAGCCAGCGGCGGGCAAGTGGCTCGAGCGCTTCGAGTGGCGAGCCGGGAGTGGCGGCGCGGTGGCGCTTCCCCGGCCGGGCAAGCTGGCGTGAGGCGGCGAGCCGGTAAGCTATCCACCCGAGGAAAAGCACGGCGATGCCGGCGACGCCGGCGGTGACGCGCGACAGGTTTCCCGGGCTGGTGCGCCAGATCAGCAGGTCCTCGCGCAGCCGCT
The DNA here is from genome assembly GCA_044373465.1 of Akkermansiaceae bacterium. Taxonomy (GTDB): domain Bacteria; phylum Verrucomicrobiota; class Verrucomicrobiia; order Verrucomicrobiales; family Akkermansiaceae; genus JBILQA01. The sequence continues at coordinate 26,009 of JBILQE010000036.1, read as the reverse complement.
GCCAGGCATCGAGCAAATCCTGCTGGCCGCGCGGAGCCCCGTTGTCGACCGCAAGCCACTGGGGAGGAGTCAGATCGACATCCTTCCAGAGCCCTTCCTCGGCAAACCAAACGCGGGTCCATGCGTGCGCATGGGTCCCGCGGGCGACCCACTCGTGGTGCTCGGGGTCTTCCTCGACGATGGCGAACCCGACGGCATAGCGGCTCGGCACGCCGGCCTCGCGCAGCAGCAGGGTCGTGGCGGTGGCAAAGAACTCGCAGTGGCCCTTGCGTTGCTCGGTCAGGAAAATCGCCACCGCGCTTGGCATGCCCGCCTCCTCGTGCGGCTGGCGGATGCTCAAGTAGCGGCTGTAGGTGAAATCCCGGAAAAACCAACCCCGCAGCTTGGCCACCTTTTCCGCGGTCGTTCCTTGATTCAGTGCGAGTTCCTTCACCAGCGCAGCCATCACATCGCGCTCGTTGACTGGCACCGCCAGATCGGCGGCGAGCGGGTCGACCTCGAGGTTGCGGCGCTCGCCCCACTGGATCCGGGTGTCGGCGACCGGGTGTTCCGGGGCGATGCGCACCGTTCCAAGCGAGTTTCGTTCAAGGACCAGCGCGCGCAGGCCGACGAACGTCCGGGCGCCGGTCGGAACCGGCAGAAGGCTTTGATACTTCACCGCACCGCGCAGGTTGAACTCAGGCAAGCCATCGTCGAGCGGACGGTTGACATCTTCCCGCCGGGTGACCCGCCCGTCGATCGACTTCCCTGACCCGAACGTCGGCATGTCACGGAAATCATCCTCCCAGCTGACCCCCTCAGGGCGAATCCCGTAGCGCCAAAACCCGCGGAAATACGAATTGTAGGTGGCAAGCCGCAGCAGCGGCGGGACCTGGCCGGACACCGGCTTGAGGCGCCAGAGGATTTCCTGTGACTGCTTGAGGTCGCCGAGGTTACCGATCTGGGTCGTGACGTGGTTTGGGCCAAGGTTGCCCGTCGGTGTCCCGCCGCCGCCAAACCGCTGGGCCATCGTCCAGTCGCGCAGCTTCAACAGCGCCCACTGGCCGCCGAAGCCAACCACCGCGGCCATGACCAGCGCGGCAACCCACGCCAGCGACCGGCGCTCGCCGCGGTTGCGCGCCGTCCACAGGCTCACCGCCGCCAAGACCACCACCCCGGGGAAAAACCACTGCGTGTCCTCCTCCATTCCCAGTGCCGCACTCAGCAGGCACAGGCCAAGGATCCCGTAGCCAACATGGATGCGCACCACCCGGACCCGCCGCCCCTGCGCAAGGGTCGCCTCCAGCTTACGGCGCGCAAAATACGAAAACGTGTTCAGCGGCATCATCCCGACACGGCTGAATTGCTGGGCAAGCGCTAGCGGCATCACCCACACCGGCAGCCAGCGGAAAAACCGAAACACCCCCTGCGACCCGATCCCGTCAAGCCACAGCAACAGCGCCGAAAGCACCATGAGCGCCACCGAGAGGTGCCACGCCCGCACCAGCGCCTTGCCATCAAAGTCCCACCGCAGCCGCGTCCAGTTGCGCGCCTCAACGAGCACCGCGCAGACGAGCCCGGCAAGCGGCTGGTCGACGAGCGCGCCCCAGAAGACCAGCCCGGCGCCGAGCAGCAAGCGCGGCGGACAAATGACCGCCTCGTCGTCGTAGTCGATCCCGGGGGGCGTTGCTGGCGGTGCGTTCATGGACCGTGGGGAACGTCGGGGAGGCCAAGGAGATCCGCCTGCATGTGACTCACCCGCAGAAGGTGCGGGGCCACCGGCGGGCACCCGGCCGCGACCAGCCGGGCAGTGGCGTCGCGGTCATGGCAGATGACGAAAACCATCAAGGAAAGTCCCGAACGGGCGAGCATCCGGACCATCTCGGCGCGCGTCTCCGACCAGCCGGCCAACACGACCAGGCACGCGCTGAGTTCATCCCGGTGGCGCATGACCAAGCGCCCGAGGGCGTCGAAGTCCTCGCACGGGTCGATGTCGACCGCGGCGAGCACCTCGAGGATCTTCTCAGCCTTGGCGGTCCCGCGCCCCGCGGTGAAGACATGTGCCTCGTCGCGGATGAACATCAAGTCGAGCAGCGACTCGCGCGTCTCGAGGGTGGCCGCGAACGAGGCCGCCAGCGAGACGGCTTCCTCAAACAGCGCGGCATCCCCCGCGACCGGAAAAGTGTCCAGCACCAGCCCGTAGCGCGGGAAGAATGTTTCCTCGAGTTCCTTGACGATCGGCCGGCCGAGCCGCGCCCAACTCCGCCAGTGGATCTGGCGCATCGCGTCGCCCGCCCGGTACTCGCGCAAGCCGAGGAACTCGCCAGCCTGGCCGATGGTGTTGGAGGAAACCTCGCCACCGGTCTGGAAGCGCGCGCTGCCCGCCAGCGCCAGCGGCCGCAGCCGGTAGCGCCGCGGCAAAACCGTCAGCGTCTCGGTGGCGGCCGCCACCCGCCGGCAGCGCTGCAGCAGCCCGAATGGATCCGCCAGCAACACCCGCAGGTCCCCCAGCGGCACCAGCCCGCGCCGCAGCGGGCGCAGCGTGATCGCCACCCGGGTCCCCGCCCCGCGCGCCAGGCGCAGCGGGTTGAGCGCCTTGCCGCCGTCAAACGCGCGGTTGAGCTCCAGCAGCCATTGCCACCGGTAGGCGGCAAACGTCCGGTCGAAAACGTTCCGCCGCTCCTCACCCGGCTCGCGCGAAAAGTAGAACCTCTCCGCCGACGGCCGAGGATCCGGGCGCATCTCCGCCAGCCAGGCGTCCTTCACTGCCCACCGGCTCAGGTTGCGCACCACCACATGGTAGGTCAGCGGCTCGCCGACGGTCGCATACCGCGGCAGCTCGCGGGTCGCCACCAGCGTCGCGCGCCGCAGCCACGCCCAGCCGAGCGCCACGAGCAACAGCGAAAACGTCAACGCAAACAACTGCGGCCCTCCCGCCAGCCGGCTCCCGGCACCCAGCACCGCCGCGACAAACAACAGCAACAGCATCCCGATCCCCGCCGGGCGAATCCGCCGCCGGAAATACTGGTTGATCGCCAGCCCGCGCGCGTAGGACCGGTGCAAGCCACGATAAATCCATGGCACCCGCCGGGGCGCGGCCTGCGGCTCGCCTGGCGGTTGGGGTGTCACACGGGTGCGGGGATGGATTCGATGATCTCGGCAACCACCGCGCGCCGGTCGCGGCCGGCAAAGCGCGCCTCCGGCTGCATCACCAGCCGGTGGGCGATGACATCCGCTGCGAGGTCCTGGACGGTTTCGGGCAGCAGAAAATCCCGCCCTTCAAAAAGCGACACCGCCTGGGCCACCTTCATCAGCGCAATGGACGCCCGCGGGCTCGCTGGCAGCTGGACATCCGCGACCTTCCGCGTCGCGGCCACCAGCGTGACGATGTAGCGGCGAAGCTCGTCGGTGACCCGCACCTCGCAGCACGCCCGGCACAACGCCAGCATCTCCTCGCGGGTGACGACCGGCTTGAGGTCCAACAGCGGGTGGCGGCTCCGTTGTTCGAGCAGGATTGCCGCCTCCTCGTCCTCAGTGACGTACCCGAGCGCGCACTGCATCGCGAAGCGGTCCATCTGCGCCTCGGGCAGCGGATAGGTTCCGCGGAACTCGACCGGGTTCTGGGTCGCAATGACAAAGAACATCCGCTCGGCAAAGTCGTAGCGGTTGCCCTCGACGGTCACCTGCCCTTCGGCCATTGCCTCAAGCAAGGCACTCTGGGTGCGCGGTGATGCCCGGTTGATCTCGTCGGCGAGGAGGATGTCGGTGAAGATCGGCCCAGGATGGAACCGGAACTCTTGCTTCCCCGGATCAAGCACTGAGACGCCAAGGATATCCGATGGCAAAAGGTCCGGCGTGAACTGGATCCGGCTGAAGTCCGCCCCTTCGATGCTCGCGGCAATCGCCTTGGCCAGCGTGGTTTTCCCGGTCCCCGGAAAATCCTCAAGCAACACATGGCCGCCGGCCGCCATGCACGCCAAGACCCGCCGGACAGTCCCCGCCTGGCCGCGCAACACGCTGCTGACGCAGGATTCAAGGCAGCCGGCAGTGGCTACCGCAGTGGTCATCAGGTCGGACATAAGTTCTTCTAGGGTTGGTCAATGCGGGTGGCACCCACCGCAAGCGCCTGCTCGGCGTGCCTGTCAAACCCGCGCCGCAGGCTCGCAAGCTGCTCGCCAGGCAACAACTTCGCCAGCCGGACCCACTGGGTCTGGTTGACAAACTCGCACATCCGCGTGCCCGGAAACATCAGGTCGACAGTCAGCAGCACCCGCGGGCCCGCCGCGGTGGCCACCACCACGATCCCCGGAAACGTCGTCTCCCCGGCACGCTCGACACGCGCGCTCACCACCGTCCACGGCCCCTCGCGGTGGGCCGCGAGCAGGTCGCTGCGCAATGCCGCCCCGGAAAACCCAACCGTCTCGCTGCCAAGGCGGCGCAACACCGCAAGCGGCTCGCCGTCGCCGGTGAGCCACGCCGATTGGGAAAGCATCACCCCGAGGTTGCCAGCCGCCGCGGCATCCCGCCACGCGCGCACCGTGGCGAGCGCCGCGGCCTCGTCAACCCCCTCGGGGGCCATTGCTGCCAGCGGGCATGCCGCCGCCAGCAGCGCCTCGCGACCCTGTTGGGTTTGCACCCTGAGCCGCTCGGCCTGGGAATCGGCAAGCCGCTTGAGCCCCTCGGTTGCCGGTGGCCCAACATGCGCAACCGCCGCCGCGGAGATCAGCGCCCAGCCGGCCCCGGTCTTGAGCGCGATCACCTCACGCAGCGCAAGCTCGTCGGTGCGCGCGGCGGAAAACCCACGCAGCGTGATCGCCGCAACCGGCCCATCGACACTCACCCCGGCCAACTGGATCACGGTTGCCTCGCCGAGCGGCCGCAAGTCCCGCCAAGTCTGTCCAAGCGCATGATACTCTGGCCGCCGCAGCGACGCCTCGGCCCCCCCGCGGGCGACCATCCGGAGCACCTCGCTGAACCGGTCGTCCTCCATGGCGCCGACCATGGCCGCGCCGAGCGACTCGGGGTCATTGAACACCAGCGGCTCGTTGAGCCTCTCGAAGGCTGCCGCGAACCAGTCGGGCATCTCCTCCCCCTCGCCGCGACCGATCCACATGCCGGCTCCGCCATCCTCGCCTTCCACCACCGCGGCGCTGGTCTTGAGCTCCTCAGGCAGATCGACCCGCCACAGCCCGTCCTCGGATTTTTCGAGTTGGAAAAACAACTCGGTGATCATCCCGCCGCGCTGGTGGTGGTGCGGGTCATAAAACCCGATTCCGAAATACGGCGGCGTTTCCTTCTCCACAAAAACCACCCGGACCACCTCACGGTGCGTCAGCAAACTCCACGCACCCGCCTTGCCCGGCCGGTCGACATTCCGCAGACACCGCGCAAGGGAGGCAAATTGCTCGTCCCAGTCGGCCGGGCGCGGGGTCTGGAGGCCACCGCACAGCGCCATGAGCGCCGGAAGGTCGCGTTTCTCCGCCGCCGCCAAAAACCGCTCCATGATCTCCGCCGCCGAACTCTCCAGCAGGATGGCGCGCCCCACCGAGCGCTCCATCGCCTGCTCAAACTCGCTCACGGCGAGTTGTTTGAGCTCATCGAGCCGGCCCACCTGGCGTTCCGCCAGCCACGCTTCCATGGCCGCGGCGCGTTGCCGCAGCCCCGGCTCGTGGGGAAGCCCGACGTTGGCGAAGATCCCCGGAAGCGGCGCCGCCTGCCAGGCATCGCCGCGGCGCACCAGCGCAACCCCGATGATTGCCACCTCCGTCGGCAAATCCGGGTGTTCCACCCGCACCAGCACCGCGCCCAACTCGCCGTCACTGCGGACCTCCTCGACGCTCAGCGACCCGGTCTCCGCAAGCACTCCGCGGAGCAGCTTCCATTGGCCGGCAATATCCTCCCGCCGCGCCGCGCCGGTCTCCACCGAGATCGTGCTGGCCACCTCCGCCCGGCCGCTGCGCAGCGCTTCAATGTAAGCGCATGCCACCTTGGCGCATTCATCGGGAATTCCGTTGGCGGGTTCCGCAGCCGTGGCGGCCATGGATCCGAGCAACCAAACGACGATGGCCGGCCATCTTTTCATTCCAAAACCTGGTCAAAGGAATCGGCTGACTTCAGCGATAGAACAAAGGCGGTGAGAAGTTCAATGGTGTGCTCGACATCGTCGAGATGCGCGGTTTCCACCACCGAGTGCATGCACCGCAGCGGCAGCGACACCAAACCACACGGAATGCCTCCGCGCATCCGGTAAATCTGGTCCGTGTCAGTTCCAGTGAACCGGCTCGACGCCTCGTGCTGCAGCGGAATCTTCTTCGCCTTGGCCACCGCGATCAGACGCTCAACGACGAGCGGATGATTCGCGGTCCCGTGGGTCACCGTCGGACCGCCACCGAGCTTCACCGACCCGTGCTTGCTGTGGTCAATCCCCGGGGTGTCCGTCGCGTGGGTCACATCAAGGCATATGCACAAGTCCGGCTTGAGCCGCTCGACTGCCATGACCGCCCCGTGGCCGCCGATTTCCTCCTGCACGGCGTTGAGGCAGACAAGGTTGTAGGCCGCCTTGGACTTCCCCGCGGCGAGCCGCTTGAGCACCTCGGCAATGATGAAGCTCCCCAGCCGGTTGTCCAACGCCCTGCCGGCCAGCCGCTTGTTGGCCAACTCCAGCGCCCCCTCTTGATAGATCAGCGGGTGGCCGACGCGCACGCCCATCTCGGCGACTTCCGCGGCGCTCGCCGCGCCGATGTCGACCCACAGCTCGTGGACCTGCGGGACCTTGTTGTCGGTTTCATCGCGCCGCAGGTGGATGGCGGTGTTGCCGATGACTCCCGGGATCTCCCCTTTGGCGCCAAGCACCCGGACCCGGCGGCCGCGGCCGATCGCCGCATCGCTGCCGCCAATCCGGTCGAGCCGCAAAAACCCATCCGCGGTCACATGCTTGACCATGTAGCCGATCTCATCGGCATGGGCCTCAAGCATCACCGTCTTCCCCGCCTTCCCCTTGCCCGCCAGCTTCGCCCACGTCGACCCGTACGCATCGCAGGCCACCTCGTCGGCCACTGGCTTCAAGTGCCTCGCCCACAACCGCTGACCACCCATTTCAAACCCCGTCGGACTCGGCTGGTCCAACAACTCGTACAGAAACTCCCGCTCGGCCTTCTTCATTGCCTAACATTCAAGCAGCCGCCGCCGCGCTGGCAATCACCGATGCTGGCCGAATCTGATCCCCGGCGAAGCCGATGCCATGCTAACCACTTACCACCTTGGCGGGAAACGGCGCCGGATTCCACCAGATCCATCGTATCACGGAACCGGGCCCAGCAGCTCGGATCAAAAGTGCAGGATCACCCCCGCGGTGAACCCGTGGTCGAAATCCTTCGGCGAGGTGATCGGGAAAAGATAGCCAACCCGGATGTCAAAGTCAGCGATCGGGCCGTAGCTGATGCCGAGAAGCCCTTCCAAATTGAAATCGCCCTCGTCCGCACCGGTGAGCGGCGTCGAGCCCGTCGCTTCAAGGTGGATGTTGAACCGCCCGCCGGTGGCATGCTGGTGGTCGTCGCCGTGATCCTCGCACCTCTCGCCAAACGACTTCACCAGGCCAATCCCAAAGAGAAGCTCGCTGGAGTCCGCGTCGAAACCGTGTTCGATCGCGACACTCGAATTCAAGGTCCACCAGTTCCCAAGGTCATTCCACAGCACGACCCCCGGCGCGATGGCTGTCTCGCCGCCAAACCGGCTGCTTCCCGTCGGCAGCGCGATCTCCAGCTGCGCCGTGAGCAGGAATCGCTCCCTCTCGATGAGCAGAACCCGCGGCACGATCGCCAGATCGCCGAAGCCCGACGCAGTCGAGCCGCCCTCTTCGTCCTCCCAGGTGTATGGGACTTCCAAGATTACCCCGAGCCGGTTGGTGAACGCCCATTCAAGCTCCACCTCGGACTCGTGCTCAGCGACCCCGTTGCCCTCGCGGTACGAGTGGTCGAAAAACAGGTCCCGCCCGGTCGAGGCAGGCTCAATCCCAAACGAGTGCACAAACGGCGTCCCCTGCTTGCTCAGGTGGTGGTGGACGAACGGCTCGAAGAAATCCGCCGCACTAGCAAGGCTCGGCGAAAGGGCGACAAGGGCGAGGGCGTTAACAAGGCGCATCATTTCCAGACGATTAACCGTCAGCATGATCGCTGGCAAGCACTTAACGCATAAAAGTTGCGTTAGCGCCCGGCGGTAGAAAACAGAGGAGGCGCCGCGGACAACCCCTGTTTGAAGTGCGGTAGGAAGGGTACTCCCGCCACACCGCTTTGGCTCAACCCCCAACCTCCGCAGGCCATCCACCGCGTTGCCGGAAAAACCACCGCGCAAGGATGGATCCTCCGAGCCTACTCCTTGTCCGGCTCCGCCTGCTTGCGCTTGGCTTTGGCTTTCTCCGGCAGATCTTTGGCGCGGTTTGGGCCATCCCATGGCCATGGGATCGCGTGGGTGCGCTTGGCCCAGGATTCCCAAGTGGCGGCCATCTGTTGGGTGCGTTCCGGCTCGGCGGCAGCGAGGTCGTGCAACTCGGTGCGGTCCTTGGCCATGTCGTAGAGTTCCCATTTCCCCTGCGGCCCTTTGGCGACGAGCTTGTAGTTTCCGACCCGGAGCGCCCGGTGGCCCTCGTGCTCCCAGAAGATCGCCTCGCGCTCGATTGGCTTGCCGGCAAAGGCGGGCACCAGGCTGCGCCCCTCGAGCGGCGGGACCGGCTGGCCGGCGTGCTCCTTCGGGTATGGCGCGCCAGAAAGATCGACGCAGGTAGCCATGATGTCGATGAGATGCCCTGGCTGGTTCTCAAACTGGCCCTTGCGCGCGATCCCGCTCGGCCAGTGGGCGATGAGCGGGGTGGAAATCCCACCCTCGTGGACAAAGTGCTTATAGAGCCGGAATGGGGTATTCGACACCCCGGCCCACGCCTTCCCGTAGCTCAGCAGATACCCGCCGCGCCCGCCGAGCGACGCTGCGGTCCCGCCGCCGAGCACCCCGCCCTCGGCGCAGCCACCGTTGTCGGACAAAAACAGGATCAAGGTGTCATCCAGCTTGTTCTGCTTCTTTAACTCTTCGACGATTTTCCCGATATTCTCATCCATCCGGTCGACCTGGGCGGCATAGATGGCCATGCGGAAATCCATCTCGTCTTGTTGTTCGGGCGTCAGGCTGTCCCACTTTGGCGCGTCGAGGTCGGAGGCTGCCCACGCCTTGTCGAGCAAGCCGATCTCCAACTGCTTTTGGAGGCGCGCGGCGCGGATCGCCTCCCAACCGGCTTTGTATTTCCCGCGATACTTGGCGATCGTCTCCGCCGGCGCATGCAACGGCCAATGCGGCGCGGTGAACGCGACATACATGAAAAACGGCTTCTCCGGCGTCGCTTGGCAATGCGCGCCGAGGTATTTAACCGCGTTGTCGCCAAGCGCATCGCTAAAATAATAGTCCGCCGGCTGGTATTCCTTGTCGGATTTCACGCTGATCGGCGTCGCGTCGCGCATCAGCGTCGTCGGCGCAAAGTACCCGGTCGCCCCGGAGATGATCCCGTAATAATGCTCGAACCCGCGGTCCGCTGGCCAGTTCCCCGGCTTCTCGGTGGTGCTAAGATGCCATTTCCCGAGCATGTAGGTTCCATAGCCGGCAGGCTTGAGCGCCTCGGCGATGGTCACCGCCTGCTTGGACAGTTCGCCGCGATAGCCTTCGAGCGGAAACGCGGACTTCGTCATGTGGCCAACATCCGCCTGGTGCGGATACAGACCGGTGAGCAGCGCCGCGCGCGTCGGACAACACCGCGCCATGTTGTAAAATTGGGTGAATCGCAGCCCGTCGGCTGCCAGTTTATCGAGGTTCGGCGTCGCAATTTCGCCGCCATAGCTGCCGATGTCGGAGAACCCCATGTCATCCGCCATGATCACCACGATGTTCGGCTTGCGCGCCGGCTCCGCGGCGCCCGACCACGCGATTCCACCCAGCATCACCATGCCGGCCAATAACCGCGAATAATTACGAATCATCATGTGAGTGTTTTCCTGGGGTGAACTTCGCATGCGCCTGCATTTTTAGGCCTACCCTTTCACAGCCCTATTTTCCCTAGGGGCAAAAATCAAGGTTCATCGGCCGCCTGGAACTTTTCGCAATCTTCACGCTACCCGGCCGCGCCAAAGTGGTTAGCTTCGGGATGGTCTGGCGATCCCGCCGCCGAAAAAATCCTCCGCTTTATGACGATCCCGCAAATTTTCCGGCGCCTCGCGGCGGTGCCCGTGCTCCTCTGGCTGGCGTGCCCGGCCGCGGCGGCCACCCCGCCGAACATCGTGATCTTCATCGCCGATGACCTGAGCTGGCACGACGTGGCCTGTTTCGGCGGCCCGACCGATGCGCAGACCCCGCACCTCGACAAGCTGGCCAGCGAGGGGATGAAGCTGACGCGCTTTTACTCGCCCGCCGCGGTGTGCTCGCCGACCCGCCAGACGCTGCTTACCGGCATGTATCCGGTGCGCAATGGCGCCTACCCGAACCACTCCTCGGTGCACAACGGGGTGCGCTCGCTGCCGGGCCATCTCAAGACCCTCGGGTATGTTTCCGCCTGCCTCGGGAAGACCCACTTTGGCCCGCGCGGGTCGTTTCCTTTTGATCTGTTCGCCGGCATGACCGTGGCCACCGAGGGAAAAGCCGAGGGAAAAGCCAAGGGAAAAGCCAAGGGAGAAGCCAAGGGAGAAGCCAAGGGAGAAGCCAAGGGGGAAGCCAAGGGAGAAGCCAAGGGAGAAGCCAAGGGAGAAGCCAAGGGAGAAGCCAAGGGAGAAGCCAAGGGAGAAGCCAAGGGGGGCGGCGAGGATGCCGACGATGGCGATCTGGACGTCGCGGCCCTCGAGGGATTCATCAAGGGGGCCAACGGCAAACCGTTCCTCGCCTACATTGCCACCCACGAGCCGCATTCAGGATGGACCAAGGGCCCCAAAGACCGCTTCGACCCCGCCAAGCTGAAGATCCCCCCCTACATGGTCGACACCGAGGCCACCCGCAAAGCCTTGGCCGCCTACTACGCCGAAGTCGCCTTCATGGACGACCAGGTCGGCGCGGTCATGGCCACCTTGGAAAAGACCGGCCATGCCAATGACACGCTGGTCCTTTTCTTCAGTGAGCAGGGCAGCTCGATGCCGCAGGGGAAATGGACCCTCTACGATCCCGGCATCCGGGTCGCCGCCATCGCCCGCTGGCCCGGACGGATCAAGCCGGGCAGCGAATCGGCCGCCCTGATCCAGTATGTCGACGTCGCCCCCACCTTGCTCGCCGCCGCCGGCGCCGACCCGGCCACCATCGACACCGGCTGCCCGGACACCACCGGATCGCGCGCGTTCGACGGCCGCAGCTTCCTGGACGTCCTTGAGGACAAGACCGACAAGCTGCGCGACCTGGTATTCGCCCAGCACACCACCCGCGGGATCATTCGCGGCTCCGACCTCTACGCCTCCCGCGCGGCTTTTGACGGCCGCTGGAAGCTCATCCTCAACCTGCATTCCGACGTCCTGTTCCAAAACGTCATCTCCGACGGTGGCGTCATCCGCTCATGGGCGCAAAAAGGCCGCGCCGGCGATCCCTTCGCCGCCACCCAGGCCGCCCGCTACACCAAACGACCCGCCGTCGAACTCTACGACCTCAAGGCCGACCCGTGGGAGCTCACCAACGTCGCCCAGGACCCCGCCAACGCACCCGTCATCGCCAAACTCCGCGCATCCCTCGACGCATGGATGCAACAACAAGGCGACCTCGGCGACCAAACCGAACGCGGCACCAGCCAACGCCAAGGCGCCGGCCGCCGGAAAGCCGACAACCTCCAACCCGACCCCGCCAAACCCGACCCCGCCAAACCCGAGGCTCCCAAACCCTAACCTCGCCCAAGCCCAACGGGCTTGCGCCCTCCAGCCCGGGGTTGGCCGAATCCAATGAGGGCTACCCCGGGAACCCGCGCCGCAACGCGGTTCCGCCCGCGAAGGCGCTCTTACGAGGGCGTAGCGAACTTTGTGAAAAGTTCGGCGGGGTGAACTTCCGCACCGCCAGATGATTCCGGCGCGCCACGGACGTCCCGCCACCCCCAGCCGAAGCTCTCACGAGCTTCGCTACATAGTCACGAGCTTCGCTACGCCGGAGAGCTCGCACGACCTTCGTCCCTCGACGTCCCTAAACCAAAATCGGCAGCGCCCCATAGAGGGTGAACCCAGTGCTTTGCTCGATGTGGACATCAAGGATTTCCCCGGTGAGCCGCGCCGGGTCGCCATCGATGATGACGATCTTGTTCTGCGACGTGCGGCCGCTGAGGCGCTCCTTGTTGTTCTTGCTGGGTCCCTCGATGAGGACCTCCTGGGTGGTGCCAACCAGCGCGTCGTTTTTCCGGATCGCCAACTCGTTGACCACGGCCAGCAATGCCTGGTTGCGCTGCTCCTTGACCTGCTCCGGGAGCTGCCCGTCCATCTCCGCGGCGGGCGTGTTGCGCCGCTTCGAGTAGCGGAACACAAACGCGTTATCAAACTCGAGCCGCTTCACGGTGGCGATCGTCGCCTGGAAGTCCTCCTCGGTCTCACCCGGGAAGCCGACGATGATGTCGGTGGTGATCGCCAGGTCCGGGCGGGCCGCCTTCATCTTCTCGCAGATCTCGACAAACTTCTCGTTCTTGTACGGCCGGCGCATCGCCTTGAGGATCCGGTCGCTGCCGCTCTGCATCGGAAAGTGGATGTGGCTGCACAGCTTCGGCAGATACGTGAAGGCGGCCACCAGGTCGTCGCGGTAGCCGATCGGGTGCGGCGAGGTGAAGCGGATCCGCCGCAGGCCATCAACCTCGTGGACGGCCTCGAGCAACTGGACAAACGGCGACTTGCCATCGACCTTCTCGAACTCAGTGCGCCCGTAGAGGTTGACGATCTGCCCCAGCAGGGTGATCTCGCGCGTCCCGCGGTCGACCAGGCGCTTGACCTCGTCGACGATCTCGCCGATCGGCCGGCCGCGCTCTTTCCCGCGGGTGTCCGGAACGATGCAGAAGCTGCAGCGCATGTTGCACCCCTGCATGATGGAAACAAATGATGACGCCTCGCGGTCCTTCGGGATGTGGTCGCGGATCGTGTTCTGCGACCCGGTCTCCTCGGCAACATCGCAGACGCTCTCTCCAACCAGCGAGAGCTCAAGGTCATCCATCCGCCGCTCGATCCGCCGCTTGAGGATCGTGTCGACGTATTCAAAAACCTTGTGGTACTTCTGGGTCCCGACGACCACGTCAAGGTGCGGGATGTTCTCAAACAACTCCGCCCCGCGGCTCTGCGCCATGCACCCCATGAACCCGTAGACGACGTGCGGCCGCTGGACCCGGTGGCTGCCCATCATCCCCATCTTCCCCAAGGCCTTCTGCTCGGCCTGGTCGCGCACCGAACAGGTGTTGACCAAGATCGCGTCCGCCTGCGCCTCGTCGGCAGTGACCGTGTAGCCGCCCTCCACAAACATCTGCGCGACCTGCTCGGAGTCGCGCTCGTTCATCTGACACCCGTAGGTCCGTATGTGCACTTTTGGCATGATCTGCTGGAAAGGCGCGCACCCTACCACCCAAACACCCGCCTAAAAAGGCCGAATCGTGGCGCTCCTGCGCCCACCCAAGGAGCCGCGACTTCCGTCGCGTCCCAAGCGGAGAGGAACTTGGAACTGCGCGCGGCACCGGCAGGAAAGCCGTTGCACCGGGGGTTGGATTCGTTGTTGGCTGCAAGGCGGGGCCGGGCGGACGCGTATCCAGACCCTTGTCGCCAGCGAGTTGCGACCCGGAACACCTGAGGATTTTGCTTTTATGACACTTGCGAAACGATGGCGCACGGCGGCGCGGCTGCTGATGGGACTGATGCTGGCAGGCTTGCAAGCGGTCGGCGCGGCCGAGGGTGACAAGCCCGCGGGCGAGGTGCGGGCGGATCTCGTCGTCTATGGCGGCACGCCGGGCGGGTTGATCGCGGCGATCGCGGCAGCGCGCGAGGGGGCAAGCGTGGTGGTCATCGAGCCATCACCCTGGTTGGGCGGGATGGTCACCGGCGGCTTGGCCCGCAGCGATGTCGGCAAGCAGGAAACGATTGGCGGCTACACGCGGGAGTTCTTCACCCGCGCCGCGGCCCGCTACAAGGGTGAGTTCCTCTTTGTGGCTGAGCCACATGCCAACATGGAGACGTTCCGCGAAATGCTCCGCGAGGCCAAGGTGGAGGTGCTCACCAACACCGCGCTGGACCGGGTGGCGGTCGCCAACAAGCGGATCGAGTCGCTGACGACCAAGGATGGGCGGCAATTTTTCGGGCGCCAGTTCATCGATGCGAGCTACGAGGGCGACCTGCTCGCCGCCGCCGGGGTCAGCTGGCGGGCCGGGCGCGAGGCGCGCGCCGAGTTCAACGAGCCGCTGGCGGGCTACTACCCGATGCCGATTCGCGCGCGCAGCCAGGAGGTGATGTCCAGCGAGGCAAAGGGCGTCGGCGGCACCGGGCCGAGCTACGTCCACGGCACCCCCGCCGCCATCTCCGGCGTCGATGCCGATGGCAAGCCGATCGCCGGGGTGGTCGCCGACCCGGGCCTGAAGCCGGGGAGCGCTGACAACCTGCTGCAGGCGTATAATTTCCGCCTCACCGTGACCCAGCGGCCGGACATCCTTGTGCCGTTCCCCAAGCCGGCCAACTACGACCCGGCGCGCTACGAATTGCTCATGCGCCTGATTGCCCACTACCCGGGGATCCGGTTTGCGCGGATCTTCCACCCGGGGCCGATCGCCAACGGGAAATTCGATCTCAACGCCCAAGGCCTGTTCTCCAGCGACTTGCCCGGCGGCAACCAAGGCTACGTCGAGGGCGACGCCGCCACCCGCGCGCGCATCCGCCAGGACCACATCGACTTCCTCCAAGGCCTCCTGTGGTTCCTCAGCCACGACGAGCGCGTCCCGCCACACCTCCGCGCCGAAACCCGCAGCTGGGGGCTGTGCCGCGACGAATTCACCGACAACCAGCATTGGCCCTACGCGATGTACGTCCGCGCCGCGCGCCGCATGGTCGGCGAGTACGTCATGGTCCAGCGCGATTGCCAACAGGGGCTGCGCAAACCCGACAGCATCGCCATGGGCTCGTTCCTCATCGATTGCCACATCGTCCAACGGATCCTCCACACCGACGGCACCGTGCGCGACGAGGGCGCCTTTCCCGACACCCGCACCAAACCCTACGAAATCCCCTACCGCTCAATCACCCCGAAGCGCTCCGAGTGCGAAAACCTGCTCGTCCCGGTGTGCTCCTCCGCGAGCCACATCGCCTTCTGCACCATCCGCATGGAGCCGGTCTTCATGGCCCTCGGCCACGCCGCCGGCCTAGCCTCCGTCCAAGCGATGCGCGCCAACCAACCGGTCCAGGAAATCGACATCCCGACCCTGCAAGCACGCCTGCGCGAACAAAACGCCGTCATCCAACTGCCGCCCGCGAAAAAATAGCCGAGGAGTCGCGACTTCCGCCGTGTCCCAGAGAGAAGAAGCGACTGAAGTCGCTACTCCTTGGTTCCCTGCTGGGCCGTTGAGGCTCTCACCGGCCGCCCCAACGGCTGGGTCGGTATCGCCCCGGACGGGCGGATCTTCACCTTCACCATGTAGCATTGGACATCCGGCCGAGTCTCCCTAGGGTCCTGCGCAACATGAAAATCCCCCTGATTGTTGCCGCCGCCACCACGTTCCTTGCTTTTGGATGCACCCACCTCCCCGCCGGGGAAGCCGCTCAGGACAAGGCGCCACAAGCCGCTGAAAAGGCGCCCGACAGATTGGTCAGCCCGAACAAACGCTATGAGCTTTCCTTGGTCCAGCCCACCGAGCGTGACAAATACCCGCTCATCATTCTGCGCGACCTGCAAACCGGCCGGAAACTTTGGGACTTTGACTACGACCAGATTGCTGAGCGGCAATCCGGAGAGTTGCATGCCGGCTGGAGCCCGGGCTCGAAGCATCTGGCGATCACCATCCAAGCCGCCAGAGTAGTGGGCACCACCGTGTTGCGCATTGATGGCCAAAACGTCGAGGAGGTCGACTTCCTCCCCATCCCCGCCAAGCTCAACAAAGAGTCCTACACCACCAGGGGCGGCGAATACTTTTCCCACTGGGAAACCAACACCTCGCTCTGGCTCAACGACAGCACCAAGAGCCGCTCCTTCCGCTACTCACTCACCAACAAGGGCAAGCTCTTGGCCGATGCCTTCAAGGATGATACCTTGCCTCAATAGCCCCTGGCCATGTTGATGCCTTGACATCAAGAATAGCTGATGCATGATTCATCATGCGCACGACGCTGACCATCGATCCGGAGATCGCTGAGCGGCTCCGCCAGGAAGTGGCTTTGGGCCGCCAGTCATTCAAGGCGATCGTCAACGAAGCCCTCCGCAAAGGCTTGGGCTTGGAGCCGGTTAAGAAGGCCAAACCCTATCGGGTTAAAGCGCATTCATCGCCGCTGGTTGCAGGGGTCGACCCGGGACGCCTCAACCAGCTTGTTGATGACCTTGAAGCCGAGGGATTTATCGCAAAGCACCGACCGCCGCCGTGATCGTCCCCGACATCAACCTGCTCATCTATGCCCACAACGACCAAGCTCCGCACCACGCAAAAGCCAAGGAGTGGTGGGAGGGGCTGCTCAACGGCAGGATACCCGTTGGCCTGTCGTGGATCAGCATCAGCGGGTTCATCCGCCTGATGACCCATCCCCGGGTCCTTGCCCGTCCGCTCGACGTTGGACAAGCCATTGGATATGTGCGCACTTGGCTGGAGCAGCCACCAGTCCGGATCCTCCATCCTGGGTCGGGTTTCGAGCCGCTATTCCTCGACTTTCTGGCGGCTCTGGGGACGGCTGGAAACTTGACCACCGACGCCCAACTCGCCGCGTTGACCGTGGAACATCAGGGAGAACTCCACAGCGCAGACTCCGATTTCCATCGCTTCGCCGGACTGCGCTGGCGCAATCCGCTCCTCTGATCCCGGCAGCGGGCATCCACACCTCATCCCAGAGATGCCAAAAGCTTCGATTTTGCGCTTGCCAATTTACCCATAGGGGGTATGGGTAATACATGGATCGCACCTGCCACGAGAGCGCGCCGCTGGTCAGCCGGGTCAAGAAGATTGCCGGGCAAGTCCAGGGAGTCGGCCGGATGATTGAGGACAACCGGGAATGCCCGGAAATCTTGCACACGATCACGGCGATCCACTCGGCGCTGCGCAGCTTGGAGGCGCGCCTGCTGGAAGACCATGTGCGCCACTGCGTGGCGGCGGCCACCAGCGATCCGGAGCAACTCGACCGGCGGCTTGATGAGATCATCGCGATCTACAAGCGCCGCCTGACTTAACCCCCACTCGCCATCGAGATGAAATGCTGCAACCAACCTGAGCCTGAAGAACCGGCGAAGCCAGCGTGCTGCGGCGGCGCGAAGCCGGCACCGGAACCGGTCAAGCCAGTCACGAAATCCTGCTGCGGCGGGCATTCGCCAAGCGCCGCCGCGGCGCCCGCGGCGCAACCAGGCCAATTCACCTGCCCGTGCCATCCGGAGGTCGTATCCGACCACCCGGGCGATTGCCCGAAGTGCGGGATGGCGCTTGAGCAGGTGACGCCAATCGCCATGGCTGGAGCGATCTACACCTGCCCGATGCACCCGGAGATCCAGCAGGACCACCCGGGGAACTGCCCGATCTGCGGGATGGCGCTCGAGCCGCTGGTGGTCACCGACGTTGCCGCGCAACACGCTCAGCGCGAGATCCGCGACCTCACGCGGAAGTTCTGGATCGGCCTGGTCCTCGCGCTGCCGGTGCTTTTCTTGGCGATGGCGCCGATGATCCCCGGGGTTTCTCTGGACCGGTTCATCGCGCCGAACATCGCCAAATGGATCGAGCTGATCCTGGCCACCCCGGTGGTCCTCTGGGCCGGCGGGGTGTTTTTCCTTAAAGGCTGGCGCTCGCTCCGCGGGTGGAACCTCAACATGTTCACCCTCATCGCCATGGGCGTTGGCGCGGCGTACCTCTACAGCGTCGTCGCGGTGTTGTTCCCGGACTTGTTCCCGGCCAAGTTCCGCGGCCACCACGGCCAGGTCGCCCTCTATTTTGAAGCCGCCGCGGTCATCACGGTGCTCGTGCTCCTTGGCCAACTGCTTGAGGCCAGAGCGCGCAGCCAGACCGGGCAGGCGATCCAGGCGCTCCTCGGGCTGGCCGCCAAGACCGCCACGCGCCTCACCGCCAACGGTGGCGAGGAACAGGTTGCCATTGACCACCTGAAGATTGGCGACCAACTGCGGGTCCGCCCCGGCGAGAAAATCCCGCTCGACGGAGTCCTCGCCGAGGGCAGCAGCCACGTCGACGAGTCGATGATCACCGGCGAACCCGGGGCGGTGAAGAAAGCCCCCGGCGATCCCGTCGTCGGCGCGACGATCAACCAGACCGGCACCTTTGTCATGACGGTCAACAAGGTGGGCGCCGACACCCTGCTCGCGCAGATCATCCAGATGGTCGCCAAGGCCCAGCGCAGCCGCGCGCCAATCCAGAAAACCGCCGACATGGTGGCCGGCTATTTTGTCCCCGCGGTCGTGTTGATTGCCATCATCTCGTTCATCGTCTGGTCAGTCTGGGGGCCGGAGCCAGCGATGGCCCTTGGGTTGATCAACGCCGTGGCCGTCCTCATCATTGCCTGCCCGTGCGCGCTCGGCCTTGCCACACCGGTTTCCATCATGGTCGGCATCGGCCGGGCTGCCCAAGAGGGGATTCTCGTGAAGGATGCCGAGGCGCTCGAAACGACCGAAAAAATCGACACTCTGGTCATGGACAAGACCGGCACACTCACCGCCGGCAAGCCGCAAGTCACTGATTTCACGCCGATTTCTGCGGAGGAAAAGGACTCGATCATCGCCGCCGCCGCCGCCCTGGAAAGCCACAGCGAACACCCGCTGGCACGCGCCATCGTCACCTACGCCAGCCATGAAGGCCTTGACCAGCAACTGCGCAGCAGCGGTTTCCAATCCACCACCGGCGGCGGGGTTTCCGCCACCCTTGATGACCAACGGTGGCACGTCGGCAAACAGGGATTCCTTGAAAACCAGGGAGTCAGCATTCCTCCGTCGCTGGCCGCCGCGGCCGATGGCTACCAGCGCGACGCCAAGACCCTCGTCTGGGTCGCCCGCGCGGGCCAAGCCGTCGGGATATTCGCGGTTTCCGATCCGATCAAGCCAAGCACCCCGGCCGCGGTCGCCGCGCTTCACCGCCACGGCATCCGCCTGGTCATGGCCACCGGCGACAACGAGTTCACCGCCAACGCCATCGGCCGGCAACTCGGGATCGATGAAATCCACGCCGGCCTCTCGCCCGCCGACAAAATCGAGCTCATCAAGAAGCTCAAGTCGGAAGGCCGCCGCGTCGCGATGACCGGCGACGGGATCAACGACGCGCCCGCCCTGGCCGAGGCCCACGTCGGCATCGCCATGGGCACCGGCACCGATGTGGCCATCGAAAGCGCCCACCTCACCCTCGTCAAAGGCGACCTCGCCGGCATCTCCAAGGCCATCCTCGCCAGCCGCGCGGTCATGCGCAACATCCGCCAAAACCTGTTCTTCGCCTTCATCTACAACATCCTCGGCATCCCCATCGCCGCCGGCATCCTCTACCCCCTCACCGGCACCCTCCTCTCTCCGATGATCGCCGGCGCCGCCATGTCGCTCTCGTCGGTCTCCGTCATCACCAACGCCCTGCGCCTGCGCAAGCTCACCCTGTAGCGAAGTGAGAACTCCGGCTGACGACGACTGGCGGTCCTTAAGATTCCCTCTGAGATCGCTATCGACGACGAAGGAACTCCATTACCTGCTCAGGATCACGAGCGCCATGGATCACCAATGCAACCACCAGCACCGGGCCATGAAAGCGGTAGTAAAGCACGTAAGGAAATGGCCTAAGCAGAATGCGGCGGAAGCCGGCATAGACAATCCGGTGTATTTCCCCAGTCTTCTCCAATTGCTCGACGCTCGACCAAAATGCGCTCTCGAATCGCTCGCCCAAACCCCCGTGTCGTTCATACCAATTGGCCGCCTCAGCCACTTCCTTGGCGGCGGCCGGAAGAACCTGAATCGCCGTCATTCCCGCAGGCTCTTGATCGTGCGCCTCGCCTCCGCCGGGTCCAACGCCGATGAGGGATCTTCCAGATACTTTCTCCAACGCTCATCCAGAAGGTCTTTCTCCATCTGGCCCAGCTCCATGTCCTCCAACTCTGGCGCGACATCCTTCCATAGCTCGTCCAGCAGCTGCAACTTCTGCTGCAGCGTCAGCAAACAAAGGTCAGGAAAATCCGTCAGCTTCATCGGAAGACAATACCATCCTTCCTGTCACAGCCAAGTCTGGAACTTTCGACCAGCGGCTGATCCAAGCCCAAGGATGCTCTCAACCGGTCGCACGCCCCCAAAAACCGGAGCTGGCATCCCTCCTGCTCCTGTGCTATCCTGCCTTCACGATCGCTTTAACTTGAATGGTTAAGTCCTTCTCCATCCGGGCGTTCCTCGCCCTGCTGCTCGGCCTGGTCCTCCAGGTCGGGCTGGCTGCGCCGGCGCTTGCCGGGCGGGCGGCGACCCCGTGTGGCGCGATGTCCGACTGCGGGTGCTGCGCCAAGAAGGTGAGCTGTGCCTGCGTGGCGGATTCGAGTGGTCAGGAAACGCCGCCTGCCCCCGCCACCGTGCCGGAGCGGCCGGTCGCGGTGCCGGTTGCGGCGCCACCTGCCCCGCTTGGCCTGGTGGCCAATGATTTCCCGGTGGAAACCGCGAGTGGTTTCTACCGCCCCGCTGCCCACCGCGCCGGCTTCCCCGGTGTTTCTCTGGCGGTGGTCTTTTGTCGCTGGGTCATTTGAGGCGCTGCCTGCGCGGGACAACCGCGCCCATTCACCAAGAGCCGTTTGTGACGGTTCGGTTTGAAGGCACTCTTGCGTCTCAATGAATCATGAACTCTCTCTATTTTTCCCTGCTCGGCACCCTTGTGTCGGCCACAGCACTTCTTGCTGAGGAACCCATCCTTGTCTCACGCGAACTCCTCAGCGAGCTGCGTGCGGAAGCCGCGCGGAGTCACCCGGCGGTTGCCGCAGCCAATGCGCGGGCCGCCGCCGCGCTTCTGGATGTGAACGGCGTGCGCCTGTGGGATGATCCCACGGTTGGCCTCTCGGTGATGATCGCCGACCGGATGATGCGCCGCGACGATGGCGATATCCGCCTGAGCTTTGAACAACCGCTCCCCCGCCGCGGGCTGTTTGACGCCACCCGCGACAAGGCCGCCGCGCTTGGCCGCGCCGAACGCGAAACCGCCCGCACATCCCGCCAGACCATCGCCGCGACCGCCGCGAAAAATGCCATCGAACTCGCCCTAGCCGACGAGGCGATTATCCTCCAAGCCGCTCAAATCGAATGGCTAAAAACCATGGCCGAGAATGCCCGCCAGCAAGCGGCCAATCCGGACGCCTCGGCGGCGAGCGGGCTGCGCCTGGAAACCGAGTTGGCCCGCGAGCAGCAGATCCTCAAGGCCGCCCAACGGAGCCGCGAGAGCATGGCGCAGCGCCTGAACCTCAGCCTGGGCCGCCCGCTTGATCGCCCCTGGCCACCACTTCGTCTCCCTGCCGACCCCGGTCCGGTGCCGGTGCCGGAGGCCGAAGTCGCCCGCGTCGCCTACTCGAACCCGCGGGTCCGCGCGCTGCGTGAGATGGCCGGCGCCGCGGCCGCCGAAACCCGCGTCGCCAATCAGGAACAAAAGCCGCAATTCACTGTCGGCGTGGACTCGAGCCTGTATTCCGGCGGCGATCTCCGCAGCATCGACGTTGGAATCAAGATGACGTTGCCGTGGTTCAACGAGCCGACCTACCGCGCCCGCGTCGAGAGCGCCGCGAGCCGCGAACGCGCCGCCGGCAGCGACATCGAAGCCGCCCGCCTTGAAGTGGCCGCCGAGGTGCTTGCCGCCGCCACCGAGGCCGCCAACGCCGCCGAGCAAGCCCACGCGTATTCGGGCGAGATCCACGAACGTGCGACCCAGGCACGCCAATCGATTGAAGCTGCGTGGATCAGCGCCACCGCCACGCTTGCCGACCTGCTCGAATCCAACCGCGCCCTGTTCTCGATCCGCCTCGAGCAACGCCGCTTCATCGCCATCCAGGCCGCCGCCACCGAAGACCTCAACGCCCTCGTCCCACCACCTTCCTCGTCATCCAAATGAAAACATTCCTCACCATCCTCATCACCGTCATCCTAACCGCCACCGCCGGGTGGTTCTTCTTCCTCCGCGGCGGTCCGGATTCCGGATCCGCCGACGCCGAGCGAAAGCCACTTTTTTACCAGAGTGCGATGCACCCGTGGGTGAAAAGCGACGCCCCCGGCCGCTGCACGATCTGCGGCATGGAGCTCACCCCGGTCTACCCGGGCGAAAAGGGCTTCGACGCCACCGGCGGCGACAACATCCTCGCGCTCACCCAGTCGCAGATCCAGGTCCTGCACGTCCAGACGGTCAAGGCCGACACCCGGCCGCTGACCCGCTCGCTCCACGTCGCCGGCATGATCGATGACGACGCGACCCGCCACCGGATCCTCTCCGCCTACGTTGACGGCCGGATTGAAAAGCTCCACGTCAACTACGTAGGCGCGGAAGTGGCTGCCGGTGAGCCACTCGCGGAGATCTACAGCGCCCCGCTGCTCCAGGCGGAACGCGAGTACCGCCAGCTCACCGGCGACTTCCGCCGGAATACCGCCCTGCGCCTCCGGCAGATGGGCCTCACACCGGAACAAATCGCCGCGCTCGACAGCAAGCCGGCCGACACCCTGACCTCGCCAATCCTCGCCCCGATCGGCGGCACCGTCGTCGGCCAGAAAGTCTATGAAGGTCAGACGGTCAAGGCCGGCGACCCGCTCTTCGAGATCGCCGACTTCTCGATCATGTGGTTCCTGTTCGAGATCTATGAGCAAGACCTTCAATGGCTTGCCCCGGGGCAAAAAGTGACTGTCCGGACCCAGGCCCTACCCGGCCAATCGTTTGAAGGCAAGATCACCTTCATCGACCCGAACTTCGACGACATGACCCGCTCGACGAAAGTCCGCGTGGAGCTCCCCAATCCGCTCGTCAACGGCCGCCGCGCGCTCCTCCACAAGCTTTACGCCGAGGCAGTGGTGGAGATCGACGCGCCCCCGGTGCTGACCGTCCCGCGCTCGGCGGTCATCCAGACCGGCCCGGAGGCGGTCGTCTATGTTGACCGTGGCGATGGCGCGTACGAGCGCACCCCGGTCACCCTTGGCCGCCGTGGCGATGAATTCCTTGAAGTGCTCAGCGGCCTCAGCGCCGGCGACCCGGTCGTCACCAACGGCAACTTGTTGATGGACGGCCAGGCCGAGATGAACCGGACCTTCATGGTTGCCGAAGTCGCCCCGCCCGCCGCGGACGCTGCGCCTGCCGACGCCCCGCCGGCACAGCCGCTCACCGAGGATCAGCAAAAGGTCGTCGCCGAATTCTTGGAAACTGCTGACAGCATGGCCGTTGCCCTGGCCGCCGACGACCTCCCCGCCTTCACCAAAGCCAGCGAGCCGACGATGGCCAAGACCGCCGCCCTGGCCGAGGCGCTTGCCACCCACCCCGAGCTCAAGCAACCGCTCGAAACCCTGGTGGGCACCAGCCACTTCCACGGATTTGCCGACCTGAAGGCCGCGCGCACCGCGTTCCTGAAGTTCTCCACCGCGGCCGAGGCAGTCGCCCAGAAACTCCGCCCGATCCCCGGCACACCCAAGTTCCAAGTCTGGGAGTGCCCGATGGTCGATGAAGCCGTCCCGGATGCCCCTCCGCGCGGCCGCTGGCTCCAGCTGGGCGCCCGCCCAGGTCGCAACCCGTACTTCGGCAAGGAGATGCTCGAGTGCGGCAAGGAAATCAAACCAACCGCCCAAGCCAAGTGATCAATCGTCTAATCGAGTGGAGTCTTAAGAACCGCTTCCTGGTCGTCTGCGCGGCCTTGCTGCTCACCGCCCTGGGGATCCGCGCGATCTACCACACCCCGGTCGACGCCATCCCCGACCTCACCGAAAACCAGGTCCTCGTCTACGCCGACTGGATGGGCCGCAGCCCGCAGGAGGTCGAGGACCAGGTGACCTTCCCGCTCTCCACGGGCCTTCAAGGGCTTGCCGGGGTCAAGGAGGTCCGCGCCACCTCGATGTTCGGCTTCTCGCTGGTCACCGTGATCTTCAAGGACGAGATCGACACCTACTTCGCCCGCTCCCGCGTCCTCGAACGCCTCAACTTCCTCCAGGGGTCAATGCCCAGCGGCGTTGCCCCCCAGCTTGGCCCGGACGCCTCCGGTCTCGGCTGGGTTTACCAATACTACCTCGATGTTGATCCCGCCAAGGCCCCCGCTGGCGGCTACGACCTCGCCCAGCTGCGCTCCCTCCAAGACTGGCAGATCCGCTATCAACTCCGCGGCGTTGAGGGAGTTGCCGAGGTCGCCAGCATCGGCGGATTCGTCAAGCAGTACCAGATCGAGCTCTCGTCGACAAAAATGCGCGCCGCCAACGTCACGTTGATGGACGTCATGACCGCCGTCCAGGACGCCAACCTCAACGTCGGCGGCAAGGCATTGGAAGAGAACGGCGCAGAGTTCATCCTCCGCGGCACCGGCCTGGTCACCAGCATCCAGGACCTCGAGCTCATCGCCGTGAAGGCGATGGATGGCACCCCGATCTATCTGCGCGACCTCGCGACCATCCAGATCGGCGGCGACTTCCGCCGCGGCGCCCTGGACATCAATGGCCGCGAGGCGGTCGGCGGCACCGTGGTGATGCGCTCGGGCGAAAATGCCAAGGCCGTCATCGAGCGCGTGAAGGAGAAAATCGCCACCATCCCGCTCCCCGAGGGCGTGACGATCAAGCCGTTCTACGACCGCAGCCGGCTCATCGACAACACCATCGACACCCTCAAGCACGCCCTCGTCGAGGAGATCATCCTCGTCACCCTGGCACACATCATCTTCCTCTGGCACTTCCGCAGCATCCTCATCGTCACCCTGCCGCTGCCGATCTCCATCCTGTTCTCCTTCCTGATGATGAAGGCCTTCGGGATCACCAGCAACATCATGTCGCTCACCGGCATCGCCATCGCCATTGGCGTGCTTGTCGATGCCGCCATCGTGGTGACCGAAAATGTCATCCGCCACTGCGAAGCGGCCGAGAAGGACAAGGGGCAGCCACTCAACGCCCGCGAACGCCTCATCACCACCCTGGCCGCGTCCCGCCAGGTCGGCAGGCCCATCTTCTTCTCGATGACCATCATCATCCTCGCCTTCGTGCCGGTGTTTTTCCTCACCGGCCAAGAGGGCAAGTTGTTCCACCCGCTCGCCTTGACCAAGACCTTCGCGATGATCGGCGCGACCCTCCTCGGCGTCAGCCTCGTCCCAGTGCTGTGCTCGCTTCTGGTCCGCGGCCCGTTCCACTCGGAGGACCGCAACATTGTCATGCGCTTCCTGTTGCGCATCTATGAGCCAACCCTCAACTGGGCGCTCAACCACCGCCGCACCATCGTCGCCATGGCCCTTGGCATTCTCGCCTTCGCCATGTTGTTAGCCATTGGACTGCCGCGCGCCTGGATCAAGTCGATCGCCGAGTCCGGCCACCCGAAGGTCGCCGGCCTGTTTGCCGGCTTTGGCACCGAGTTCATGCCGCCGCTCAACGAAGGCAGCCTGCTCTACATGCCGGTCCTCATGCCGAAAACCGGACTCTCTGAGATCCAGCGGGTCATGGCGTGGCAGGACAAAGTCATCAGCGAACTTCCCGAGGTCGAGAGCGTCGCCGGCAAGCTCGGCCGCTTCGAGACGGCGACCGACCCGGCCCCCACCGAGATGTTGGAAACAACCATCATGCTCAAGCCCGAGCTCATCCCCAACGGCCGCTTCCGCATGCAGCGCAACCCCGCCTGGCGCGACGGCATGACCATGGAAAAGCTCAAGGCGGAGCTCACCGAGAAAATGAAGGAAGTCCCC
>JBILQE010000081.1:0-8467 GCA_044373465.1 Akkermansiaceae bacterium | reverse complement strand
GCCGTTCACGGTGCTGATCTTCGTGGCGGCGGCGATTGGCGGGATCGTCCAGATCATCCCGTCGCTGGTGGTCAACCGGGCGGCCAACGTCGAGGACCGGCTGCAGGTCGTCTACACGCCGCTGGAGTTGGCGGGGCGCGACATCTACGTCGCGGAAGGCTGCTACAACTGCCACTCGCAGATGATCCGCACGCTGGTCCCCGACGTGCTGCGCTACGGACCGAAGCCTGAGCAGGGATACAGCCGGCTGGGCGAGTCGCTCTACGACTTCCCATACCAGTGGGGATCGAAGCGGACCGGCCCGGACCTTGCCCGCGAGGGCGGCGAGCTCGTCGCCGGGGCCACCGCGATGCGCGTCGGCCGGCGCGACAACCTGTGGCACTTCAACCACTTCCTCGACCCGCGGCGGACCTCGCTCGGGTCCAACATGCCGGCCTATCCATTCCTGTTTGAGAACAAGGCCGACTTCAAGAGCCTGCCAAAGCGGATCGCGGTGCAGACCCGCCTTGGAGTCCCGTGGCCGGCGCTGAGCAAGGACGAGATCGAGCAAAGCGCGCGCGAGCAGGCGCTCGAGATCGCCACCTCGCTGGTCGCCGCCGAGGCGTTCCTTCCCGACAAGCCCGAGCTAACCGGCGACGCGCTGCGCAACCACCTCGCCGAAACCCAGGTCGTCGCCCTCATCGCCTACATGCAGAAAGTCGGCGCCTACACCAACGTCAACGGCCAGCCGCAAGCGCACCCGCTCGACCCCGACAGCCGGCTGCGCGCGGCCACCCCGGCGGCCACGCCTAACAATGCCACGCTCCTCCCGGAGAAGAAGTAACCATCCAAAGCCATGTTCAAACGAGTCATCTACGAAGACTGGGCGACGATCGTGCCGATCATCTCCTTTGTGCTGACCTTCGCGGTGTTCGCGGTGGCGACGCTGCGCGCGCTGCGCACGCCCAAGCCGGAGCGCGAGGAGCTCGCGCGGCTGCCGCTCGACCAGTGAGGCCAACCTAACGATTCAACAAAACTTGTCCTATGTCATCCGAACCGGAGATCAAGAAAGCCCACTACGCCAGCGAGAAGGGCGAGGTGGTCCTGCGCCCGCACGAATACGACGGGATTCAGGAGTATGACCAGACGCTGCCGAACTGGTGGTTGTTCATCTTCTTTGCCGCGATTCTGGCGTTTCCGGCGTACTGGCTGGTCTATTACCAGTTAGGGGTGGTCCAGAGCGACGCGCAGAGGGTGGACAGCGAGATGGCGAGGATCGAGGGGGTCAAGGCCAAGGCGCTTGACGAGATGCTCGCGCAGCTTGACGACGCGGCGCTCACCGAGGTGTGGGCAACCGACCCGGTGGCGGTGAGTGCGGGGCGGGATATCTATCAGGCCAACTGCATTGCCTGCCACGGGCAGGATTTGAAGGCGCGGATTGATGTCGGCAACGGCCAGTCGGTGGCGCTGCCGGGATTGGCGCTCACCGACGGCGAGTGGAAATACGGGTCCAAGCCGATGGAGATCTTCAAGCTGATCAACGCCGGGACGCCGGCGGAAAGCACCGGCCACAACGGCGCGCGGATGGAGGCGTGGGGCAACAAGCTGCCGCCGATCCAGATTGCGCAGCTCACCGCGTTTCTCATCGCCGAGAACCCGAAGGACTTCGGGAAGTAGGCTCACCAGAGGTCCGGGAACAACTCGGCGGCGGGGATGATCCGCGGCCGGCAGCGCGCGCCGCGGTCGATGACCGAGGTTGCGAGCCGCAACGGGTAGCCTTCGAAGTCGGTCCCGCCGACCCAGGCGGTGGCGGCCGGGTCGCCGTTGCCATCGCAATTGCCCGCGGCGAGCGGGAAGAACCGGGAGTCAAGGGCCGCGTCGGTATTGGTCAGGTCGCCGGCGCCAAGTGAGTAGAAGCCCGACACGGCAGGGTCGAGCGTGTTGTAGCTGCGGGTCATTCGCGAAACCGCGTCCGCCGTGGTCGCCAACCCAGTCGTGCTGCCTTTGGTGGCGAGATGGGTAAGCACAAAGCCAAGCCGGGAATCGCTGGCTCGGATGCCCACGGCGCAATCGACGACCGCGGTATGGGCAACGGTGCTGGTCCCAGTAGCACCTGCATTTGAGTCACTCATGCGGATGCCCTCGCCAAAGCCAGCGACCACATTGAACCGGAGCGTGGAGGACGTTTGGGTGGAAGCATAGAGTTGCATTCCGTAGGAGCCGGTTCCGGCGCGTTGGAACAAGCACCCTTCGACCAATCCCGATTTTGCGACGTGCTCGGAAAATCCGGCGCGGATCACCGTGGCGATCCAGGCCATCTCGTAATTGCTGGCCAACCCGACTGCCGCTGAGCGGGCAAGTGAGCAGCCAAATAGGTCCGTGCCTTGGACTTTGCATGAACGGGAAACGTCGGAAGTCATCCCGAAGAACCAGTAAATCCTCCCGTTGGTACCACCGCCGGTGCCGGGGGCAAAGGCGTTGAGCTGGGCGGAGTGGTAGTTGCCGCCAAATACCTGCAGCGGGATTCCTTGCCCATGGGTCGTTACGCACTGGTGAGATTCTGCGACCCCAGTCCCAAACGCTACGCAGTCAATGATCCGCACAGCGCATGCGGTCCCGCTGGTATTGTTGCCAGAAATCAAATCTCCACCGCCCGTATCGAACTGGCAGCGGAGAACATCAAGGACCAGCCCCGCTGCGGTCCCATCGCCAGCGAAGTCGAACGTGTTGATGTTCGTGTTTACCCCGGTAAATCGACAGGCTTCCAGCGCGTATCTGCCACGATTGAGGGTGAAATGCGCGGCGGTTGTTCCGGAGAAATCAAAGGTAATGCCGTGGAATCCGCTCAACAATGAGGCGCCTGTTTGGGTTAATGCCCAATCGCCAACATTGCCACTGGCACAAGTGAGCGTACATGTGGAGCGGTCGCCGGATGCGGAGCGAATCAGGATGCCCTCCATCCCAATTCGCCCGGCACTTTGGTTGGCGGTGAAGCTGGCGGCGGTTAGGTTGACGTCAAGCGGATAGATCCCGTCG
Organism: Akkermansiaceae bacterium; assembly: GCA_044373465.1. Lineage (GTDB taxonomy): Bacteria > Verrucomicrobiota > Verrucomicrobiia > Verrucomicrobiales > Akkermansiaceae > JBILQA01. The sequence continues at coordinate 5,452 of JBILQE010000081.1, read as the reverse complement.
GCAAGGACGATCTCGTCACCCGCCACGGCCGCGGCGATGGCCAGTTTCAATTCAGCGACATTCTCGACATCCCGGGAGGTGCCGGTCACGGCGGGCATCGGGAGGTGCATGGTGGCCGCGGTGCCGCCGATGATCGATCCATCCGGGGCATTGATAGTCAGCGGGTCGCCGGCGTAGTTGGCAAGCGCGACTTGAGCGCAAGTGGCGTGGACGCGGACGCCGCCGGATTTTGGCACGCGCAGCCAGCGCGGCGGGCTCCACGAGAGGCCATCGGACTCGGAGATGAAGACGATCCGCTCGATCCCGTCGCTGGCGATCTCAAACGCGCGCGCATTTTCCGGCAGGGTGAGGTGGGCGGCGGTCGGCGCCCACAGCGGGACGCCGGCCCGGTCGCAGTTGGCGGTGCCGGTGATGGCAAAGGTGGTGGCGAGGTGGGCTGGCGGAGCGTCGGCCATGAGGTGGACCGGGCGCCCGTCGGAAGTGCCGAAGCCGACGGATGATCCTGGTTCGAGGTTGATCACGCGAGACTCCCAGCGGGTCATCCGGATTTTTGTGACACTGCCACCGCGGTTGACGAACAGCGTGAAGAACGGCTCCGTAAATGGCGTCTCGCCGGTCCAAACCCGCACCGCCGTGCGATCCGGGCCGATCTGGTGGGTCAGCACCGGGGTCGCGCTCGGCTGGGTGGCCAAGCTGGTGATCCCGGCAAACGCGGGGCGCAGGTCGCGGATTCGCAGAAACGCCCGCCCCGCCGCCCCCACCTCGACCTTGGCCCGCACCGTCTCCACCCCGCCCTCGCTGCCGACCACCTACTCAACGACTGGCAGCGACCAGTCAGCCATGTCAGCCGATGCCTCGCCGCCCACCGCATACCCCGGTGCCAGAGTGGCCTGGCGGGTAAACGTGATCCCCAGCCAGTTGCCGTCGCGCCACAGCTTCCCGTGGTCCTCCCCGCCTGCCGCTTTCGGCCGGGTCGCCCGCAGCCATTCCCTCCAGTTCTCCAACCCGTCGCCGTCGGGATCCTCATCCGGCCCGGAAATCCCCGCATCCGCAACTTCCTCGACACTGAATTCCCCGCTCCGCCACGCCGCATACCCGGACTCGCCCGCCCACACCCCGCCACTGCCCCCTGTTACCCACAGCCACCCGCTCACCCAAATCCACCGCCATCCGCTGCGACGTCCCGAAAAAATTCCCGCCAAGCTGCTCATCACCCCCTCCGGCTAGTGTATACGAAACGTATACGCTAGCAGAATCGCCCGCCCGGGGATCCACGGAGGTTCCTAGCCGCCGGCACTCGCCGCTGACTGCAGGGCACTTGAGCGCTCGTCCGGGGTCATGCTCTCAAGCCGGGCAAGCCCCTCGGCGATGACCATTTCGATCGCTTGGTGAAGGTCGCAGCCTCTGGCCGCGGCAAGTTCGCTCAATTTGTGGTGAAGATCCTGAGGGAGCGACTCGGGGGTCAGCGAGGAGGGGTTCATGTGTATTCGTTTCGTATACGTTGATTTTCACCAAGTGATCTAGAATAATTTTGCCATTGGATGGGTGGAGCCTATGGGTAGTTTTTTAAATGGACCCGATTCCGGTACGTCTGCCCGCCGATCTCCAAGCCCGCGTTGACGGCCTGGCCAAGGAGATGGCGATTTCCCGCTCGGCGGTCCTGCGGCTCGCGATCCAACAATGGCTGGATGCGGTCGATGTCCATGGGATCAACCCACTGCTCGCCGAGGGTGAGGCGCCCAAGGTTCCAAGGAAGCCGTTGCCGGGAGATGCTTAGCGCACGCAGATGGTGGCTGCGCCGACCCTGGGGGTAAACGCGCAGCGGGCTTTTTGCTGGGGCCACTCCGGCTCAGATGGATTTCCAAAAGCATGCGCCGAGATTATCCTGCGGGATGGGACAAGCGTAGGGGCAGGGCTCGCTGAAATCAGGGTAATCTGCTGATTGTGAATAACTTTTCGCATTTCCCAAGCGCCCGGGCGGGGCGCCAATGTTTGGAGCGCGGTGGGAAAGGGGTACCCTTTGCTTGCCCCCGCACTTGGTTGCTCCAAAGCGGCGGCGCCGTCGCAGCGTCGCGCGCGCAAATCCCGCGCACTCTCTGAGAGCGGATGCGGAGCGCAGAGGCCGCGGATCTGCCAGCTTCGGCGCGTGTCCGGACCCCCGCCAAAATCCAAGCAGCCGAACCTGGTTTCGCTGACGTCGCTCAACGCGGACGGCTCCCACTACACGCTGCATCCCGCCGATGTGCGCGGGCGCTTTACCCGGGCGCGGCGGGTGTTCGCGTTTTTCCTGATCGCCTTCTACGTGGCGCTGCCGTGGATCACCATCAACGGCGCCCCGGCGGTCTTCCTCGATGTTGCCAACCGGCGCTTCCACCTCGGCGGAATCACCCTGCTCGCCCAGGACTTGTGGGTCCTGTTCTTTGCCATCAGCGGCCTCGGGTTCACCCTGTTCGCAGTCACCGCGGTGTTAGGCCGGCTGTGGTGCGGCTGGGCCTGCCCCTACACGATCTTCCTTGAGCACGTGTTCCGGCGCATCGAGCGCTGGATCGACGGCGACGCGGCAGCCCGGCGCAAGCTGGATGCCGCGCCGCGCAGCGCGGGGAAGATCGCGCGGCGCGTAGTCAAATACGGGCTCTATCTGATCATCTCAACCCTCATCGCCCATGTGTTCCTCTCTTACTTCGTCTCCCTGCCCAAATTGTACCAGTCCGTGCAGGACGGACCGCTCCAACACCTCACCGCCTTCGGCGTCGTCACCTTCCTCACCGCCGCCCTCTTCTTCTGCTTCGGCTGGTTCCGCGAGCAGTTCTGCATCATCCTCTGCCCGTACGGACGGCTCCAGTCGGCCCTAACCGACGAGGACACCCTCATCATCGGCTACGACGCCAACCGCGGCGAGCCGCGCGGCAAAGCGAGCGACCCGAACGCCGGCGCCTGCGTCGATTGCCGCCGTTGCGTCAATGTCTGCCCGACCGGCATCGACATCCGCAACGGCCTCCAGATGGAATGCGTCGGCTGCTCGGCCTGCATCGACGCTTGCGATGAAATCATGACCAAGCTCGACCGCCCGACCGGGTTGGTCCGCTATGACTCGGGACGCGGGCTCGCTGGCGAGCGCCGCCGGATCATGCGCCCGCGGTTGTTGGTCTATGCGCTCCTCGGTCTGCTAGGGCTGGTGGCGCTCGGGGTCACGGTGATCCAGCGGGCCAAGCCGATCCACGCGGAGATTTCGCGGATGCGCGGGGCGCCGTTTTTTGTCGACCCGAGCAGTGTGCGCAACCACTACCAGATCCGGTTAGTCAACAAGCGCAACCAGCCGGTGGCCTTCAGCGTGGCCCTTGAGGGAGCGCCAGCCGGGTTCACCCTCAGCGGGCTGACCGAGGAGTTGACGCTTCCGCCGCTGGGCGAGGTGAGCCGCCCGCTGATCATCGTCACGCCGATGGACACCTACAGCGGACCGCTGAACCTGACGCTGCGCATCCACGCCACCCCGGGGGCGGCGAGCATCACCCAGGAGCTCCAGTTCCTCGGCCCGCCACCGCGCCGGCCGCACTGAGCCCAACCGAAAAACCCAAGGTCAAACCCAAGTTCAAACCCAAAACCCAAAACCCATCCGAGCATGAAACCTGTATTGATGATCGTGGCAGCCTTCCTGGTGTTGATCGCAGCGTGGAGCACGCTGGTGATTGTCGCCCTCAAACATTCTCCCGAGGTGATCACCGTGGAAAACGGTTCCCAGCGCTAACAACTGATGGATCCAGTCCACACCACGGTTGGCGCGCTGCTCGCCGGGCTGGTCACCAGCATCCACTGCGCCGGAATGTGCGGGCCGCTGGCGTGCAGCCTCGCGGCGCTGCCGGCAAGCGAGGGCGAGCGGCTCGCGGCGGCGAGCGCCTACCACGGGACGCGCCTGTTAGCCTATGCGGCCATCGGCGCGGCGTGCGGGGCGCTCGGCCAGCAGCCGCTGGGGTGGTTTTTCGATTCCCCGGCGGTGTTGCTGCCGTGGATGCTGGTGGTGGTGTTTGTGATTTTCGGGCTCGGGTTGGAGAAGCGCCTGCCGCGGCCAGTCGCGCTGCTGCGCCTCAGTGCGCGGCTGCGGCTGCGCACCGGGCGGCTCTCGCCGGTGGCCAGTGGCTTTACCCTCGGGGCGCTGACGCCGCTGCTGCCGTGCGGGCCGCTCTATCTGTTATTCGGGGCGGCGTTGGTGAGCGGTTCGGCGGTGCGCGGGGCGGAGTTTGCGTTGGCCTTCGGGTTGGGGACGGTGCCGCTGTTGTGGCTGGCGCAGTGGCAGCTGCAGCGGCTCAAGCCGCGGATCGGTGCGGGGACGCTGGTGCGGGTGCAGCGGTCGCTGGCGTTGTTGGCGGCGCTGGTGCTGGCGTGGCGGCTGCACGGGACGCTGCCGCTGGGAACCGCGCCGGGCGACGCGGAGAAGCCGCTGCCATCGTGCTGCGCGGAGGGGCACGGGTCATGAACGCGACAATTTTCCGATGAGCACCTGTGACCATTGCGGGACGCCGTTTTCGGCGGGGCGGGAGGACGAGCGGTTTTGCTGCCGCGGCTGCGAGTTTGTCTACGAGTTGATCCAGGACGAGGGCTTGGAGAAGTTCTACGACCTGCGCCAGGACACGCCGGTGCGCCCGGCGCGGAGCCTGCCATTCGAAGCCCACGACTATGGGTGGCTCGCCACGCTGGTGGCCGCCGCGGAGGCCGGGGTGGCCGCGGGCGATCCGGTGGAGGCGGATCTGGCGCTCGAAGGGCTCTCGTGCGTGGGGTGCGTGTGGTTGGTTGAGAAGGTGTTTTTGCGCAGCCGCGGGGCGCTGGAGGCCGCCGCGCATCCGGCCACCGGCCACCTGCGGCTGCGCTGGGCATCGGGCGAGTGCGACCTTGTTGGGTTTGCCCGCGAGCTGGCCAGCTTCGGCTATGCGCTCAGCGCGCGGCGGGTTGGCGGGGCGCCAAGCGAGGCGCGCGGTCTCGGCGGCCGGCTCGGGTTGTGCGGGGCGTTTGCGATGAACGCAATGGCCTTCACGCTGCCGAGCTACCTCGGGATGCCGGGCGACTTTGCGTTTGCGCGGATTTTCCACCTGGTGACGTTTCTTTCCGCGACGCTGGCGATGCTCGTCGGCGGGAGCTACTTCATCCAGCGGGCGTGGCGGGCGGCGCGCGCCGGGATCGTCCACATCGACCTGCCGATCGCCCTCGGGCTGGTGCTCGCGTTTGCCGGGTCGATCGCCGGATGGGCGCTGAACATCAAGGGACTGCTCTACTTTGATTTTGTCGCCGTGTTTGTCTTCCTGATGCTTGCCGGGCGGTTCCTGCAGCTCAGCGCGGTCGAAAAAAACCGCCACCGGCTCCAGCGCCACCGGCCAGTCCCCGAGTCGCTCCACTCACCCGACCGCGCCGCGCCGCTCACCCTCGCCGAGCTCGCCCCCGGCGTCCGCTTCGAACTCCAACC
>JBILQE010000080.1:0-8514 GCA_044373465.1 Akkermansiaceae bacterium | reverse complement strand
GCGTCTCGCTTGGCCTCAAGCAGATGTCCGACAACCCATGGGCCGACATCGAAGCCCGCTACTCGATCGGCACCACCGTGCGCGGCAAGGTCACCAAGCTGCTCCCATACGGCGCGTTTGTTGAAATCGAGCGCGGTGTGGAAGGTCTCGTGCACGTCTCGGAACTTTCCTGGACGAAGCGGATCACCCGCCCGAGCGACGTCTTGGAAATGGGCCAGGAAATCGAAGCCGTGGTGCTGGGCATCAGCATCGACGAGCAGAAGATCTCCCTCGGCGTGCGTCAGCTCGACACCAACCCATGGGACGAGATCGAAGCCCGCTATCCGATCGGTGCGACCATCAAGGGCCAGGTCCGCAACCTTACCGCCTACGGCGCCTTCGTTGGCCTCGAGGAAGGGATCGACGGGATGGTTCACGTCTCGGACATGTCCTGGACGCGCAAGATCAACCACCCAAGCGAAGTCCTCAAGAAGGGCGACGAAGTCGAAGCGCTCGTCTTGTCCATCGACAAGGACAACCAGCGCGTGTCGCTCGGCATGAAGCAGCTTGAAGGCGATCCGTGGAGCGAGATCGAAGCCAAGTTCAAGGTCGGCGACCTCGTCAAGGGGACGGTGGCCAAGATCGCCTCGTTCGGCGCCTTCGTCAGCCTGGAAGGCGAAATCGACGGTCTGATCCACATTTCCCAGCTCAGCGAGGATCACGTGGAGAAGGTCAAGGATGTGATCAAGGTTGGCGACGAAGTCGAAGCCCGGGTCATCAAGGTCGACAAGGTCGAGCGCCGCGTCGGACTTTCCGTCAAGGCGGTCGACTACACCGACGACCAGCTCAAGAAGGAAAGCCAGTCGTTCGAAAGCCTCCGTCCGTCGACCGAGATGGTCGGCCTCGAGCAGGCGTTCAACCTCGCCGCAGCCGCGGCCGAGGAGTGGAGCCCAAGCTCGGAAGACTGAAGCCAGCGCTAAGGTAAATTAACCCAAAAGGCCGCGGAGCGATCCGCGGCCTTTTTTTTCGCCTGAAGAGCGCTGGGCGAGGAAGGCCCAAGCGGTGGCGTTCCCCGGGCTGTGAGGAGCGAAATTCACCGGAATTTCACCGCGGGTTCATCGCCACCGCGCATCCCTGGGCGAGCCTCCGGGCGATATGAAAACCATTCAGATTCCGGAAGTTAAGGTTGAGCAGGTGAAACTCTGGGCAGGGCGGACGCTGGCCGGCGCGGCGTGGTTGATCTGCCTCGGGTTGGTCGGCGTGAGCGTGGCGGTTGCCGCACTCGGGACGCTCGCGTGGCTTGTGTTCGGCTCGGAAATCCTCCTCGTGGCCGGCCTTGGCGGCGGGCTCGTCATCGGCCTGGCCGGCACCTGGCAGGTCCTCCGGCGCCTCGACCGGGCGAGCGCCGCGCTGGTAACGGTAAGGACGGCATGCGAGCCGACCGCTGAGGTCGCCTGAGGTGGAAGGTGCGGGCCCCCGCGGTGAGAAAACCGCGGGGGCCTAACCATATTCCCAAACTAACATTTTTGACTTCCGCGGGAGTTCCCGGCATTTTGCGGCAATGCAGCCCGTGCAGTTTCATCAGGCGATCGAGGTGATCCGCCGCCACGACCCGCGCTTCGACCCGAGCGCGTACTTTTTTCTCAAGGAGGCGCTGGATTTCACCTTGAAGAAGGCGCAAGAGCAGGCGGCGCCGGGGAGTTCGCCGCATGTGACGGGTGCGCAGTTGCTGACGGGATTTCGCGAGCTCGCGCTGCAGGATTTCGGGCCGATGGCGGCGACGCTTTTCAAGGAATGGGGAGTGCGCAACTGCACCCACGTGGGCGACCTGGTCTTCCACCTCATCGACGCGGGGATCTTCGGCAAGCAGGATTCCGACACGCGCGAGGATTTCCGCGAGGTCTTCGATTTCGAGGACGTTTTCGTCAAGCCGTTCCTGCCAAAGCGCGAGCGGACGCGTCCAAGTGGCACCCGGAGCGACCGGCCGCGGCTGCGCAAGGAGGCGTGAGCGGCTCGGTCAACCCGGTCAACCCGGTCAACCCCGTCAACCCGGTCAACCCGGTCAACCCGGTCAACCCGGTCAAAAACTCCCAGGCTACTGGCCAAGCCTTGTGGCGAGGTCATCCATGGCGGAGTTGAGGATCTTCGAGTCGGTGATGCGAGTCGGGTTGTCGAACCCGAACCAGGCGACGGTGGCGCCGCTGGGGCCGACGCGCTGGAGCCAGGCGTCGGTGCAGGAATGGGTGGCGCCGGTGAAGATGAGGCTCGAGCCGCTCTTGGTGAAGACTGAGAGGGCCTCGGTGGCGGCGTCGGCGCGGATCGCCTGGGCGACGTCGGGTTGGCGGGTAAAGAGGATCCTGCCGGAGGCGTCGGAGATTTGCTGGATGATGAACGGGCTCGGGCGCTTCCCCTTGGTGGCCAGGGTGGCCAAGGCGACGGCGGCCTCCATCGGGCTGGCCGCGGCGCCACCGCGGAACAGGTCGTCGCCGTCGAGGAAGCGGCCGCGGATGCCGAGGCGGCGGGAGAGTCGTTCGGTCTCGGCAGCACCGATCTGGCGGCCGGTCTGGAGTGGGCGGCCTGAGAGGATGAGCTTGCCGCGTTCGGCGGCGGCCGCGGCGATGAACGGTTCAAAGGTCGGGCCGAGGTCGCGGCGGGCGCTGGTGCTGCGGTCAAAGCGCGAGTCAAGGAAATCGCGGCCGCCGACCAGGGCGAGGATCGCGCCGCTGCCCTTTTCCAGGGTGACGGCGGAGGTCTGGAGATAGGCGGGCGTCTCGCCGGGAACGAAGGCCTCGTGGGTCGGGTGCGGCCAATCCTTGGCGGCCTCGAGCGCGCGGGCGGTCTGGGTGAGCTCGGTCTCCAGGCGGGTCTGCCATTTCCGGTCCAGGGTGGTGGTGATACGCAGGCCGCCGTTTTGGATGTCGGCCTTGTCAAGGATGAGGTCGCGCTCGGCGTGGATCACCTGGAGCGCATACGACCGCTCTGCTTGGCGTTGGTCGACCGGGACGAGCTTGACCGGCTCGGCGCGCACCGCGGCGGCCTCGTCCGCGGTGATGAACGCCATCTCGATCATGCGGTTGAGGACCTGGTCGCGCTGCTCGATGGCGGCCGGGAGGTTGCGGAATGGCGAGAATATGTGCGGCCCGCGGATGATCCCGACAAGCATCGCGCACTCGCCCCGGTCGAGCTCGGCGGTCGGCTTGCCGAAATACGTATGGGCGGCGGCGTCGACGCCATCGCAGCCGGCGCCGAAGTAGATCCTGTTCAGGTAGTGGGCGAGGATCTCGTCCTTCGAGTACGCCTGCTCCATGCGCAGGGTGATGGCGATTTCGAGGAACTTCCGGTGGAGCGACTTGGCGCGGATGTCGAACGAGTTGCGGGCAAGCTGCATCGACAAGGTCGAGGCGCCCTGGGTGAACGACAGGTCTTTGAGGTTGCGGATCGTGGCGCGTGCGAGGCCGCGGAAATCGACGCCGGAGTGGTCGAAGAACCGGGCATCCTCGCGGGCCTGGAGCGCCTTGACCATGAAGTCTGGGATCTGGTCGCGGGTGATCAGGTTGCGGTTGTTGTCGCCTGCGACTTCGAGTTCCTGGCCGTTGCGGTCGACAATGAGGGTGCGCGACGGCAGCTGCGCGACCTTGGCCATGTCATACTTCAGCGAGAGGCCGAGGTAGAGGATGGCAAGGGCGAGGGCGAAGCATGCGCCGAGGATCCCGAGGCGGATGGCCAGCCGCAACGGCCGCTGGAGCCAGCCGGGGATCCAGGCGGGCAGAATGCTGCGGGTTGGTAGGGTGCGCCAAGACATCGGTGGGATCGGGCGCGCCAGAGGTAGCTGAGAATCAACGAACCGGCAAGGCGCGCGGAATGTCCTCCTCTTCCCTGATGACTTCGTCGACCGGCAACGCCCGCGGCGCAGCCGGCGGCAGGTCGTCCGGACCGACCGGCAGCGCCCGCAGCGGCTGGCCAGCCGGAACCGCGGGGTGCGCGGCAGTCGGCGGCTGGCGGGCGACATCCGCCGCACTGACCGGCTCGGCGCGCAGCGGGTGGATCGTGCAAAAATCGCGCTCTGGCGGAAGGATGTCAGCCGGGACGAGTTCGTCAAAGGCGGCGCCCGCGGCCTTGCACCCGGGGGTGGCGCGCTGGCCGCTCTGGCGGCACAGGGTGACCGGTTTGAGGGTGACGCCGGCGCCGACCTTTTTCGCCGGGTAGCCGAGGCGTTCGGCGGTTTTCATCACCTCGACCCAGACGGGGAGTGCCAAGGTGGACCCGTAGCCGCCGGTGATGGTTTTCTTCGGGGTGTCCATGCCGACCCAGACGGTGCAGGTCAGGCTGGAGGTGTAGCCGGTGAACCATGCGTCCTTGAAGTCGTTGGTGGTGCCGGTCTTGCCGCCGGCCGGGAAATCAAACCCAAGGCGCTTGACCGCGGCGGCGGTGCCCGAGGTGGTGACCTCCTGGAGGATGTTGGAGATCGCCCAGGTCGAGCCGGACGAGGCGGCGGCGTAGGCGAGCGGCGGGGTGGTGTAGACGACGTTGCCGTCCTTGTCCTTGATCTCGCTGATGAGGAACGGGCGGAACCGCTGGCCGCCATTCGGGAAGATCGTGTAGGCGCTGGCGACATGCCATGGCGTCGTCTCAAACGACCCGAGGTAGGATGCCGGGGTGGCCGGAACCTGGGCGAAGCCGGCGCGGTTGGCGACCTCGGTGACTTTTTTCAGGCCGGCAAAATCGCCGATGCGCACTGACATTGTGTTGCGTGAGCGGATCAACCCGTAGGAGGCGGTCTGGATGCCGTTGAATTTCCCGTCGGAGTTGTGTGGCGTCCAGCTTGCGGCGCCCTTGATTTCGCCGTGGCGGATCGGGTCGTCGCTGATCGGGGTGTTGGGCCGCAGGCCGGCGTCGAACGCCGCAAGGTAAACGAAGGGCTTGAAAACCGAGCCGATCTGGCGGTTGGCCTGGAGCGCCCGGTTGAACTTCGACTCATCCGCGTTGCGCCCGCCGACGACCGCCAGCACCGCGCCGGTCGAGTTCTCGATGACGACCACCGCGCCCTGAATGTATTCTGGGCGCGGGCGGCCGGTTTCCGGCAGGGAGTTCCATTTTGCGCGCGTCTGGTGCGGATAGCCTGGGGTCCGCTCGACCTCGGTAAGGCGGGCGTCGAGGGCTTTTTCGGCGCGTTCCTGGATGCGGCTGTCGATGGTGGTGGTGATCGTCAGGCCGCCGAGCTCGATGTTTTCCTGCTCGAGCCAGTATTCTAGGTCGCGGCGGATCGCGTCCATCGCGTAGCTGGCGTGCATGACGCGGCGCCATTCCGGGCGGATGGTGATCGGTTCGGCGCTGGCCGCCTTCGCCTCGTCCTCGGTGATGAAGTCCTTGTCGACCATGCTGGCCAGGGTGGTGTCGCGTTCGCGCTTGGCCTTGTCGATGTCGTTGAATGGCGAGAACGCGTTCGGTCCGCGGACGATCCCGGCGAGCAGCGCGGACTCGGAAAGCGTGAGGTTCTTGGCGGGTTTTTCAAAATATGTCTGGGCAGCCTCCTCGATGCCCATGATCGAGTGGCCCCAGAAGATCCGGTTGACGTAGTGTTCGAGGATCTCGTCCTTGGAATACTGCTCCTCGATCCGGTAGGAGACGGCAATCTCGAGCAACTTGCGGTCAAACTCCTGGAGCTTGTTGCCGCCGCCGAGCGGGAACGAGTTGCGGGCGAGCTGCATGGTGATCGTCGAGGCGCCCTCGGCGAGGCCGCGCTCCTTGAGGTTGCGCACGGTGGCGCGGGCGACGCCGATCAGGTCGATCGGGCCGTGGTTGTAGAAACGTGCGTCCTCGCGGGCGAGAATGGCGTTGCGGAAATGCTCGGACACCTCGGAGAGCGGGATGACGTCGCGCTTTTCCCCGTGGATCCGGCCGAGTTCGTGGCCGTTGCGGTCAAGAATGACGGTGCGCTCGGGCATCTTGCCGACGTTGGTCATGTCGTACGGGCGGGCGCGCAGGTAGTAGATCGTCCCGAAGCCGGTGCCGAAGACCGCGCCGAGGACGCCAAGCGAGAGGATCGCGCGCACCGGCCAGCGGATGACCGGCGGCAGCCCGCGGGTGAAGTAGCGGATGAGCGCAAACGGCCAGCCGACAAGCGTGCCGATGATCGTGCGCTCATGTTCCGGCGGACTTTCCTGGGAGCGGCTGCGGGAGTTCTTGGCGGCAGCGGGTGGGGTGCGTTTCGGCATCGGGTGCCAAAACGTAACTCGAATTGCGCCGCCCGACTACTCTGATTAGGGGGAGCGGGTGTGAAAAAGGCGTGAACTTGGGAAACGAAAATGCCATCGTGCGCCGCTACTTCCCTCGATGATCACGAGCAACCTGAGATCCTCCGCGCGGGCGCTTGCCGCGGCCCTGCTGGTCCTTTGTGCGGCCGGCGCGGCGCTTGGCCAAGAGGCAGTTGCGATCAAGACCCTGGACGAGGTCAAGGTCCTGCAAGGGCGGATCCAACAAGTGGCGGCGAAGGTCTTGCCGGCCACGGTGGCGCTGCAGGTCGGCAACACCGGGGCGTCCGGCAGCGGGGTGGTGGTCAACAAGGAGGGGCTGGTGCTCACGGCGGCGCACGTCGTCGAGGGGTCCGACAAGGTGATGGTGGTCTTCCCCAACGGTCGGACGGTTCCGGCCAAGGTGCTCGGCGCCAATGCGACGCGCGACGAGGCGATGGTCCAGTTGGAGGGCGGGGGGCCGTTTCCATTTGCCGAGGTCGGCGACTCGGCGCAGCTCAAGGCGGGTGACTGGGTGATCGCGCTCGGGCACTCGGCGGGATTTGATCCGGCGCGGACGCCGCCGGTGCGGTTTGGGCGGGTGATCTCGATCAACCCGGGGAATTTCATGACGACGTCGTGCACGTTGATCGGCGGGGATTCGGGCGGGCCGTTGTTTGACTTGAACGGGAAAGTCATCGGGATCCACTCGTCGATCAGCCAGTCGCTCCAGTCGAACAACCACGCGCGGATCGCCGGGTTCAAGGAGGACTGGAGCCGGATGCTCGCCGGCGAAACCTGGGGCCGGTTGACGATGAACCCGCTGGCCGACCCGGACAGCCCGGTCATCGGGATCGAGTTTGCGCCCGGCGCGGGCCCCGGGGTGCTGGTCAAGCGGGTCGTCGCGGACGGTCCTGCGGCGCGCGGCGGCGTCCAGGCGGGCGACCGGGTGATGGCGATTGACGGCCAGGCGGTGCGCGACACGCGGGCGCTGTTGATCGTGCTGGGGGCGAAGGCGCCGGGGAACGAGGTGGTGGTGACTTTCCAGCGGCAAGGCAAGGAGCAGCAGGTCAAGGTGGTCCTGGCGAAGCGCGGTGATTTGTTTGCAGAATAACCCTCATTTAAAACGTTCCCAACTTCATGACCTCATCGATAAGCCGAATCGGTCTTCTTTCCCTGTTGGCGCTGGCGGCGATGCCGGTGGCCGAGGCCCAGCGCAAGGCGGCAAGCAACATTCCGCCGGACCTGTCGTTTCTCACCCCGGAGGTCAATGCGCAGCTCGAGTCGCAGGCCGGGGAGTTTTACGGGGCGGTGGCGCCGAGCGTGGCAACCGTGGCCGACAGCACGGTGTGGATCCGGGCCGGCAAGCGGGTGCTCGCCATGGGCACGGTGATCGGCGACGGGACCGAGGTGCTGACGAAGTGGAGCGAGGTGGCGACGCGGCGCAACGGGCTTGAGGCGGTCGGCGGCGATGGCGAGGCGCGCGCGGCCAAGGTGGTTGGCGTCTATGTCGACTACGATCTGGCGCGCCTGAAACTCACCGGCAAGCCGCTGGTGCCGCTGGCGATGGACAAGCCGGTGGTGCCCGCGCTCGGGTCGTTTTTGGTGGCGGCGCGTCCGGACAAGGTGCCGGTGAGCATCGGGGTCGCCGGGGTGATGCCGCGCAGCCTGCGGGACGCCGACCGTGCGTTCATCGGGGTGACCCTGGATGCCGAGCACAGCGGGGCCGGTGCGCGGATCAAGGAAGTCAGCGATGAAAGCCCGGCAAAGACCGCCGGATTGCAGCCTGGCGACATCATCCTGGCCATTGGCAATGATCAGGTCGGAGGATTGTTCGAACTCCAGAACCGCCTCGCCACCCTCAAGCCGGGCGATGTTGCTGACCTCCGGGTCCAACGCGCCAACAAGGAGGAGCGATTCGCCGTCACCCTGGCGGCGCGCTCGAAGATGCCCGCGTTTCCGCGCCAGCGGCTCGACGTCATGGAACGCATGGGCGGCGACATCAGCCGCGTCCGGAGCGGCTTCCCGCAGGTCCTCGAAACCGACATGTTCCTCAAGCCCAACGAGGCCGGCGGCCCGGTCGTCGACCTCGACGGGAACTTCGTCGGCCTCACGCTGGCCCGCGCCAGCCGGGTGCGCAGCTTCATCGTTCCCGCCGCCAACCTTGAGGCGCTCCTCAAGACCGAGGCGACCGACCCGCAGATTGCCCTCCGGTCGCTCACCAGCGAGGATGAATCCATGCAGTTCGCCGAGATCCCGGTCCCCAGCCAAGAGCGCCGAAACCCCAACCGGACACTCCGCGATC
>JBILQE010000035.1:0-32568 GCA_044373465.1 Akkermansiaceae bacterium | reverse complement strand
CGGCTAATCCACAAGTTCTACAGATGAAACAACCGCCTCGTCGACCCCGCGCTCCCTAGACTGACCAGCCCGCCCGGTAGTCCTTGGTGAGCATCGCCGCGGCGGCCGGCACATTGCCCACCGCAAACTTCGCCGCATCCCAGACCAGCTTGCTGCCAAGCCGATGGGCAACATTGCCGAGCAGGTTGTGCTCAATCAACGCGCCGGAATAGGCAAAGTGGCACAGTGACTCCCCGCCGGTCTTGGCCGCCTGGATCCACTCAAGGTAGTGGCCAATGCTTGGCTGGATCGACTGCGCTGGCGCCTGAAACCCGACAAACTTGGCCACCGGGCAAAGCAACAGTCGCTTGTAGTCGGCAACCAGCACCCCCTTGGTGCCGACAAATGCCACCCCGATCGGCCACTCGTTGATCTTCGTGTCATCCCCCACCATTGGCTGAAGCACCGCGGCACGCCGCTGCATGCCTTCCTGCCCATGGTACCAAACAACTTTTGTCGGCACCTGGCAGTTTGGGTTGCCCGTCCGCGCCGGGTGCTCCCACGTGACCACCTGCCACGGCGGACAGGCAATCGGGTCCGGATCCGGGCCCTCGGAGGCGATGCTGGTCGGCTGGTGCAGCTCCAAGGCCCAGAATGGCAGGTCGATGAGGTGGCTACCCATGTCGCCGAGGACGCCGTTGCCAAATTCCCAGCGGCGGTTCCAGTTCAAGTTCCCGCCGTTCCAGTATCCCGGGTTGTACGGGCGCAGCGGGGCGGGCCCAAGCCAGCTGTCCCAGTCAAATCCTGCCGGAATCCGTTCCGCTGCCAGCACCGCCGCACCCACCGGCTTGATCCCGCGGTCACACCAAACATGCGCCTCGCTGACCGGGCCGATCGCCCCGCCCTGGATCAGCTCCACCACCCGCCGGTAGTTTGGCTCCGCGTGGATCTGGGTGCCCATCTGGGTTGCAATCTTCCCTTTGCGCGCCAGCGCCTCCTGCTGCATCAGGCGCGCCTCATGGACCGTGTGGGCCAGCGGCTTTTCGCAATAGACATGCTTGCCCGCCCGCATCGCCGCCAAGGCCGCCAGCGCGTGGTGGTGGTCCGCCGTGCTGATGACCACCGCGTCAATCTGGTCATCCTCAAGAAGCTTGCGCCAATCCGTGAAGGTCTTCGCCTTCGGGTGCTTCCGGCTCGCCTGCCCAAGCGCTCCAGAGTCCACGTCGCACAGCGCATAAATTACCTCCCCCGCCACCCCGGCGAGGTTGGCGCCACCCCGCCCACCCACGCCAATGATCCCCATGTTGAGCTTCTCCCCTGCCCCAGGCGCCCCAAGCACCCGCGCCGAGAACAATCCCGCCGCAACGGCTGCTCCGCTAACGGCAAGAAATTCACGACGCGACGCAGCGTTTGGCCTCATACGCCCTTTCTACCCAAACTTTCACCCAAACCTATCAAAACCGCGACGATGCACCCGGCTGTCCCTCAAGCACCCCAACCGCCCCCCCCCAGCCAGCATCCGTCGCCAATCGCGCTTCTCCCTGCCAGCACCCCGGGCGGGCGGCAAGCCTGCGCTAGTCGGGCCGCCGGTCGCGGAACCCCATCGTCTGGTCGACCAACTCCCAGAGCGCCGGGTCATAGGCGCGCAGCTCGGCGCGGGTGCGGATCGGCCGGTCGCCGTCGGCCGGGGCGAAGTCCTGGCCGGCGGCGTCGAAATACGCCAGCACCCCCTTGGTCCAGTAATTCGCCGGGCTGTGGATCGCCGCGGTTCCACGCCATTTCCCCGCCTCCCGTGCCTGCTTGAACAATGCGTCAACCTTGGCGCCGAAGGTCACATCGATGCGCTCAACATTCTTCTCGTATTGCTGGATCACCCGCGGGTCAACCGGCGCCACCGGCCGTTGGCCGCAAACGTCGTAGATCGCCCGCCCAAGCACCGCGACGACCGGATGATCGGCCACCCGCGGCGCCCCGTCGGCCACCTGGTCCTCGGCGACGACGAACGTCCGGGTGGTTTCCGTGTAATCCATCATCCGCGCCAGCGGGTCGTAGCCAGCCATCCGCTGCCAATCAGCGTGTTCCGGCAGGTCGGCAAGCCGCTCGCCTGTTCCGAGGACGACCACCCGCCCGCCCGCGGCGATGAACACCTTCAGAATGTCGTGCCGGTAGGTGAACATCCGCCGAACCAGGTGGTTGACCTTGAGCAACGACTCGTCGCTCGCCCCGCGCCCGACAACCGGAAGCTCGCGCGCATAGCTGAACCGGGTGTAGAACGCGTCGATCTTGAACGCCGGCGGCGGCGCAATGACATTCGGCAGCACCTGCAGCGGCCGGTAGCGCCAGTCCTGCTCGGGCGTGAGCTTGAAGACCTCCCGGACCAGCTCGTAGCCCGCCGGATCGTAGACCTTGAGCTGCTCGCGAGTCCCGATCGGCCCGTGGTTCCAGTTGTTGACCCGGTTGCAGTCGAAATACGCCTGGACCAACTCCGCCCAATACTCGGTGACCACACTGCCCGCGTAGGTGTCGCGGAACAACCCGGCGTCGAGCGCCGCCGCGTACGTCCGGCGAAGCCGCCCGAACCACTCCGGGTCGCTGCTGCGCAACGTCTGGTCAATCGTGTGGGCAAATTCGTGGACGGCGATGCTTTCATCGTCATACCGGTCGATCGGCAGGCTCAGGATGTTTTCCTCGCCGAAGCTTGTCGGCTTCCCGCCAGTCCCGCGGACCCGCTCGTTGAGGTAGTCCGGGTTCCGGCGGTTACGGTATTCCGGCATGTCCGTGTATTTCTGCTCCTTGCCGATGATGACCACATACATCCCGTTCTCGCCCATCGCCCGCACGATGTCCGGCCGCCCGGCGAGCATCCGCGTCACAATCTCGTGCCCACGCACCAGCGCCCGGTCGTCAACCACCTCCGCCGCCACGATCGCCAGCCCGCCCGCGTCCACGTGCTTCCGGTAAAACCCACGCGCCACCTCCCGGTCCTCATCGGCCACCTTCGCGAAAAACCCCTCAGGCACCGGCCCCACCGCAGCCTCCCCCGCCCACCCAACCCCGCCAGCCAGCCAAACCACCCCAAGCACCACCACCCGCCAGCCACGCATCCGTCGACCATTCATCCCGCGTTGATACCCAACACCCCTCCCCATGGCCCGAAAAAAATAGCCCGCCGCGCTCCTCAGCCGCCCAAGGAGCCGCGACTTCAGTCGCGTCCCAGACGCCAAGGACAAGAGACCGAGAAGCACCCAAGGAGCCGCGACTTCAGTCGCGTCTTAGGCGCCAAGGAAAAGCGACTGAAGTCGCTACTCCTTGCCCAAGCCCAGCGGGCTTGCGCCCTCCAGCCCGGGGTTGGCTGAAATGCAATGAGGCCTACCCCGGGAATCCCGATGGCGAGGTACAGAACCGCAACGCGGTTCCGCCCCCCGTGCCCACTCAGGTCACCAGCATGACCTTCCCCGCGACGCTCTCGGTTTCGAAGAACCGATGGGCCGCACCGGCTTCCTCCAACGGGAACGACCGGGCAATGCAGGGCATCAGCCGCCCGTCGGCCAGCAACCGGAGCAGCAGGGCGAAGTCGCCCGAGCGCGGCTTGGTCAAGATGAAGTGGAGGTGGACGGCGCCGCGGAGGAACCCGATGAGGCTCTCGACGAGTTGGTTGGCTCCCGGACGGGTGGTGACGAAGTGCCCGCCGTGGTGGACCAGCGCTTTGAGTTGGACGACATTGAGTTTGGCCGCGGCGGCGAAGACGACATCGAACTTCTCCGCGGCGCTGGTCAGCGGATCGCTCTGGTAGTCGATGCACTGGTTGGCGCCGAGCGCGCGGACGTAGTCGAAATGGTCGCTTCGGCAGACGGCGGTGACGTGGGCGCCGATGATCCTGGCGAGTTGGACGGCATAGCTGCCGACGCCGCCCGCCGCACCGTTGATAAGCACCCGCTGGTTGCCCCGCAGGTGGCCAAACCCGCGCAACGCCTGGAGCGCGGTCGCACCCGCCAACGGCACCGCCGCCGCGTCCACCAGCGTGACCTCGTCCGGCACCCGCGCGACCTGGCTCTGGCGAATGCAGCAAAACTCGGCCGCGCCACCCGACGAAAGCCCGGTCATTCCCGCCACCCGGTCACCAGGGAGAAAACTCGTCACCCCGGCACCGCAGGCCATCACCTCGCCGGCGACGTCAAACCCAAGCGTGCGCGGCATCTTGAACCGGGTGAGCATCTTCAACTCCCCGGCCCTCACACTCAGGTCGATATGGTTCAGGCTGCTGGCCGCCACCTGCGACTGCACTTTTTCGGATGTTAATCTTCTTCGGGCGCAAGCTCAACTGAAGGAGCAACTTGACCTGCGCGAGCAGTTCGCCAGCTTTGCCGCCACGATTGAGCAGCGGTTGCTGCACGATAAGCTGAAGTCCGTCCAGCAAGAGGTTGATAGGCGCAAGACCCTCTTGGATCCGTCGTCTGAGCTCGGGCAAGACGCATCAGCCTTTCTGTCAGTGATTGACGAGTACCTACACCAATTCCAGCGACGGCGCAGGAGGGAAATCCTCATCACTGGTGGGATTTGCTTTCTGATCGCTGCGTTCCTGCTGGGGATTGTCGTCTTTGAAGAAAGCGAAAGGAGAGCTAGGAATGCCAAAGCTGCGGAGGCCAACGCAAAGGCACAACAGGAGGCTGCGGAGGCCAAGGCAAAGGCCGAGCAGTAGGCCGCGAGGCCAAGGCGAACTGGCCTCCTGCGATCCTCCGCGAGTAGACGAGCGGACGCGGGGCGTGGCGCCCCCCGCGGCTTCTTGGCTGGCGCAGTGCGCGGCGGATGCGCATCCTAGCAGAGATGCTTCAGCCCATGACCCCGGACCCGTTTCACCATGCCTACCTGGGATCGCTCGCCGCGGATGCGGTTTCCATGCCGGTCCATTGGTACTACGACCGCGATGCGCTGCGCGCCGAATACGGCGAAATCACCGGATACCTGGCGCCGAAGAACCCCCACAGCGGCTCGATCCTGTGGCGCTCGCAGTACACCGCGGCCAATCCGCGGGGTGAGATCCTCCACGAGCAGGCCGTTTTTTGGGGGCAGCGCGGGATTCACTACCACCAGTTCCTCAAGGCCGGGGAAAACACCCTGAACTTCCAGCTCGCCACCGAGTTGGTCCGCATGGCCGAGGAAACCGGCGGCTACGATCCCGACGCCTGGCTTGCCCGCTACATCGAGTTCATGCTCACCCCGGGCAAGCACCGCGACACCTACGTCGAGGAGTACCACCGCGGATTCTTCACCCGCTACGCCGCGGGCAAGCCGCCGCGCAAGTGCGCCATCCAGGACGAGCACATCGGCGGCCTTGCCCAGGTGCCTGCGCTCTGCTTCGTCCTGCGCGAGGCCGACCTTCCCGAACTCCGCGCCGCCGTCAAAGAACACGTTGGCCTCACCCACGCCCACCCTAACGTGCTCCGCGCCGCCGACACCCTCGCCCGCCTGCTCTTCCGCATCCGCGCGGGGCTGGCCCTCCGCGAGGCCATCCGCCTCGAGGCCCGCGACTGGATCTCTGGCAACAAGGCCGATACCTGGCTCTCCCAGCCCGATACCCACGTCATCGGCCAACGCTTCAGCCCGGCCTGCTACATCGCCGAGTCCATGCCCGCCTCGCTCTACCTCGCCTGGAAGTACCACGATGACTTCGGTGCCGGCATCAGCGCCAATGCCATGGTCGGCGGCGACAATTGCCACCGCGGCGCCGTCCTCGGCTCACTCATCGGCGCAGCCAACGGCGTGCCCACAAGCTGGCTGGAACGCTGAAATCCTGGTTCCTGGGGTCCTGAATGGCGCTTAAGAAGACATGGTGACAGACGAACTGTAGGCAGTTGTGACAGACGAACTGTAGGCAGTTCTCGTCCTTGATGCAGCCGTCCTTGCCCTGGACGCCCCAGACGGCGGCGATGTGGCGGGTCTTTTCATCGACCTTGCCGCGCGGGCGCATCATGCCCTTGGCGGCGCCGAAGCGGACGGCATCCGGATCTGCTCATCCTTGCTTGTTTCCAAGCTTGCCCTTGCGGCAGGCATCGCTGCAGTAGCGGACCTGTTCCCAATCGCGGGTCCATTTTTTCCGCCAAGCAAACGGCCGGCCGCAGTGCGGGCAGGTTTTCACGGGCAGGTCGTGCTTTTTGATGCGCTTCACTGTGGGAATTCCAGCGTGAGCTGTTGGGGCGCGTTGGAGTCCTTCCCGCTGCTTGGCGCGACGAGCGTCTTGCGAACGCGATCCCAAAATTGGAAAAATCCCCCGGTGGCGAACGGGCGGATGCGCAAGTCTTCCGGGCGCTCGACCAAAACCAGCCGGAGCCCGGCATCGGCGAGGGCGGTGCGCAGCGCCGGCAAGGAGTCGTTCAACGGGCCCGTCTCGGGCCGCATCGCGGCAACTTGCCCGAGATGCTTTGCTTTTGCCCAGCGGACAAGGGCATCGGCGACCGGTTGCTTGAGCTCAACTTCCGTGGGTGCCTGCCAATGGCTCCCGGCGCGCGTGGCCGCATCGCCGAGGGCCTCGGCGAGCCATTGGCGTTTCGCTCCCGGGAATCCGCAGCCATTCCAGGTATTGCTGTCGGCGGTAGCGATGACGGCGGCAAACGATTGATTTCCAAGCGGCGAGGTTTCCACCGAGAGATCCTCTTCATGGATCCAGAGCCCGGTCGCCAGCGCGGGATCCAGAGTCTCAAGCGCTTGGCCGCGGCCACTGACCGGTGGCCGCGGCACGGCAGCCGGTGGATGCGCCTGAGGATTCTCGAACCCCGCCAAGCCTGCGGCGAGCGCCTCAAGCAGCTCTGGCGCCAAGTACTTCTCCAGGTTGCTGCGCCGCGCGAGATAGGTTTTCCCCGGTGTCTGGAGGCCCGCCACCCAGCGCCACGAAAGGGTGTTGGACGCCGGGTCGCCATCGAGCAAGTGACGGAAAAAGAACGCCGCCCCGGCCTGCCAGGGCAGGCGCGCCTGATGCACCCACCATGCCGCAAACCACATCCGCGCGTGGTTGTGGAGATACCCGGTGGTCACCAACTCGTTGGCGAAGTGGTCAATCACGGCGTTTCCCGACTGGCCCTCGGCGATGCGCCGCACCCGCGGAGCGTCCTCGGCGGCCGCCGCGAGGAAGTCGCTCCAGACCTCCGGGCGCAGCGCCAGCCAGGATTTCCAATACCGGCGCCAATAGACCTCTTGCACGAATTTTTCCACCCGGCCAAACGGATGCGCTCCGAGCACGGCCGCGACCACCTCGTCCTCAGTGATCAGGCGGTGGCGGATCGCGGGCCCCAGGCGGGAAACCGACGGGTGGCCGGGCTTCACGTGATTCCGGTCGCGCGCATAATATCCGGCCATCCGCACAAATTCATCCAACTGGACGAGCACCTCGGATCGGCGAGAAGCACAAATCATGCCCCAAACTGCCGGGCAAATCCGCCCGCGCAAGCCATGATTCAGGTGCGGCTGAGGCGAAGTGTTGGTGAAGTGCTACCCAGACGATGCGCCTGCCGGTGGCCAGATGTGCGGCTGCGCTGGTCAGCGGGCTTTGGGATACCGGGGGCAAACATTCCTCACGAGGAAGGCGCCTCAAGGAGCCGCGACTTTCGTCGCGCGTCCGGTCCGATGAAACGCGACTGAAGTCGCGGCTCCTTGGGGGAGGAAATGAAAAAGGGAGCCGGCGAGGGCTCCCTTGATCGTGCGAAAAAATGGTGGGTAGGAGAGGATTCGAACCTCTGAAGGCAGAGCCAGCAGATTTACAGTCTGCCCCGTTTGACCGCTCCGGAACCTACCCCTGATTGGTCGCGGGGCGATACCTAGGAGCGCGCGGCGGCGATGACAAGGGGAAAACGCCCAAAATCATCATTCGCAGGGAATTGGACCGGCCGGCGCGGGTCGTGGTGGCGCGCGATCTGCTGGTTGGCGGGACGATTTCAAATCGGAATTCGCCCGCCAATGGCTTGCCAATCAGCCGATCCTCCATTACCGCCAGTCCCTATGCCAATTGCCACTCCGAGCCAGTATGCCGCCATGCTTGATGCCGCCCAGCAAGGTGGTTACGCGTATCCGGCGATCAACGTGACCTCGCTGACGACCGCCAACGGGGCGCTCAAGGCGTTTGCGGAGAGCAACAGCGACGGGATCATCCAAGTTTCCACCGGCGGCGGGAAGTTCGCCTCCGGCACCGCGGTCGGCGACGAGGCGTTTGGTGCCATCGTCCTGGCCGAGGCGATCCACCGGCTTGCGGAGCGCTACGACGTGCTCATCGCGCTGCACACCGACCACTGCCAGCCGAACAAGGTGGATTCGTTCCTCCGGCCGCTGCTCGACGCGTCGCGTGAGCGGCTTGCCGCCGGCAAGGGGCCGTTGTTCCAGAGCCACATGCTGGATGCCAGCGAGCTCCCGCTGGCGGAAAACCTCGCGCTTTCCAAGGACCTGCTCGTCGAATGCGCCGCCCTCGGGATCATCCTCGAGGTCGAGGCCGGCGTCGTCGGCGGCGAGGAGGACGGCCACGACACGTCCAACGTGGCCGCCGACAAGCTCTACACGACCCCCGAGGACATGCTGGAAGTCTACGAGACGCTCAACGGGCTCGGCCGGTTCATGTTTGCCGCGACCTTTGGCAACGTCCACGGCGCCTACAAACCCGGCGCGGTGAAGCTCAAGCCGACGATCCTCCGCGATGGCCAAAAAGCCGTCGCCGACAAATACGGCGCCGCCGCCGAGATGGACCTCGTCTTCCACGGCGGCTCCGGGTCGTCGCTCGAGGAAATCCGCGAGACCCTCGCCTACGGCGTCGTCAAGATGAACATCGACACCGACACCCAGTACGCGTTCACCCGCCCGATCGTCACCCACATGTGCCAAAACATCGAGGGCGTCCTGAAAATCGACGGCGAAGTCGGCGACAAAAAAGCCTACGACCCGCGCGCCTACCTCAAGAAAGCCGAACTCGGACTCTGCGAGCGGATGAAAACCGCCTGCAACGACCTCCTCTCCACCGGCCGGTCGATCTACAAGAAGTGAAAAAGTGAAGAAGCGAAGAAGCGAAGAAGTGAAGAAGTGCCAAGTGATCAGTGATCAGTGATCAGCTGAGCAGCTTCGCTTTCCCCATCCGCAAGTTCCATCTCGGCCAACACGCTTCCGTGCAGGTCACAAAACAACGGCTTCACTCCTCACTGCTCACCCCGCTTCATCGTCCCCGCCTCCACTGATCACTGCTCACTGATCACTTCTTTCTCTCCCATGCCCGACTCCACCAGCCCCGCCGCGCCAAAGGACAACCCGCTGGCCAACATCCTGATCAACGTGATCATCCCGGTGCTGGCGCTCAGCTACTTGAGCAAGGACCCGGCGCTCCAGGCAAAGCTCGGCAAGGAGATCCAACCGTGGCACATCGGGCCGGCGTACGCGATGGTCGTCGCGCTGGCATTTCCGATCGTCTTCGGGATCCGCCACTTCCTGCGGACCCGCAAGGCGAACTTCATTTCCCTCGTCGGGCTCGTCTCCGTGCTGCTCACCGGCGGGCTGACGCTTTACCTGTGGAATGCCGACGGCACCGTCAAACCGTACGCCGCCCCGCTTTTCGGCATCAAGGAGGCGATGGTCCCGCTCATCCTCGGCATCCTCGCGCTGACGTCCCACAAAGGCAAGTCGCCACTGGTCAGGACCATGCTCTACTCGCCCAACCTGTTCGATATCGACCGGATCGAAAGGCACATCGCCGCCAACGGCCAGCAGGACGGCTACCGCCGGCTCCTCTGGCAGAGCACCCTGATGTTCGCCGGCTCGTTCCTCCTCAGCACCGTGATGAACTTCTTCCTCGCCCTGTATTTCCTCGGCGGACTCGACCGCGCCGCCCCCGACGCCCTCGAACTCTACAACTCCCAGATCGCCCGCCTCACCGGCTGGAGCTTCGCCGTCATCGGCGCACCGATCCTCCTGTTCCTCTTCCTCACCCTCATGCGTCTCCTCGCCGGCCTGCGCAAACTCACCGGCCTGACCAACGACGACATCCTCCTCGCCAAGTAGTCCCGATCCCCAAGGAGCAGCGACTTCAGGCGCTTGTCTCCTGCCCTGACACGCGACTGAAGTCGCGACTCCGTGGGCGCACCTGCAGTCGCCGCTCCTTGGGTGCTTCAAACGAGTGTTTCAGGGCTGTGAACAACCTGTGAACGGATGTGAACAACCGGGTTGGGCAGGCAATGGCGGTGCCGGTGGGCGCTGAAGGAGGGGAAATAATCGCGGTTGGTGGAAAATCCGGTGATTTCGCATTCCGGTGGCGTCGATTTCCCTATAGTAGCCCGGAGCGACCCGCCCATGTACGTTCTCAAAAAACTCTTTCAGCTGCGCGACAAGACCAGCAGCGACACAGAGAAGCCATTTCTGGACCACTTGGAGGATCTGCGGATTGTCGTCACGCGGGTGGTGCTGACGTTGACGATCGCGACGGTGATCTGCTTTGTCTACCGCGACACGCTGATGAGCGTGCTGCGGCGGCCGGTCGACACGGTGTGGCTCAACAGCCAGCAGGCGTTGATGCCGAGCGAGCCGGAGAAGATCAGCAGCGAGGACTGGGATGCGGCCAAGAAGCTCGCCGACACGATCGGCCACCGGCCCGCGGAGGTCCGCGAGGCGTTCTTCGCGGCCTACAACCAGCCGGTCCGGCAGCGGCTGGCGGCCCTGGTGGACGACTACCGGGCGGCGATGCTGGTCCCCGAGGAGCGCCGGGACGCGTACCTGACCAGCCTTGGCGAGCCGGCGGGCCGCCCGGGCGCGCTGGCGGCGAGCGATGTCGCGCTGCTCAAGCAACTTGTTTCGAGTGACCACCAGCCGGACGCGAAATCCAGCAACACCGGCGACCCGCGGGAGATGAGCACGCTGACGCCGACCGAAGGCTTCATGCTCTCGATGAAGCTGGCGTTTTTTGCCGGGATCGTCATTTCGTTCCCGCTGCTGCTGTATTTCATCCTGTTGTTTGTCCTGCCGGGGCTCAAGAACGAGGAGAAGCGGGTCCTGTGGCCGGCGCTGGTGGTCGCCTTCGGGTTGTTCATCGGCGGGGTGTTGTTCGCGTATTTCCTGATCCTCCCGCAGACCTTGAAGTTCTTCTTCGAGTTCTCCAAGGACATGGGAATCTCCAACGACTGGCGGATCGGCAACTACATCTCGTTTGCCACCCAGTTCACCTTGCTCTTCGGGCTGGCGTTCGAGCTCCCCGTGGTGGTGATGGCCATCGTCAAGCTTGGGCTGCTGCGCTACGAGACGATGCGCTCGACCCGTGCCTACGCGCTGCTGGCGATCTTCATCGCCGCGGCGATCCTCACCCCGACGCCCGACGCGCTCACCCTGATCCTCATGGCCGGCCCGATGTATCTCCTCTACGAAGGGTGCATCTGGATGGCCTGGGGGATCGACCGCAAGGAGCGCCGCGCCGAGGAACATGAGCGCCGCGAACGCATGCAGCGGCTCCTCAACGCCAGCGCCGCTGGCACCGCCGCCGGCGACGACGACCCGGACGCCCCGCTGGGCAATCCGCCACTCGATGACGAGTACTCCAACGACAGCGATCCGCCCGAATCGTTCCTCAATCCCGACGACGAGCACACCGACGACCGCGATCCGCCCGAGTCATTCCACCATCCCGACGAGGACCTCGACAACCCGATGTGGCAATACCACGACGACCACCCGGATGCCCACGGCAACTACGGGATCGATACCGACGATGTGGAAGGCAGCGACGAGCTCGCCGAGCCCGGCGTCGCCGACTCCCCGGCGCCCGAGGATGACGCGCAAGCCAACGACGATCCACCCGCCCACCCGACCG
Organism: Akkermansiaceae bacterium; assembly: GCA_044373465.1. Classification (GTDB taxonomy): domain Bacteria; phylum Verrucomicrobiota; class Verrucomicrobiia; order Verrucomicrobiales; family Akkermansiaceae; genus JBILQA01. The sequence goes on along the minus strand of JBILQE010000035.1, from coordinate 20,771 downwards.
AGAAATGAAATCAATGACCGGCTTTGGCCGCGGCCGGATGGCCAGCGCCACCCTCGTCGCCACCGTGGAAGTCTCCTCGGTCAACCGCAAGCAGGCGGAGGTCGTCGTCCAGCTGCCGCGCTCGCTTGCTGAGCTCGACGCCCCGATCCGCAAGGCGATCCTCGCACGGATCTCGCGCGGCCGGCTTGCCGCCACCATCACCCTCGAGCGCCCCGACGGCGTCCCCGCACCACTGCAGGTCAACCGGCCGCTCGCCCTGGCGCTTGACCGGGCGTTTGCCGAGCTGAGCACCGCGCTGGGCCGCAGCGTCCTCCCGGAGGCCGCCGACTTCCTCCGCACCCCGGGGATCATCCAGGTCGATTCCACCGTCGAGGACCCCGACGCCGCATGGCTCGTCATCGAGCCCGCCCTGGCCGACGCCCTCGACCAGCTCATCAACATGCGCACCGCCGAGGGCGCTGACCTTGCCGCCGACCTCCGCGCCCGCCTCGCCCGCGTCGCCGACGATGCCCAGCAGATCGCCGCCCTCGCCCACGCCGTGCCCGCCCGCCAACGCGAATCGCTCCTGCGCCGCCTCCGCGACGCCAACCTCGAGTTCGACTCCGCCGACGACCGGCTCATCCGCGAAATCGCCCTCTTCGCCGAACGCTGCGACATCTCCGAGGAACTCACCCGCCTCCACTCGCACCTCGCCCGGTTCCTCGAATACCTCGCCCAGAACGACGCCCTCGGCCGCTCGCTCGACTTCCTCTGCCAGGAACTCAACCGCGAACTCAACACCATCGGATCCAAGGCCAACGACGCCGACATCGCCCAGTTCGTCGTCACCGCCAAAACCGAACTCGAGAAAATCCGCGAACAGGTCCAGAACGTCGAATAGCGGGGGAATCGGTTACCCTGGCGGCTTGAGCTATTAGGCTTTCGCAACCGCGTGTCCCGCCCTTTCAGGGCAACGTTTTTTTCGCGGGCGGTTTCCCAGGGCTGCGCTGCCTGGGCTATCGCCCTATGCCCCGTTGGGGCGGGGAGACGGGTTGCGGTTGGATTGTTTGGGCCCTGTTTCCCGGGGTAGCGCGTGCCGCGCAACCCCGGGCTGGAGGACGCAACGCCTCTGGCGTTCGGATGCGGCGTTTCCAAGCCCAGCGGGCTTGCGCCCTCCAGCCCAGGGTTGGCCGAATGCCATGAGGCCTACCCTGGGAATCCCGCCGCAACCTCTCCCGAACCGCAACGCGGTTCCGCCCGAACGGCTCGCCGCGACCTCGCATGGACGCAACCGCGTTGCGGTTGGATTGTTTGGGCCCTGTTTCCCGGGGTAGCGCGTGCCGCGCAACCCCGGGCTGGAGGACGCAACGCCTCTGGGGGATGGCGCCGCCGGACATGCGGAGCTGTTAGGCCTTTTGCAATGGCGGCCCGCCGAGCGGCTTGCGCATTGCAACCCCGCCCGCCCGCGGCGGCCCGGCACCGCGGCTGTTAGACCCTCATCCTCAGCAACTTCTTCTTCATCCCCTGGGGGTGGCATGGGATCGGCTGACCCGGGAGGCAGGTGGACTGCGATCAAAGCGGCCGCCGCCTCCCCCCAGAAGCATGTCAAAAACCGTCTTAATCACCGGAGGAGCCGGATTCATCGGCTCGCACCTAGCGGATGAATTGTTGCGCTGCGGGTACCGGGTCAGGGCGCTGGACGTTCTAACATCGCAGGTCCACGGCGTCGACGTGGCGCGGCCGGGGTACCTTGCGGAGGACGTCGAGCTGGTCCACGGGGACATCGGCGACCGGAAGGCGCTGCGCCGGGCGCTAGAGGGGGTGGATATTGTCTATCACTTTGCGGCGCGCGTTGGGGTGGGGCAGAGCATGTACCGGGTGGCCGACTACACCGCGGTGAACAACCTCGGGACGGCGGTGTTGATGGAGGAGATCGTTGCCCGGCGGATCGAGCGGCTGGTGGTCGCCTCGAGCATGAGCATTTACGGAGAAGGGAACTACCGCGACGCGAGCGGGGCGCTGGTCGCCGGGCGCGAGCGCAGCGCCGAGCAGCTTGAGGAGCGGATCTGGGAGGTTCTCGACCCGGCCGGCGAGCCGCTGGTGCCGGTGCCGACCGGTGAGGACAAGCCGGCGTCGCTCGCCTCGGTGTACGCGTTGTCGAAGTACGACCAGGAGCGGATGTGCCTGATGCTTGGGCGGGCGTACAAGATTCCGACGGTTGCCTTGAGGTTTTTCAACGTTTACGGGCCGCGCCAGTCGCTGTCGAACCCGTACACCGGGGTGCTGGCGATCTTCGCGGTGCGACTGCTCAACGAGCGGGCGCCATTGATCTTCGAGGACGGCCTGCAGCAGCGTGACTTCGTCAACGTCGCCGACGTCGCGCGGGCGTGCCGGCTGGCGATCGAGACGCCGCAGGCGGCCAACCAGGTGTTCAACATCGGCAGCGGCCAGCCGATCAGCATCCGCGAGGTGGCCACCCGGCTTGCCACGGTGCTCGGCTGCCCGGAGATCGAGGCGCAGATCACCGGCAACTACCGCGCCGGGGACATCCGCCATTGCTTTGCGGACATTTCCAAAGCCCAGGAAGTGCTTGGCTACCACCCGCGGGTGAGCTTTGACGAAGGACTCGCCGAACTCGCCGGCTGGCTTGAGGGGCAGATCGCCGTCGACCGGGTGCCGGAGGCCCGCGTCGAACTACTTGAACGGGGGCTGAGCGTATGATCACCAAGGAGCTGGAAAACACCGGGCCGGTCCTCATCACCGGCGGAGCAGGGTTCATCGGCACCAATGTCGCCCACAAGCTCCTCAGCCAGGGCCACGAGGTCATCCTCTTCGACAACCTCTCGCGCGACGGCGTCGAGCGCAACCTCCTCTGGCTGCTCGACCAGCACGGCGGCCGGGTGCGCTTCATCCACGCCGACACGCGCGACGCGACGGCGCTGGGCGCGGCGGTGCGCGACGCGGCGCGGGTCTTCCACTTTGCCGCGCAGGTGGCGGTGACGACGAGCCTGAACGACCCGCTTGAGGACTTTGAGATCAACGCGCTCGGGACGCTCAACCTGCTTGAGGCGGTGCGCGCGCTCAACCGCCGGGTGCCGTTGTTGTTCACCTCGACGAACAAAGTTTACGGCGACCTCCACGAGGTCCCGCTGGTCCAGCGCAATGGCCGGTACATGCCGGCGGACGACGCGATTTCCGGCGGCATCGGCGAGGACTTCGGGGTCGACTTCCATAGTCCCTACGGATGCTCGAAGGGAGCGGCCGACCAATACGTCCTCGACTACGCGCGCACCTTCGGGATGCCCACCGTCGTCTTCCGGATGAGCTGCATCTACGGCCCGCACCAATTTGGCACCGAGGACCAGGGGTGGATCGCCCACTTCCTGCTGCGCGCCCTGCGCGGCGAGCCGATCATGATCTACGGCGACGGCTGCCAGGTGCGCGACATCCTCTTCGTCGACGACCTCGCCCGGGCGATGCTGCTCGCCCACCATCACATCGACGACCTTAGCGGGCAGGCGTTCAACATCGGCGGCGGGCCGCGCAACACCGTGAGCCTGCTCGAACTGGTCGAAATCATCAGCAAACTCCACCGGAACCCGGCGATCGAGTTCGGCCAATGGCGCTCGGCCGACCAGCGGTTCTACGTCTCGGACATCGACAACTTCTCGGCCGCCACCGGCTGGGTCCCGCAGGTGCGCGTCGCCGAGGGCATCGGCCGGCTTTACCGGTGGTTGCAGGACAACCGGATAACCGACCCGTGCGGAGCCCCGCTCGACCCGTCGGGAAGCGCGGTCGTCGCGCGCCTCCGTTAACCCAATCGCCTTCCCCCATGTCGCGTTTCCGCACCGCCGTGCTCACGGCTCCCCGAAGATTAGCCGTCGAGTCAGTCAGCCGCCGCGATCCAGGGCCGCATGAAGTCCGGGTGCGCCTGGAAGGGTGCGGCGTCTGCGGGTCGAACCTCCCGGTCTGGCAAGGGCGAAGCTGGTTCAGCTACCCGCTGGCCGCCGGCTCCCCCGGCCACGAAGGATGGGGGCGGGTCGAAGCCGTCGGTGCCAAGGTCACCGAGGTCGCCCTTGGCAGCCGCGTCGCGATGCTCTCCCACCACGCGTTTGCCGAGGTCGATCTGGCGCCCGAGTCGGAGGTCGTGCCGCTGCCTGAGGCGCTTGACGGCCAGCCATTTCCGGGCGAAGCGCTCGGCTGTGCGCTGAATGTGATCAAGCGTGCGGCGATCCAACCGCGCCAGCAGGTTGCCATCCTAGGGATCGGGTTTCTCGGCGCGCTGCTTGTCGACCTCGCCAGCAAGGCCGGCGCGGAAGTCATCGCGATCTCGCGCCGTCCGTTTGCCCTCGAAGTTGCCCGCCAGATGGGCGCGCAGCACACCCTGGTGATGGACGACCACCTGCGCATCATCAAGCAGGTCAACGACCTCACCAACGGCCGCGGGTGCCCGCGGGTCATCGAGGCCACCGGCGCCCAGTGGCCGCTCGACCTCGCCGGCGAGCTGACCGCCGAGCGCGGGATGCTCGTCATCGCCGGCTACCACCAGGACGGGCCACGCCAGGTCAACATGCAGCTGTGGAACTGGCGCGGGCTTGATGTCGTCAACGCCCACGAACGCGACCCGCGCACCTACCTCGCCGGGATTCGTGCCGCCGCCGCCGCGGTTGCCAGCGGCGACCTCGACCCCACCCCGCTCTACACCCACCGGTATTCGCTCGAGCAACTCCCACAGGCGCTCGAGCACCTCGACAAGCGCCACGGCGACTTCCTCAAGGGACTCATCATCTATGCCTAGATCCGCCACGACCACCACCGCGCGGCTTGCCGCCAAGCCACCGCGGCGACCACGGCTCGGCTTCGCCGGCGTCGGCTGGATTGGCCGCAACCGGCTTGACGCGCTGGCCGTGAGCGGCCTCGGAGAGGTCGTTGCGATTGCCGACACCGATATGGCGGCCGCCGCCGAGCTCGCCGGCCGCCACGCGGCGACCGCGACGACCTTTGCCGGGCTGCTTGACCTTGATCTCGACGGGCTGGTCATCGCCACGCCCAGCGCGCTGCATGCCGAGCAAGCCTGCGCGGCGCTCGCCGCGGGACTCGCGGTGTTTTGCCAGAAGCCACTGGCCCGCAATGGCGCGGAAACCGCAATAGTGGTCGCCGCCGCACAGCGCGCCGACCGGCTCCTCGGCGTCGATTTCTCCTACCGCCACACCGCCGCGATGGCCGCCATCCGCGAACTCATCACCCGCGGCGAGCTTGGCGAGATCCATGCGGTCGAGGCGGTTTTCCATAACGCCTACGGGCCGGACAAGCCGTGGTTCTATCAACGCAGCGCGGCGGGCGGCGGCTGCCTGCTTGACCTCGGGATCCACCTCGTCGACCTGGCGCTGTGGGTGCTTGATTTCCCTGCGGTCCGCGGCGCCCACGGGGTGCTGCGCCACCACGGCCGGCGGCTCGCCGCGGGCAGCGACGAGGTGGAAGACTACGCCGCGGGAATCATCGAGTTGGAATCCGGCGCCAGCATCCAGCTCGCCTGCTCGTGGGGTGCCCACGCCGGCTGCGATGCGCAGATCGGGCTGCGCGTGTTTGGCGCCCGCGGCGGGGCCGAGTTCTCGAATATCAACGGCTCCTTCTACGATTTCACCGCCACCCAACTGCTTACCGGGCGCAGCCGCCGGCCGCTGGTCGCCGGCGCGGACGCCTGGGGCGGGCGCGCGGCCACTGCCTGGCTGCGCCAGTTGGCGATCTCGCCGCGGTTCCGCGAGGAGATCCGCGAGGCGACCGCCGTTGCCCACACCCTCGACCTTCTCAACGGATGACCATCCCAGCCAACCCCACCCCGCCCGCACGGATCCTGATGACCACCGACACCGTCGGCGGCGTCTGGACCTACTCGATGGACCTCTGCCGCGCCCTCATCCCCGGCGGAACCCGCGTCCTGGTCGCCACCATGGGCCCGCCACCAAGCCCAGCACAGGTTCGCGAAGCCGCCGCCATCAGCAACGTCGAGCTGGTTACCAGCACGTTCCGGCTCGAGTGGATGGACAACCCGTGGGATGACCTCGCCGCGGCTGGCGCCTGGTTGTTGGAGCTTGAAGAGCGCTTCGAGCCGCAAGTCATCCACCTCAACTCCTACGCCCACGGGTGCCTGCCATGGTCGGCGCCGGTCGTGATGGTCGCCCATTCATGCGTCCTTTCATGGTGGGAGGCGGTCAAACGCTGCTCCGCTCCGCCAACATGGAGCACCTACCGGGCCGCCGTCCGCCGCGGGATCGCCGCCGCCGACCTCGTCGTCGCTCCAACCCAAGCGATGCTCGACGCGGTCGTCAGGCATTACGGTCCGCCGTTGCGCAGCCAAGTCATCGCCAACAGCTGCCGCCGCCAACGGTTCGCCCCGGCCGCCAAACAACCATTCATCCTCAACGCGGGCCGCCTCTGGGACGAGGCCAAGAATGTCACCACCCTGGCCGCCGCCGCCGCTGGCCTGCCATGGCAGACGATGCTTGCCGGATCATCCGCACCCGCGCTCCCAGCCAGCCCGGAAGTCTCGTTTCTTGGCCATTGCAAGCCGGCGCGGATGGCCCAGCTGTTCAGCCTGGCGTCGATCTACGCCCACCCGGCGCGCTACGAGCCATTCGGGCTGGCGCCTCTGGAGGCGGCCGTCAGCGGCTGCGCGCTGGTCCTCGGCGACGTCCCAAGCCTGCGCGAGATCTGGGGCGATGCCGCGCTCTTCGTTGACCCGGACGACACCATCGGCCTGCGCCGCACGCTGCTGCGCCTCATCGAGCACCCCGGCGAGCGCACCCACCTCGCCTATCAGGCGCGCCACCGCGCGCGCCGGTTCACCGCCACCCGGATGCTCGACGGCTACCTGCGCAGCTATGCCGCGGTGCGCGCCACCGCCGGCCAGCGCCGGCTCACCCGCAGCGCATGAAGATCCGCTTCTTCTACCACTCGCTGGTCTCCGACTGGAACCACGGCAACGCCCACTTCCTCCGCGGCGTCGTCGCCGAATTGTTGGAAGGCGGCCATCAGGTCGATGTCTACGAGCCAGCCGAGGGATGGAGCCGGGAGAACCTCATCGCCCAACACGGCACCGGTCCACTCCAGGATTTCGCCGCCGCCTATCCGGAGCTGACCAGCACGCTTTACGACCCGGCGACGCTCGACCTCGACGCGGCGCTGGCGGGCGCCGAGTTGGTCATTGTGCACGAATGGAATGCCCACGATTTGGTCGCGCGGATTGGCGCGCACCGGCGCAAGCACCGCTATGTGCTGTTGTTTCACGACACCCACCACCGCCTGGTGAGCGACCTGCGGGCGATGCGCGCGTATGACCTGAGCGGCTACGACGGGGTGCTGGCGTTCGGACAGGTCCTGCGCGACCGGTATCTTGAGGCCGGGTTGACGGCGCGGGCGTGGGTCTGGCACGAGGCGGCCGATGTCCGCCGGTTCCACCCGCTTCCGGAAATCGTGCCGACCCGCGACCTCGTGTGGATCGGCAACTGGGGCGATGACGAGCGCAGTGACGAGCTCCACGAGTTTCTCATCGAGCCGGTCCGCACGCTTGGCCTGCAGGCGACGGTCTTCGGCGTGCGCTTTCCCGAGACGGCCCGCCGAGCGTTGCGCAAGGCCGGCATCGAATACCGCGGGTGGCTGGCAAACTTCGATGTTCCCAACGTTTTCGCCGCCCACCGGGTCACGGTGCACGTCCCGAGGCGCCCGTATGTTCTTGAGCTTCCCGGTATTCCGACGATCCGGCCATTCGAGGCGCTTGCCTGCGGGATCCCGCTGGTGAGCGCGCCGTGGGAGGATTCCGAGAACCTGTTCACCGCCGGCCGCGATTTTCTCACCGCCAACGATGGCAACGAGATGTGCCAGCACCTCGGCGAGCTCCTCAACGCACCGCTGCGGCGCGCCGAACTCGCCGCCCACGGGCTGGCGACCATCCACGCGCGCCACACCTGCGCGGCGCGGGTCAGCGAGTTGCTCACGATCCACGCCGAGGTAGCCGCCGAGCTGGTGCCGCCGCGCGACCGGAGCCTCACCCGCCTTTCCTCATGAAAAAACCCCTCAGCATCGCCTTCTTTGGCTCGAGCCTCGTGTCCGCCTACTGGAATGGCGCCGCCACCTACTACCGCGGGATCCTGCGCAACCTCGCCGCGCGCGGCCACCGGATCACCTTCTACGAGCCAGATGCGTTTGACCGTCAGCTCCATCGCGACATTCCTGATCCTGACTGGGCGGAGGTCGTCGTCTACTCGCCCGACTCGCCCGCGGCGGTCCGCGCACTGGTCCACGGAACCCGCGGGGTTGACCTGCTCATCAAGGCGAGCGGCGTCGGCGTCCACGACGAGTTGCTCGAGAAGGCGGTCCTTGAAATGCAGTCACCCCGGACCCGGGTGATCTTCTGGGACGTCGACGCGCCGGCCACCCTCGAGCGGGTCCACGGAGATCCGGCCGACCCGTTCCGCGCGCTGATTCCCGAATACGACATGATCCTCACCTACGGCGGCGGCCAGCCGGTCATCGCCAGCTACACCAGCCTTGGCGCCCGCCGCTGCGTCCCGATCTACAACGCGCTCGATCCGCAGAGCCACTTCCCGGTCGCGCCCAAGCCGTTGTTCACCGCCGAGCTCGGGTTTCTCGGCAACCGCCTCCCCGACCGCGAGGCACGCACCGACGAGTTCTTTTTCAACGTCGCCAACTCGCTGCCGATGCTCGACTTCCTCCTCGCCGGCAGCGGCTGGCGCGACAAACCGATGGCGTGCAACATCGACTACTTCGGCCACCTCGGGAGCAACGACCACAACGCGTTCAACTCGAGCGCCAAGGCGGTCCTCAACATCAGCCGCGAGAGCATGGCGCGGTTCGGCTTCTCGCCGGCGACCCGGGTGTTTGAAGCCGCCGGAGCCGCCGCCTGCATCATCACCGACGCATGGGACGGAATCGAGTTGTTCCTCGAGCCGGGATCCGAGGTGCTCATCGCCAACAACGGCAGCGAAGTCGCCCAACACCTCGAGTCCCTCAGCCCGCAGCGCGCCATGGCCATCGGCCGCGCCGCCCTGCAACGCGTTCTCTCCCAACACACGTATCTCCACCGGGTCATCCAGCTCGAGGACGTGCTGGCCGAGCGCTCATTGCCCAACCTCCTCACCCCGGCCCGCTGAGCGATGAAGCTCGTCATCCTCGGCCTGTCGATCACCTCGTCGTGGGGCAACGGCCACGCCACCACCTACCGGGCGCTCATCCGCGAGTTCGCCAAGCTCGGCCACAAGGTCGTCTTCCTTGAGCGCGACGTCCCATGGTATGCAAGCCAGCGCGACCTCGCCGCCTTTCCGTCCGCGGAGGTCATCCTGTATGCCGACCTCGAGGACCTCCGGATCACCCATGATCGGCTGGTCCGCGAGGCCGACGCGGTCATCGTCGGCTCGTATGTCCCCGATGGCGTCGCCGTCTGCCACTGGGTGTTAAGCACCGCCACCGGCGTCACCGGATTTTACGACATCGACACGCCGGTCACCCTGGCGCAGCTCGCCCGCGGGTGTGCCGATTATCTGTCGCCGGAACTCATCCCGCGCTTCGACCTGTATTTGTCATTTGCCGGCGGCCGGTCGCTCGACCTGCTGCGCCACCGCTACGGGGCGGCCAACCCGGTGGCGCTCTATTGCTCGGTTGATCCGGAGCACTATTTCCCCGAGCCGGTCGCCACGCCGCGCTGGCAGCTCGGCTACCTGGGGACGTACAGCACCGACCGGCAACCGGCGCTGGAGGCACTGCTGATCGATCCGGCGCGCCGCTGGCCGAACGGCCGGTTTGTCGTCGCCGGCCCGCAGTATCCGGCCGCCATCCCGTGGCCGCTCAACGTCGAGCGGATCGACCACCTCGCGCCGGCTGACCACCGCGGATTCTACAACAACCAGCGTTTCACCCTGAACGTCACCCGGGCGGACATGGTGGTGGCCGGCCATTCGCCGAGCGTGCGCCTGTTTGAGGCCGCCGCCTGCGCCACCCCGATCATCAGCGACCAATGGGACGGCCTCGCCGAACTGTTCGTCATCGGTGAGGAAATCCTCGTCGCCACCAACACCGGCGAGGCACTCGAAATCCTCCGCACCACCAGCCGCTCGCGCGCCGCGGAAATCGGCGCCGCAGGCCGGAATCGAATCCTCGCCGGCCATACCGCCGCCCACCGCGCCGCCGAACTCGAACACCACATCGTCCACTGCGTTGCCCGCCAGCTTTCCCTCGCCTAAGCGGCCACCCTCCCCATGTCCCTCCCGGCCACTCCTGCGCGTGCCCATTCCGGCACCGTGCCCACCTTGTCCGCCATCCCGCTGCGCGACCGCTTCGGCATCTGCCAGTGGTTCCACTTCGACGACCACGCCGCCGTCGACCGCTCGATCACCCTGCTGCGCGAGCTCGGCATCCGCCACCTGCGCACCGGCGTCTCGTGGGCCGACTACCACCGGCCCGGCGGCCCCGCATGGGTTCGCCACCTCCTCACCGCCCTGCGCGAGTTCGAGATCCTCCTCTGTGTCTGGCACACTCCGCCGTCGATCTCGCTTGGCCACCACTGCGCCAGCCCGCCGCGCCGGCTGCTCGACTTCGCCGACTTCATCGACCACTTGATCACCCAGTTCCCCAACCAGTTCGCCGCCCTGGAACTCTGGAATGAACCGAACAACCGCTACAAGTGGGACTTCCGCAGGTATGACCCGCACTGGCGGAAATTCGCCGAGATGGTCGGCGCCGCCGCCTATTGGGCACAGCAGCGCGGCATCCCGGTCGTCCTCGGCGGGATGATGCCGGTCGACCCGCACTGGCTTGACTTAATGATCCGCTACGGCGTCACCGCCCATGTCGACCGGATCGGCATCCACGGCTTCCCAGGGATGTGGTGGGACGGCGGCCGCAACTGGGACTGGCACCACCAGTGGAACGGTTGGGACGAGAAAATCACCTCCCTCGCCCACGCACGCCGCCCGGTCTGGATCACCGAAACCGGCCTCGCCACCTGGTGCCGCCGCTCAGGGGCAATGGCCAAGCACGACCTCCAGGCCGAACAACTCATCCAGGCCACCCACGCCCCGGCGCCGCGGACCTATTGGTATTCGCTCATCGACCTCGACCCGCTGCGTCCCGCCATCGAAGGATTCCACGTCGACGAAAACGAATACCACCTCGGCCTGGTCACCTACGCAGGCCGCAAAAAACCTGCATTCCTCGCTCTCCAGCAATTGCTTGCAGACGCCCACGAAGCCACCCGAACATCCACCCCATGAGCTGGCCACCCGCACGCCCCGCCAGTCCGGTCCCGCTGCGCAAACTCGCCGGCGGCGCCGCCCTTCCGGCACTCGGGTTCGGCACCTGGGAACTGCGCGAGGCGACCGCACGCGCCGTCCGCCACGCCCTCGACACCGGCTACCGCCACATCGACACCGCCCGCGCCTATCAGAACGAGCCGGCCGTCGGCGCCGCCCTCGCCGCCTCCGGCGTCCCGCGCGACGACGCATGGATCACCAGCAAGGCGTGGTGCGATGACCTGTCAGCCGCCGGCATCCAACGCCAGGCCGAGGCAAGCCTGCGCGACCTCAACACCGACTATCTCGACTTGTTCCTCATCCATTGGCCTAACGAGGCGTTCGACCTCGCCGAGACGCTCGCCGGATTCCAACAATTGGTTAGCGACGGGAAAATCCGCCACTTCGGCGTGAGCAACTTCACCGCCGCCCAGTGGCAGACGGCGGTTGCCCTCGCCCCGGAGATCATCACCAACCAGGTCGAATACCACCCGCTGCTGGCCCAGACCGAGTTGTTAGCCGCGGCGCGCCTCCACCGGGCGTGCCTGACAGCGTATGCGCCGCTAGCGCGCGGCAGGTTGTTTCTCCCCGGGGAACCGGCCAGCGAGGTGCTTGGCGCAATCGCCGCGGAACTTTCCAAGACCCCAGCGCAGATCGTCCTGCGCTGGCTCATCGAGCAACCCGAGGTGGTCGCCATCCCAGCCTCCCGCGACCCGCGGCACATCGAGGAAAATTTCCAGATCTTCGACTTCCAGCTAACCGGCACCCAGCGCGCCGCCATCAACCAGTTAGCTTGCGGCCAACGGTTGGTCCACCCGAGTTGGAGCCCGGCCGAGTGGTCGCTCGGCTAACCAATCGCCGGTGGCGATGAGTTGCGGAGCCGCGGCGGCCTGCGCCTGGCGCCAGACCCACAACCATGCGGAGATCCGGGTGGTGCCGATGAGTACCTCGGTGCGCTCGCGGCGGTATTCATGCGGTTCGGGATGCTCGGGTGAGCACCCTTCATAATGGTCGAGCGCGGCAAGCTGCTCCCAGCTGGCGAGCTTGAAGACGTCGCCATGGACCGCGCCGGCCTGCGCGTCGATGACCAGCCCGGGATACCAGCCGAGCTCGTACAGGCGGCCGCGCACGCTCGCCGGGCCGAGCCACTCGGCGCCGGCCATCCGCGCGTGGTTGCACCCGCCGCGGCGCAGCGTGCCATAGACAAAGACGTGCAGTGCCATACGGCTCAGGCCTTTGGCTTAAACGCGACGCGTTCGTCAAGCTCGCGCTTGAGTTCCTCGAGCCCCTCGCCCTTGTCGGCGGAGATCGGGATGATCGTCGTCTTCGGAAACCGGCTCTGGAAATTCTCCAGATTCGCCGCCGCTTCAGGGAGATCCATCTTATTGGCCACGACGATCCACGGGAACTTCGCGAGGTCCTCGTCGTATTCGCGGATCTCGCGGCGCAAGATCTCGAGGTCGGAGATCGGGTCGCGCCCCTCGCTGCCGGCCATGTCGATGACGAACAAAAGCAAGTGGCAGCGGGTGATGTGCCGCAAGAACTCGTGGCCGAGCCCGCGGTTCTCATGGGCGCCTTCGATGAGCCCGGGAATGTCCGCCACCGTGCAGCGCCGGTAGCCGGCAAACTCGACGACCCCGATCATCGGTTGGAGCGTCGTGAACGGATAGGCGCCCACCTTCGGCTGCGCTGCGGAGATTTTCCCAAGCAGCGTCGACTTCCCGGCATTCGGGAACCCGACGAGCCCGGCCTCGGCGATGCGCCGCAGCTCGAGGTAAAACACCCCCTTCTCGCCTTCGGTGCCCAGGGTCGTCTCCTCGGGCGCCTGGTTAACCGCCGAGCGGAACCGCCAGTTACCCTTGCCGCCATTCCCGGGATGGCACAAGACAAACTCTTCGCCGTATTCAACCAGGTCGGCGACCGGCTCAAGGTCGATCCCCTGCTCGCCGCGCTCAAGCTCAACGGCCTCTTGGACGCTTTCGGCGTTGGCCCGGTAGACGACCGTCCCGGGCGGAACCCGGCCGATGATCGTCTTGCCCTTCTTGCCGCTGCATTTGTAGGCGCCGCCGTGGCCGCCGTCCTTGGCGATGAGCTTCGGGTCGTAGAAAAATGACCGCAGCGTGTCGGTGTGCGGGTCGACCTTGAGGATCACCTCGCCGCCGTCGCCGCCGTCGCCGCCATCCGGCCCGCCGCGCGGGACAAACTTCTCGCGGCGGAAGCTTACTACTCCATTCCCGCCGTCTCCCGCCTTCGCGAATATCCTTACGTGATCAACAAACATGGCCTCTTAGGACGCATGCAACCCGGAATTGGACTTCTTGCAAACGAATTCCGGTCCGTTTTTTTCCGCTGACCGCTAGCCAAGGGATCGCCGAACAGCTACTTTTCCCCGTGCCGATGACTGATCCACCGCCGCCGGACAGCCCGCTGATCCTTCAGGGACAACTGCTTTTAGCCGCACCGTCACTCCCCGACGGGGTCTTCCACCGGTCCGTCGTCCTGCTCGCCGCCCACTCGCCCGCCGACGGCGCATTCGGCCTAGTCCTCAACCACCCGACCGGCCGAATCATCGGCGACCTCCTCACCGACGAGGCGTTCACCGCCCTGCGCGACGTCCCGGTCCACCACGGCGGCCCGGTCGACGTCGAGCAGCTCACCTTCACAGCCATGTGGGCCGACGCCGGCGGCTCCCTCCACTGGGAAACCAGGATCTCCGCCGACCACGCGATCGAGAAAATCAACCAGCCCGACACACTCGTCCACGCCTTCGTCGGCCATTCCGGCTGGTCGCCCGGCCAGCTCGAAGGCGAACTCTGCGGCGCCAGCTGGATCCCCGCTCGCCCCCGTCCGAACCTCGTCCACCTCCAGCACGACCTCAGCCTCTGGGGCACCCTGCTCCGCCAGCTCTCCCCCTACCACCAGGTCCTCGCCGAAGCACCCAGCGACCCGCTGCAGAACTAACCGGGGGTCGGGGGTCGGGGGTCGGGAGGCGCAGTCAGGAGCCGGGAGCCGGGAGCCGGGAGCCGGGGGTCGGGGGTCGGGGGTCGGTCGGGCGCATTTAGGGCCCCAAGGCGATCTCCGAATCGCCGAGCCCATGAGGTGACGATGAAATGCGCTCCTCAAATCGACCCTCCATGGGCTGGGCGCGGGCCTCGGTTCATGCGCACTTCATTCGCGGACACTGCAGGGACGCATCGCCCTACCGGCTGCGCGCCCGGGTCTCGCGTTTCATCACTTTCCCGACCTTCGACCTTCGACCTTCGACCTTCCGACCTTCGACTCCTCAAAACGCATTCCGCACCTCGTGGACATCCGGCGGGGCGCCATCGGTGAGGATGATTTCGAGGACATCGAAGCGCCACGGGATCTCGCGGGTTCCGAGGAGCCGCAGCCACTCGTTGGCCCCGCGCTCGATGAGCCGCTGCTTTGACCGGTTGACTGCGTCGAGCGGTCGCCCGCGGCCGCCGCTGCGCCGGGTCTTCACCTCGATGAACAACAACACCTTCCCGTCGCGCGCCACCAAGTCGACCTCGCCGCCGCGGGCGGCCCGGAAGTTCCGGTAAATCACCTTCCTCCCCTGCGCCCGCACCCACGCCGCGGCGATCCGTTCGCCGAGCACCCCGACTTCCGCGGGACTCAGCGGTGTGCCGTCACGCTTCGTCAAACGGCAGGAGGCATTGAGCAACCGGCTGAAACGTCCGCCGATGAATCCGACAAGGGCCGTGAATCTGCAGCGCCTGAAGGTGTGCCTCAGTCCCATAGCCCTTGTGTCGCTCAAATCCGTATTCCGGAAACTCCAATGCGTACGCGTGCATCAGCCGGTCGCGCGTCACCTTGGCCAGCACGCTCGCCGCCGCGATCGAGACGCACAACCCGTCGCCCTGGACGACCGCCTGCTGCGGCCACCCAAACCCGGGGACCGGCAGACCGTCGATGAGACAAACATCCACCACCAACCCCAATCCTGCAACTGCCCGCCCCATCGCCACGTGGGTCGCCCGCAGAATGTTTAGCCGGGAGATCTCGTCCACCTCGGCGATCCCGACGGCCCACACGACCGCCGGATTGCCGGTCAGCTCGGCAAACACCTCGTCGCGCGCCGCCGCACTGAGCTTCTTCGAGTCATCCAGCCCTGCGACCCGCAGCCGCCGCGGCAACACTACCGCCGCCGCCGCCACCGGCCCGGCCAGCGGCCCGCGCCCAGCCTCGTCGACCCCGGCAATCACCTGCGCGCCCTGCCGCCGCCATCGGTTCTCAAATTTCCAGTCCGGCACGCCGCTACCCTAGAACGTCACCTGCGGGCCACTCCATCTCGAAGTTTTCACCGCCCGCGTCGCATAAATCTGCGTCGCAAACACATGCCCGTCGCTGTCCACCACCACCCCCACCCCGGTATACTCCCATCTGTCCCACATGTTCCGGTGGTGGCCCGCCGAGGTCTTCCACGCCTCGACCATCTGCCGCGCACTCAATCCCCCGGGGCGATTCCCCGCGATCAGGTTCTCACTGACGTTCTCCATCTCGTAATACTGCTTCGCCGCCATCACCCGGCTCTCAAACCCAATGTGGCTGATGTTCTTCCCGGAAAGGCTGAACGTCCCGCGGTGGCTCCGCATGTACTCGCTGTGCGCCTGCGCCAGCCGGTCCAACCCGCCGTGCCGCTCCAACCCCGCACGCCCACGCGACCTCCGGTACCCGTTGACCTCCTCAAACAACTCACCCGCCAACTGCCGCTCCCTCGCCGATCCGCCCGCCGATCCACCCGCCGCCCGCTCCACAGGCCCGCGCCCACCACCCGCCGCACCCGCACCCGCCAACTCCCCGCAACCACTCACCAGCAATCCCATCACCACACTGGCCGCCAACCACTTCAGCTGCGAAATCAGGAGGGGAAAAATCATCCCCTCACCCTACCCAGCAACCCTCCCACGCGCAAGATCCCTTTCTCTCCCCACCACCCCACCCGCCACATTTCCCCACCGCCATCTTTTCAGTTGAATTCTCCCCGACCCGCCCCCATAGTCTCCCTGCAATGTGTCAGGGGGCGTCCCGGTTTCGACGGGATGTTTTACGCACAAGCCGCACGTGGAGGTTGACCGGTTGGCCTCCTAAAAAGCCGGTCGAAAAAAATAAATGCAGACTCTAACGAGCTCGCACTTGCTGCTTAATTGACAGCAACGCCTGAACCCTCACGCCTGTTACGGGGGACGGCGACTACTTAACAGGCTGGCTGGACCACCGGGCTTCCGGGTGACCCAGCAAGACTCACAGGAAAATCGGATTCCCGCCGCCGCCGTTGGGTGACGGGTTTCTCAAAACCAATCCTTCGGCTAAACGTGTAGAAGTTTGCGCTGCGAGCGTCTCGGACAGGGGTTCGACTCCCCTCGCCTCCACCACTTGCCTTTGACCGGACGTTGGAACTCCCACCGTCTCCCGTTCGCCTTTCCCCCAGGGAGCCGCGACTTCAGTCGCGCTTCACTCTCCGCCCCGATCGGGCAAAAGCCGAGCGAGGGCGGCGTTGTCTGCGCCCCAAACGGAGCCCATTTCGTTGGCGGTTCATGAGCTGGCGTTCGCGCGGGTCATGCGCATCTCATTCGCGGGCGCTGCGAGGACGCATCTACCGGCTGCGCGCAAGCGGACATCAAGCCTTACGTAGTGGGATAGAACACCCTGTCTCCCCAGCCGACCTTTCCGCGATCCGTCAGGATGCAATCGCGCCCGCGCGAGATCTCCTGGATTCGGTAGAAAATGCTCGACCCGGGTGCGAGGCTGCGGAACTCGTCTAGGTCATTGTCGTTGAGCGGGACGTAGTCATGCATGGTGAATCCATAGTCACTGAACATGCTGTCCTCATCCACCGTGAGACAGGCGTAGAGCTGGTCGTTGAGCAGGCAGCGGCCGAGCGCGATTTCATACTTCATCCCGCGCTCAAGATCCCGCAGGAACGTCATTGATTTGACGACCTCTTGGGGATCGGGCCTATCGTCAGCAGGGTCGGGATCGTCATCGCGATCCTCATGGCTGACGTAGTTTCGGGGATCAATCACCGCCTCGCCCATCCAGCGGTAGGCGATGAGCGGGCCGTCCTTGGCGGCGCTGTGGTCAAGGCAGGCGACGTTGGCACGCTCAGGCATCAGCGGAGCGTCGGCGGGCTTGAAATAGTGGCCGAAGAAGACCGGGACCGCGTCGAGCGGGTAGCCGGGGATGGGGGCGAATCCGTCCTTTTCGACCGGGTCGTTGGGGATCTGCGGGTTGGCTGGGAAAACCAGGCCGTCGTAGCGGATCCCGGGCGCCGGTAGCTCCCACCAGCGGGCGCGCATGTTTGCCCGCGCGATCCCGGTGTGGTCGACAAAGCTCCTCCCGGTGGGAAGGTCGATCTCGATCCCTTTCAAGAGCGTTTCTAGCGCCTCGCCTTCCGGATTCCGCTTGTCCGCGGCAGCCATAAAAAACCCGTCGTCGGCCAATTCCCGCCCGCCGATCCGGGCGATCATTTCCGGATCCCAGGCCGCGTGCACCGCGCGAAATCCCCCAAGGTCGAGATGAAACGGCAAGCGCTTCAGCCATGGCAGCCAGACGGCCAACCACTCGCCCGCCGGATCATGGTGGTCGGGGAAATCATCCAGCGTCCCCTGGTGCATCCTGACGTTCTTGTCGCCGTGGTGCCGCAGCCATTTGCCATCCGCCCCCCGGCTGTGGAAGTAGATCGCGTTGAGCTCGTGGTTGCCCATCAAGCAGAGCGCGTTGCCGGCATCGCACATCGCCTTGACCGCCTCCAGCGTGGCGCGCACCCCGCCGGCCAGCGCGTGGCCCGGCTTCGGGTCGATCAAGTCGCCAAGAAACAATGCCTTGTGGCCGGCCGGCGGGATGAACCCGGCGTCGTCGCCGCGCGCATAGCCGAGCCGCTCCAGCAAGGCTTCCAGCTTGTCAAAGCGACCGTGGATGTCGCCGATGATGTCATAGTGGTGGTCATTCATACGGCTGGAGCCTGACATGGAATTAACGCCTTGAAAATGGAGGGAATCGCAGATTACCTGACTCCTCAGTCATGGATGATTTCGCCCGCCTCTTCGATGTCTCCGGTCTTTCGCTCGACCGACTGCGGACGTTCCTGCGGGTCGTGGAAGCCGGCAACCTTGCCAAGGCGGCCAAGGGGGATCCGACGAAGCAGTCGCAGTTCTCGCGCCAGATCAAGGAGTTGGAGGGGTTTTTCGGGGTCGCGCTGAGCCGCCGGGTCGGCCGCCGGATCGAGATCACCGAAGAGGGTCAGCGGCTTTCCCTGGTCATCCGCCGCCACTTCCGCGAGCTGGACGATTTTCGCGAGGCGATGAGCGGCCGCTGCGTGAGCATCCGCTTCGGGTCCCAGGGGAGCGTCATCAACTGGATGCTCATCCCGCAGTTAGACCAAATTCGCGCGACGCTCGGCAACGTCACCGTGGAGCTTGAACAAATGCGCAGCGGCGAGGTCGTCCGCGCGGTGGTCGACGGGCGCGTCGACTTTGGGATTGTCCGCGAGGATGCCGCACCTGCGGAACTGCAGCGCTGGCCGTTGGGGAAGGTCGGGTACGCGATGTTCGCCGAGAACCGTCTTTGGCAGGATCACCCGTCGACCGAAAAACTGGTTCAATCCGTTCCCTGCGCCGGATTGCTCGGCGGCGGCCAGTTCAGTGAGCGCTGGGATGAGTGGCTCGCCAAGCAGGGCCTTGTCCCCAAGGTCGCCGCGCGGGTGTCGTCGTTCCTCGACTTGGCACGCGTCGTTCAGGCCGGGCGCGCCGCGGCGGTCCTCCCCGACCTGGCCGCGGTGGATTTCGATCCCGCGCGCTTTTCCTATCGGCTCATCCCTGCGTTGCGGGCGCGGAAACTGGTCCTGATCGCCAACCCACGCAGCCTCCAGCGCGCGGGCGTCGCCACCGGCATCGCCGCCACCCTCGCCGCGCTGTTGCGCCTGCAGTGACGCGCACAGCGCGAAAAACCGCGATACGCACGGACAGGCCGGGAGTCCCTCAGCGCGGAATCCGGTAGTGGCCGGTGAGCTTGAAGGCAAACAACCGGTCTTCCTCGCGCGCCCCGGCCCCGATGTTGTGGATCACCAGCGGCTCACCGGCCGCATTGCGCCGGTCGCTGACCACCATGATGTGCGGCAGGTTCGGCGGAACCAGGCAGGTCACCAGGTCGCCTGGTAGGTAATCGCCCGCGATTTGGGTCAACTCCACCTGCCACCCGCGGCGCTTGAAGAACGCCTGGAGGTTTGGCACCCGCCGGTGGTCGATGTTCCGGTCCGGCCCGCGCAACCCCCAGTTCTGCGGATACGCCGAGAAATTCCCCCGCATGTCCTCGTGGACCAGCTTCTGCAAGTCCATCCCGTGGCTCGTCCGCAACGCGCGCACCACCACGTCGGTACACACCCCCACCTCCAGCGGCGGGTCCCCATTGGGATACTCCAACGCCCGATACCCAGGGTCATACCTCAGCGTCTTCCCGACCTGCCCGCGCGCCGCCACCACGATCTCCACCGGATCCACCGGCTCACCCCACACCGCCACCTCCCCGAGCATCACCGCCATCACCACCATCACCACCGGGATCTTCCTCAACATCCCCCCTCCCTAACCCCGCCACGCCCATCCCGTCAAGACGCTCACCGCGCCCACTGCCCATGCGCAACCCGCTGGTGCTCGTCGCTCCATCCGACACCCGATCTCCGATCCCCAACTCACGGACGTGACAACATCGCCCCGGAACCTATTTGCGATGGCGAATGAAAAAGTCCTATAGGGCCTTCATTCCATAGGTTGAGCTGTGGCGCGACGCCACCCGTCTCTTGGTCGGGTTTGACGTTTATTCTGCCAAGGCCGGTGATGATGTGAAATTGATCCGGGGAATCCTCCGAGTCCTCGATGGCGAACTGCATCCCATGAAGCTCGGGCCATTCCTTGGCGCTGGTGAAAGTGAGCGTGTCCTTCTGGATCTCGACCGTCAAGTTGACGACTTCAAGTCCATGCCACGCCAGGCCGATCCACGACCCCTGGATCGCGTCGTGGGCGGCGTTGCGGGTCTTCCACTTGCCCAACGCCCTGTCGATGCCTTCCGCTGGACGGAACACGCTGGCCAGGCCTCGGTCGACGGTGGACAGCGGTGCAAATGGGTCAGCCGGCGTCGGTCGCCGCTTGTAGAAAAATTCCCATGCCGCCCAGTAGGCAGGCCCCAAGCAGGCGATGATCGCCAGAAGCGGGACGATGAATCTCGGAATGCGCATAGAAGCCAACGATCAGAATGGCGATCGACCATACTGTGCCTAACTGAGCGCCGCGAGCCATCATCCGCCTCCCGCCTCCCGATCCCCGACTCCCGACTCCCGACCTCGCGAGCCACTGGTCGGAATTGAACCGACGACCTACGCATTACGAATGCGTTGCTCTACCCCTGAGCTACAGTGGCGTTTCCGCGTTGTCCGCCGCCCCGGGTGAGCGGAGCAATTGACGCTCGGGCGAT
>JBILQE010000079.1:0-8623 GCA_044373465.1 Akkermansiaceae bacterium | reverse complement strand
GCTCCTCGCGCTGGCTGCCGCCGACGATCTCGCCGATCCCCGGAACGAGCACGTCCATGGCCGTGACGGTGCGCCCGTCGTCGTTGAGGCGCATGTAGAACGGTTTGATCTCCTTCGGGTAGTTGAACACCGTCACCGGCCCCTTGCAGTGCTGCTCGCTGAGGAAGCGCTCGTGCTCACTCTGCAGGTTGAGCCCGTAGGCGACTGGATGTTCAAATTTCACTCCTGACTTGAGCAGGATCTCGACCGCCTCGGTGTAGGCGATCCGCTCGAACCCGCGCTCGGCGACCTGCTCGAGGCGTTCGCGCAAGCCCTTGTCGACGAAGCGCTCGAAGATCGCCAGGTCGCCCTCGTTGCGGTCGAGCGTGTCGCGCACCAGGTGCTTGAGGAACGCCTCGGCGAGGTCCATGTCGCCGGCGAGGTCGCAGAAGGCCATCTCCGGCTCGATCATCCAGAACTCGGCGGCGTGGCGGGTCGTGTTGGAGTTTTCCGCGCGGAACGTCGGGCCGAACGTGTAGATGTTGGAAAGCGCGCAGGCGAACGTCTCGCCCTCAAGCTGGCCGCTGACGGTGAGGAACGCGGCGCGCTCGAAGAAATCCTCGGCAAAGTCCCCTTTTTTTCCGCTGCTCGGGTCCAGAGTGGTCACCCGGAACATCTCGCCGGCGCCCTCGCAGTCACTCGCGGTGATGATCGGCGTGTGGACATAGACAAAATCTCGCGCGTCAAAAAACTGGTGGACCGCCCGGGCGAGCCGCGAGCGCATCCGGAACACCGCTCCGTAGAGGTTCGTCCGCGGCCGCAGGTGGGCGATGCTGCGCAGAAACTCCGCGCTGTGGCCCTTTTTCTGGAGCGGGTAGTCGGCCGGCGCCTCGCCAACCAATTCGACCGCGCTTGCCTGCATCTCGATCGCCTGCTCGCCGCCAAGCGAGGCGACCAGCTTGCCGACCACCGCGACGGCCGCGCCGGTGCTCATCCGGTGCAGGTCGCCGGCCCCGGGGACGGTGGTGTCGACGACCACCTGGAGGCTACCGACGCAGCTCCCGTCATTGACTTCCAAAAATGAAAACCCCTTGGCATCCCGGCGGGTCCGGACCCAGCCCTTGACCACGACCCCCTCGTCGCCCGCAGTTCCTGCCAACACGTGCTTTACCAAGCTTCTCATGCGGGGTTCCTAGCGGGGAATCCACGGGTTGTCAAAAGCCACCGCCGGCCCGGTCTTTTTCCTCGCCGCGCAATCCGCGGGCCTCCTATTGTATGACAAATTTCGGCCCCTCCGCGCGTAGGCGGCTGCCGGAATTCCAACTCTCCCCTCGTTTCCAAAATTCTTGCGACCATCCATGAAAAGCAGCCACTTCGTCATCCCGATCCTCGCCGCGGCCAGCCTGAGCGCCCGCGCCGAGCCAGCCGCCGATTGGAAGCCAACCGGCGATCCGCACAAGGTGGGGATGGAGTCGCTCCACCTGCCGGCCGATCTGGAGGTGACCGTCTGGGCGACCTCGCCGGACCTTTTCAATCCGACCAACATGGACATCGACGCCGCCGGCCGGATCTGGGTCGCCGAGGGAGTCAACTACCGCGGCAAGGCCAAGCGCCGCCCGGGCGGTGACCGGATCGTGGTCATCCAGGACACCGATGGCGACGGCAAGGCGGATTCCTCCCACACCTTTGTCCAGGACAAGGAACTGATCTCGCCGCTTGGAGTGGCGGTGTTTGACAACGTCGTCATCGTCTCCCAGCCGCCGAACCTCCTCAAATACACCGACGTCAACCGCGACCAGAAGTTCGACCCGGCCGTCGACACCCGCGAGGTCCTCCTGACCGGCTTCAACGCGATCAACCACGACCACTCGCTCCACTCGGTGACCGCGGGCCCGGACGGCAAGTGGATGTTCAACAACGGCAACTGCGGCGCGATGTTCACCGACAAGTCCGGCAAGACGTTCCGCATCGGCGGACCGTATTTTAAAAGCGGCGGCGGCGACTGGCCGATCAACAACCAGGAGATCACCGGCCAAACGAGCGACGACGGCCACGTCTGGACCCCCGGGTTCACCGTGCGGATGAACCCGGACGGGACCAAGGCCGAAATCATCGGCCACGGCTACCGGAACAGCTACGAGCAAACGATCACCTCCCGCGGCGACGTCTTCCAAAACGACAACGACGACCCGCCAGCATGCCGGACCTCGTTTGTCCTTGAGTACGGCAATGCCGGATATTTCTCCCGCGACGGCAAGCGGTTCTACACCACCGAGAAGCGCCCGAACCAGGCGCACCCGCGCGCCCACTGGCGCCAGGACGACCCGGGCACCTTCGACCCTGGCGACGTCTACGGCGGCGGCTCGCCAACCGGCATCGCCTTCTATGAGAACGGCGCGCTCGGCGACAAATACGTCGGCACCCTGTTCAGCTGCGAGCCGGCACGCAACGTCATCTTCAGCTACCAACCGCAGCCGAAGGGCGCCACCTTCGCCCTCGAGCGGACCGACTTCCTCACCTCCAACCCGGACCGCCAGTTCAGCGGCGCCGACTTTGCCGGCGGCGTCAAACCATTGAAGTCCGACGCTCCGGCCGAGGAAAACCCGATTTTCTTCCGCCCGGCGGACGTCACCGTCGGCCCTGACGGCGCACTCTACATCTGCGACTGGTTCGACGCCCGCGTCGGCGGCCACGGGACCCAGGACGACGCCACCTCCGGAACGATCTACCGGGTTGCCCCGAAGGGGTTCAAGCCGGCGATCCCGAAGTTTGACCCGACCACCGTCGACGGCCTGATCACCGCCCTGCGCAGCCCCGCGGTCAACGTCCGCTTCACCGGCTTCCAAGGGCTCAAGGCGCTCGGCGACAAGGCGCTGCCCGCGGTCAACAAGCTCTCCAACGACCCGAACCCGTTCGTCGCCGCGCGCGCCGTCTGGTTGATGCCCTACCTCGGGAAAGAGGGCCTCTCGCAGGTTGTTGCGCGGCTCAAGAGCGATGACCCGAACACTGTGATCACCGCCTACCGCGCCCTGCGCCGCGCCGACATCGACGTGCTCCCGTATGCCCCGGCGCTCGCCGCCTCGAAGGACGCCGCCGTCCGCCGCGAGGTCGCCCTGTCGCTCCGTGGCCAGCCGGCCACCAAGACCCGCGAGATCTTCCTCGCTCTCGCAAAGGCCTTCGATGGCACCGACAAGAACGAGTGGGAAGCGATCGGCCTCGGCGCCGCCAACCAGGAAAACGAAATCTGGTCGTACCTGCGCGAGAAGATGGCCCCGGGCAGCCCGGCAAAGTGGACCCCCGAGTTCACCCGCCTGACCTGGCGCCTCTGGCCGTCGGTCGCCGTTGACGACCTGTTCGCCCGCGCCACCGACATGTCGCTCACCGCCGACGAGCGGGCGTTTGCGGTCGAGTCGATCGCCTTCATCCAGGACCGCAAGGCCGCCGAGGCGATGGTCAAGCTCGCCGGCCCAGACTCGCCAACCCGCGCCCTCGCCACCCGCTGGTTGCTCCAGCGCGGGACCGGCGCGTGGGCTGACTTCGGCCTCAAGGAGGAACTCAAGGCCAAGCGGATCTACGACCCGGAAAAAATCGTCGTCCAGCCGATCACCGTGCCGGCCCCGGACAAGGCGGCCAAGCTCCCGACCCTCAAGGAGATCGCCGCTCTCAAGGGCGATCCAAAGCGCGGCGAACTCGCCGCCGCCCGCTGCATCATGTGCCACGCCATCGGCGGCAAGGGCGTCGACTACGGCCCCGCTCTGAAGGGGTGGGGGAAAAACCAGACTCCCGAGGTCATCGCCCGCGCCATCCTCCAGCCGTCCGCCGACATCTCCCAGGGGTTTGAAGGCAAGGTCGTCAAACTCAAGGATGGCGGCGAAGTCCACGGGCTCGTCTCCAGCGAGCGCGACCCGGTCATCATCCAGTCCACCGGCGGCGTCACCCAGATGATCCCCAAGGACCGCGTCGAAAAAATCGAGCCCTTCAACCGCTCACTCATGCTCGCACCCGACCAGCTCGGCCTCTCCGCACAGGACATCGCCGACCTCGTCGAGTTCCTCCGCAGCTATTGATTCACCCGCATGGGCCGGTAGGGCGCTGCGTCCCCGCAGCGCCCGCGCATGAACCGCGAATGAACCGCGGCGCCTTTTTGCGGGCGTTTCCCCGGCAACTTGGACTGCTGCAGCAGGCTGCAGCAGTCCAAGTGACCGTTCCGCGCCCTACCGGTGCTTCGCGCTGATCACTGATCACTGATCACTTCCCTCACTTACTCGTCACCAACGTCTCCCTCTCCAGCATCCGGATCACCGTCGGGACCAGGTCGGCAAGCTCGTCAACGATCTCGAACATCCCGCCGGTGCCCAGCGCTTCAAGCATCGCGATGAGCGGGTCCCAGAACCGCTCGCCATTGCCGTCAAGCCGGTTGAAAACGACCACCGGCTTTCCGGTCATCAGCGGGTTCCCCTGCTGTTTGAAGATCATCAACGCGAGCATCTCCTGGACGGTTCCCGCGCCGCCCGGGAAAATCACGAATGCGTCGGAGTTCTCGATCATCACCTCCATCCGGGTGTAGATGTCGGCGCGCAGCCAGAAGCTTGCGAGCCCGTCAGGCAACCCTTCGAGTTCAATGATGTGCGGGACATTCGAGCCGCCCGCCCAGCCGCCCGCCTCGACCGACCCGCGAACCACCGCCCCCATGATCCCCGAGTTCCCGGCCCCGGAAACGCAGCCGTAGCGCTGCTCCGCCAACATCCGCCCAAGCGCATACCCGTCGGCCAAATACCCTGATTCCTCGATCGACGCCGAACAAAACACGCAAACGTTCCCGGCGTGCCCGGGCCCCGGCGGCGTCTCGTAGCTCGTCACGGTGCTCTCGGTGATCCGCGGCCGCTCGACCTCCGGCAACCCGAGCAACCGGACGTGCTCAAGCGCCTCCAGCACCCCGTCGGCCTGCTCGGCGCGCAGCAGGAAGTCCCGGTAGTCCTGGCGGATCGTCCCCTGCCCGCGCAAGTGCCCGAGCAGCCCGAAAATCGGGTCCCACGACCCGTCGGTGTTGAGCACCACCGTCGGCTTCCCGGCCAGGTTGCGGTCCAGCGTCTGGTACCCGACAAAAATCGAGATCGCCTTGAACAAGTCCTCGAGCGTCGCCCCGGGCGTGAACACGAAGGCATCCGACTCGACAATCTTCCGCTCGATGTTCGCCAGGGTGATCCGCTGGTCGCCGTTGGAATTGTAGATGTCCCAACCGTTGGCAAATAACAGCGAGAGCAGCTCTGCGCGCGCCCGCCTCCCGGGATCGTCCTGCCCCCTTACCGTCCCTGACAATCTAACCTTTGGCATGCTCTCTCATCCTTTCTATCCACCCCCAGCAAATCACTTCCCAAGCACCCGCCCAATCCAACATACACCGATCTCGCGAGCCTGCTGAAAAGATTCCTTCGCCGCGGCCGCCGGCGGGTCCGCCAGACAAGCTAGCCAAGCGTGCGGATCCGTGCAAGTCTGCGCCGGCTGCGGACGTGCCGCGATCAACCGAAGCTATCCATTTTTCCTGATGCACCGCCCCGCCTCCGGCCCGCCGAACCCGCGCCACGCCCGCTACCGTCAGATGTCGGTGAACGGGTCCGGCTGCCCGGTCACGATTCTGCTCATCGCGATCTGCGGGATTGTCGCGATCTTCAGCCAGCTCGGCGCCAACACCGACAAGGTCGCCGGCTGGTTTTTTGCCGCGCCACCGGCCGAGGAAGTCGTCACCCGGCTTGAATACCGGCTCACCCGGATGGAGGCCGCCGGGGAGGAGGACACTCCTGAATATCGGGAGCTCGTGGAGGAATACCGAAAGCTCGACGTCCTCGGCGAGCGGCCGTTCGCGCAGATCGCCGCCGGCCAGGTCTGGCGGCTGGTCACCCCGATCTTCCTCCACTTCGGGCCGCTCCACCTGATTGGCAACATGTTCTGGCTCTGGACGCTGGGCATCCAGTTGGAGACCGCGCTGCGGCGCTTCCGCTTCGGCTTGCTGGTGGTGGCCATCGCGGTGATTTCCAATCTCGCCGAGGCGATGATTGGCGGCACCCGCTTCGGCGGGATGTCGGGGGTTGTGTACGGCTTGTTCGGGTTTGTCGTCGTCCACTCGAAGCTCTCGCCAACCAGCACGCTCTCCCTTCACCCGCAGTCGGTCAGGTTCATGCTCATCTGGTTGGTCCTTTGTTTCACCGGGATTATCGGGCCGATCGCCAACTGGGCGCACACGTTCGGGCTGCTCAGCGGCGCCGCCATCGGCGCGGCCGTCGCGATGCGCAATGGCGGCTGGAAGTCCCACCAGCGGCGCCGCGAGTTCCGCCGCGCCAGCAGCTCGCCCGCCGCTCTGCATGAATGTGCCGTCTGCCGGAAAACCGAACACCACGACCCGGACCTCGAATTCCGTGTCGCCCCGGACGGCACCGAATACTGCACCGCCCACCTCCCCGAGCCGGCCCAACCGAACAGCTGAAATTTGCAGCCCGTCCTGGCGTTCCATCCTTTTCCTAACCCATCCACCATGAACCACCTCCGTCTGACCACCGCGGTTGCCAGCCTGCTCGCCATCGTTCCCGCCCATGCCGACGTCCGGCTCGCCAGCATCTTTGGCGACGACATGATGGTCCAGCGCGACCAGCCGATCCGCGTCTGGGGGTGGGCCGACCCGGCCGAGCAAGTCAGCGTGACCCTGGCGGGGAAATCCGCCGCGACCAAGGCGGATGCCGCCGGGGCGTGGAGCGTCGAGCTGCCCGCGCTCGCCAAGGGGAAAGACCTCAAGATGACCGTGAAGGGGAACAACCAGCTCGCGGTGAATAACATCATCGTCGGCGACATTTGGATCTGCTCCGGCCAGTCGAACATGGAGATGACCCTGCGCGGCTGCCAGGGCGCACCGCAGGACATCGCCGCGGCCGACCTGCCGGAGATCCGCCACATCAAGATCAAGCGCACCAAGGCCACCGACCCGCAGGCTGATGCCGTCGTCGAGATGCCGTGGGTCGAGTGCTCGCCAAAAACCGCCGCGGGCTTCACCGGCGCCGGGTTCTATTTTGCCCGGGAGGTCCAGAAGCAGACCGGCGTTCCCATCGGCCTGATCTCAACCAACTGGGGCGGCACCCGGATCGAACCGTGGACCGCTCCAGAAGGGCTCGCGCTCGTCCCCCAGCTCACCGCCCCGGATCCCGAGGGAAAGCCGGCACCGCCGCGCGGCTGGAGCGAGCTCTACAACGGGATGATTCACCCGATCATCCGCTTCCCGATCAAGGGCGCGCTCTGGTACCAGGGCGAGGCGAACGGCACCGAGGGCGAGCCATACCACCAGAAAATGCAGGCGCTCATCGGCGGCTGGCGGAAACTCTGGAACCAGGGAGACTTCCCGTTCTACTACGTCCAACTCGCCAACTACCAAGCGGTTGACGAGGACCCCGGGAATTCCAAGGGCTGGCCAAAGCTCCGCGAGGCCCAGCTCAAGTCACTCACCATCCCGAACACCGGCATGGCCGTCATCATCGACACCGTCCCCCTCGCCGCCGCCCCCAACATCCACCCGAAGAACAAGTTCGACGTCGGCACCCGCCTCGCCCGCTGGGCGCTTGCCCGCGACTACGGGAAGCCGCTCGTCCCGTCCGGCCCGCTCTTCAAGGCCGCCGTGGTCGAGGGCGACAAGATCCGCGTCTCCTTCGACTTCACCGGCGCCGGACTCATGGTCGCCACCAAGGACGGCCTCGCCCCCGCCACCCCGGCGCCCGGCACCCCGCTGAAACGCTTCGCCATCGCCGGCGCCGACAAAAAGTGGGTCTGGGCCGACGCCGTCATCGACAAGGACACCGTCGTCGTCTCATCCCCCGCGGTCACCTCCCCCGTCGCCGTCCGCTATGCCTTCCAGATCAACCCCGACGGCGCCAACCTCTACAACAAGGACGGTCTCCCCGCCTCACCCTTCCGCACCGACGACTGGGAAAAATAGCCCCCCGGCCCGCCCGAACTTTTCCAACATCAAGGTTGCATTCCCCCCGCCAACCTGCTTTTTTCCCGCCGTCGATCGACCCGATGCGCGCGTGGCGGAATTGGTAGACGCGCTAGATTCAGGTTCTAGTGGGGGCAACCCTGTGTAGGTTCGAGTCCTATCGCGCGCACCATCGGAGTATCAACGAGTTACAAGGGCGGGGACTAAAAATCCCGCCCTTTTCTTTTGGCCGGTGTGCCCAAGGTGTGCCCGACTCTGCCGGAACACAAAGAAAAACCCCGCCGCGACACTTGGTCGGGCGGGGCGGGTTTGCTCGGCGCGAATTGGTCAACGTGCCTCGATCAAGGAAACCTCGCCAGCCTCGATCTTGTCGAGCGCATAGGCCAGCGCAAGGGGCCGGGCCTATCCCAGCAAAGAAACCCCGCTCCGGTCTTGGCCATTCCCTCACCCGAGGGCGGCGCGACCATGAGTAATCGGCCCGGAGCGGGGAAGATGTTTAGATCTGGACGCCGAGTGCGGACATGAAGTGTTCAGTCGATTTTGCCTCGCCACGCTCAAGCCGCAGTTGCGCGGCCTCGATCCGGCCAAGCTCCGCGACAAGCTCCTTGCTCCTGGTCGATTCCGTGCCAGCGGGAAATCCATTACTAACCGCAAGGTCGATGTCGGCGG
>JBILQE010000034.1:0-32766 GCA_044373465.1 Akkermansiaceae bacterium | reverse complement strand
TCCTCCTCGCCCTCGAAGAGGAAAATCAGGTTCACCGGCAGCTCGCCGTGGGCCGCGAGGGCCGCCTCCACCCCGAGGACGTGGGCGAGCATCTGGCCCTTGTTGTCGGTGGCGCCGCGGGCCCAGACCTTGCCGTCGCGGATCTCCGGGGAAAACGGCGGCGACTGCCACAAGCCAAGCGGATCGACCGGCTGGACGTCGTAGTGGCCGTAAATCAGCACCGTCTTGCGGCCCGCCCGGTGGGCGTTGCGCGCGACGACCAGCGGGTGGCGCGCCGTCTCGTGGAGCTCGGTGGCCAGACCCATCCCCGCAAGCTTGGCCACCAGCCAGGCGGCGCAGCCACGCACGTCCGCGGCGTGGCTTGAGTCGGTGGAAATGCTCGGAAATCTCAAAAACGCGAACAGATCCTCAAGGCTCTTGGTCATGCCCGGAATCCATGCCGTCGCCCCCCCGCCCTCGCAAGGTTAATCGTCCCCGCAGCGCTGCGCCCGCGCCGCCGCGCGCTCCTCGCGCACCACCGCGAGAACGTCGTAACACGCTAACAAAACCACCGCCACCGCCAGCACCGCGCAGCCGCCCCACCACAGCGCGAAGCCCACCAGCGACTCGCCGAGCCAGCCGCCGAGGACCCACTGGCCAAGCGCCAGCAGCCCCATCACTAACAACAAGAGCTGCAGCAGCAAGCGGCGCCGCCGCGCCCGGTCTAACAGAATCATCCGCGCCAGGGCCTTGCTCAGCCCCCAGCCACCGCCATGTCGCTCGCTCATCGGCGCAGCCTAGCAGCCGGAGCCGCCGCCGGGGAAGCGCCGGCTGCGGCTAACTGTCCGGGCGCCACTGGCGGCGAGCCGCCTCGACAACCCGCCCGACCTCCTCGGCGAGGCTGCGGATGGACATCCCCTCGGCGCCAAAGGCATCGCAGGTGTCGAGCACCATCCGGTCGTTGCTCGCCACCCGGATCCGGTCGCCCTTGCCGGCCTGGCGCGCGACCATCCGCTCGATGACGCTGTCAGCCGTCTCGATCCCCTTCGAATAAATGACCATGATCTCCTCCCCCGCCCCGCCCGCGCGCCCGCGCTGCGCCTGCCGGCCGTCAAACACCACCACCACATGCCACGGACTCACATCGCTGAAGGCCTGCAGCCACCCGACCAGCTCGGCGCGCGCCCGCACCCCGGAGACCCCGTGGCGCTCGCGCAAACCCGCCAACGCGAAGATCGCGCTGTGGCCGTCGACAATCAAAACCTCCGCCATCCGCCCGCAACCCTAACCCGCCGCCCGCACCCCCGCAAGATCCGCCCCGAGGATAACCTATCAAAATAATTAACGGGCGGCTCCGGGGAGGGGAAGATCAATCCCCCGGAGCCGCCCGTATTAACAATTAATTTTAGTTGGTCAGGATGTTAACCTAACAATAAACATCAAAAGTAGAACCGCAACCCGAGGTCGAGCTGGCGGTTGAAGTCATCGCCGCTGGGGAGGTCGTCGGCAATCCAGGCGGCGCTGAGCGAGGCGCTCACGGCGATGTTCGGGCGGAAGAAGTATTTCACCCCCAGGGTGGCGCCAAGCTCGATCGAGTCGGCGTCGAAGAAGTCCGAGTTGACCTCGGCCCAGTCGGCGCCGACCCCGAAGAACGGAACCCACTGGGTACCGGTAAGCCAGTTGTACTCGGCGAACACTCCGACGTTGAAGTCCACGTCGCTGTCCTCGCCCTGGAAGCCGCCGCGCACGCCTAGCAGCCAGTTGTCGGTGAAGAACCGCCCGTAGCTGATCTGGAGGTTGTAGGTGGTGTCGTCGCGCCAGTTGAGCGCGCCGGCGAGCCCAAGCTCCTGGACTCCCGGGGCGAGCATCGGCAGGTTCGACCCGCCCGAGCTCCCCCAGCTGCTTGTCGAGGCGTCGCTATAGCTGGCTCCCCCGCCGTTGCTGGCCCCTGCACTGGCGCTGCCCAACAGCGCCGCGGTCACCACCGGCAGCGCAACTAACTGTGCGCTGATAGCCTTATTGATTTTCATTGTTGCTTGGATAGTTGTGGTTTGTTGACATCGCCGCAGGCCCTTGTTCCTGAGCGAGCCGACCGAACCTCAACCCAACATTTCCACTGTCAAGGGAGGCAATCCCCGAGATAACCGCCGAATAGTTACAACTAACTATAAGACAGCGGGTGGCGCCGGAAGAATTTTTCCGCGCGGGTTGCACCAGGCAAAAAAAAGGCGGCGGATGCATTCATGCACCCGCCGCTTGCTTGGAAACTTGGTGAAGCCCGAAGGTTACTCGGCGGCTTCGGTGGCTTCGGCGCCGGGGATTTCCTCGGCCGGCTTGGCAACCTTTTTGACCGCAGCCTTCTTGGCCGGAGCCTTCTTGGCGGCAACCTTTTTGGCGGCGACCTTCTTGGCGGCAGGAGCGGCAGCCTTCTTCGCAGGAGCCTTGGCTCCCTGAGCGGCATTCTGCTTCTCAAGCTCGTTTTTCCGCTTCAGGTAATTCTTCCGCCGGCGGCGTTTGATGACTTTTCGTAGTTGCTTGCCCATGGTTAACGGGGTCCGGCTTAACCGCTGCCCCCACGCCCCGCAAGCGGAATCGCTTGGCCGCAAGCGGAATCGCTTGGCCGCAAGCGGAATCGCTTGGCAGCCGGGAGCCCGCCCGGAGGCGGGATCTGGTGCGCACCGATGGGTAACGCTTGCGCCGGATGGCGCGCGGGCCTTCAATCCGCGCCTATGGCTGGCCTTATCGTCAATCCCCGCGCACGCATCTTCCACGGCCACGACTGGGTCTACGCCACCGAGGTGCGCAAGACCTTCGGCGACCCGAAGCCGGGGGACGTGATCACCCTCAAGGACTACCGCGACCGGCCGCTGGGCGCCGCGATCTACAATCCGGCCTCCCAGATCATCGCCCGGCGGTTCTCGCGGCGCCGCCAGGAGCTTGACGCCGGGTTCTTCCAGCGCCGGATCTCGCAGGCGCTCCACTTGCGCGAGCGCCTCGGGATCAACCCGCGGCTCGCGCGGCTGGTGTGGAGCGAGTCGGACGGCATCCCCGGGGTCATCATCGACCGCTACGGCGACCACGTCGTCCTCCAAACACTCACCCTGGCCATGGAGATGCGCCAGGAGATCATCATCGCCGCCATCGCCGAGGTCCTCGCCCCGGCCAGCATCGTGCTGCGCAACGACGCGCCCATCCGCAAGGCCGAGGGCCTCCCGCTGGAAATCCGCCTCGTCCACGGCGCCAATCCAGGGTCGTTCTGCGTCGAGGCCAACAACGTCCTGTTTGAGGTCGATCCCGTCGACGGCCAGAAGACCGGACTCTATCTGGACCAGTTAGACGCGCACGCCAGCGTCGCGGCGCTGGCGGCCGGGAAGCGGGTGCTTGACTGCTTCAGCAACCAAGGGGGCTTTGCGCTGGCCTGCGCCAAGGCGGGCGCCGCGAAGGTGACCGCGGTGGATTCAAGCGAAGGGGCGATTGCCGCGGTGCGCCGCAATGCCGAGCTCAACGGCGTCGAGGTCGAGGCGATCGCCGCCAACGCCTTTGATTTCCTCAAGCACGCCGAGGAAGCCTACGACCTGATCATTCTCGACCCGCCGTCGTTCACCCGCAACAAGGCCGCGCTGGCCGACGCGATGCGCGGCTACAAGGAGATCCACCTGCGCGCGCTCAAGCTTCTGCCTAACGGCGGAGTGCTCTCCACCTACTGCTGCTCGCACCATGCGACCCGCGAGATGTTCCTCGACAACCTTGTGAGTGCGTCCAACGACGCGAAGAAAACCATCCGCCTGCACGCCACCCACACCCAGCGGCTCGACCACCCGATCCTCCCGGCCCTCCCGGAGACCGAATACCTCAAGGGCTTCACCGTGGAAGTCGTGCCCGCCCGATGAGCGCCCACGCGTCTCCCGCGCCCGCACCGGCGGCCCCGCTGAGCCCGCAGCGCGTCGCCCCCGGGGCCACCGCGGCTGAGTTGTTAGACGCGTTCCTCGCCTATCTGGCAGCCACGGGGACCGTCGCCTATCCGCACCAGGAGGAGGCCATCCTCGAGCTCTTCGAGGACCACAACGTCATTCTCGACACCCCGACCGGCTCGGGCAAGTCGCTCGTCGCCTTGGCGCTGCAGTTCAAGTCGCTCTGCCAGGGGCGGCGCTCCTACTACACCGCGCCGATCAAGGCGCTGGCCAACGAGAAGTTCCTCGCCCTGTGCGCCGCCTTCGGCCCCGAGCATGTCGGGCTCATCACCGGCGACGCCACCGTCAACCCGCACGCGCCGGTCCTCTGCTGCACCGCCGAGATCCTCGCCAACATCGCCCTGCGCGACGGCGCCGCCGCCCGCGTCGACGACGTCATCATGGACGAGTTCCATTACTACGCCGACCGCTCGCGCGGCGCCGCGTGGCAGGTCCCGCTGCTGACCCTGGCCCGCGCGCGCTTCCTCTTGATGTCCGCAACCCTCGGCGACGCCTCGTTCTTCACCCGCGAACTGACCCGCCTAACCGGCGCCCCAACTGTCCTTGTTAGCTCGAGCGACCGCCCGGTGCCGCTCGAGTTCTCCTACAGCACCACCCAGCTCGAGGAGATGGTCAGCGAGCTTGTCGAGAAGCGCCGCGCCCCGGTCTACCTGGTCCACTTCACCCAGCTCGCGTGCGCCGAAACCGCCCGCAACCTGCTCTCGACGAACTTCTGCTCAAAGGAGGAAAAACTCCAGATCGCCGCCGCCCTCCAGCACGCCGACTTCCGCAGCCCCTACGGACGCGAACTCGCCAAGGTGCTCCGCCACGGCGTCGGCATCCACCACGCCGGCCTCCTGCCGAAGTACCGGTTGTTAGTCGAGCGCCTAACCGCCAAGGGGCTCCTCAAGGTCGTCTGCGGCACCGACACCCTTGGCGTCGGCGTCAACGTCCCGATCCGCACCGTCATGCTCACCAGCCTGTGCAAGTTCGACGGGAGTTCGACGCGCATCCTCTCTGTTAGAGACTTCCGCCAGATCTGCGGGCGCGCCGGGCGGCGCGGGTTTGACGACCAGGGCTACGTGGTCGCCCAGGCGCCCGAGCACGTCATCGACAACCTCAAGCTCGAAGCCAAGGCCGCGGCCAACCCGAAGAAGAAGAATTTCGTCAAGCGCAAGCCGCCCGAGAAGGGCTTCGTCGCCTGGGACGAGGCGACCTTCAGGAGGTTGCTCGACAGCCCGCCGGAACCGCTCAGCTCGAAGTTCTCGGTAACCCTCGGGATGCTCCTCAACCTGCTAGGGCGGGAGGACCAGGACGGCTGCCAGGCGCTGCGCGACCTGATCAACCGCAGCCACGAACCAGCCACAAAGAAAAAGGCTCTCCGGCGCCATGCGTTCCGCCTGTTCCGCGGCCTGCTTGCCGCGGGCATCGTCCACATCCTCGCCCCTGCCGAGCGCCGCGGCCCGCGCAAGGTCGTCCTCGATGTCGCCCTCCCGGAGGACTTCTCGATCAACCACGCGCTCGGGCTTTGGTTGTTAGACACAATCCCGCGGCTCGACGCCGGGGCGCCCGATTACGCGCTCAACGTCGTTTCGCTCATCGAGGCAATCCTTGAGAACCCCGACATCATCCTGCGGCGGCAGGTTGACCTGTTGAAAACCGAGATGATGGCGCGCCTCAAGGACGAGGGGCTTGAGTTTGAGGAACGGATCGCGCGGCTCGAGGAGGTCAGCTGGCCGATGCCCGGGCGCGAGTTCATCTACGCCACCTTCAACGAGTTCACCCAGCGCCACGCCTACCTGGCCGGGGAAAACATCCGCCCGAAGTCGATCGCCCGCGAGATGCTCGAAAACTATCAGTCATTCGAGGACTACGTGAAGACCTACAAGCTCGAGCGCAGCGAGGCGGTCCTCCTGCGCCACCTCAGCGAGGTCTACAAGGTGCTTGTCCAAACCGTCCCGCCCGCCGCCAAAACCACCGAACTGTTGGAGGCGGAGGCGTTCCTCGAGGTCATCGTGCGCCAGACCGACTCGAGCTTGTTAGACGAGTGGCAGGCGCTGCAGCATCCGGCGGAGGCGCGCGCCGCGGGCGTGGCTGAGGTGCGCGCCGAGCAGCAACCGTTCACCCGCGAGCGCGGAAACTTTGTCCGGCAGCTGCGCGGCCACGTCCAAACGCTGCTCACCGCGCTGGCCCGCGGCGACGCCGAGACGGCCCTCGGGCTGGTGGAACCATGCGACTCTTCCGGCCGCGGGTGGAGCCCGGAACGGCTAACCGCCGCGCTGGACCGCCACAGCGCCGCGCGCGGCAGCATCCGTCTCGACCCGGAGGCGCGCAACGCCCGCCACACCCACATCCCGCCGCTGCCGCAGACCCTCCCGCCGCTGCTCCGCATCGAACAGATGCTTGTCGACCCCGATGACCTCAACGACTGGGCGGTTTTCCTAACCGTCGAAATCGAGAAGTCCGACGCCACCCGCACCCCGGTGCTGATCCTCGAGGACCTGGCCGCGCGGCTCTAGCAGGCAAGGGCCGCGTCAAGAAACGGGTAGTCGGTATAGCCGCTCGGTCCGGCCCCGTAGAAGGTGGCTGGGTCGGGGGCGTTCAGCGGCGCGCCACGGCGGATGCGCTCCACCAGGTCCGGGTTGGCAATCGCAGCCACCCCGAAGGCCACCGCGTCGGCCGCACCGCTGCGCAGCGCCGCGCGCGCGCTCTCCGCGCTGAACCCCTCGTTGGCGATGAACACCCCGCCAAATTCCCTCTTGAGCCGCGGCCCCAGCGGCGCGCCACCGTCCGCGTGCGACTCGCGCGCGCACAGAAACGCGAGCTTGCGCCGCCCGAGCTCGCCGGCCACATGCCCGAAGAGCGCCGCCGGATCCGAATCCCCCATGTCATGGGCGTCCCCCCGCGGCGCCAAGTGCATCCCCACCCGGTCCGCACCCCACACCGACACCACCGCGTCGGTCACCTCTAACAAAAACCGGCTCCGGTTCTCAATCGAGCCACCGTAGCGGTCGTTTCTCTTGTTGGAATGGTCCTGAAGAAACTGGTCTATCAGGTAGCCGTTGGCCCCGTGGATCTCCACCCCGTCGAAGCCGGCGGCCAGGGCGTTGGCCGCGCCGCGGCGGAACTCCTCGACAACCCCGGCGATCTCCTCCTCGGCGAGCGCGTGCGGGGTCACAAACGGCCGGCTAGGGCGCAGCAAGCTCACCTGCCCCGCCGGGGCGATCGCGCTTGGTGCCACCGGCAGCGCGCCTGCAAGGTACTCAGGATCCGAAATCCGCCCGACATGCCAAAGCTGCAGCATGATCCGCCCACCCGCCGCGTGCACTGCCGCGGTCACCCGCGCCCAGCCGGCTACCTGCTCGGCGCTCCAAATCCCCGGCGTGTCCGGATACCCGACCCCGCGCGGACTCACCGCGGTGGCCTCCGAGATGATCAACCCGAAGCTGCTCCTCCGCCGGTAGTACTCGACGTTGAGCTCCCATGGCACCCGCCCGGTCGCCGCCCGGCAGCGCGTCAGCGGCGCCATCACGATCCTGTTGGGCAACTCCAGCGCCCCCATTTGAAGCGGTTCAAACAATTCATCCGGCATGCCGGCAAACCTGCCATCGGAGCCCGGTGGAGGCAAGCGCCGCGACTCCTAGCAGGCCCCAACCGCCCAACAACCTAACCACCTAACCGAACAAGCCGCCAATCACCTTGGCGGGCTCCACCCCGGTGAGCCGCTGGTCGAGGCCCTGGAACTTGTAGCTCAACTGCTGGTGGTCAAGCCCAAGCGCGTGCAGCAGGGTCGCATGCAGGTCGCGGATATGGACTGGGTTTTCCACAACGTTGTACGACATCTCGTCGGTCTCGCCGTAGACTTGGCCGCCGCGGATCCCGCCGCCGGCCATCCAGATCGAAAAACACCGCGGGTGGTGGTCGCGCCCGTAGTCAGTCTCGGTGAGCTTCCCCTGGCTGTACACCGTGCGCCCGAACTCCCCGCCCCAGATGACCAGCGTGTCCTCCAACATCCCACGCTGCTTCAGGTCCTGGATCAGCCCGTAGCACCCTTGGTCGACATCCTTGCACTGGGAAGCGAGGTCGCGCGGCAAGTCGCCGTGCTGGTCCCAGCCGCGGTGGAAAATCTGCACGAAGCGCACGCCCCGCTCCAACAACCTGCGCGCCATCAGCGCGGAGTTCGCAAAGGTCCCGCGCTTCCTGCTGTCCTCGCCGTAGAGCCCGTAAACAGACTCGCCCTCGCCCGCCAGGTCGGTTAGCTCCGGAACCGACGCCTGCATCCGGAATGCCATCTCGTACTGCTGCATCCGGGTCTGGACCTCGGGATCCCCGACGGCCTCAAAGGTGCGCTGGTTGAGCCGGTTGAGCCCGTCTAACATGTCCCGCCGGGTCTCGCGGGAAATCCCCGGGGTGTCCTTGAGGAACAGGACCGGGTCGCCGAGCGAGCGCAGCGAGACGCCGGCGTACTTGCCCGGCAGGAAGCCCGAGCCCCACAACCGCGAGGAGATCGCCTGGACGTTGGACTGCGGCGAGGAGTGCGTGGCATGCAGCACCACAAACGCCGGCAGGTCGTGGTTCATCGAGCCAAGCCCGTAGGAGAGCCATGAGCCAAGCGAGGCCTTTCCAGACTGCATCGAGCCGGTGCAGATGAGCTGGTTGGCCGGCTCATGGTTGATTGCGTCGGTGTGCATCGACTTGATGATGCACAGGTCGTCGACCATCTTCGCGTGCCACGGGAGCAACTCGCTGATCCACGTCCCGGACTCGCCATGCTGGGCGAACTTGAAGATGGTCGGCGCCACCGGAAAACTCCCCTGCCCGGACGTCATCCCTGTTAGCCGCTCGCCCTGCTCCTTCAGATAGACCTTGAGGTCCTCCTTGAAGCGCTTCCTCAGGTCCGGCTTGTAGTCGAACAAATCAAGCTGCGAGGGCGCCCCAATCAGCGAGATGTAGATCGCCCGCTTGGCCTTCGGCGCAATCTGC
The DNA here is from genome assembly GCA_044373465.1 of Akkermansiaceae bacterium. Lineage (GTDB taxonomy): Bacteria > Verrucomicrobiota > Verrucomicrobiia > Verrucomicrobiales > Akkermansiaceae > JBILQA01. The sequence goes on along the minus strand of JBILQE010000034.1, from coordinate 23,854 downwards.
GGGAGCGCCTCGTTGATGGCTGCCAGGCTGTCGGCCGCGGCCATGCCGCGCCCGCCCAACAAGGATGTGAGCGCCGCGACGCCCAGGCCGGTGCCCGACGCGCGGAAGAACTGGCGGCGGCTAACAGCCGAGTTGAATGCCTCAAGGGGGTTCATGGGCTTAGCGGGTGACTGTCTCGTCGAGGTTGAAAATCTGGCTTGCGACGAGGGTCCAAGCCGCCAGTTGGGCCGGGTCGATGCCGGCGGGCACGGGTGACGCACCCGCGGCGATGAGCTTTTGCGCCTCGGCCGGCTGTTTTTGATAGACCGCCAGCGCGCGCTCGAAGGTCTCCTTCACAATTCCGCGCTCGCTTGCGTCGAACACCCGGCTGACCAACCGCAGGGTGACGAGGTCCAGCCGAGCGTCGAAGTCCGTGGCGCTGCCGATGGCGAGCGCCCCAAGCGCGCGGAAGGCCTCAACGAACTGCGGATCGTTTAGCAGCACCAGGGCCTGCAACGGGGTGTTAGTCCGCTCGCGCTGCACACAAGTCACCTCGCGGGTGGGCGCGTTGAGGATTTCCATGGAGGGTGGCGCGGCCGTGCGCTTCCAAAACGTGTAGAGTGACCGGCGATAAAGGCTCCCCCCCGAGTCTTGCCGGTAGTTGCGCGTGTCGGATTGCCTCATCGCCACGGCTTCCCAGATTCCCTCGGGCTGATAGGGTTTCACTGACGGCCCGCCAACCGTTGGCACAAGTGAGCCGGAGGCGGCCAAGGCTAAGTCCCGGATCCCCTCGGCATCCAGGCGCAAGCGCGGTCCACGCGCCAGAAGGGTGTTAGCCGGGTCCACCTCAAGTTTGTGCGGGTCGACGGTGGCCGCCTGACGATAGGTGGCGGAGGAGACCATCTGCTTGATCATCTCCCGATAGTTCCACCCCTTGGCGACAAATTCCGAGGCAAGCCAGTCGAGCAGTTCGGGATGGGTCGGACGGGCGCCCGTGATGCCAAAATCCCCGGTCGTCTCAACAATGCCGCTGCCAAACAGATAGGACCACGTGCGGTTCATGGTCACCCGGGCCGGTAGCGGGTTGGCAGGGTCCACCAGCCAGCGGGCCAGCCCGAGACGGTTTTTCGGCGCGTCAGCCGGCATTGGCGGCAGCACCGCGGGGGTGTCCGCGGTGACCCGCTCGCCCTTGTTCGCATAGGAACCACGGACAAGGATGTTGGCAAACGGCTCGCTGTCCTTCCTCTCCTCCATCACCAGCGACGCCGAACCGCGACTGCGGATCTCCTCCTGCTCGCTCTTCAACGCGTGGATTTTCTCCCGCAGAACGGCTGACGGAGCATCCACCGCGTCAAGATAGTAGTTCAAAAGTGATTCCACCTGCGGTGCCGTGCGCTGCGCCGCCGGAGTTGCTAGAAGTTGTTCCAGCACGCTTGATTTCGCCAACGCCTGGACTTCCGCGGCACTTAGCGCACGCCGATAGAAGCGGAAATCCTGCAGCGCCACCGGGCCATTAAGCTTCGACTCGCCGCCGTGGCGCGCTCCAAGCCGCAGCGGAACGGTCGTCTCGATGGTCTTGCCAACCTTGTTAGGAGCGGCGTCCACCTCCTGGCGCACCCCCTCGACGTAAACCGTCATGACCTTGCCGCTTGCCTGCTTGCCGTCAAAGACGACCATCACATGCTGCCACTTGCCCGGCTCCAGGGGCTTCTTCGCCACCAGCTTGGAGGCCGACTTGTCCCAGGTATCGATGACATGGGAGCCGGGACGGCCATCCTGCAGCCACAGGTCCCAGCCGCGGAACGAGCTGGACGGATCCAACCTGGCCACCACCGAGCCGCTCGGAGAGCCTTCGATCCTAACAAACCCGCCATAGCTCACCTGGTCGCCGCGGCCAAAGGAGCCGATGTCGCCCAAATCTATCGGCTCCTCACTAACAACGACCGCCTTGCCCAGCGGCCCATCGATCCGCGGCGGGTTGGCGGGCCATTCCCGGGGTTTGCCATCCACGCTGCCATGCAGGGCGCCGCTCGGCTCAATGAGCGGCAGGTGCAGCGCAAGCGTCGGATCGCTTGAGATCGGCGTTACCGAGGCGGCGCCCTCCAGCCAATTTTTGAAATCCGCCCGCGCCGCCGGCTTGCGCGCCGTGAGCTGCGCTTCGGCGGTCTTGATCTCCGCTCCGACCGCCGTCCAGCGCGCCCGGTCCGCGATCAACGGCACATACGTGATCGGCTTGTGCTCGGCAATATTGCCGTCCATCGCGCTCATCGTCGTGTTGCGGAAAAATGCGGTTAGAGCGTAGAACTCCTTCGTCGAGACCGGATCAAACTTGTGGTCGTGGCATGCCGCGCAGGCGGTGGTCAGCCCTAACCAGACCGCCGAAGTCGTCGCCACCTGGTCAAGCGCGTAGAGCGCCTGGTATTCCTCGGCAATCGCCCCGCCCTCGCTGGTGGTCGGCAGGCACCGGTTGAACCCGCTGGCCACCTCCTGCTCGAGAGTCCTGTTGGGAAGCATGTCCCCCGCGATCTGCTCGATGGTGAACTGGTCCCATGGCATGTTAGCCTCGAAGGCCTGGATCACCCAGTCGCGGTACGGCCAGATGGCGCGGAAGTTGTCGTGGTGGATCCCGTGCGTGTCGGCGTAGCGCGCGGCATCCAGCCAGAATCGCGTTAGATGTTCGGCGCTCGGCGTGGTGGCCAGCAGGCGGTCGGCCTCCGCTTGCACCGCCGCATCGGGCTGCGCTGCATAGGCTTTGACAAAGGCGTCAGACTCGGCGGGCAGCGGCGGCAGGCCGGTGAGGTCAAACGTCAGGCGGCGGTGGAAGCGGCGGGGGTCCTCGGGACCATTAGGCTTGAGGCCGGCCTCGGCCATTCGCGCAAAAACAAAATGGTCAATCGGGTGGGCCGCCCAGTCGGCGCCCGCGGCAGGCACCACGGGGCGCTTGACCGGGGCAAACGCCCAGTGCGGCTCGTAGACGGCTCCCTGGGCAATCCAGCGCTCAAGGAGGGCGATTTCGCGCGGCAGCATCGTTTTGTGGCTCTCCGCGGGCGGCATGCGCTTTTCCGGATCCGCGTGGCGGATCAACTCAACGAGCCGCGAGGCCGCGGGATCCCCCTTGGCGATGACCGGCTTGCCGGTGCTCTTGCGCGGCGCAAAGGCATCCTGCGACAGGTCAAGGCGCAGCGGCTCCTCCTTTGGCAGGCGCGTCGAGGAATCCGGCCCGTGGCAGCGATAACAATACTCGGAAAGAATCGGCTGGACGTGCTTGTTGAACGAGATCTCGCCCGGCAAGGCAACCTCCACCGGGGCCGCCGCCGGAACCGCCACGGCTAACACCTCGTTGCCCGCCGCCGCCGTCTCCTGAAAGCGGGGCTTCTCCACGACGACCTCGGACCGCGCGTCGCAGCCCTGCAGAACCGCCAGCCCTGCTAGAAGCAGCGCGGCCAAAGAAACCTTAGAGGGTGATAGTCTCATGCCGTAGTAAATCCGGGCGCGGGGGAGCGCGGCGGCTACTAACGTGGACTAGCAGCCGCATCTTTCAACTAGCAACCTGGCAGTTTCGCCTGCTGCCAGAGCGCCTCCATCGCCTCGAGGCTGGCCGCGCCGAGAGGCACGCCCGCGGCCAGCAAGCCGGCCTCAACGGCGGCAAAGCGCCGGGTGAACTTCTCATTGGTTGCCTCAAGGGCATCCTCGGGATCCACGCCGGCTTTGCGCGCCAGATTGACCACCGCAAATAACAGGTCACCAATCTCATCGCGAACCTCTTCGCTGGCCGCGCCGCCGGAATGTTCAAGCGCTTCGCGCGCCTCGGCGGCCTCCTCGTTGATCTTGGCAAAGACGCCCTCGGTATCCGGCCAGTCAAAGCCAACCTTGGAGGCCTTCTTTTGCAGTTTGGCGGCCCGCAGCATGGCAGGCAGCCCCTTGCCGACGCCGTGGAGGAAGGGCTTCTGCTCATCGCCGCGCTCGCCGCGCTTGATTTCCTCCCACTGGCTAACAACCGCCTCGGCAGTGGCCGCCAAGCTAGCGGCAAAAACGTGAGGGTGGCGGCGGACAAGCTTTTCGGCAATCCCGCGGGCCACATCGTCAAAATCGAAGCGTCCGGCCTCGGCGGCCAGCTCGGAATGGAAAACCACCTGCAGCAGCAGGTCGCCAAGCTCCTCGCGCAGGTGCTCCCAGTCGCTGCGGCGGATCGCATCGACCGTTTCATAGGCTTCCTCAATAAGGTTGGAAAGCAGGCTTGCGTGGGTTTGCTCGGCGTCCCACGGGCAGCCGCCGGGGGCGCGGAGCCGGTGCATGATGGCCCTGAGCCGTTGAGTCTGAACTGCTGGCTCCGAGCATTCGATCATCTGTGCATCCGTCATCATCATCCCATCTGGCCCTCGTCGGCGGCCCGCCGCAAGATCTCCTTCTCCTTCTCATTGAGGCTGCCAAAGCCCTCGCGGTTGATCTTGTCCAAAATCGCGTCCACTTCCGTCTCACGCCCCGCCACATAGCCCGAGCGCGGGCGCAACTTCGCCTCGCCACGCCGCGCCGGGCGCTTGCGCACCACCTCCGCGCGGCCGCTGCGGTCAAACACGTCAAGCAAACCCGGAAACTTCATGAGCAAAAACCCCGCGACCACTCCGCCGAGGTGACCCGCCTCGCCGCCCGCATTGCCCCCGCCCGCCAGAATCCGGAAAACCGCGATGCCGATGAACACCATGGCCAACGTGCGCATCTTCATCTCGATGGGCGGAAACAACAGCATCACCCGCACATCCGGCGCCACAACCGCCATGGCTATCAGAATTCCGAAGATCCCCGCCGAGGCACCCACCAGGGTGGTCGCGTCCGAGGTCGCCAGCAGCCCGGGAATCCTTGAAAGCAGAAAATAACACACCGCCCCGGAGGCGCCGCATAACAGGTAGAACGCCGCAAACCGGCGGCTCTGCCACCAGCGCTCGATAAACGGGCCGAAGAAGTAGAGCCCGATCATGTTGAATAACAGGTGGAAAAAATCCGCGTGCAGAAACTGGAAGCTGATGAAGCGCCAGAGTTGCAGGCCGAAAATCCCTTCGCCGATGTTGAATGAGCCCCACTGCCAGATGGCCGACTCGGCAAGCTTGCTGCGCCCCATCTGGTCGAGCAGAAACGCCGCAATGTTGAGCCCCAACAGGTACTTTACCACCGGCGCCCCAGCCAGCCGCGACGGCTGCCCGTCACCCCCCTGCCGCATGTATTTGCGCTGATCGTATCCCATTCGCGCGGAAGCCTTACCACGTGATCCCCAGCACCGCAAGGCACGGAACCACAACGCCCGCCCGCACAAATGGATCCCCCCCTAACCAAGAGCGGCTCGCGCCGGGGCAAAGGCCACGGGACGCGGCCAATTTTGTTAGCCCGGGACGGCACGCTACGGTTGCGCCGCAGGCTAGTCCCTGTTTTCCTACCGCCCATGAAGATTCCCTCCGCCGAAGCCACCCAAACCACCACCACCCATCCTGCGCTGTGCAGCTGGGTCGAGGAGATGACCAGCTTGTGCGGACCCGCCGCGGTGCGCTGGTGTGACGGCTCGGAGGCGGAATGGGACGAACTAACCACCCTGCTGTGCGACCGCGGCACCTTCACCCGGCTCAACCCGGAGATGCGGCCCAACAGCTTTCTGGCGCGCTCGGCGCCCTCGGACGTGGCGCGGGTGGAGGACCGGACATTCATCTGCACGCGGCGCCGTGACCAGGCCGGGCCGACCAACCACTGGATGGCGCCGCCGGAAATGAAAGCGCTGCTGACCAAGAAGTTCCGCGGCTGCATGGCGGGCCGGACGATGTTCGTGGTGCCGTTCTGCATGGGTCCGCTCGACTCGCCGCTGGCCAAGATCGGCGTCCAGATCACTGACAGCGCCTACGCGGTGGTCAACATGCGGATCATGGCGCACATGGGCACCCATGTCCTAACACGCCTGGAGCAGGAGTTCGACGGCACCGCCCCCGAGATCCGCGATGGCCACGCGCGCTTTATCCCATGCCTCCACAGCGTCGGCGCCCCGCTCGCCCCGGGGCAGGCCGACGTCGCATGGCCGTGCAATGACGACAAGTACATCGTCCATTTCCCCGAAACCCGCGAGGTCTGGTCCTATGGCTCGGGCTACGGCGGCAATGCGCTGCTAGGCAAGAAGTGCCTCGCGCTGCGGATCGCCTCCAACATCGCCCGCGACCACAACTGGATGGCCGAGCACATGCTCGTGTTAGGCCTGGAGTCGCCGGATGGCGAAAAGACCTACGTGACGGGGGCCTTCCCGAGCGCTTGCGGCAAGACCAACCTGGCGATGATCGTGCCACCCAAGCAGTATGCCGAGGCGGGCTGGAAAACCACCATCGTCGGCGACGACATCGCCTGGCTCTGGCCGCACAAGGACGGCCACCTCCACGCAATCAACCCGGAGACCGGCTACTTCGGCGTCGCCCCGGGAACCTCCCACGCGACCAACCCGATTGCGATGGAGTCGATGAAGGCTAACACCATCTTCACCAACGTGGCCCTAACCGACGAGGGGGACGTCTGGTGGGAGGACATGACCGACGAGGAGCCGGCCCACCTGATTGACTGGACTGGCCAGGAATGGACTCCGGGGTGCGGGCGCAAGGCGGCGCATCCGAACGCGCGCTTTACCGCGCCGGCCGCGCAGTGTCCGACAATCGACCCGGAGTGGCAGAATCCCAACGGGGTGCCGATCTCGGCGATCATCTTCGGCGGGCGGCGCCCAACAACGATGCCGCTCGTCTATCAGGCGTTCAACTGGTCCCACGGCGTCTACATCGGCGCGACCATGGGGTCGGAAACCACCGCGGCCGCCGCCGGGGCGGTCGGCCAGGTGCGGCGCGACCCGATGGCGATGCTCCCGTTTGCCGGGTACAACATGGGCGACTACTTCCACCACTGGCTGGAAATGCGCAAGGAGATCCGCCACCTGCCGCGCTTCTTCCACGTCAATTGGTTCCGCAAGGACAAGGAAGGCAACTACCTGTGGCCCGGATTCGGCGACAACATGCGCGTGCTCGAGTGGATCACCGAGCGCTGCCGCGGCCGCATCGCCGGCCATGAGACCCCGATCGGCTGGACGCCTAACTGGCAGAACTTCCGCACCGACGACCTGGCGAACTTCAGCGAGGAGGACTTCGAGGCCTGCATGGCCTTTGTTCCCGCCGAGTGGCGCGCCGAGATCCTCAGCCAGGGCGAGCTGTTCCTCAACCTCTACGACCACCTCCCCAAGGAGCTGCTGTTCCAGCGGGAGTTGTTAGCGGCGCGGCTCAGCTGAGCCGGCGCTAATTGCCCGCGCCCAGCAGCCACCTGATAGCAACAGCTAGAACAGCCCGCCGACCCGCTCGATGTCAGCGCGGCTGAGGAGGATGTAGGCGCGCTTGCCATCGCACCACTTGGCGACGGTCCAGCCGTTTTCCTGGGTAACGACCGGAGTTCGCGGGATGGTGCCAGCGACACAGGGGCGGTCGAAGACCACGAGGTGCATCGGGCCGGAGTCCGAGGCAAAGCAGACCATCGAGCCGCGGTATCCGTCGACGACAATTGTCCGGCAACCAAGGCACGGGACCTCGCGCAAGCCGGTCGGCAGGACCAGCGGCGCGGGCAGCTCACGCAGGGCCAGCCAGGCATCGATCTCGGTGCGCGCATCGGTGACGATTTCCATGCGGGCATCGGGCGCCTCGAGCGTGCGAATCGACACCCGGGTGATCATGTCCGCGCTGATCCGCGGCTCGAGCACCGCCACGGCGGGCGCCCCGGCCGGTGCCAGCGGGCTCTGGATGGCCAGCCAGGCGCCTAACACCACCAGCGCCGCCGCGGCCGCCGGCATCATCCAGCGGCGCAGGCGCACGATGTTGGCCGGCGCGGGCGCCGCCACCACCGCGGAGAGATTCATCGCGGTGAGCAGGTCGGCGCGCAGCCTCAGCGGCGGCTGGACGCTTGCCAGCGCGCCGATGAACATCGCGTCGAGCGGCTCATGGGCCGGAGGAACCCCCTGCCCGGGAACCCGCATGCCTAGCAGAATGGCCTCGCGCAGGTCCTCGGAGATCTCCGCCCGGGCAAGCGCCCGGGCAAACTCGCTGTCCAGGGCGCGCTCGCGCGCAAGCCACTCGCCCAGCTCGCGGTCCTCGGCGGCAAGCGCAAGCGCCGCGGCAAAGTCGCCGTCCCGCGCGTCGGCCCCGTCCGGGCGGAAGCTGGCAAGCACCAACCTGGCTTGTTCCTTATCCATGGCTTTCTCTGAGAATCTCGGGTGTGAATTTCAAAATCTTGGTCGCCGCGCCGCTATCCTCGCCGCTCATCCGCCGGCGCAGCTGCTCCTTGCCGCGCGAGATGCGCGACATGACCGTGCCGATGGGAACCTCCAGAATCGCAGCGATCTCCTTGTAGCTGTGCTGTTGGAGGTAAAAAAGTGTCAGCGGCGCGCGGAAGCTCTCATCCAGCCCACCTAGCAGCTCGACCGCCCGCTGGCCGTCGAGGTGGCGCTCGTGGTCGCTGTCCTCGGCGCCGAGCGCGGCATGCTTGGCGTCCTCGATGTCCTCCTCGGGGAAGCGCCGGGCGCGGCGCGCCTGGCCGAGGAACTCCCGGTAAAGGGTGGTGAACAGCCAGGTCTTGGCCTTGCTGCGGTCCTCGAGCTGGTGGCCCTTCTCCGCCCAGGTGCAAAACGTCTGCTGGACGAGGTCTGCCGCGCGGTCCGGATCCTTGGCCAAGGAAAGCGCAAAGCGGTACAGCGCCTGATAGTGCGCATCGACCAGTGTTTCGAATTCTCCCATCTGCGGGTGTAAGAAAGCGTTCCCCCGCAGCTTATTCCAATTTGTTTTCCAAGAACCTAATCTTTGTTAGGATGCGCCGCCACCGGCGCGATCCCGGTTCAGCGCACTATGAGACACCTACCCTTGCTTGCCGCAGCGCTGCTTGTGACGCCCCTCGCCGCGCAGGTCGTGGTGACCCGAAACGGCGACTCGGTGAGCGTGGAGGCCGGCGGGAAGCCGTTCACCGCCCTTTGCACGGATGCCAACTTTCCCTATCTCTATCCGTTGTTGAGCACCGACGGGGGCGACGTGACCCGCCATTTCCCGATGCGCAAGGGAGTCGCCAACGAGCCGAGCGACCACCCGCACCACCGCTCGTGCTGGGTTGCCCACGGGGACGTCAACGGGGTTGACTTTTGGCAGGGCGAGGGGCGGATCACGGTTGAGGAGATTCTCGCCGCGGATGGCGGCGCCCAACAGGGAACGCTCAAGCTGGCGCTGGCGTGGAAGACCAAGCAGGACCTCGTCTTGCTCAGCGAGACGCGCACCTACACGTTTTCCCAGCCTGACGCGCACACCCGGGTGGTGGTAGTCGATTGCGAGTTCAAGGCGGTTGCCGAGACAGTGAGCTTCGGCGAAACCAAGGAGGGGACCTTCGCGCTGCGCCTGACGCCGACCCTCCAGCTCACCGGCAAGGGCGCCGGCGGCAAGGCGACCAACAGCGAGGGCGACGCCAATGCCAAGGTCTGGGGCAAACGCGCCGCCTGGGTGGCCTTCTCCGGCACCGACGCGCAGCAGCGCCCGCTCATCGTCATGATCGCCGACCATCCGGACAATCCGCGCCATCCGACCTGGTGGCACGCCCGCGACTACGGGCTCTTCGCAGCCAACCCGTTCGGCGTCCATGACTTCCAACCGGACATGCCAGCCGGCACCGGCACCCTCAAGCTCGCCAAGGGTGAAACGGCCCGGTTCCGCCACCGGATCGTCCTCTACGCCGGCGCGGCCGACGCCGCCGCGCTCGCCAAGCTCGCGGCCTGGCCGAAACCGAACTAACAGCAAGATCCAGCAACCAGTCCTAACACCATGAGCATTTCCCGCCGCAGATTCATCGCCCAAGCCGTGCTGAGCGGCACGACCTTTGCCATTCCCGCGGTGGCCCGCGGCCAGGCGGCCGCCGGGGAGGTGCGCATCGGGGTCATCGGGGTCAATGGCCGGGGCCACGCGCTGGCCAACGAGGTCCTCAAGTGCAAGGGCGCGCGGCTCGCGGCGGTGTGCGATTGCGATGCCGCGGTGCTTGAGCGGCGCGCCGAGGAATACTCCAAGGCGGGCGCCAAGCTGAGCAAGTTCGCCGATTTCCGCAAGCTCTGCGAGTCGCCCGAGATTGACGCGGTGGTGGTGGCCACGCCCAACCACACCCACTGCCTCATCGCGATCACCGCGGCGGCCAACGGCAAGCACGTCTACGTCGAGAAGCCCGTCTCACATAACATCTGGGAGGGGCGCAAGCTCGCCGAGGCCCAACAGCGATACAAGGTCGTCATCCAGCACGGGTTCCAGCGGCGCTCCGAGGGGGCGTGGCAGGACGCGTTCGCCTGGCTCGGCGAGGGCCACCTCGGCGCGCTGGTGCTGGCGCGCGGGCTTTGTTACAAGCCGCGCCAGGCAATCGGCCAGGTCGGCACGCCGCGCGAGGCGCCGGAGAGCGTCAATTACGACCTATGGGCAGGCCCGCGCACGCCGGTGCCGGTCGCGCGTCGGCAGTTCCACTACGACTGGCACTGGCAGTTCCCGTGGGGCAATGGCGACCTGGGCAACCAAGGGCCGCACCAACTTGACGTCTGCCGCTGGGCGCTGGGGGACCCGGAATTGCCGACCAAGGTGAGCAGCTTTGGCGGCCGGCTTGGCTATCAGGACGACGGCGACTGGGCTAACACCCAGGTGCTGGTGCTCGAGGGCGGCAAGGTGCCGATCGTCTTCGAGGTCCGCGGGCTGCCCGCCAAGGGAATGGACTTCAAGGGTGGAATGGACAAATTCAAGGGTCAGGACATCGGCAACGTCATCGAATACGAGGGCGGCTGGCTCGCCGGCGGGCACACCTCGGCCTGCAAAGCCTTCGACAAGCAGGGCAAGGAAATCAAAGCGTTCACCCGCGGGGGCGGCCACACGCAGAACTTCGTCAATGCCGTGCGCGACGGCGGCCAGCCGCCGATGCGCGCCGCGGAGTGCGGCCACCTGTCGGCCGCCCTCGCCCACCTCGGCAACATCTCGTGGCGGCTCGGCAAGCAGGCCGCCCCGGAGGAACTAACCACCGCGGCTAACAATCCGGTCGTCGCCGAGACCTGGGAGCGGATGCGCGCGCACCTCCAGGCCAACAACATCGACTTGGCCAAAACCCCGCTCACCCTGGGCCCGGAGCTCACCTTCGACCCGAAAAGCGAGAGGTTCAGCGGCGCCCACGCCGAGGAGGCCAACAACCTGCTCAAGGGCGAATACCGCGACGGCTTCACCCTGCCCAACGCCTGAGCGGCAATCCTGTTAGCGCCGCCGCCAGCGGGTCAGCTGCGCCCGGGTCCATTGGAACTTGCGCGCGGTCTCGCGGATCAGGAACGGCTCGTCGCCCACCGCGGCGAGCTCGAAGGCGCCCCCGAGGTTATCCTTGAGCCAGTCAAGCGTCGCCCCGGCGGGCCAGTTCGGCCGCGGGGTGAACTCCTCAAGCCAGGTGCACGGGGTCGCCAGCACCAGCTCGCCGCCGCCCCGGACCAGCGCCGGCAACCGGTCCAACAACCGGTTAGGCTCGGCGAGCCGGCACAGCAGGTTGGCCGCGTGGACCCGGTCAAACTCGCCGAGGTCGGCGCGCAGGTCCAACGCGTCGCCAACCTCGAAGCTGACCCCATCGGCGCAAAGCCCCTGGGGCAGGGAAATTTCCAGAGCCGTCACCAGCGGGCCCTCGTCGTGGCGCTCGACGACCAGCGGCCGGTTGGCCACTGCCCGGGCCGCGCCGATGAACGCCGCGGAGAAGTCGATCCCAACAGTCAGCTCGCTCGCCCTCGCCAGCTCGTAGGTCGAGCGCCCGACGGCACACCCGAGGTCGAGACTCCGGGCAACCGGGCCGGGCGAAAACCACCGGACCGTGCGGCAGGCGAAGTCGAGCGCCTCCTCCATTCCGGCAGGCGCCCCGGCCGGCAGGATCTGCGCGCCAGTCCCGTAGTGGAACAGCAGGTACTCGGCTACCAGCCGGGGCGTCTCGTAGATGTTAGCACTCAATGCAGCGGGCCTTCACCGGCTTGCGGATCCATGAAAAAGTCAGCATCGTCGTGCTTCGGAACCGGGAAGTTGACAATCTTCATCTTGCCCAACACCCGGTGGCGGCAACCGGGCTTGATCATCACCATGCTCAGCGGCTTGACGGCCACCATCTCGCCATCGAGCTCAAGGAACCCGTTGCCCTCGATGACCAAGTAGAACTCGGTGGTTTTCTTGTGGTAGTGGGTGGTCGCCTCGTCCCGGGTGTCGAGGAAATGCGCCGAGGCCGGGGCGTCGGGAATGTCGACAAAGGCCCGCCGCGACGTCCCACAACAGCAGTCGACCGGAGCGATCTCACTGAACTCAACGTGGTTGAAGCGCTGCATGCGCTAGATATTGCATTCAACCCTCCCCGAGGCAAGCGCGTCCATCAGATAGGGAGAAGGACGGAAATGTTGGATGAGGATTTCGGTTTGCGGGCCGCGGTGCATTCTAACCTCGGAGATGTCGAAGTTGGGGGTTTTGTGGGGGGCGAAGAGGATGTCGTCGTGGGTGCTGTTCTCGTGCTTTTTGAACATCGTCGGAACGATGTCGCCGCCGAGGTGGTCGTCGCGGCCGGTGGCGAGGTGGCAGGTGCCGAGGACTTTTTCGTCCTGGATGTCGGAATAGGAGACCGGGAGGACCTGGGTGCCGAAGCCGAGCTCGCCGAGGGTGCCGGTCATCGGATCGTCGGCGAGGCGCTGGTTGTGGGCAGCGATGGTGGCCGGGTTGCCGGCGATGAGGGTGGAGCGCACGATGCTGCGGTTTTCGACGTCGAGGACCCCGAGGGTGCCGTCCTCGTACTTCATCGGAAACTGGCCGCGGGCGTCGCGCGGGACAAAGTAGACCTCACCGGCGGGCAGGTTGGCGACGTCCGGGGTGGTCCCGTTGCAGAGCCCGTGGGACTTCTGCGCCTCCTGGCCGCCCAGGCCGAGCCACGCGGTGAGCACCCGGCCGTCCTCGAGGGTGAAGTCGATCTCGACGGCGTCCGCGCCGGTTAGGGCGAGCCGCAGCCGCTCGGCGTCGGCGGAGACCTCATGGTAGTCGACCGCCAGGCCGGAGCTGAGGATGACCTCGTTGAGGCCGTGCATGGTCGCGCCGCGGAAGCCGAACTGCTTGCACTTGGCGGTCAGCGGCGCGGTTGCCGAGATGGTCGAGAGGCACAGGATGATGTCGAAGTTCGGATAGATGTCGCGGTCCAGCGAGAGGTGCTTGCCCTGGGTGTCCCAGACGTCGTCCTGCAGGTCGAGGTTGGACCCGTGGGTGCTGCGGTAGGCAAACATCTCCCCGCCGGTCATGCCCAGCGCGGCGAGCCCGCCGTCGCGCAGTGGCAGATAGAAATGCCGGTAGGCGCGCTTCTGGACGTCAAAGCCGGGCGCGTCGAGATAGGTAAAACCCTCGATCAGCGCGGCCGGCTCGTCGAAATCCGTCAACAGGCAGACCCGGCAGCCCGCCGTCGGGGCAAACACCGTGGCCAGCAGCCGGACCGGGTCAAATGGCGGAAACACCCGCTTCTCGGGCGCTAGCAGAATCTCGCTGGATAAATAGTCTGGAAGCGGGGGCGGCGCGGCAGGGGCGTTGTTAGGCATGGTTGGAAGACGGTAAAACCAGTTTGTTAGGGTGCAAGCGGAAGTTCCCCGGAGGTGTCTGCTAGTCCTCCTCGCCGCCCAGTTGGATGCCCTTGTCGCGCATCTCCTCGAGGACCGGGGACATGTCCTGGAGCTGCTCCCAGACCGAGCGGACGACAAACATCGGCGCCCCGGCGCGGACCGCGAGGGCGAGGCAATCGCTTGGGCGGGCATCGAGTTCGACGATCTTGCGCTCCATGACCTCGTTCTGGACCTCGAGGATGAGGCGGGCGAAGTAGATGTCGTTTTCGACGCGGATGATGACCACCCGGGTGAGAGTCGCGCCGAAGGCCTCGATGACCTGATGGAAAAGATCGTGGGTGAGCGGGCGCGGCGGGGTGCCTCCGGTCATGGCCATGTTGATGGCCGCGCCGATGGCCGGATCGATGTAGAATACGATCGCCTTGTTGCCATCCCCCAAGAACACCGCGCACCCAGCCTGGGTGGGCAGGAGCGCGATGGGTTCCACCCTCACCAGATCAGCCATGGGTGACTTTTGCCGCGGGCCGCGGATTTCTCAAACAGGAAATAGCGAATCTGCATCCGGCCGCTGGCGGTAGCGGCGCGCGACGCCGACGTATTTCTCGGCCCAGCTGCGGACCTTCGCCTGCTCGTCGGGCGGCAGGGTGCGCACGACCCGCGCGGGGCTGCCGAGAACCAGCGAGCCGGGCGGGATCCGCATTCCGCCGGTGACCAGCGCGCCGGCACCGATGACCGAGCGCTCGCCGATGACGGCGCCGTCGAGGATGATCGCGCCCATCCCGACTAACACCTCGGAGCGGATCTCACAGGCGTGGACCACCGCGGAATGTCCAACAGTGACCCAGTCACCGATGTGGCAGCCGAACTCGTCGGCGAGGTGGATGACCACGTTGTCCTGAATGTTGGTGTGGGCGCCGACGGTGATCTCGTTGATGTCCCCGCGCAGGGTGGCGTGGTACCAGACGCTGGACTCCGCGCCGATGGTCACCCGGCCGATGATGTCCGCACTGGCGGCGATGAACGCGCTCGGGTCGATCTGCGGCAGGATTCCATCAAATGCTTCTATCGCCATGGACGTCCTTTAGCGGCAACCGGGGCCGGGCGCCAGCGCGCCGGATCGCGGACTGGCAATTCCCCGCAGATGTGAGATGTTGGCGGCCTGCGCCATGAAACTCCTTGCCTTGCTCACAACGTTGCTGCCGCTAACAGCCCTGGCTGCCGACCCGGCGCCGACTTCCTTCATCCGGGTTGACGAGGACGAGGCCGCCGCACGCCTGCAGACCGCAGTGACCCGCTACGAGAAGGATGGCACCAGCGTCGAGCTCATCGGCGCCGTCCACATCGCCGACCGGGGGTACTACGAGAAGCTCAACGAGCGCTTTGGCGGCTATGACGCGCTGTTATATGAGATGATCGGCGGCGGCGCGGGCAAACCGGCCGCCGCAGAGGGCCCCGCGCCCGAGGCCGATGCCGCGCCACCGGAAGGTCCCGACGCCGAGGAGAGCGCCAAGGCGGCCAAGGCCGCCGCCGCAAAAACCGAAGGGCTGCGGGCCATCTACGCGACGGTGGCCCAAATGCTGAAGCTCGAGGACCAAATTGCGGTCGTCGACTACTCGGCGCCGCACTTCGTCCACGCCGACCTTTCGGTGGCGGAGTTCCAGGCTCTCCAGGCCAAGCGCGGCGAGTCGGTCATCGGCTTTGCGATGCAGGCGGGCAAGCCGGCGCCCGGCCAGGCCGAGCCGGACGTGCGCCGGATGATGACCGCGCTGTTAGCAGGCAATGCCAGCGCGCTCAAGCTGGAGCTGGTCCACTCGCTGGGCGCCGGCGACGACCAGATCCGCGGGTTTGCCGGTGAAAACGTCATCATTGGCGACCGCAACGCCAGGGTCGTCGAGGTGCTCGCCCGCCAGCTCGAGGCCGGGCGCAAAAACATCGGAATCTTTTACGGCGCCGCGCACTTCCCCGATCTCGAGGAGCGGCTGGTCAAGGACGGCTGGAAGCAGACCCGCCAAGAGTGGCTAACTGCTTGGGACATCCCCAAGCCAATGCCAAAGGCAAAGCCCGCGGCCAACGAGGCCCCCGCCGATCCAGCCAAGGAGGCCGCGGCGGCTCCCGCCAAGCAGGCCGCCTGAGCCCCGGCTGTTAGCAGCGGCTAGAAATGGAGCTTCATCCAGGCGACGATGGCGGCGGCCACCGCCGGCCGGGCCGTCTCGAAGGAATGGTCGGCGCCGCGGACAATGACGAGGTGCTTCGGCTCGCGCGCGGCGCTGAAGGCCACCTCGCTGTCGGTTAGTGGAACGAGGTCGTCGGCGTCCCCGTGGACAAACAACCACGGGACGCGCACTTCCCGCGCCGCGGCCAGGGTGTCGCCCAGCGCGTAGAGGTCGTCATGGAACTCCTGCGACAACGGCAACTCCGGATCGTCCCACATGTGACCCTCGCCCGGGGTAAGCGCGCCAAACTCGCGCTTGTAGAAGTCCCACGCCCGGACCATCCCGGCCAGGCTGACTAACAGGTCAACCCGCGCGTCGCGTGCGGCCACCAGGGTGCCGACCGCCGCGCCCATGCTGTGGCCAATGTAGGCGATGCGCCGCGAGCCCTTGAGCTGGTCGAGCACCGCGCTGAGGTCGGCGGCCTCCTTGCTGGGGGTCGCGGCGCGGAAGTCGCCCTGCGAGGCGCCGTTGCCGGGGAACGACAGGCGCAGACACGGCCAGCCGTGGCGGGCAAGCTCGGTGGCAATCTCGACGAGCAGCGGGCGGTCCTTGTTGGCGCTGAGCCCATGGCCTAACACCACCAGCGCCCCCGGGTCTTCCCCGGGATGAAAGGTGAAGTCGATGCGCTCGCCGGCGGAGTTTCTCAGCTCGATGTCCATGCCGCTGTTGTTAGATCCCCTCCCCCTGGCGGTTGGGAAACGTCAGCTCGGCAACGCCGGACTTGTCGAGGTGGCCGAGGCCCATCTCGATGAGCCGCTCGAACTGCGCCTGGGCGGCCCACGAGAGTGGGACGTCGACGCCGGCGCTCTCGGCAAGCTCGTTGGCGATGCCGCTGTCCTTGGCGGCGTGCTCGGCTGAGAAATAACAATCGTGCTCGCGCCCGACCATGTCCTGCCCATCGGTTTCCAACACCCGCGAGTTCGCCCCGGTCTGGGAGAACACCTCGCGGAGCATGTCCAGGTCGAGTCCGAGGGCGGCGCCAAGGCCAAGCCCCTCGGCCAGGGCGGCGGTGTTGATGTTCATCACCATGTTGACCAGCGCCTTGACCTGGGCCGCCTGGCCGGCCGGACCGATGTAGCGCGGCTGGGTTGATAGATCCAACAACAACGGCTGGAGCTCGTCGAAATCCTCCCGCCGGCCGCCTACCATCAGATAGAGCGTGCCCGCGCGGGCCTGGGTGATGCTTGAGGCCATGCACGCCTCCAGCGCGCGGCCACCGGCGGTCTCGATCTCCTCGGCAAGCTCGACGTGGACTTCCGGCGAGACGGTCGCGCAGTTGATGAACACCCGGCCCTCGGCATGCGCCAGCAATGAATCCTCGCCGTCCAACGCGTAGATCGCGTACATCGCCGCATCGTCACTCACCACCGTGATGACTACCTCGGCCACCTCCGCCACCCCGGCGAGCGACTCGGCCACCGGCGCGCCCAGCTCCTCGGCCAGCAATGCGACCGCCTCCGGATTGGCGTCATACAGGGCGACGAGCTGGTGCCCGCGCTCGCTGAGGCGGCGCGCCATGTTAGCCCCCATCCGCCCGGTCCCGACGATTCCGATCTTCATGGCCATCACCTGAGCACCAATCCGCCGTCCGCGCAATCAAGGATCCCCCGGCGGCTGTTAGGAAAAGGATTGCTCTTTACCCGGAGCGGATAAGCGGGCATTTGCGCCGGATGCTAGCCCGTCCCGCCGCGATCCTGTTTGATTTTGACGGGGTGCTGGTCGACACCGAGTGGGCGATCTACGATGCCTGGCACGAGCTGTTCCGCGCCCACGGCCACCCGCTGCCGCTGGAACTCTACAACCGCTGCATCGGCTCGGACTTTTCCAACTGGTCGCCCAAGACCCACCTCGAGGAGCTCACCGGCAACGCGTTTGACTGGCACCAGCTCGATGTCGTGCGCCAGGAGCAGATCGAGAGCGAGCTGGGGGCGGCCGGGCCGATGCCCGGGGTGGTGCGGCTGCTAGAGCATATCCAACAGGCGGAGATCCGCTGCGCGGTGGTGTCGAGTTCGTCGCACCGCTGGGTTGACGGGTGGCTGGCGCGGCTGGGGCTCACCGAACGGTTTGCCACCGTCGTCTGCCGGGGTGACGCGGCGCGGATCAAGCCGGCCCCGGACCTGTTCGTGGAGGCGGCGCGGCGCTTGGGGGTGGCGCCGGGCGACTGCCTGGTCATCGAGGACTCGCTCAACGGGGTGCGCGCGGCGCGCGCGGCGGGCATGCCGGTCATCGCCGTGCCCAACCGGGTCACCGCGTGCCTGGACTTTTCCCTCGCCGATGCGACCCTTCCGAGCCTCAGCGAGTTTCCCGCCAGCCTGTTAGGCGGCGGCTGAGCCTATCAGAGTCCGGGCGGGTGGCGCACGACGGTGCCGCCGGGGACCTTGCGGCTCTCCGGCTTCCAGCGCGGCCCGCGGTTACCGCTGCCGCCGGTGTCGAGCCGCAGCCCCGCGATGGTTAGGAAGACATGCCCCTTGCGGGCGTAGACCGAGATCCAGTCGCCGTAGCCCTTGTTGCCGTACTTGAGAAACCCGCTCGAGGGCATCGAGCCGCGCAGCAGCCCGGCCTCGCGGAGCACGAAGGAGGTCGTCCCGGAGCAGTCGAAGCCGCCCGCCTTGTTGCCATGCCCGCCGCCATAGCGGTACGGCATCCCCTGCAGCCGGTTGCCCGCGGCAATCGCCCGGTGAACCGCGGCAGGCGCCGAGGGCGGCGCGTAGGCGACCCCGTTGCGCAGCACCGCGCTGCGGCCAGGTTGATAGTGATAGGAAACGTATTGCTTGGCCTTAACCTGGCCCGAACAGCCGCCCAAAGCCGCGGCCAGCAACAGGCTAACAACTGCGAGGGCGAGCGGGCGGAACGGGCGGATCATAAAACTAAGGAGGAATCGAAAGTCGGTGGATGCTAACCGGATTGCGGCTGGCTGGCGATGACATTTGTGGTGCTAGAGGTGGTTGGCGAGCCAAGCGGCGGCCATGGCAAGGGCGTGGCCGCGGTGGCTCAGCGAGTTTTTCACCTCGGCAGGGAGCTCGGCGAAGCTGAGCTGGTGGCCGGCCGGGACAAACAATGGGTCATACCCGAAACCGCCGGCGCCGCTGGCTGTTGGTGTGACGCATCCCTCGACGCTGCCGGCAAATTCCCCGAGAACCTCGCCGCCGCGGGCCAGCACGATGACGCAGCGGAAGCGCGCCGTGGCCGGTTCGGTCAGGGCGAGGCGGGTGAGCTCGGCGACGAGCTTGGCATTGTTAGCCGCGGTGTCGCCCTGACCGCCGGCGTAACGGGCCGAGTGGACGCCGGGGGCGCCGGCAAGCGCGTCGACCTCGAGCCCGGAATCGTCGGCGAGCACCAGCCCGTCAACCAGGCGGCTGATGGCCACGGCCTTGAGGGTGGCGTTGGCGAGGAAGGTGGTGCCGGTTTCGGCAACCTCGGGGAGGTCCGGACGGTTGGTCAGGTCACTTACCGCGAAACGCGGGCCGAGGATGGCGCGGATTTCGGCGGTCTTGTGGGCGTTGCGGGTGGCGATGAGCAGCGGCTGGGCGGCGGCGGACATGCGTCTGGGCTAGCAAAGAAAGGTGGCGTTTTTCGAGAACAATGAAATAAATCCCCCCGACCAAACGACTTAAACCGACCATGAAACTACCGTTCATTTGCCGCATCCTCGCCCTGAGCCTCGCGTTTATCGCCACCGCCACCGCCGGCGGTGAGGGCTGGGAAACCGACCTGACCAAGGCCTTCGCCATGGCCAAGGAACAGAAAAAGCCGCTGCTCGTCGAGTTCACCGGCTCGGACTGGTGCCCGCCGTGCAAGATGATGAACAAGGAGGTCTTCTCCAAGGAGGAGTTCCTCACCAAGGCCAAGGAGAAGTTCATCCTGGTGTGCATCGACATCCCCAAGAAAGACCCCGAGCTGACCAAGAAGAACCAGCCGTTGTTGCAGCAGTACAAGGTCCAGGGCGTGCCTGCGGTGATCCTGTTCGACCCGGAAGGCAAGGAGTTTGACCGCTTCATCGCCAGCCAATACGCGACGGTCGAGACCTTCCTGGCCCACATCAACGGGTCGCTTGAGAAGATGGGCATGGACTAACTCCATCTGCTAGTCCCGGATTTTCCGACGCCACCGGTGGGAGTTTCCCGCGGGTGGCGTTTTTTTTGCGGGCGGCGGGCTTGCGGGAAGGGTCTTGCGCGAGGCGGGGGCATTTGCCACGGTCCCGGCCTTTCCGAGCCGCCATGTCCGAAGAACGCCGCAAGCCATTCCCATTCGACGAGTTCGAACCCGCCTGGCAATCCCGCTGGGAGCGCGACAAGACGTTCCGCACGCCCAATCCGGGGGATCCGGAGTTTGACGCGGGCAAGCCGAAGTTCTTCGTCCTGGACATGTTCCCGTATCCGTCCGGGGCGGGCCTGCACGTTGGCCACCCGGAAGGCTACACCGCCACGGACATCCTCGGGCGCACCAAGCGCCGCCAGGGATTCAACGTCCTCCATCCGATGGGCTGGGACGCCTTCGGCCTGCCCGCCGAACAGTACGCTATCAAGACCGGCCAACACCCGCGGCTAACAACCGAGGCCAACATTGCAAACTTCCGCCGCCAGCTGAAGTCGCTGGGCTTTGGCTACGACTGGGACCGCGAGGTCAACACGACCGACCCGGACTACATCCGCTGGACCCAGTGGATTTTCCTGCAGCTCTATGGATCCTACTTCTGCGAGGAAACCCAGAAGGCGCGGCCGGTCGCCGAACTTGAAGCGCGGGGGTGGAGCCGCGAGCAGATCGACGCGGTGCGCCTGGCCTTTGTCCATGAGGCGCCGGTGAACTGGTCGCCGGATCTTGGCACGGTGCTGGCCAACGAGGAAATCGAGGAGTGGAAGGCCAAGGGGCACATCGTCGAACGCCGCCCGCTGCGCCAGTGGATGCTGCGCATCACCAAGTACGCTCAGCGGCTTATCGAAGAACTCGAGCCGCTTGACTGGCCCGAGGGGATCAAGTCGCTGCAGAAAAACTGGATCGGCCGCAGCGAGGGCGCCGAGGTCGACTTTGACGTCGCCGGCCACCGCGTCACGGTGTTCACCACCCGCCCGGACACCTTGTTCGGGGCCACCTACATGGTCTTGGCTCCCGAGCACCCGCTCGTCGCGTCCATCACCACCGCCCAACAGTTGGGTGCGGTCAGCGCCTATCAGGCCGGCTGCGCGTCGAAGTCGGACATGGACCGGGGCGACCTTAACAAGGACAAGTCGGGCGTCTTCACCGGGGCTTTCGCGACCAACCCGGTCAACGGCGCACAGATCCCGGTGTGGATCGCAGACTATGTCATGATGAGCTACGGCACCGGCGCGATCATGGCCGTGCCCGCCCACGACGAACGCGACCTAGAGTTCGCCCAGAAGTTCGACCTCCCGGTGGTCCAGGTGGTCCAACCTAACAATGGTGAGACCTGGCAGGGGTTCACCGCGCACGGCACCGCGGTGAACTCCGGGTTCCTTGACGGGCTGGCGACCGCGGCGGCGAAGGCAGCGATGATCGAGTGGCTCGAGGCCAACAAGCGCGGCAAGCGGCGGGTCCAATACAAGCTGCGCGACTGGTTGTTCTCGCGCCAGCGCTACTGGGGCGAGCCATTCCCGATCGTCTGGGACGGCGGCGAGCACCGCGCGATCGGCGAGGACGAGCTGCCGCTGCTCCAGCCCGAGCTTGAGGACTTCAAGCCGACCGGCGACCCGCGCGGGCCGTTAGTCAAGGCGACCGACTGGATCCGCTACTCGGAGACCGCGACGCGCGAGACCAACACGATGCCGCAGTGGGCCGGCTCGTGCTGGTACTACCTGCGCTACTGCGATCCGCGCAACACCGGGCGGTTCATCTCCAAGGAGGCGGAAGCCTATTGGTCTGGGGCTAACGCTAACAATGGTGCCGCCAAGGGGATGGTCGACCTCTACGTCGGCGGTACCGAGCACGCGGTCCTCCACCTGCTTTACGCGCGCTTCTGGCACAAGGTGCTCCACGACCTTGGGCACGTCTCGACCAACGAGCCGTTCCAACGGTTAGTCAACCAGGGGCTGATCCTCGGCGAGGACGGCCAGAAGATGTCAAAGTCGCTGGGCAACGTGGTCAACCCGGACGAGGTGGTTGGCGAGTACGGGGCGGATGCACTGCGGCTGTATGAGATGTTCATGGGTCCGCTAACCGACGTGAAGCCGTGGCAGATGAAGGGGGTCGAGGGGGTTTCGCGGTTTTTGGCGAAGGTCTGGCGGGTGGCGTTTGCCCAGGACCAAGCCGGCGAATGGACGCTTTCGGGCAAAGTCCAGGATGTCGCGTGCACCAACAAGGCGCTGCTCAAGGTGGTCCACGAGACGGTGAAGAAAGTCACCGAGGACATCGAGGCGCTGAAGTTCAACACCGCCATCAGCCAGATGATGGTCTGCAACAACGCCTTCAGCCAGACCGAGGTCGTCCCGCTGCGCGAGTTCACGCTGCTGCTCCAGGTGCTCAACCCGTTCGCCCCGCACCTCAGCGAGGAGGTCCACGCGCGCCTCGGCGGGACCACCGCGCTGAGCGAAATGCCTTGGCCAGGCTACGACGAGGCGGCGCTGGTCGAGGCGGAGGTCGAGCTGGTTGTTCAAATCAACGGCAAGGTGCGCGCCAAGCTAACCGCCGCGAAGGACGCCGCCGCCGCCGAGGTCGAGGCGCTCGCCCGCGCCGACGCCAAGGTCGCCGCCCAACTCGACGGGCTAACGGTGCGCAAGGTGATCGTCGTCCCTAACCGGCTGGTGAACATCGTCGCCAGTTAGGGGTCGCTGGTCAGGGTGTTAGGATCTTGCGCTCCTGCAACCAGGCCAAAAACCGCGCCGGCCATGCGGCCGGCTCGCCGCCGCGCACGCCAAGGCCGAATCCATGCCCGCCGGTTTGCAGGCGGAGGAACTCGTGAGGCACTTCCATGGCCTTGAGCGCGGCGGCGAACAACTCGCTGTTAGCCACCTTGACCGGGTCGTCGGCGGCATGCACCAGGAAGCACGGCGGAGTTTCGCGGGTGACCTGAAGCTCGCTCGAGTAGCGTTCGACAAGGGCCGGGGCGGGGTCCTTGCCTAACAAGCTGGCGCGCGACCCGGTGTGGGTGGCGGGGGCGGTGAAGCTGATGACCGGATAGACGAGGACGGCGAACGCGGGGCGGTCGGCGGCGGTGGCGTGGGTCGCGAGGGTTGAGGCGAGGTGACCGCCTGCGGAGAAGCCCATCACGCCGATGCGTGCCGGGTCGATCTGCCAGGCGGCGGCCTTCGCCTTGGCGATGCGCATCGCGGCGCGGAGGTCTTGGATGGGGACCGGCTCGCTCGCGCCCGGGGCGCCGCGGGGGAGCCGGTATTTGAGGACCAGGCCGGCGATCCCCTGGGTGGCAAGCCAGCGGGCGACATCGAGCCCCTCCTTGTCGTAAGCCAGGCCAGTGTACCCGCCGCCGGGACAGATGATGACCGCGGCCCCTGTTGGGATTGCCGGCAGCACCGCGGTCAGCGTCGGCGCGGTGACATTGGACAGCGAGCGGTCCGGCTTCTCCGGCGTCCCGCGGTCGCGGACGTGCTCGCCACCCGGCCGGTCGGGCGCCAGCCCGGGCCAGAGGTCGACGACCTCCGGCTCGGCCGCGCGCGCGACGGCGGCCAACCCTAGCAGCAGCGCCAGCCGCCAGCCGGCCACACCCAAAAGTTTGAGAATCCCGTGCATCGCGCCGGCCACCCTGCGCAAGCCGCCGGCCGAGGGAAAGGGCCAACTTCCCTGTCTAACGCTCCCGCGGAAGCGTCAGGACAAAACACCCGCCGCCGGTGCCTGGCTGATAGACGAGGTCGCCGCCGAGGCCGCGGGCGAGGCGGCGCGAGAGCGCGAGGCCAAGGCCAACGCCTGGGCGCGACTCGGCGGCGTCGCGGGCCGATTTGTGGAACGCCCGGAAGATCCGCTGTTGTTCGGCGGCGGAGACTCCCGGGCCGTGGTCCGAGACGCTCACCGCCACGCCTCCCCGGGCCATCTTTACCGC
>JBILQE010000033.1:0-32884 GCA_044373465.1 Akkermansiaceae bacterium | reverse complement strand
ACTTCACGTATCGCATGCACGACCTGAGCGAGTTCATGAAGACGCTCGTGCAACGGTTCAGCCGCTGGTACAACCGCGAGCACAATCGTCACGGGACCCTGTGGGAAGAGCGTTTCAAGAGTGTGATCGTGGAAAGCGGGGCGGCCGCGCGCACGATGGCCGCCTATATTGATCTGAACCCCGTCCGCGCCGGAATGGTGGAAGATCCAGGCGATTACCGATGGAGCAGTTACGGCGAGGCTGTGGGCAGCGGGGCGCGCGGCAACGGGAAGAAAGCGCGGGCCGGCCTGGTCCGGGCATGCCTGAGCCACCACGGCGCGGGGCTTGAGCCGAAGAAATGGCCCGAGGCCTCCAGGATCTACCGGCATGCACTTGGCCTGGCCCTCGGGCGCAAGAGCGGCCGCGCGGTGGTGGATAAACGCCTCATCAAGAAGGGCCAGAGCCAAGCCGAAGCGCTCGCCAACAGCGGCCGCGACAATGGCACCGTCCTGCCCGACCCAAGTCCAGCCGCCGCCTTGCGGCGACGGATCAGGTATTTCTCCGATGGTTTGGTCATCGGCACCAAGCAGTTCGTCAACGAGATATTCACCGTGGCACGCGACCGGTTCTCGGCCAAACGCAAGGACGGCGCCCGGCCGATCCGCAGCGGCAGCAGCCAATACCCGCCGCCCGTGGGCCTCTGGAGTATGCGCGACCTACGAACGAACCTGTAGAGGTCGCGTTGCGCCTGAGCAATTTGTTCGGCCCTGCTCGCCCTCGCGTGAGGGATTTCGGCCGTGTAAGAACGGCCCGAGAAACCGCGGGAGGCGGCGCGGCGTGAGGTCACGCGGGGGGTCTTGCGCGGTTCATTCGCTGGGCGCTGCGGGGACGCATCGCCCTACCGGCTGCATCGGCGCACCGGCTGCATCGCCTACCGGCTGCATCGGCCTACCGGCGGAAATGTTTTTGACGGGTGCAAAAGGTCGGGCGAGGCTGACGTTCTGGAGGTTGCCAATTTCCTGCGGCTTCAAGCGCTCACTTGCCTATGAACATTCCGATTGTGCGGCTAGGCCGCGAGTATTCCTCTGCCGACACGGTCACCCTTGACCTGGGTGACGGGCGGGAGCTGACGACCCACACGGCCAACCCCGGGTTGATCCGCCGCGACTTGCTGGAGATTTCCAAGGCGAAGGGCGCGTTAGACGCGATCCCGGCGGAAACGTTGGCGGATTATTGCGAGCAGGCGGCCGAGTTGTTCCTCCACGCGGAGCTGGCGTGCGGCGACGCGGTCCAGTCGCCGCAGGAGTATGTCGAGGCGCTCTCGGCGCTGACGCGGCTGCCGCACACGTTGGTGCGGATGAACATGGGGAAGATCCACGCGGCGATGGCCCAGGTCCGCACGGTCATCGGCGGGCTGACCCGCGGGATGCCACTGGCGATTTTTGACAAGGGGGTGACCCGGATCGGCGAGCTGGCGGTGAATTATTTCCCGACGACGAGCTCGCTGGGCGTCTCGCTGCCGAGCAACGCGCCTGCGGTCAACTCGCTGTGGATTCCGGCGCCGGTGATGAAGATTCCGGTGCTGCTCAAGCCGGGGCGGGAAGACCCGTTCACGCCGCTGCGGATCATCCAGGCGATGATCCAGGCCGGCTTTCCACGGGAGGCGTTCGGCTATTACCCGACGACCCACGAGGGTGGCGACACGCTGTTGACCTCGTGCGGCCGCGGGATTTCGTTCGGGTCGGATGCGACGGTGAAGAAGTACGCGGCGTTTCCGAGCATCCAGGTCCACGGGACCGGGCGGAGCAAGATCCTCATCGGCGAGGACATGCTGGGGCGCTGGCCGGAGTTTCTCGACGTTCTGGTTCAGTCGATCGCGGCCAACGGCGGCCGCTCGTGCATCAACACGTCCGCGATCCTCATCCCGTCCCGCTGCGACGAACTCACCGAGGCGCTGGCCGCCGAGCTGGCAAAGATCCAGCCGCACCCGCGCGACCACCCGGACGCGCTCCTCTGCGGGTTCGCCAATCCGGCGATGGCCGATGCGATCGACGACCTGATCACCGCCCACCTGAAGGACCCGGGGGCGACCGACGTGACTGCGCGCCACCGGGCAACTCCGCGGAAAGTCGAGGCGTTCGAGCAGACCTACCTGCAGCCGACGCTGGTCGCCTGCACCGCGAAAGACCACCCGCTGGCCAACACCGAGTTCATGTTCCCCTACGCGAGCATCGTGGAAATCCCGCAGGCGGAAATGTTGGCCAACATCGGCCAAACCCTGGTGGTTTCCGCGTTTACCGAGGACCCGCGGTTCATTGACCAGCTGCTCCTCAGCCCGGACATTGAGCGGCTCAACCTCGGGACATTCCCGACCAACCGGGTCCAATGGGAACAACCGCACGAGGGCAACTTGTTCGAATTCCTCTACCACCGCCGCGCGATCCAGGGGAACCTCGCCGCCGTCGGCTGATTTTCGGGAATCTCCCGGCCGTTCATGCCTCACACCGCGGATTCCCCCTGCGCATCCCCAGCACCCACATCATGCCACATTCCCACCGTCCCATCCCTCGGCTGCTCAATGGGCCGGGCCGGCTCGCCGAGCTCGGATCCGAGGTCGCAGCGCTGGGGGTTTCAAGGGTGCTGGTGGTGACCGATCCGGGGATCGTCGCGGCCGGCCATGTGGCGCGCGCGCTTGGCTATCTGGCCGCGGCGGGGGTTGAAGCGACCGTTTTCCAGGGATCGCAGGCCAACCCGACCGAGGCGGACATCGAGGCGTGCCGGGAGTTCGCCGCCGCCGTGAACCCGGAGGCGCTCATCGGCCTCGGCGGGGGCAGCAGCATGGACACCGCGAAAGGCTGCAATTTCCTCCTCCACAACGGCGGGCGGATGGCCGACTACCGCGGCTACGGGTTGGCGACAAACCCGATGTTGCCGTTCATCGCCATTCCGACGACCGCAGGCACCGGCAGCGAGTGCCAATCGTATGCGCTGGTCTCAAGCGACGAGTCGCACGAGAAAATGGCCTGCGGCGACCCGAAGGCGCTCGCCCGCTTTGCGATCCTCGATCCGGAGCTGACCGCCTCCCAACCGCGGATAGTCGCCACCCTGACCGCCATCGATGCGCTTTCCCACGCGCTCGAGTCGGCCGTGTGCACCGCGCGCAACCCGGTGTCGTCGCAGCACTCGGCCAAGGCGTTCAAGCTCATCGCTGGAGCGATCCACCCGGTGATGGCTGGCAGCGCGAGTCTGGAACAACGCGGGAACATGCTGCTGGGCGCGGCATTTGCCGGCTGCGCGATCGAAACCAGCATGCTTGGCGCCGCCCACGCCGCCGCCAACCCGCTCACCGCCACCTTCAACCTCGCCCACGGGCACGCGGTGGCGGTGATGCTTCCGCAGGTCATCCAGTTCAACTCCCAGGATCCGGCCACCGCCGCGATCTATGCGGAACTATCCCGGATGCTCGGCCGTCCGCTGCCCGGCTGGCTTGACGAGACGCTTGCGCTGGCCAACCTGCCAGCTCCGGCGATCGACCCCGCGGCCATCCCCGCGCTCGCGGCGGCCGCCAGCCACCAGTGGACCGGCCGGTTCAACCCGGTCCCGCTGACGGAGAGCCGGTTTGCCAAGCTTTACGAAAACGCGTTGATCGCCCCGCAGGCGGCCCTGTCATGATCCGCCTGCTTGCGATTCTCCCGCTGGTTCTGCTCACCGGCTGCGACGACCGGCCGCCGGCACCCGCGGTCGAGGTGCCGGTCGTTCCCGCCCAAGTGCTCACCGACTGGCCGGTCACCCGCGGCGGGCCCACGCTGACTGGCCGGATCGACGCCGAGCTGTTCACCACCCCGGCCATCGAGTGGTCGCTTGAGCTGGGGAATCCGGTCGTCGCGGAAGCCGCCGTGGCCGATGGGGCGATCGTCGTTGGCGACGTGATGGGCACCATCCATTGCATCGACCTGGCCACCCGCACCCAGCGCTGGACGTTTGAAACCGGGGACACGATCCAGGCCGCGCCGGCGATCTCGAATGGCCGGGTGTTTGTCGGCTCCGGCGACAAGCGGTTCCTCGCCCTCGACCTGGCCACCGGCGAGAAACTCTGGGCCATCGAGGCGACCCAGAAATTCCCGTCCGCCGCCAACATCGTCCCCGCACCCGATGGCTCCGGCGAGTGGATCCTCGTCAATGGCTACGATGGCATCGCCCGCTGCCTCCGCGCCAGTGACGGGTCACAAGTCTGGGCGTACCAAACCGAGGACTACATCAACGGCACCCCCGCGGTGATCGACGGCCGGCTGGTTGCCTTCGGCGGCTGCGACAAGGTGATCCATGTCCTCAACCTCGCCGACGGGACGCTGGTCAACGAGGTCGTCACCGACGCCCAGATCATCAACTCGGTCGCCACCGCCGGCTCGTCGGTTTATTCGGCCAACCACGCCAACCAGGTTGTCGCCACCGAGGCGCAGGCCCCTGCCCTCGCGTGGATCTACAAGGCCAGCGACTTCCCGTTCACCACCACCCCCGCGGTCGATGCCACCCACGTCTACCTCGGGTCGCGCGACAAGTCGCTCCACGCAATCGTCCGCGCGACCGGCCAGGCGGCCTGGACGTTCAAGACCGGCGGCCGGGTGGAAAGCTCGCCGCTTGCCTTCAACAACGCCATCGTCTTCGCCTCCAACGACGGCCGCCTGTACGCCGCCAACCCGGCCGACGGCGCCGAACTCTGGCGCCTCGACCTTGGCGAGGACCTCACCGCCGCCCCGGTCTTCGCCCAGGGCCGGCTGATCCTCGGCGGCGGGCGCGGCACCCTCTTCGTCATTTCCCGCAAGTAGCCGCCTCGCAGGCCTTGCGGCCATCCAAATACCTTGGCGGCCTGGAAATTTCCCTGCAAAATCCCAGACGCCTACTCCTGTATAAGGGAGCGGTTCCGCCGATTCCCTCACCCCGTTCCGACCATGCCCGAAACCACCACGCCGCCGCCATCTCACGCCACCCGTGCGGGCAACTACTTCATCTCCAACTACCCACCATTCTCGTTCTGGTCCGACGACCAGGGCGCGGCGGTGGCCGACGCGTATGCCGAGCCGCACGCCGGGCCGGTCCCCGCGCTGGGCCTCTACCACCACATCCCGTTTTGCCGGAAGCGCTGCCATTTCTGCTACTTCCGCGTCTACACCGACAAGAACGCCGACGAGATCAAGCACTACCTCGACTGCACCGTGCGCGAGCTCGAGATGATGGCGCGCATGCCGCTCATCGCCGGGCGCAAACCGCACTTCATCTACTTCGGCGGCGGGACTCCGTCGTATCTCTCGGCCAACCAGCTCGTCGACCTGACCGACCGGATGAAGGCGATCCTCCCGTGGGACGCGGCCGAGGAAGTCGCCTTCGAGTGCGAGCCGGGGACGCTCAACCCGGGGAAGTTGACCGCCATCAAGGACATCGGCGTGACCCGGCTGTCGCTCGGGATCGAGAACTTCGACGACCGGATCCTGGAAATCAACGGCCGCGCCCACCGGACCAAGGAAGTCTGGCGCGCCTACGAACGCGCCCGCGCCGAGAATTTCGACCAGATCAACATCGACCTGATCGCCGGCATGCTCGAGGAAAACGAGGACAACTGGCAGAACAACATCGCCAAAACCCTCGAGCTGGCACCCGACAGCGTCACGATCTACCAGATGGAGGTCCCTTATAACACGGGGATCTACAAGGACATGAAGGCCAGCGGCAGCCTCGTCGCGCCGATCGCCGACTGGGAGACCAAGCGCCGCTGGGTCAAGGAGGCGTTCGCCGAGCTCGAGAAGAACGGGTATACGATCTCCTCCGGCTACACCGCGGTGCGCAACCCGGAGCGGACGAAATTTATCTACCGCGACTCGCTGTGGGGCGGCGCCGACCTTCTCGGGCTCGGCGTGGCATCGTTTTCCCATGCCAAAGGGGTTCACTACCAGAATGTCACCGAGATCGACGACTACCAGGCCGCGATTGCCGCCGGGAAGATGCCGACCAAGCGCGCGCTGAAGACCACCGCCGAAGAACGGATGATCCGCGAGTTTATCCTCCAAATGAAGCTTGGCCGCGTGCAGGCCGGCTATTTCAGCGAGAAATTTGGCGTCAACATCCTCGAGCGGTTTGCCGCGCCGCTTGCCCAGATCCACAGCGAGGGGCTGCTCACCGTTGAGCCGGACGCGATTGTCCTGACCCGCGACGGGCTCCTGTGCGTCGACAACCTGCTCCACGACTTCTTCCTCCCGGAGCACCACACCGACAAGCTTGTCTAAGCGATGATCTCGGCGCATCCCAGCCAGGCGGCGGACCTCCGCCCGATTCTCGCCCAATCCGGGCTCGGCGAGTTGCCGCTCACCTGGATCCCCGCCGCCGCCGTCCCGCCGCCGTTCCACCAGCTCCTTGTCCACCAGCACGATATGACGTCCGCCCTGGAGAGCTTCCACGGCGACTCGATCACCCTGACGGTCATCGCCTCGCACCAATCCGCCGGCGCCTATTTCCGCGAGGTCAGCCTGCACGCCGCAACCACCGGCGCGCCGGTCGAGTACGGGCTCATCGAGATCCTCCTCGATGCGTTCCCCGCCGACCTGCGCCCGCTCATCCTCGCCGGGAAAATTCCCCTTGGCGCCATCCTCAACGCCTCCAAGCTGCCCTACCGGAGCGCCCCGCAAGGGTTCTTCTCGGTTCCGGGCGAACCACTTGGCGAAATTTTCCAACAATCTTGCGGTGGCGAAACATTGTTTGGGCGCTATAATCACCTGATTTGCGCCGAAGCGACCTGCCTCGCCCGGATCATCGAGATCCTCCCGCCGGTCGCCCGCCGCTAACCCATTGCCCACCATGCCCCACTACGACGCGCTCATCATCGGCGGCGGCCCCGCCGGCACCACCGCAGCCACCCTGCTCGCCGAGAAGGGCCACCGGGTCCTCCTGTTGGAAAAGGAAACGTTCCCGCGCTACCACGTCGGCGAGTCACTCATGCCGTTCTGCTGGTTCTCGCTCGAGCGCCTCGGGGTGCTCGACAAAATGGAGGAGATCGGCTTCGTCCGGAAACATTCGGTCCAGTTCGCGACCACCGACGGGAAGATCTCCGCGCCGTTCTATTTCTTCCAGCACTTCGACCACCCGGCGGCGACCACCTGGCAGGTCGAGCGGATGGTGTTCGACGAGATGTTGTTGAACAACGCACGGTCCAAAGGCGTCGAGGTGCGCGAGAACACCACCGCGCTTGAGTTCCTCAAGGACGGGGAGCGCGTCATCGGCGTGCGCGCGCGCACCGGCGATGCCGAACCGGTCGAATACACCGCCGCGGTGACGCTCGACTGCAGCGGCCGCGACGCGTTGTTCCAGCGCAAGCACGGGACGCGGAAGCGCGACCCGATGCTCAACAAGGTCTCGATCTGGACTTTGTTCCAGGACGCAAAGCGCGACCCGGGGCTCGAGGAAGGCGCAACGACGATCGCCTACCTCCCGGAAGGCGGCTGGTTTTGGAACATCCCGCTGCGCAATGGCGTGGTCAGCTCAGGGATCGTTGCCGAGCGCGACTACCTGTACCGCGGCGACACCCGCGATCCCGCCGAGATTTTCACCCGCGAAATCGAGAACAACGCATGGGTCAAAGAGCACCTCAGCGAAGGCCGCCAGTTTGGCCAATACTGGGTGACCGGCGAGTATTCCTACCGCGCCGAGCACTGCGCGGTCGACGGGCTGGCACTCGTCGGCGATGCGTTTGCCTTCCTCGATCCGGTTTTCTCCTCGGGAGTTTTCCTGGCGCTGAAGTCCGGCGAGATGGCTGCCGACGCCACCGCCGCCGCGCTCGCCAACGATGACACCTCCGCAGCCGCGTTTGCCCGCTACGGCGAGGAATTGTGCGGCCACATCGAGACGATGCGCCGGATTGTCTACGCGTTCTACGACCCGGAGTTCAGCTTCGCGAAACTCATCCGGAAATACCCGGACCTCCGCGCCAAGCTGACCGACGTCCTCATCGGCAATGTCGAAAACAAGGACTACTCGGACCTCGCCCGCGCCATCTCCGACTTCGCCGAGCTCCCGGAACCGCTCACCTACGGGCGCGTCCCGGCAACCGTCTGAGCGGCCAGCACTCCCGTGAACGTCGCCTTCCTCACCCCGGGCACCGGATCGTACTACTGCGGCGCGTGCATGCGCGACAACGCGCTGGCCAAGTCGCTGCACGCGGCCGGCCACCGGGTGTCGCTGTTGCCGATGTATCTGCCGCTGCAGCTGGATGAGGAAAAACTCCCGCAACCCGGCGAGCCGATCTTCTTTGGCGGGATCAATGTGTTCCTGGCGCAGAAGGCGGCAATCTTCCGCCACGCCCCGGGGTGGCTCCACAGCCTGCTCAACCACAGCGGGTTGCTCCGCTTCGCGGCGCGCCGCAGCCACATGACCTCGGCGCGCGAGCACGGCGCGATGGCGCTGGCGATGCTCGACATCGAAGCGAGCCACTTCGGCGCCGAGCTCGACCAGCTCGTCGACTTCCTCGCCGCGGAGAAGCCGGACATCCTCTGCCTTGGGACCGCGTTGCAGGCCGGGATGATCCGCGAGCTCAAGCGCCACCTCGGGGTGAAGATCATCTGCTGCTTCCAGGGCGAGGATAGCTTTCTTGATGGCCTCCCGGAGCCATTCAAATCCCAGTGCTGGGCGGAACTGCGGGCGCGCCTCGCGGATGCCGACCTGCTGGTCGCCCCGAGCCAGTTCTACGCCGACCTGATGCACCGCCGGCTGGCCGCTCCGGATCTCCCGATCACGGTGATGGCCAATGGGATCGACCTCGACGGCTACCACCGCGCCGCGCCGGCCACCCCGCCGGTCATCGGGTTTCTTGCGCGGATGGTCCGGGAAAAAGGAGTCGACCAGCTCGTCAAGGCGTTCATCCACCTGCGCACCCGGCTCGGCCACCCGGACGCCCGGCTCCACATCGCCGGGGCCGCGACCGCCGGCGACCACCCGCTCATCGCCGAGCTTCAGCAACTGCTCGCCGCCGCCGGGCTCACCGACGCGGTCACCTGGTCGTTCAACATCTCCCGCGACGCCAAGGCGGCGATGCTCGCCTCGCTGAGCATCTTCTCGGTGCCGGCCAGCTACCCGGAAGCGTTTGGCCTGTATTTGCTCGAGGCGCTGGCCAGCGGCGTGCCGGTCGTCCAGCCGGACGCGTCGTCGTTTTCCGAGATCATCGCGACCAGCGGGGCCGGCGTGCTGGTCACCCCGGGCAATCCGGTCGCGCTGGCCGAAGGATGGCACGCGCTCCTCGCCACCCCGGAAATCCTCAAATCCCTCGGGGAAAAGGGTCGCACCGCCGCGGAAGAATTCTATAGCGTCGAGGCCATGCGGGAGCGCTTCCTTGCCCTTGCCCAGCCACTGCTGTCATGACCCCGGCATTTGAAATCCAACGACATGTCGAGTTCTACGAAACCGACATGGCCGGCATCGTGCATTTCTCGAATTTCTTCCGCTACATGGAAACCTGCGAGCACGCGTTTGTCCGCAGCCTCGACCATGATCTCCACGGCGTCCTCGACGGGCTCGAAACCGGCTGGCCACGCGTCAACGCAACCTGCGACTACCGCGCCCCGGCGCGCTTCGGCGATCTGTTGACGATCCGGATGTTCATCGCCGAGGTCCGGACTCGCTCGGTCCGCTACCGGTTTGAGATTTGCCGCGATGAGACGCTCATCGCCGAAGGGTCGATCGCCGCCGCCCATGTCGCGATCACCCCGGACGGCATCAAGGCCGTCCCGCTGCCACCCGTCCTGGCCGCCAAGCTCACCGAGTTGAAGAACGCTTGAGCCACCCACGGTTCCGCCCATCTGCTACCCAAAAATGAAAATGAACTGGCTCCTCCTCGCCTTCGTCACCGTGATCTGTTGGGGCCTCTACGGCATCTTCCTCCACGCCGGCCAAACGGCCATGGCCGACAAGGAGTTGGGCCGCTACAAGGCTTTCCTGTTTGTCGGCATCGCCTACTTCCTCACTGCGGTCCTCGCGCCGCTGGTCATCCTGATGATGTCGAAGAACATGACCTGGAACATGCCGCCCAAGGGGATGTGGATCTCCCTGTTCGCCGGCATCCTCGGAGCCATCGGCGCGTTCTTTGTCCTCCTCGCCATGGCCTCCGGCACCAAGTCCGGCATGAATCCCGGCATCGTCGCCGTGGCGGTCATGTCGATCATTTTCGCCGGCGCCCCGATCGTCAACGCCATCGTCGGCATCGCCATCCACCCACCCAAGGGCGGCCTTTCCGCCATCCCCCTCCCGTTCATCGCCGGCATCCTCCTCGCCGCCATCGGCGGATTCATGGTCACCAAGTTCAAACCCGGAGCCCCGGGAGCGCCCCCCGGAGCGCCGAGCTCCAGCTCGGCACCTGGGACCGCCGAGCACTAGCGGAGCGCCGAGCCCCAGCTCGGCACCTGGGACCGCCGAGCACTAGCTCGGCCGTCCCCGCGCACTCGACCACTCCCAATCTTCCGCCCTCGCGCACAGCCCCGCCTTCACCGGATTCTCCTCAACATACCTCACCACATTGGCGAGATGCTCCGCATCCCGGATATACCGGTCCCAATACTCGCGCATCCAAAACGCCTTCCCAGGAACCCCGAGCCCCAGCTCGGCATTCCTCATCATCGCCCAGCGCCCGCTGAACGATTTCCACGACTGGACGATCTTTCCCAATTCCGCCTGGGCCTTGATCAACACATGCACATGGTTCGGCATGATGCACCAGACGACGACTTGGTAGCGCTCGCCGTCAAACTTCAGGATCGATTCCTGGACGACCGCCGCAACCGCTGGATGCTTCAACGCGCAGCAGCCCATGCCGGCATCCAGCGACTGCTCGATCCTCTTGCGCCGGAGAATGGCAAGCTTCTCCGGGGCGACTGATTCCAGCTCGTTGTTCAGCCGTTCCAAGTACTCATGCGGGAGCGAGTCGGCCAACCGGAAGGTGATCGATTGGAGGGCGCCGGGGTGATCAAAATGCGGGAGGTAGCGGCGGTACCATTCTTTGAAGTGGCGGCGGTTCTCGGGTTCGGGGAGTTGCTCTGGGGTCATGGGGGAAGATCTGCGCTGGGTGGGTGGATGCAAGGGACGGCCGAGCTGGGGCTCGGCGTTCCCGGGTGCCGAGCTGGGGCTCGGCGCTCCGTGGGCGCTCCGTGGGCTAGCCATGGGCGGGGAAAAGTGCCAGAGTCCGCCCGAAATGGTCGACGCGCTTCAGAAGATCAACGAGTTGCTCAGGGCGATTGTCCCTGGGAACCGGTTTTATGCGGAGAAGCTCGGTGGGCTTGGCGAGGTCGCGAGCCTGGCGGAGTTTTCGCTGCGGGTGCCATTCACGACAAAGGAGGAACTGGCGGCGGACCACGAGAGCCACCCGCCGTACGGGACGACCCACACGTTTCCGCTCGAGCGCTACCACCGGTTTCACCAGACGAGCGGGACGCGCGGGAAGCCGTTGATTTGGCTCGACGAGCCGGACGGGTGGGCGTGGATCCTCGACAACTGGGAATGGGTCTGGCGCGGCGCCGGGGTGACGGCCGGGGACACCGCGTTTTTCCCGTTTTCGTTCGGACCGTTTCTTGGATTTTGGGCCGGGTTTGAAGCAGCCACCCGGATGGGTGTGCGCGCGGTCCCGGGCGGCGGGTTGTCGTCCGAAGACCGGCTCAACCTGCTGACCCGCTCGGGCGCCAGTGTCTTGTGCTGCACGCCGACGTATGCGCTGCGGCTTGCCGAGGTCGGCGCGGCCCTCGGCCTGCCGGTGGCCACCCTCGGGGTGAAAAAACTCATTGTCTGCGGCGAGCCGGGCGGGAGCATCCCGCAGGTCCGCGCGCGGATCGAGGCGGCATGGGGCGCGCGAGTCTACGACCACCACGGGATGACCGAGATCGGCCCGGTTTCGGTTTCCTCGGAGGCCGACCCGGACGTCCTGCTGCTGCGCCACGCCGCGTATTTCTGCGAAGTCGTCGACCCGGCGACCGGCGCGCCAACGCCCGCGGGCGGGACCGGCGAGTTGGTGCTCACCACGTTGGGCCGCTTCGGGTCGCCGCTGGTCCGCTACCGGACTGGCGACCTTGTCCGGCCAGTGGCCACCGCGGTCCCCGGCGAGTTCGCCCTCGCTGGCGGGATCCTCAACCGGACCGACGACATGGTCGTCATCCGCGGGATCAACATCCACCCGAGCTCGATCGACGCGATCATCCGGTCGATCCCCGAGATCGCCGAGTATCAAGTCGAAGTCGACCAACGGCCGGCGCTTGCCGAGCTGCGGGTCACCGTGGAGGCGGGCGAACCGGCCGCCAGCGCGCTTGCCCAGCAGCTGCGCACGACATTCAGCCTGCGCATCCCGGTGACCGCGGTGCCGGCCGGGTCGCTGCCGACCTTTGAAGTGAAGGCGAAACGCTGGAACATCCTCCGCTAATGATCACTGCCCAAAACGTTTGCAAAAACTACCCGACCCCCGGCGAGACCGTCAGGGTCCTCGACAACCTCAACCTGACCCTCGCTGCCGGGGAAACCGCCGCCATCGTCGGCCCGTCCGGCTGTGGGAAGTCGACGCTCCTCAACCTGCTTGGCGCCCTTGACCGGCCCACATCCGGGACGATCCTGATCGGCGGCGAGGACATTTCCGCATTCACCGACGACCAGGCCGCGGCGTTCCGCAACCGCTCGCTTGGGTTCATCTTCCAACAACACCACCTGCTCCCCCAGCTCACCGTGCGCGAAAACGTCCTCACTCCCCGGCTCGCCGGCGATTGGCAGGAACCCGCCGCCACCACCGAGGCGCGCGCGCTCAGTCTGCTCGAATCCGTCGGCCTCGGCCACCGGCTCGACCACCTCCCGTGGCAGCTCTCCGGCGGCGAGCGGCTGCGCACCGCGGTCGCCCGGGCGTTGATCAACCAACCGAAGCTCATCCTCGCCGACGAACCGACCGGCTCGCTCGACCCGGCGTCCACCGAGGTCATCGCCGAGCTCATCCTCACCCTCAACCGCAACCACGCCGTCACCGTGATCGTCGTCACCCACAACGCCGAGCTTGCCCGGCGAATGGGCACCACCTTCGAACTCCGCAACGGCAAGCTTGTCGGCTAGGCCCTACCGGGACCTCAGCCATCCGTGCGGAATGGCGCCAACGGCAACCCGCCGATGCTGAAGACATTGCACACCGGGTTGTCGGCCCACGCGTAGCGCACAGCCACCGGCGCGGCGACCTGCCCGCTGCTCACCTCGATCTGGTTGGTGGTTCCGGCGACGAGCTTGGCGTCCGCCCAGACCCACTTCCGGTCCTCGCCGCAGATCGCAAACCCGCGCAGCTCGTTGGTATCGCGCGACCGCAGGCCCTCGCCAACGTGGGCGATCGTCACGATCGCCTTGCCGCCATCGACCCGCATGCTTTCCAGCTCCGGACTCCGGCCGGCCACTCCGGTGATCCCATAGTCGTTGACCAAGGCCAATCGCGCCAGCCGGTCGGCGACATCGCGCTTGTCTCGCGGGTGGATGTCGTTGGCTTCGCCCAAATCGATAGTCACCGCCATCCCGGTCTTTTCAACCTCCCGCGCAGTCCGCGCCTGCGCCGCCCGCAGGTCCGCCCAAACGCTCTCGCCAGGCTCCGCGGCGACCGGCTTGTAGTTGGGAAGCTGCACAAAATAGAATGGAAACGCCCCCTGCCCCCACGCCACCCGCCAGCTGCCGATGAGCACGCTCATCAGATCATGGTATTGGCCGGCCCGCCCGGCATTCGACTCGCCCTGGTACCAAATCACGCCGCGGATCCCGAACCCCGCGAGCGGATGAACCAACCCGCCGTAGAGGTTCCCCGGCCGCTGGTGGCCACCGCGGCCGAGCAGGTCCCGCGGCGCCTCGGGTTCCGGCGGGGCCGGCTCGCCCGATGCGAGCGCCGCGTCCCGCTGGCTTTCCCACTGCTTCCGGGTCACCTGATAATCGGCCTTGGCCTTGGCGAAGTCATAGGTCGCCTCGGTCTGGCGCCACTGGTCCATGATCGCGGTGAACCGTTGATCCTTCTCGAGCAAGTCGCGCCGGACCCACGCCTCCGCCGATGACCCGCCCCACGCACACCGGATCATCCCGACCGGCACCCCGAGCGTCTGGTGGAGCTGACGGCCGAAATAATACCCGACCGCGCTGAACGTCCCGACCGTCTCCGGCGTGCATTCCTCCCACTCGCCGCGGAAGTCGTCCTCAAGCTTCTGGCTGCCAACGTTGGGCACCTTCAGCAGGCGGATCCGCGGAAACCTCGCCGCCGCCATTGCCGTCTCGCTATCCCACGCCTTGCGCACCGGCCAGACCATGTTCGACTGGCCGGAACAGATCCACACCTCGCCAACCAGCACGTTGACCACCTCACGAGTGCTGCTGCCGCGGACCACCAGCTTCTCCGGCGTCGCGTTGGCGGCCAGCGGGTCGAGCGCCACCTCCCAGCGCCCGGACCCCGCGGCTGCCACGCCGACCTTTGTTTGCCCCGCAAAGGTGACCGTCACCTCGGTCCCCGGCGCGTCCCACCCCCAGATCCGGTTCGCCTGCTTCTGCTGCAGGACCATGTTGTCGCTGATCACGGCGGGCAACTTCACCGCGCCGGCGGCCACCATCGCGGTGGCCCAGCCAAAGCCCACGATCACCCTGAGAGTTGCCATCCAGGCCGCCAGCCGCGGAGAGAATCTGAGGTGCGTGCGTTCCATGGTTGCAAGTCGTATAGCCACCAGAGGTTGAACCACAAGACCGGGATTTATCCCGGGATTTTCGCTCGATGATGGTCCAACGTGTTCACAAAGCTGGCCAGCGCGCGCCATCCATTGTCCACTAGCCCCTGTCCCCAATGACCGCCCGATCATTCATTCTCCGCGGCTTGCACCACTATCGCGGCGCCTACCTCGGCGTCCTGCTCGGCGCGGCGCTTGGCGCGATGGTCCTCCTTGGCGCGTTGTTTGCCGGGGACTCGGTAAGATTCACCCTCCGCCAGATCGCCAGCGAGCGGACCGGCAACACGTCGCTGGTCCTCGCCGGCGGCGAAAACTTCTTCCGCGCCGCGTTGGCCGACACGCTCGCGCCGGTCGCCCCGGTCTTGCACCTCCGCAGCCAGGTCGACACGCCTGCCGGCCGGTCGACCGGGCAGGTGAATTTGTTTGGCGTCGACCCGCGGTTCTGGGCGCTGCACGAAACCCCGCCGGCACCGTTGACCGCGGGAAACTGGGCGATCAACCGCGAGTTGGCCCGCACCCTCGACCTCGCCGTCGGCGATTCCCTCGTCATCCGCCTCGGAAAACCCGGGATGATGTCCCGCGATGCTCCGCTCTCCGGTGAGCCTGAGGAACTCATCACCTTGCGCGGGACCGTCGCGGAGATCCGCGCGGACGCCGCCATGGGCCGCTTCAGCCTCGAGGCGACCCAGCTGCCGACTCCGGCGATCTTTCTCCCGCTCGAAACGCTGGCGACCGCGATCGACCGCCCGGGGATGGCCAACCTCCTGATCTTTAGCGGCGAGCGCGATCCCGCGGGAACCACCGCCGCGCTCCGCAACGCCGCCACCCTGGAAGACTACGGGCTTTCCCTGAAATCCATCCCGCTTGCCAACGCCACCGAGATCCGCACCAACCGGATTTTCCTCCCGCCGGCGATCGAGGAGAAACTCCGCGCACGCTTCCCGGAGGCCCAACCGGTCGTCACCTACCTGGTCAACACGCTCGCCGCCAATGGCCGCCAGACACCGTACTCGATGGTCACCGGGGTCGACCCGGCGGCTGCCAGCTTCCTCCCCGCCGACCTTGGACCCGACGAAATTGTCCTCAACTCATGGGAAGCCGAGGACCTTGCCGCCGGTCCGGGCGATCCGGTGACCCTGACCTACTTCACCCTTGGGACCGGCAACCGGTTGGTGGAGAAGTCGTCCACCTTCACCGTCCGGAGCGTCATCGCGCTCGATGGGCTTGCCGCCGACCGGCTCTGGATGCCGGATTTCCCTGGGATTGCCGAGGCGGACAACTCGGCCGACTGGACGCCTGGGTTGCCGCTCGACCTGAGCCGGATCCGCGAGAAGGACGAAACCTACTGGGACGACCACCGCGGCACGCCCAAGGCATTCATCCCTTACCCGACCGCCCGCACGCTGTGGAGCAACCGCTGGGGTGCCGCCACCTCGCTGCGCCTCCCCGCCGCCACCCCGGACGTTGAGCGCCAGATCCTTGATGCCCTCAACCCGGCCGACGCAGGGCTCCTCATCCGCGATCTCGGCGCGGAAAGCCGCCGCGCCGCCGCCTCGCCGGTCGACATCGCCGGCTTGTTCCTGAGCATGTCGTTCTTCCTGATCCTCGCGGCCACCGCGCTGACCGCGATGTTGTTCCGTTTCAACGTTGAACAACGCAACCACGAGTCCGGGTTGCTCGCGGCGCTCGGGATTCCGGCAAGGAAGATCCTCCGCTGGCGGTTGATGGAAGGATTCATCGTAGTGGTTTGCGGGAGCGTCCTCGGCGCCGGGCTAGCGATCGCCTACACCCGCGGGTTGCTGATGTTTCTCGAAACCATCTGGAACCGCGGCGGCGAAAAACTCTTCCGCTTCCATGTCGATCCGGCCTCGCTCGGCGGCGGGCTTGCCGGGTTTATCGTCCTGATGATGACCACCATCTGGCTGGTTACCCGGAGCCAGGCGCGGCGCTCGGCCTCGCTTCGCCTCGAAGCCGCCACCGAGGAGATCACTCGCCACGGGAAATCCTGCGCCCGCTGGATCCTCCCGGTCTCGACGCTCGTCGGAGTCGCCGCCGCCGCCTCGGTCAAGCTGCTCGGCGCGCAGATTGCGTTCTTCCTCGTCGGGTTCGCCTTCCTTGTCGCCGGCTTGAGCGCCTATGCCGGATTTCTTGCCCGCGCCCGCCGCGCGACCACCGCGGTGCTCGACCCGCCACGGCTCGCCGCGCTGAATGCCGCGCGCCGCCCGCTGCGCTCGCTCGTCGTCGTCGGCAGCCTCGCCGCCGGCTTGTTCCTGGTCGTCTCGGTCACTGCTTTTCAAAAACATGGCGGCAGCGAGTGGCTTGCGCGTACCAGCGGGACCGGCGGGTTCGCGTTCTGGATCGAAACCACCACCCCGGTCCACCGCAGCGCCGCCGCCGACTCGACCACCGACATCCTCAGGCTTGGCAACCAACGCAACACCCTCGGTCAGATCGTCCCATTCCGCGTCGGCCGCGGCGATGACGCATCGTGCTTCAACCTCAACTCGGTCGCACGCCCACGCTTGCTGGCCACCGACACCACCGCGCTGGAACAACGCGGCGCGTTCACCATCAAGGCCACCGCCCCGGGGATCCAACCGACCTGGGCGGCCTTGCGCGATGGCGACCCGGGCGTCGTCCGCGCATTCATCGACGAAACCACCCTGCTCTGGGTGCTGAAGAAAAACCTCGGCGACCGGATCGACTACACCGACGAAACCGGCGCCAGCTTCCCCGTCGAAATCGCCGGGACCCTCGACGGAAGCATCTTCCAAGGCAGTTTCATCGTTGATGAACAACGGTTCCTCGCGCGCTTCCCGGGCACCGGCGGCTACCAGTTGTTCCTCGCCGACGCCGCCGGCGACCTCCCGGCCACCCGCGTCACCCTCCAAAAATCCCTCACCGACCTCGGCGCCACCCTCACCACCACCGCCGAGCGCCTTGCCGCCTTCCACAGCGTCGAGAACACCTACATTTCCATCTTCAACGTCCTTGGCGGCCTAGGCGTCATCCTCGGGTCCGCCGGACTCGGGCTGGTCACCGCCCGCAACCTCGCCGAACGCCGCAACGAGTTCGCCCAACTCCGCCAACTCGGGATCCCAAACAAGATCATCCGCTCGCTCGTCGTCCGCGAAACCCGCCTCGCCATCCTCTGGGCCCTCGCCATCGGCATCGCCTCCGCCGCCATCGCCATCTTCCCCACCCTCCCCGCCACCAACCTCCTCCCGACCCTCGCCGCCATCTCCACCCTCGTCGCCCTCTTCCTCATCACCGCCACCACCT
This sequence comes from Akkermansiaceae bacterium, assembly GCA_044373465.1. Classification (GTDB taxonomy): domain Bacteria; phylum Verrucomicrobiota; class Verrucomicrobiia; order Verrucomicrobiales; family Akkermansiaceae; genus JBILQA01. Next base: position 14,891 of record JBILQE010000033.1, on the reverse strand, counting down.
GCGCAGCCCTCGCATGGCGCACCAGCGCCAAGCACTAGCGAGCGCCGCCCACGGAGCGCCGAGCCACGGAGCGCCGAGCCACGGAGCGCCGAGCCCCAGCTCGGCATCCCGGGACCGCCGAGCCCTAGCTCGGCAGCCCCCACCACGCAGGCGAGCTTCGCCTTGGTCATCGCCCCCGGCATCTTCGCCCTCCTGCTCATCCTTCAACGTTCGATGTTCGATGTTCGTTCGATGTTCACTCTCAACACCCCTAGCTACCCGGCCGCCGCAGGGAAAACTTCCCGACATCCCCCTCGTCCCCCGAGAACGTCGCCTCAAACGTCTCGCCGCTGATCACCCCGACATGCCGGAACCTCCCAAACATCGGAATCACCTTCTCGCCCGCGACCCTCAGCCGCTTCCCGTCGGCCACCACCGGACACTCGATCTCAAACGTCCCCGCCGAGATCCCCCACGTCGCATGGTAGCGAAACAAGAAAACCCCCGGCTTCCCCGCCACCGGCGCGACAACCGCCCGCAGCTTCCCCGCGTGGCCATTGTTGCTTGTCCGCCAGTCACCGACCCACGGCCCACCCGGCCCATCCACCGCCCCGCCGCGATAATCCGCCACCGCCCGCTGCCAATCGCCCTCAAACCCGCCGCAGCCGCTCACCAGCACCGCCGCGACCACCGCTAGTCCCATGGAAATCATCCGCATCCCGCAAAGCTACCGACCCCGCCCGCCCGCGGCAAGCAGAGTCGGGAGTCGGGAGTCGGGACGGAGAGGCGACATCCTGTCGCCCATGGTCCAACGACATCCTGTCGTTCGAACGGAGCCAAGTGAGTCCTGAAAGGACGCCGCATACCAGCCCTGGGCAAGCGCAGCGCAGCCCTGGGGCGCCCATCCCCACATCACCCAGCCCATGAACCGCGAATGAGGTGCGCCTTGCTCCTCCCATTGCCACCCCATGGCCCATCGCCGAGCTAAAGCTCGGCGTTCCGTGTTTCATCGTCCCGGTCTCCCCAGGGCTGCGCTGCCCTTGCTGGGCTATCACCTCGGGCCCCGTTGGGGCGGGCGGGCCGCCACGCTCTTCGCCGCTCCCGAATCCGAACGACAAAAATGTCGTTCCACCTCGGGCGACAGAATTGTCGCCGCTCCCCGCGCTCTTTTGTTAAGCCCGGCTAACAAACGCGCGGGGCGCCCTATCTAACACATTCGGCGCCCGCCCGCCGCGCTCCTCCTCCCCGTCCCGCAGTTCTTGCAGGTGATATCTCCGCATCCCCGCGCGATTCCCACATCTTTCCGGCTCATTCCAACAGATTCTCCCGGCCGCCGCGCTCGATTCAAACCCATCCAAAGATAAGCGCAGCGACCACCACATCGCACCGCCCGCCACCGCGCCGCCATCAACAAAACCGAGCTTCATTGCAGGCAACTTATCCGAACCCACTCCCGCACAGGACTTTCCGCGCATTCATAAGTTATGCCTTCTTAGCGCCTAATAACTATTCCACGGGTTTCGCCGCGGGGTCGCGCAAGCGCCGATGACAAACAACTCCCCGCCCTCTAACAAAATAATCACTCGCGACACTTGACACATGGAATAGAAATTTTCATTCATTCATCCATGGTAGACATATCTCATTGTGGCGCGCCAGGGGATGGATTTCATCGGGTTCCTGGACCGACAGCAACGGGAGATACTATCAGATCAGGGTCGGCCTTTCACAAGAAGGCCGGCTTTTTTTTGGCCAAGATGAATCAATAACCCGTTCTAACATAATCCCCCATGACCACCACCCCCCCGGAAGATTGCGACGCTGCGGAGCAACTGATATGGAGCCGCAGGAAGTTTTTGCGGACGTCGGCGAGTGCGGCGCTGACGAGCGGAGCGCTGGCGCTGCCGGCGCGGGCGCAGGGATCGCCGCTGGACCTGACGATTTATCAGGTTGGGGATCCGCACTACATGGCGTTTGACACGAACAACGCGTATAATGGTCTGATTCGCAGTTCGTTGGGAAAACTTGCGGCGCTTTCCCCGAGCACTCCGATGCCCGGGGCTGGGACGATCGGGGCGGCGCAACTGATCATCAATGCGGGGGATCTGATCGAGTCGGGCCCGGGCGAGGTTGATCCGGCCACCGGCATCCAGCTGACCAAGGCGGCGACACTCGAGCGGCAATGGCAGAACTATGTGGCGGACTTCGGGTTGTTAGGCAATGAGCCCGGCGCGCTGGTTAATTTGCCGGTGTACGAGTGCTATGGAAACCACGACCAGGATGGTTATTTGAAGCAGGTATCGGACGCGATCGGGGTGCGCTCCGGGCAGTTGCCGAACATCACGGCGCGGTCGGGAACGTTCACCTATCAGGGTGCCTGGGGGAACATCACGGTGACCAACGTGCACTACGCGTGGAAGCAGGGGCCGATCCACTTTGTGCAGACGAACCTGCGGGTTGGCGATGGTCCGGAGCGCTATCCGTGCTCGGGAAGTTACACGTTTTTGAAGAACTACCTTGAAGGGGTGGTGGGAGCCAGCGGGGCGCCGGTGTTCGTGGTGGTCCACCTGCCGCCGACGACCAACCAGGAGAACGAATGGCCGAAGGTGGACCGGCAGAAGTTCTACGACCTGATCCGGCGCTTCAACACGATTGGCATCATCGTCGGCCACACCCACAGCTACGGTTACTACACGTGGCGCGGGCCCGACAACGACGGGACGGTGCCGATCCAGGTCTACCAGTGCGACAGCCTCCACAACAGCGGAGCGACCCAGGGGATTTTCTCGGTGATCCGGATTGTTGGCAATCCGACCGATCCGGCCAAGGCGACAATCCACGTCGCCCAGCGGCGGCGCAACGACACCTGGGGGCTGGCCGCATCGAAAGAATTCAACCTGGTTTACAATCCCCCGAACACCGACCCGCCACCGCCGGACGATCCGCTGGCCCTCAACGTCCTCCAGTGGCAGTCGATCAACCTCCACAACGCCCTGGCGTGTGGCCTGACGATCACCGGCAACACCTTTGTCGAGCCGCGCCAGGCGGGGATCAAGCATGTCGAGGTCCTGTTCGACAAGACCATCAGCCTGTCGAACCCAACCAGCGCGGTGACCATCACCGGGGTGCGCGCCAGCGGCAACGTCACCCCGGCAAGCCTCGGGATCAGCGTGACGGCAACCGTGGGAGCCACCGGCAAGACGCTCGACATCAAGTTCTCCCCCGCCCTGCCGAATGCCGCGAAGTGGCGCCTCACGCTCAACCCGGCCGCCATCAGCGGCGCCGCCGGCGCGGTCCTGAGTACCTCCGCGGACATCTCCCGCGTCATCGCCGGCCTATGCGGCGACTTCAACGGCGACGGGCGCGTCACCGCGCTGGACCTCAACCACATCAACTACACGACCAGTTTCGATCCCGCGATCGTCAACTGCCTGCGTGCTGACATCACCGGCGATGCCGCCATCAGCAGCGCCGACCTCTCCGCAGCCTGGGCCAACCGCAATGAACGTACCGACATCCTCACCCTCTCCTAATTATGAAAACCATCCCTCCATCACAGCCACGTTGGATCGTCACGATCCTTGCCTTCCTCGCCATGGCCGTCTCCGCCATGGCCAATGTTAACCTAACAGCGACCACCTCCGCGGGCAGCGTTGCGGTGGCTCCGGGCGGGAGCTTCACGGTAACCTTGACCTGGGCCGGCACGCCGGCGATCGCGGCGGCCGACTACGCGTTGACGCTTAATACGAGCCAACTTGTTTACAGCGGTCGAACGTTCAACGCCGGGCTGCCGCCGTATGCGGACAGCCTGTACCGGACGACGCCGGTGGCGACCAACCGGGTGGACCTGACGTGGTTCAAGGCCGGCGGGTTCATCGGCAACGATGTGACCCTGCAGTTCACCGTCCCGGCCAACTACACCGGCCCGGCGGTTGTCACCTTGGGACTCGCAGTGGCTGGCGTCCAGGACGCGACGACGACGAGCATCGTCACGACCACCACCGGAACCACGGTGAACGTGGCGACCACGTCGATTGTCAGCATCGCGTCGAGCTCGGGGACCGCGCCGCGGACCGCCAACTGGGTGACGGGAACCAACGCGCTGGTCTGGTCGTCTGGCAATCCGGGGATCGGCAGCAACCCTGACCAAGCGACCTTGAACCTCTCGTCAACTTCCACCTCGGGCGACTTCGGCGTCGACCTGAACCAGAACCTGACACTCAACAAGCTCACCGTGAACATGGCCGGCACGGTCAACTACCGCCTCGGGACCGGCACCCGGCGGGCGATCACCTGGATGGCCCGCGGGAGCGAGACCGCGGTCCTCGAGTTTGTCCCGGTCAGCGGTGTGCCACTGCGCAACTCGATTGATTCCAACTCGGTGCTCTCGACCGACCTGCTCGCCCGCTTCGCCTTCCAAGGGTCGAAGGACAGCTACTTCGGCGGAATCGTCAGCGGCAGCGGCAAGTTGAGTGTTGAATACTACAACAACGTCAACAACAGCACCGCCGGCAACCTCCGCATCGGCACCGCCGGCGACGCCGCCAGCACCCACACCGGTGGGACCAAGCTCGCGGTCACCGCCGCGGCCATCACCCCGGCGAACTTCCGCTTCTGGGCCGCCAAGGCCGAGGCGTTCGGGACCGGCATGCTGGAACTCAACGGCGTGCGCCTCGACCTCAACGCCTTCAACCAGACCGTCGGCGGGCTTGGCGACGGCGCCGGCGGCAGCTTGCTGACCGACATCAGCACCTCGACGGCCAACACCAGCACCTCGACGCTGACGCTTAACTTCTCCAGCTCCGCCGGGACGCGCAGCTTCAGCGGCCAGATCAACGATGGAGCCACCCGGAAAATTGCCCTCATTAAGTCGGGCACCGGCACGCAATTGCTCAGCGGCGTCAACAGCTACACCGGAACCACGACGATTTCCGGCGGGAAACTGACGGTCAATGGGTCGCTCGCGGCAGGCAGCACCACGACGATTCAAGCGAGCGGCACCCTCGGCGGGAGCGGATCGGTCAACGGCACGACGGTCAACCAAGGAACGCTGGCACCGGGCGACTCGCTCGGGACGCTGACGACCGGCGCGACGACCATGAGCGTTGCCTCGAAGCTTGATGTCCAGGTGGCCAACTGGACGAGCAGCACCGCGGGCAGCGGCTGGGACCTGCTCAATTGCAACAGCCTGGCACTTGCCGGCAGCAGCGCGCAACCGGTGGTCATCAAGCTCACGCCCGCATCACTGGTGAACTTCTCGGAGGTTGCCAAGACCTTCACGGTGGCCACCTCGGTGAGCGCCATCACCGGGTTCTCAGCCACCACGGTGAGCGTGGATGCCTCGGCGATGCCCGGCACCGGAACGTGGACCGCCCAACTCGACGCCACCAGCCGCAACCTCCAGGTCGTCTACACTCCCGGCGCGGCGTCGATCGTCGCCACCGCGAGCGACTCGGGCACCGCCCCGCGGACCACCAACTGGACGACCGGAACCAACCAGCTGAGCTGGACCGGCGGAACCCCCGGAACCGGCGGCAATCCGGACCAGGCGACGTTGAACCTCTCGTCGACTTCGACGTCGGGCGACTACGGCGTCGACCTGAACCAGAACCTGACGCTCAACAAGCTGACGGTGAACATGAGCGGCACGGTCAACTACCGGATCGGCACCGGCACCCGGCGGACCCTGACATGGGTGCCGCTCGGGACCGACACCGCGGTGCTCGAGTTTGTCCGGATTTCCGGGATGCCGCTGCGCAACTCGTTGGACTCAAACTCAGTGCTTTCAACCAGCCTGCTCGCGCGGTTTGCCCACCAAGGATCGAAAGACAGCTACTTCGGCGGGATCGTTTCCGGCAGCGGCCAGCTCACGATCGACTACTACAACAGCGTCAACGGATCCACCGGAGGCAACCTGCGCATCGGCACCGCTGGTGACGCCGCCAGCACCCACACCGGCGGAACCAAGCTGATGATGACCACCAGCGACCTGACGCCTGCCAACTACCGGTTCTACGCCGCCAAGGTGAACGCGTTCGGCACCGGCCTGCTTGAACTCAACAAGGCCCGGGTTGACCTCAATGCCTTCAACCAGACCGTCGGCGGACTCGGCGACGGCGCCAACGGGAGCATCCTAACCGACCTGAGCACCTCGACCGCCAACAGCAGCACCTCGACGTTGACGCTGAGCTTCCTGAGCTCATCCGGCGCGAAGAGCTACGCAGGCCAAATCACCGATGGGACGATCCGCAAGATCGCCCTGACCAAGGCGGGCAGCGGGACCCAAACCCTCAGCGGGGTGAACACCTACACCGGAGCGACGACAATCTCCGCCGGCAAGCTGATCGTCAACGGGTCGCTCGCCGCCGGCAGCGCCACCACGGTGGCCGCCGCCGGCACCCTCGGCGGGTCCGGCACCGTCAGCGGCTCGCTCAACAACCTCGGGACCCTCACCCCGGGCGACTCGCTCGGGACGCTGACGACCGGCGCGCTGACCCTCGGGGTCGCCTCGAAGCTCGAGATCCAAGTTGCCAACTGGGCCAGCAGCACCCCAGGAACCGGCTGGGACCAAGTTGTCTGCAGCAGCCTGAACCTGACCGCGACGGTTTCCCAACCGCTGGTCATCAAGGTAGCTTCGCTGAGCATCACGAACTTCGCCGAAACCGCCAAGACCCTGACCATCGCCACCTCGACGGCCGCCATCACCGGCTTCTCGACCGGCGCCATCAGCATCGACAGCACCGCCATGCCCGGCACCGGAACATGGACGGTCCAACTCGACGGCACCGCGCGCAACCTCCAACTCGTCTACACGCCGCTGGGCGCCATGCAGCAGACGCTGGCGATCGCGGCGCCGACGACGGCCGAGTCCGAGGTGATCATGCCTGAGGACCCGAGCATTGGCGGGCTGGGATTTGCCAGCATGCCGGTGGCCGGTGGCAGCGACGGCGCAGTCGTCGCCGAAGCCCGGGTCAACGGCAAGGACAAGAACGGCAAGCCGCTGACCAACCTGACCTTCACCATCGTCGTCCGGCGCGGCGCTGAGTTCGCCTCCACCAACGGCGCCCAGGTGTCCGCGGAAATCGACAAGCTCATCTACCGCGTCGAGGCGAGCAGCGACCAGCTCGTATGGGATGCCGCGGTGACCGACCTTGGCGCGTCCAACCTCCCGCCGGCCGGCAGCGGCCTGCCGAACCTCCGCGGCAGCGAGTGGGAATACCACAGCTTCAGCGCCTTCGAAGGCACCCAGGACCCCGGCGTGATCCGCGCCGTGCTCGTCAATCCGTAGCCGGAACCCCCGCCGGTTGTCTCCCCCCCACCCCCCACTCCATGCGCACTTGAACCCTCAATAAAATCCCCCATGAAAACCCACCGCCGCGGACTTCTCGCAGGCATGCTGCTCTCCCTCACCGCCTTCGCCGCTGCGGAGGTGGTCACCGACCTGCCCGTCACCGTGCTCGTCGATTCCGGTGAAACACTTGCCAACGAGCCGCTTAAAACCGAGGAGGACCGGGTCCTCAAAGCCCTCGGCGAGTGGGCCACCAACGGTAACCTCGACAACTGGTCGCCGGTCGCCCCCACGACTGCTACAGTTGCCAGCAACATCCTCACCCTCACCGAGAACGGCGCCCCCGCCGGGATCTCCCTGACCTTGCCCAACCAGGTCGACCTGGACTTCGGCTTCAATGATTTCCTGTGGATCCGCTGCCGCTTGCCGCTCGGGTCCACCGGAGATCTGAAGTTCTCGTTCGCCACAACCTTCGAACCGGCGTTCTCCCCGGAAAAATCGTTCATTATCCCGGCGACCACCCTGGTCGCTGACGGCCAGTATCATGAATACGTCATCGACCTCGGGCTCGTCCGCCGCTGGCGCAGCCACCTGACGATGCTCAAGATCGAGCCGTTCTCCGGGACCGCCCCGGCGGGCCGCGCGATCCACATCGACTACCTCCGGGTCGGCGACCTGACGTCCGACGTCCTGGCGGTCAACACCAACCTGAATTTCTTCCAAGGCGAGGACCTGACGAGCTGTTCGAAGGTCTACTCCAAGCACTTCGCCCTGTGGTGGAGCCCGGAAGCCCAGCGATTCCTGACGCAAATCGCGCCGACCTATCCGCCATTCGCCACCGACTACGAGCGCCAGCGCAACTGCCTGAGGATGTTCGAGGAAACCTACCAGTATTACTGCAAGGTCCTCGGCTACCGGGAGCCATTCTTCCACAACGCCGGCACCGTGCCGGGGAAGTTCAAGCTCAACGCCACGACCTGGTGGCAGGGCGGCTTTGGCTCCGAGCACCTCGGGTTTCCGACGGTCAACGTCCACGCCACCTCGATGACCGATGACCGCGCCAGCAACCCGAACAACCACGAGTTTGGCCACGCGATCCAGACGACCGGCCCGGGGTTCTTCGGCGGCAACCACTGGGAGTCGCACGTCGGCAGCATGCACGTCGGCTTCATGTATTATTGGGGAGAGGTGACCGACGCGCGCCTCAACCTCGCTCCGCTTTCGTGGATCAACTATGTCGACAAGACCGTCTACAAGTCCTCGCTGATGTTTGAGTGGCCGGGCTTCGTCTATGCCGACCGGCGCCCGTACCTCTACCTGAACGAGGATTTGGACAACTTCGGGCTGACCCACAACCTGACCGCGTTGATGTGGAACACCCCGCCGAAGAACCAGTATTTCCCCGACGCGCTCCGCAAACAGGTCGGCGCCACCTTGATGAAGGACCTCGCGCTTGGCTGGAGCCGGCGCATCCCGTTCTTTGACAACCCGTCAGGCGAACTCGAGCGGGAGTGGTTCAGCAACGTCTTCCAGACGACCGCGCGCGAAACCGCCATGAAACGCCAGCGCGTCGGCATGATCCTCTCCGCCTGCCCGGACAAGCCGAACACCTGGCACAGCACCACCGGCACCGGACCGATGAACCTCGGGTATTCCCACTACGAGCTCGTCCGCCCGGCCGGCGGGTCGCTCACCGCGCGGGTCGACAAGCTCGACGTCGCCGGAACCACCGAGGACCTCCGCTGGTGTCTGGCTGCGGTTTCCTTCCCAAGCAACGCGGTGCGCTACAGCGGGTTCTCGAAGCCCGGCGAATCCGTCACCTTCAACCTGACGGCCGCGGAAACCAGCGTCTTCCTGGTCGTCGCCGGCACCCCGGACACGCTCGACTACAACCTCCTCCTGCGGGAGAACATCCTCAACCTCGACAAGTCCCCCGGGCGGATGCGCTACCCGTTCGAGGTCTTGCTCACCGGCACCACTCCGAAGCCGAAGCAAATCGAAATGCCGGTCGTCGCCGGCCAGGCCCACTCGAATGGCGGCGGGTTTGTCGCCAGCACCGCCACGGTTCACCCGACCGCCTACGTCGGCCCGAATGCCCGGGTCCTCGGGTCGGCAAAAATTTACAACACCGCGCGGATCGACGGCCAGGCGACGGTGGTGGATGCGACAATCCGCGATTCCGCCCGCGTGACCGGCAGCGCGGTCGTCTACGGGTCAAGCGTCAACGTTTCCGGCAATGCGCGGATCCGCGACCGGGCGATGGCCCACGCCGGCATCGTCATTTCCGGCAACGCTCTGCTCTCCGACCACGCAACCATGAGCGCCGGCACCCTGAGCGGCGACGCGACCGCCCGCGGATTGAGCGAAAGTTACAGCAACTCCCCTTATCTCTCCCAGGTCGGCGGCCATGCGATCCTCGACGGTGACTACGTCATGCCGTGGAACGCAGTCGACGGCGTCCACAAAACCCACATCCCATGGGGCGAGTTCTACTGGGACTACTACGCGAAGTGGCTCAAGAAACCGGAAGGCCTCATCGCCCGCTACCGGGTCGAGGAGCCGGATGGCGGGTTTCTCTGGGATACCTTCGGCTCGCTCCACGCGATCCTCCGCGGGACCGCGCAGCGGACATTCGATTCAACCATGGGCGACAACGTCCTCGTCCTCACCGGCAGCCAGCACCTCCTCCTGGACCCGTCGATCGGCGATTCCCCCGCATTCTCGTTTGCCGGCTGGATGAAGCTGGACGCGGCCAACCCGCTGGGCGCGCCGTTGTTGTTCCTTGGCCACAAGAGCACCGAGTTCATCTCGCTGGTCCCCAACACCAGCACCAACCGCCCGGAACTCACCGTGCAACGCGCCGGCTCAACCATCAAGGCGACCGGCCCGGCAGCCATCGCCGCGGGAATCTGGCACCACCTCGGGATCACCCTGGACGGCGTCACCGCCAAGCTCTTCGTCAACGGCACGGAAGTCGCCTCGGTCGCCTGCGACTATCGCCCCTACGAGGTCATCACCCCTGACATCCAGACCCTCGGCCAGGCGAACTACCTCGGCCGCGGGTGGAGCGGGAGTTTCCTGCGCGCCAGCATCGATGACCTGCGGTTCTACAACATCGCCATCACCCCGGCAGCGATGGCCCGCGCTCGCGATGAAAAAGGCCGCACCCTGGCGGTCCTCTATGACCAGAGCCCCTTGGTGCTGACCTCATCGGACACGACCATCCATGACACCGGCATCGTCAGCCCGGATGAATGCACGCTGTTTGCCGAGATCAACCCGACCATGGTCGACGACGTCTCGCTGTATCGCCCGATCCTCGATTCCAACAGCAACCAGCGCCAGGTCTCCGGCGGCTACTCGCCCGGCATCGGCATCGATAACGGCAAGTTTGTCGTCTACCTCAACGGCATGAGCCGCTGGGACACCGGCGTGACCTGCACCGCCAACGTTTGGCAAAGCGTGGCGCTCACCTACGGCAGCGATGGGACGCGGTTGTTCCTCAATGGTGCGGAAGTCGCCTTCCGCGGCGGCCAGCAGGCGTTTCCCCGGGAAGTCACCTTCCAGGTTGGCGGCAGCCGGCTGACCACCGCCAGCCGGTTCGCCGGCAGCATCCGCAACGTCAAGATCCTCGACCGGGCCATGGCGCGCAACGAGGTGCTCCAGGCGATGGGTTCCAACACCCACCGGATCAGCGTGGTCAGCAGCTACGGCGGATCCGTCAGCCCCGCCGCCGAGGTCCTCGTCCCGAATGGCGAATCGCGCACCTTTACGATTACCCCGGCCGCCGGCTTCGTGAGCCACGCATTGTTGGTCGATGGCGTGAGCATTCCGGTCGCCACCAGCTACACGTTCAGCAACGTCACCGCGGCGCGCTCGATCGAGGCGCAGTTCCGCAAGTCGGGCGCGTATGCCGTCGGGATCCCGGCGCCGGAGAACCTGTTGTTTGCCTTCCTGTCCGGCTCGCTGCCCGCCAGCGGCCCGACCGGCGAATGGCTCGCGTGGCACCCGGTGAGCGCCGCGCTGCAGCCGGTCAATTCCCCCAACGCCGTCACCGAGAACGGCCGCCGCTGGGTCAACAACCGCTACGCCGCCGCCAACAGCTACCAACTCGGCCGCTACACCGCCCCAATCCCGTGCAACGGCGCGACGATCATTGCCGCGGTTAAGCCGGTCCGCAACGGGATCAGCTCCGCCTACAATGTCATCGTCGCCACCTTCACCGACAACCTGATGCTCGGGATCCGCAATGACACCGGCGCGCTCACCGTCAGCCGCAAGGGGACCATGCTCAATTCCAACGTCATCATCCCGGATGGCCAGATCACCATCCTCAGCCTCGTCGTCCAACCGACCGGCGCCTACAAGGTCTTCGCCAACGGGATTGAAGTCATCTCGGTGACCGCCACCAGCGCGTTCACCTCGCTGACCCCCGGGACCAGCGCCAACACCAGCACCATCACCGTCGGTGCCAACGCCGCGGACGGCTGGAGCCCGTTCAACGGCCTCATCGGCGACCTGTTCTGCTACAAGACCGCCCAGTCGGATGCCGACCGGATCCTCGTCGAAAACCTCATCACCCGCGGACTCACCGAGCCGGCCACCCTCCAGGTCACCCCGGCAACCCAGGCGGTCGCCAGCACCGGCGGGTCGGTCAACCTGACATTGACCGGAAACCAGGCGTGGGCGCGCACCATCGTCGGCGGCGGGTCGTGGCTGACGACCAGCGCGCCGCCCAGCGGGATCGGCAACGCCAGCGTCGCCTACCAGGTCGCCGCCAACCCGACGTCCTCCCCGCGCACCGCCACGATCTCCTTCACCGGCGGCGGCATCACCACCACCCACACCGTGACCAGCGAGGCGAACAGCGCCCCGCTCACCATCACCGGCTGGCGGTCACTCGCCAGCCACGCCGGGGTGGCGCGCGGGCTCGTCGCCGACGATTTGTTTGTCGAACCGCGCAGCAGCGGGTTGCGGAATGTGACGGTGACCTTCTCCCGGCCGATCGCCTTGGTCGCTGGCCAGACCGTCGCCACCTTCTCCGGAAGCGGCCCCAACGGGTCGCTCAGCCTCGCCGGCCTCGGGCTCCAGCTCGTCCCGAGCGTGAGCGGCAACACGTTGACGCTGGCATTCACCGCCGCCGGGGTACCCAGCGGGCTCCCCGACGCATCCCGCTGGCGCATCAACCTGAACGCCGCCGCAGTCACCGCCACCGACGGCACCCCGGTCCAAGCCGGCAGCGCCGTCGTGCGACTCCTCACCGCGCTGCGCGGCGATGCCACCGGCGATGGCTCCGTCACCGGAATCGACCTGAATTTCATCAACGTCGTGCCCGGGTTTGATCCGGCGGTCGCCAACTGCCTGCGCGCCGACATCGATGGCGATGGCGCGATCGGCCCAGCCGACTTCGCCGCCGCCTGGGCCAACCGCAACCAGACCACCGCCACCCTCACCAACCCATAATCCCCCTACCCTCCATGAAGTTACCCATCCTCCTCAGCTCGTTTGCCGGCCTCGCCTTGGTTGGCTCCCTAAACGCCCAAGTCCTCACCCGCGGCCCGTACCTCCAGATGCTCGCGCCCACCGGCATCTCGGTCCGCTGGAACACCGACGTCGCCGCCAATGCCAAGATCACCTACGGCACCGCGCCGGACGCCCTGACCCAGACGCTCAACGTTGCCACCAGCACCACCGCCCACGATATCCGCATCACCGGCCTGAACCCGGACACCACCTACTACTACTCGGTCGGCACCTCGACGACCCCGCTCGCCGGCGGCGATGCCACCCACAAATTCAAAACCGCCCCGCTGCCAGGCACCGTCAAGCCGGTCCGCGTCTGGGTGCTTGGCGACTCGGGAACCGGCGGCGATGGCACCGGCCGCGCCGAGAGCGTCCGCGACGGCTACCTCAACTCCCCGTTCTACCAGGACCCGGACCTCTGGATCATGCTCGGCGACAACGCCTACAACGACGGCACCGAGGCGGAAACCACCAAGGCGATCTTCCAGACCTACCCGACGATGCTGCGCAAGTCGGCGCTCTGGTCGGCCTTTGGCAACCATGAGGCACACACCGCCGCCGGCGCCCCGTATTTCGCCGCCTTCACGTTCCCGAAGAATGCCGAGTCCGGCGGGGTCGCGTCCGGAACCGAGAACTACTACTCGTTTGACTTCGCCAACATCCACTTCGTCTGCCTCGACTCGCAGACGAGCTCGAGCCGCGCCATCGGCAGCCCGATGCTCCAGTGGCTCGAGGCCGACCTGGCCGCCACCACCCAGCCGTGGATCATCGCCTTCTGGCACCACCCGCCGTACAGCAAGGGGTCGCACAGCTCGGACACCGAAACCAGCTTGATCCAGATGCGCACCAACGCCCTGCCGATCCTCGAGGCCCACGGCGTCGACCTCGTCCTCTGCGGCCACAGCCACTCGTATGAGCGCTCGATGCTCATCAACGGCCACTACGGGCTGAGCAGCACCTTCAACCCGGCCACCATGGCCATCGACCCCGGCAACGGCAAGGAAACCGGCACCGGCGCCTACCAAAAAGCCCCCGGCGGCAACCACGGCACCGTCTACATGACCGCCGGCAACTCCGGGAAAACCAGCGGCGGCCTGCTCAACCACCCGGTCATGGTTTCCAACCTCAACGTCCTCGGGTCGATCGTCCTCGATGTCGACGGCAACCGCCTCGACGTCCGCGAGATCAACTCCGCCGGCACCGTCATCGACAACTTCACCATCATCAAATCCGCCACCGGATCCACCCTGGTCGTCCAAAACTGGGAGTCGCTCAACACCCACGCCGGCACACCCCGCGCCCTCGCCATCAGTGACGACCAGTTTGTCGAACCCCGCGCCGCCGGACTCCGCCACCTCCGCGTCACCTTCTCCGAGCCAATCACCGTCGCCAACCCGGCCAGCGCCCTGACCGTCACCGGCCTCAACTCCGCCGGCCCGCTCAACCTCGGCGCCCTCGGGATCGCCACCAACGTCGCTGTCGCCAACAACCAGCTCAACATCACCTTCACCCAAACCGGCAACCCCGCCGCACTCCCCGACGTCTCGAAATGGCGCTTCTCGCTCAACCGCTCCGCCATCACCGGCTCAGCCGGCATCCTCGCCGACACCCCCGCCAACTCGCGCATCGTCACCACCCTCCTCGGCGACTCCACCGGCAACGGCCAAACCACCGCCCTCGACCTCAACCACATCAACTCCCTCGGCACCTTCAACCCGCTCACCACCCAACACCTCCGCGCCGACATCAACGGCGACGCCACCCTCGACTCCACCGACCTCAACACCGCCTGGCCCAACCGCCAACAACGCACCGATTCCCTCCCCCAGCCGTAGGGGGAAAGAGTCAAAAGTCTGAAAGTCAAAGGTCGAAAGTCACCGAACAATTCCCCCTTCGACTCCTCCCGCCCCCCGCCCCCGGAGCCGAGTCCCCCCATGCCCAGGGTTGCCCCCACAACCCTGGGCTCACGGGCCTTCGGTCCAGGTTCAGAACATGGGTAACACAATAGGTTCAATACATGGGTAACACCTTGCCAATCCGGGGATCCTCCTAACGGTCGCCGGAAATGCCATGGAAAAGCACCCTGAAAATGAACGAAAAA
>JBILQE010000109.1:0-2575 GCA_044373465.1 Akkermansiaceae bacterium | reverse complement strand
TTGTCCACGCCGTTGAGCTCACCACCGCGCAGAAGGACCTGTACGAAACCGTGCGCGCCAGCATGGACAAGCGCGTGCGCCAAGCAATCGCCGCGCGCGGGCTGGCCGAGTCACGCATGGTCTTCCTTGAGGCCCTCTTGAAGCTGCGCCAGATCTGCTGCCACCCGCAGCTCCTCAAGATGGCCGACAACCATCCGCTCCCCGCGGAGTCGGCCAAGTTAGACTATCTCGCCGATCTGCTAGACACGCTGGTCGAAGAAGGCCGGCGGGTCCTGGTTTTCTCCCAGTTCACCTCGATGCTCGCCATCATCGAGGCCCACCTCGCGAGGCGCGGGATCTCGTTTTTGAAACTAACCGGCGAGTCCAACAACCGCGGCGCGCTGGTGGAGAAATTCCAGTCCGGCGCGGTTGCCGTTTTCCTCATCTCGCTCAAGGCCGGCGGGACCGGGCTCAACCTAACTGCCGCGGACACCGTCATCCACTACGACCCGTGGTGGAACCCGGCGGCCGAGGCCCAGGCCACCGACCGCGCCTACCGGATCGGCCAGGACAAGCCGGTCTTCGTCCACAAGCTGCTGTGCGCCGGCACCGTCGAAGACCGGATCCACCAGCTCCAACAAAAAAAGTCGCTCCTTGCCGACGCCCTCCTCGCCGAGCGCGCCACCCCCGCGGTCATGGACGAGGCCGCCGTCGCCGCCCTGCTCGCACCGCTGGACTAATTGTCGCGCGTAGCCAAGCTCGTGAGAGCTTCGGCGGGAATTCCCAGGGTGGGCCTTGGCGGCCAACCGTGGGCTGGAGGACGCAAGCCCGCTGGGCTTGAGGGGAATTTCAACGCCAGCGGCGTTGCGCCCTCCAGCCCGGGGTTGCGCTACCCGCGCTACCCCGGGAATCGCGTTAGGAAATATCCAACCGCAACGCGGTTGCGCCCGGTGCGATGGGTGCGGGCGGAACCGCGTTGCGGTTCGTTTCTCACTCGCCCATCCTCCGCAGCATCTCCTCGATCTCCGGCCAGTTCCCGCGCAGTTGGACCGCGGTGGCGACGCGGGCCGGTGCGTCGGGCCCGAGGCGCGCGGCGAGCTGGGCGAGGAACAAGCTGCGCGGACTAACAGGCGCGTGCGGGCTGTGGACCCAGCTGCCGGCATCGTGGACGACCAGCCCGGTGCGGGTGAGTTTCTGGCCGCTTTGGTTCTCAAACCAGCGCCACAGGCTGGTGCCGTCGTGGCCGGCGTTGACCTTGCGGGCGCCGACAACCGCGTTGCGGGCGGTCGGCGGCTCCATGCTGAGGAGCACGCTCGACCCGCAGTTCCAGAAGACGACCCAGGCGCCGGACCACCCGTGGCCTGACCCGGAGTTGCCGCGGTTGCCAACGCTGATCCCGGACTCCGGCCCGGTGACCACCACGTTGTCAAACAACGTCCCGGTCGAAAACCGGTGGTGCGGCTCGGAGACGCTGTGCGCCCGCTCGCCAAGGCAGTCGACAAACGCGTTAGGCCCGACAACCCGCGCGCCCTGGACAAAGTCGTGGCGCCCGCCGCGCGAATAACAGCGGATGAACAGCCCTTGTTGGCCGTTGGCCTGAAACGAATACCGCCGCCCACCGTCGATCCGCGAGACCGGGTCGAGGTTGGCGCAGTCGGCCACCGTCATGCGCCGCGACTCGCCTAACAACGCCACCGTGCCGTAGCCGAAATGTTGGCCGGTGACCTTGCGCACCCAGCCGTCCTCGGCGCGGCGCATCTCGATGCCGTTCCACGCGTGCTTCTCGTCGCTGGTCTCGCCGCCCGGCTGATAGTCTGAGACCAGCCGGAGGTTCTCGATGCCGACCTGGCGGATCCGCGGGTTGCTCACCTTGGCGAGAAACCCGCCACCAAAGCGCTTCTCGATGGCCATCACCAACGGCGCATCCAGCCCGACCTGGTTGCCGCGGATCGCGACGATCTGCCGCTCGTACGCCAGCTCGTACGCTTCCGGCGTCCACCCGACGTTGCCGACCCCGGAAAACTTCTCCATCCCGAGCAGCTTGATCCACTCGCGGGTGCAGCGCCGGACGACCACCACCCGGTCGCCGACCGCCAACCCGGCGACACTTGTCAGCTCGACCACCCGGCTGCCCGCCGCGACCCGCGCGCTGGCAAGCTCGCGGCTGCTTGCGCTCACCCGCGCGCCCTTGGCGTCCGCGCCCACCGCGATGAGCGTCCGCTTCTGGGTCCCGGTCGCCCGGACCACCGTGCCGTCCACCCCTTGCCCGGCGCCCCGCAGGACCACCCCGCTTGCCTTGAGCGCCAACGTCCCCGCCACCCGGAACGTCCCCTTGGTAAGCACCAGCGCGCCGCGAAACCCACCCGCATCCGGCGCCCGCCGGCTCACTTCGTCGATCGCCTGCTGGATCCGCGCCGTGTCGTCGCCACCCGCGGCTGGCGCCAGCGTCACCACCCCCGGAACCTGCGGGATCGCCACCCCGCCACCAGCATACCCGCACCACGAAAAATCCGCCAGCCGGTCGCCATTCGAGTCGGCCAGCAACTCGACCTGCCCCCCCCCCCCCCCCCCCCGCACCCGCCCCCCCCCCCGCGCG
>JBILQE010000032.1:0-32933 GCA_044373465.1 Akkermansiaceae bacterium | reverse complement strand
GAGGAGTGGGAAACCGGAAAAATCTACCTCCAGCCCGAAACCAAAATACCGACCCTCTAAACCAATAAATAGCCCCAGATTCCCAGTCCTCAATCAGACACTTTTACAGAAAATAATTTGCGCGGCCCGCCGCCCCGCCGGACTTGCCGGACAGGCGTGCCTCGGCTAACAGGATGAACATGGTCAACCCCTATACCCCTCCGCAAATAGAACTGGCCGCAAACGGATCCACAATTGCGCACGCCGAGCCGGCGGGGTTCATAGATCGGCTCCTGGCTGCCGTCATTGATGGATTTATCATGATGGGATTTGCCATCGTGGTTGGAATCCTAATCGGCGTTCTTGGCTCGCTTCTCGGAACTGGCAATGTCCCCGAGGTGGTGGGCAATTTCCTTGGCCTGGTCATCGGGTGGCTGTATGGCGCGCTCCAGGAGTCCTCTGAGGCGCGGGCCACATGGGGCAAGCGCGCTCTGGGACTTCAAGTTGTGGATCTGCAAGGCGGGCGGATCTCATTTGGACGGGCGACCGGCAGGCACTTTGCCAAGTGGATCTCATTGGCGATTCTATTGCTCGGGTATTTCATGATGCTCTGGACCAAGCGCCGCCAAACATTACATGACCTCATGGCAGGCTGCTTTGTCCTTAACACGAAGTCCATGCGCGCCGTTCCTCTCAACACAATGACTCCGGAGGAGCGTGCAAACCTGGTTGGCGAGCAGTTGTGCCACCACTTCGGCATCACGGCAGCGCAAAAATCCCGGACCTTCAGCGACCTCCGAATCCCCTCCGGAAATGTCCAGCGTGCCTTGGACGATCTGGCAATCGATTACGCGATGCCCATTTCCAGTGACGATGCCAGGCTCGTCTCGTCGGTCTCCGAGGTGATGTCACTGGTCGCTTCACGCGGCTGACATCTTTGACTTCCGCGCTGGCTGGCTCGCGTAGCGCGGCAGGCTCTCAGCGGCGACCGAGACGGACTGGATCAGCTCGCTGATTAGACAAGCGCCGCGGGGCCGCCCGAATTGTTTCGTCACGCTGAGCAGTGGCGTGCAAGGATGTCAGGTCAGTGGGAAAGCAGGATCAAGCGAGCGTGCCGACAGAGGCGAGGGCGAGTGGCAGCCAGAGCATTGCGACGAGCTGGCGGCAGTTTCGGATGATTTTCCGGGCGTTCTTCGCCTCGGAACGGCGGCGCAAGGCGCGCGGGTTTCTGATCGCGCTGCTGGTCATGGCGGTGGCGGCGGCGGGAGTCGTTCCGCTTCTGATCAGCTATGCGGGCCGGGATTTCATGACGGCCATCAGTGAGAAGAAGCCAGGCGACTACTGGAAGTTCCTCGCGCTGTACCTCGGCACCTTTGCCCTGGCAGTTCCCATTGGCGTCTACTACCGCTGGGTCGAGGAGCGCCTCGCCTTGCTTTGGCGCGAGTGGATGGCCCAGCACTTGGTCAAACGCTACTTCAACAACCGCGCCTACTACCGCCTGCGTGGATCGGAAAGCGTCGACAACCCGGACCAGCGGATCAGCGAGGACGTCCGGAACTTTACGACCCAGTCGCTCTCGTTCCTCCTTATCCTGCTGAATTCGTCCATCACGCTGATCACCTTCATCGGCGTGCTGTGGCTGATTTCCAGCACCTTGGTGGTTATCCTCGTCGTCTATGCCATCGCCGGCACGGTCATCAGCATCCTCATCGGCCGCAAGCTGGTGCGCTTATACTACCATCAATACGAGAAGGAGGCGAACTTCCGCTACGGGCTCGTCCGGGTGCGCGACAACGCGGAATCGATCGCCTTTTTCCGCGGGGAGAAACGCGAGCACCTTGACCTGTTCAACCGCCTGACCAGCGCGGTGGCCAACATGCGCCTGATCATCATCCGCAACCGCCGCCTCGGGTTCTTCACCAACAGCTACAACTACCTCGCGCTGCTCCTGCCCATCATGGTCGTCGCGCCGATGTTCATGCGCGGGGAGGTGGCTTTCGGGGTGATCAGCCAGACCATGGGGGCCTTTGCCCAGGTCTTGGCCGCCTTTACCCTCATCATCACCCAGTTCAACGGGATCAGCACCTACCTCGCCAGCGTCCAGCGACTCGGGACCCTGTGGGACCAGCTCGACGAGCACGATACCGAAGAGGAACGGATCGCCTTCGAGGACCAGAACACCCCGACGGAAGACAGCCGGATCGTCAAACTCGACAAGCTCACCATCTGCACCCCCGGCAATGCGCGGGTGCTCGTCAAGGACCTGTCGTTCTCGCTGGCCGCCAAGCAGAGCCTGATGATCATGGGCCCCAGCGGGACCGGAAAAAGCTCGGTCCTGCGGACCATCGCCGGCCTCTGGCCTGGTGGCGGCGGGTCGCTGGAACGCCCGGCCTTTGCCCACCTGATGTTCCTCCCGCAGCGCCCGTACATGGTGGAAGGCAGCCTGCGTGAGCAACTCCTCTACCCGTACCCGGACCGCGGCGCCACCAACGCGGACATCCGCCGAGTCGTCGCCCAGGTCAACCTCGCGGAAATCTTCACCCGCGTCGACGACGACCTCGAGCGCGTCCTCGACTGGAGCAACGTCCTCTCACTTGGCGAGCAGCAACGGATCGCCTTCGCCCGGCTGTTCCTCCGCAAGCCGCTCTTCGCCTTCCTCGACGAGGCGACCAGCGCCCTCGACGAGGACAACCAGGCCGACCTCTACCAACAGGTCAAAGACTCCGGCATCGGCTTCATCAGCGTCGGCCACCGCAAGACCCTGGTGGATTTCCACGACCACCTCCTGCTCCTCGACCGCTCAGGGTCATGGACCATCAGAAAAACCGCTCGCCTGGTCACCGCCTGAGTCACCACTGGCGAAACGTAGACGTGGCTCACCCCGAGGGCCGCCAGATACACGACCGCGCGCGCCGCCGCATCCAAGTCAAACCCGGCATGCAGCTGCAACCGGTAGCTGGCGACCGGATCAACGTGCATGGCGCAGCAGAATCAGCGAGCGCGGCTCCAGAGTGACCGGATCCGTCGCCCACTCGACCAGTCCATCGTCGCCGAGTTGCGGTCGGGCGGTGTCGATGACCGTCTCCCACTCGCGGTGCAGGTCGAGCGGCAGGATGAATTCCACCGCCTCGTGGTGGATGTTGAAGAGGATGACCAGATCGTCGTCCTCCTGGTGGTCGCCGGCGAGGTTGCGGATTTCCAGCGCTTGGCCGTTGAGGTAGAACCCGAAGGTCCGCAGCGTCGGGTGGTCCCAGTCGCTCTCGGTCATCCGCCGGCCGTCCGGGCGGATCCAGTCGAGGCTCTGCTCGCCCGGGCCGGCCATCGGGTCGCACTCGGCAAAACTGTGGCGGCGCAGGTTCGGGTGCTTGCGGCGCAGCTGGCCGAGCTTCTGGGCGAAGCGGAGAAACTCGCGGGCCTCCTTGTCGAGCATCCACGGGTACCAGCTCAGCGGGCTGTCCTGGCAGTAGGCGTTGTTGTTGCCCAACTGGGTCCGGCTCAGTTCGTCGCCGCCGCTGAGCATCGGCACCCCCTGGGAGAGGAGCAAGGTGGCCAGCAGGTTGCGCCGCTGGCGCAGGCGCAGTTCAAGGATCTCCCGATCGCTCGTCTCACCCTCGACCCCGCAGTTCCACGAGTCGTTGTGGTCGGCCCCGTCGCGGTTCTCCTCGGCGTTGGCCGCGTTGTGCTTCTCGTTGTAGCTGACCAGGTCGCGCAGCGTGAACCCGTCGTGGGCAGTGATGAAGTTGATGCTCGCCGACGGCCTGCGGCGGGTCGACTCGTAGAGGTCGGCGCTGCCGGCCAGGCGGGTGGCGGTTTCCCCGCAGGTGCTCGGGTCGCCCTTCCAGAACCGCCGGATCGTGTCGCGGTACATCCCGTTCCACTCGGTCCACCCGAGCGGGAAATTCCCGACCTGGTAGCCGCCCTCGCCAAGGTCCCACGGTTCGGCGATGAGCTTGATGGTCGCCAGCGTCGGGTCCTGGTAGATCGTGTCGAAAAACGCCCCGAGCTGGTCGACCTCGTGGAGTTCGCGCGCCAGCGCCGAGGCAAGGTCGAAGCGGAACCCGTCGACGTGCATTTCGGTGACCCAGTAGCGCAGCGAGTCCATCATCAGGCGCAGCGAGTGCGGGTGGAGCATGTTGAGCGTGTTGCCGCAGCCGGTGTAGTCCATGTAGTAGCGCCCGGTCTGGCTGGTGAGCCGATAGTAGGCCCGGTTGTCGATCCCCCGGAACGACAGCGTCGGGCCCAGCTGGTTGCCTTCCGCCGTATGGTTGTAAACGACATCCAGAATCACCTCGATCCCCGCCGCGTGGATCCGCTTGACCATCTCCTTGAACTCGCGGACCACCCCGCCGGGCGTCTTGCGCGACGCGTAGCGCGGCTCCGGGGTGAAGTACCCGAGCGTGTTGTACCCCCAGTAGTTGCTCAGCCCGCGGTCGACCAGGTGGCGGTCCTGGAGGAAATGGTGGACCGGCATCAGCTCGATGGCCGTCACCCCGAGCTTCTGGAGGTGCTCGAGGACCGGCTTGGACGCCAGCCCGGCGTAGGTCCCGCGCAGCCCCTGGGGGACCTGCGGGTGGAGGATCGTCATCCCGCGCACATGGGCCTCGTAGATGATCGTGTCATGCCACGGCCGGCTCAACTGGGTGTCGCCCTCCCAGTCGAACCCGTCCTCGACGACACACCCGAGCGGCGCGAACGCCGCGCTGTCGCGCCGGTCAAATGACAGGTCGGCCTGGCGGTTGGCCACCTCGTAGCCGAACACCGCGTCGTCCCAGCGCAGACTCCGCCCAATCGCTTTGGTATACGGGTCGAGCAGCAGCTTGTTCGGGTTGTAGCGCAAGCCCTTCTCCGGCTTGTACGGCCCATGGACCCGGTAGCCGTAGAGCTGCCCAGGCGCCAACCCGGGGAGGTAGCAATGCCAGACGTCCGCGGTCCGGTGCTTGAGCCGCACCCGGAGGTACTCGCGGCGCGAGCGCGCCGTGCGAAACAAACACAGGTCGACCGCTTCGGCCGCCTCGGCGAAAATCGCGAAATTCACCCCTTTGCCGTCCCACCTCGCCCCCTGCGGAAACGGCTGGCCGGGGGAAATCTCCGGCGTGTCGACCGTCTTGAGCAGCGGCAGGCGGCGCGAGCGCATCTTTGCTAATGGGTTGGGATTTGCTCAAGGAGCGTGGCCGCCGCCAGCCGGGTCAGCCACCGGTCCATCTCGCGCTCCTCGTTGAACGAGCGGCTCAACAATTCCGCCTCGGTCGCCAACCCGAGCTGCCCGGCGAGCGCCACGGCCACCCCGTAGGCGGCCATCTCATAGTGCTCGATCCGGTGGCTGTGGGCGATGATGAGAAAGTCGCGCGCGTCGGGCGCCTCAGCCTCAGTCAGATGTTCCCGTCCGCCAGCGATCAGCCCTTCCATCGCCCGCGACGGGTCGCCGTCGAGGTCAAACTGGTGGCGGCGGGCAATCTCGACGAGCCGCTGTTTGTGGCGGCGCGTCTCCATCCCGTGCTCGCGCAGCCGCCCGCGCAGGTGCGACCCGCTCGCCAGCGCCGCCAGCTCGGTCTGCGCCGCCACCAGCTGGGTTTCGACGCTGAAGAGGTCGCGCAGCTGGTCGAGAAACAGGTCCTGGAGAGTTTGGATTGCCACGTCGGGGAAGGCCGCTGGTTGGCCGTTGGAGTTAGCCCATGGCCTCGCAGGCTGCGCGCCAACCGCGCCGCGGGCCGCGCCACGGCTGTTAGCGTGGCGGTTGCAGCATCCGACCGCCCGCTGCGGCACCCGCCGCGGCAGCAGATTGCACCGCCGCAGGCGGGCTTGTTGCTAATTGCACCTCGGCGGCGGCGCCGCGGGGGCACCCGCGCCCCGGTCCTCAATGGCCGGCGCGCTTGGCACGGGCGATGCGAACCATCAACCATGGCGCAATCACAGGCATTCGGGCGCAACCGCTCCGCATGGGAAGACGACGTCTCGCTGCCCGACCCCGCGCCGCTGACCGGCCCGCTCAGCGCCGACGTCTGCGTCCTTGGCAGCGGCATCACCGGGTTGACCACCGCGTTCCTGCTTGCCCAGCAAGGTCGCTCAGTCGTCGTCCTCGACCGCGGCGCGCTTGTCGCCGGCGAGACGCGCCACACCACCGCGCACCTGTCATGCGTCCTGGACGACCGGTTCAGCGAGCTGGAGAAAATCCGCGGAACCGCCGCCGCGCGCCTCGCCGCCCAGAGCCACCACGCCGCCATCGAGCGCATTGGCGAGATCGCCGGCGAGGAGGGCATCGACTGTGATTTCGAGCGCCTCGACGGCTACCTGATGCTCGCTCCAGGCGACCACGAGGGCCTGCTCGACGCCGAGCTCCAGGCCGCCCACCGGGCCGGCCTGCGCGACGCCGAGAAGCTCGCGGCGGCGCCCTTCCCCGGGTTTGCCCGGCGCGCCTGCCTGCGCTTCCCCGACCAAGGCCAGTTCCACCCGCTCAGCTACGCCCACGGGCTCATCGGCTGCTGCCGCGCGCTGGGCGTGCGCTTCTTCGCCCACACCCCGGCCACCTCGGTGACCGGCGGCGCCAGCGTGCGCATCACCACCGGCAATGGCCCGGTGGTGAGCGCCGGCGCGGTGGTCGTCGCCACCAACTCGCCGATCAACGAGCGCGTCACGCTCCACACCAAGCTCTTCCCGTACCGGACCTACGTGGTTGCCGCGCAGGTCCCGCGCGACATCATCGACCACTGCCTCTACTGGGACAGCGCCGACCCGTACCACTACGCCCGGCTCCAACCGTGGCGCTGCCACCACGAGCCGCCCTCCGAGCGCAGCTGTGACCTGCTCATCGTTGGCGGCGAGGACCACAAGACCGGCCAGAAAAACGACGCCCCGGCACGCTTCGCCCGCCTGGAAGCGTGGGCGCGCGCCCATTTCCCGCCGGTCGGCAAGGTCATCCACCGCTGGAGCGGCCAGGTCCTTGAGACCCTCGACGGCCTCGCCTACCTTGGCCGCGAGCCGTCGGGGGACGAGAACGTCTTTGTCGCCACCGGCGATTCCGGCATGGGGATGACCCACGGGACGATTGCCGCGATGCTCATCACCGACCTCATCCACGGCCGCCCCAACCCGTGGGAGGAGCTCTATGATCCGGCACGCAAGCCGACACGCGCCCTGGCCGAGTTCTCCAAGGAAAACCTCAACGTCGTCGCCCAGTTCCGCGACTACATCACTCCCGCCGAGGTCAGCAGCACCGACCAGATCGCCCCCGGGTCTGGCGCACTGGTCCGCCGTGGGCACGTCAAGGTCGCCGCCTTCCGCGACCCCGACGGGATTGTCCACGAATGCTCCGCGGTCTGCACCCACCTCGGGTGCCTCGTCTCGTGGAACTCGCAGACAAGCACCTGGGACTGCCCGTGCCACGGGTCGCGCTTCGACCCGCTCGGCCGCGTGGTCACCGGCCCGGCGGTCAACGACCTCGACCCGCTTTGACTACTTCTTGAGCCCCGCGAGCAACTCCTTGAACTTCGCGACAAACTCGGCCGGCGCCGCCTTCAGCTCGCCGAAGTCCTCGGAGATCTTTTTCCCGTCTGAGTCCAGGACATACATCGTCGGGTAGCCGCCATTGAGATACTCCTTCTTGAGCATCGCGTTCTGTTTCTTGAGCTCGGCTGGCTGCTCGGACTTCTTCGGAAAGTCGACTTCCACGAGCACGAAATGCGCGCTGACAAAATCCATGAACTCCTTCTGGGAGGTCACTTCCTTCTCCATCTTCATGCACCACGTGCACCAGTCGGACCCGGTCAGGTAGATCAAAATCGGCTTGTTCTCAGCCTTTGCGCGGGTCTTGGCGCCCTCCCAGTCACTTGTCCAACCGGCGGTTGCGGCAATGCTCAGGGAGGCGCTGGCAAGCAGCACGGCAAGGGTGCGGAGAACGGATTTCATCGTGGTTAGGAGAAATGAACGCCCCGCTTATTCCAGAATTTTCCCGCCTCGGCAAGGCTCCTTGCCGGCTTGCGGCGCGCCTCGGAACGCTTGACGAACCGCTCCCCAGCGCGGCTAATCCCGCGTTCCCATCCCACGATGCCGCTGATTTTCCTCATCATCGCCTGCGCGCTCTGGGGATTGAGTTTCCCGCTCGTCCGCGCCCTCCACCTCGAACAGGAACAACGCCTCCCGGGAACCCCCAGCGCCTTCTTCGCCGCTTGGCTCCAGGTCGTCCGCTTCGCGCTCGCCGCCATCCTCCTCCTCATCCCGCTGCTGCGCCGCGCGCCCATCACCCGGATGGAGCTTCGCCAGGGGCTGTTGTTGGGCCTGTGGGGCGGCCTTGGCATGGGCCTCCAGGCCGACGCCCTGGCGCACACCGATGCGTCCACCTCGGCGTTTCTCACCCAGGCCTACTGCGTGTTCCTGCCGCTGTGGTTGTGCCTGCGGCGGCGCGCTTGGCCGACGGCCCGCACGCTGGTCGCCACGGTGATGGTGCTCGCCGGGGGGGCGATCCTCTCGGGGTTGCGCCCCGACAACCTGCGGCTCGGCCGCGGCGAACTCGAGACGCTTGGCGCGGCGCTGCTTTTCACCTTCCAGATTCTGGCGCTGGAAAACCCGCGCTATGCGCCCAACCGCGGCCTCCCGGTCACCTTCGCCATGTGCCTCACAATCGTCGCCCTGTTCATCCCGATCACCCTGGCACTCGCCCCGCAGCCCGCCGCCATCCTCGCCGCCGGCGCCTCACTCTCCACCTTGTTCCTCATCCTCCTCCTGGCGGTCTTCTGCACCGTCGGCGCCTACCTCCTGATGAACATCTATCAGCCCCGCATCTCCGCCACCGAGGCCGGCCTCATCTACACCACCGAGCCGCTCTTCACCGCCGGCTACGTCCTGTTCCTCCCTGTGCTGTTAGGCACGCTGGTCCACGCCACCTACCCCAACGAGGCGCTCACCCTGACCACCGTGGCGGGCGGCGGGTTGATCATCGCGGCCAACCTGGTGATGCAGTGGAAGCGCCGGCCGCACCCGCCGGCGATCGCGCCGGCGCCGTGAGCTAGCGTGCCGGGCGCTTGCTGACGCTGGCCCGGTAGCGGGCGTCGAGCGGCTTGGTCCACCCGTCGTCGTAGAGCCACGGGCGCTTGGCGCCGTTGACCGGGAAGGCGATCAGGTTGCCGCCCTTTTCCCAGGGATCGAGAACCAGCCCGTCGTTGAACCCGCGGCCCTTCGGGATGGCCACCACGCAGTGGTGTTCGCGGAACAACCGGCCCGGATCGCGCACCGCACAAACAAACTCGAACTTCTCAACCTCAAGGCTGCGCAACCGCGGATAGAGGTCCTCCATCCAATGCCAGCACAGCCCGCGCTCGCGCCGCTCGGTGTTGACCAAACAATTGTGCAACCCCGCCGGACGCACGATCCGGTAGCCCACCGCAAGCTCACCGGAAACCTTCACCGCCTCGCGCGCCACCCGCTGCGCGTCACCCCGCGCCGCCTCCCCCGCCCCGGGAAGCGCCACAAGCTTCTCGGTGATCTCCGCCACCCGCGCGTTGCCGGCATCCACACCGGTCGCCAACGGCGTCCCGCTCCAACCGCCGGTGCACCCGGACATGCCTAACATCACAGCCGGCGCTAGCAGCCCAGCCAACGCAAGCCGCGCCACCCGAAAATACCGATCCAGAGCGGTTGGGAAATTCATGGGCGCAACCTGTGACATCCGCGCGCCGCTGTCGATTCCGCGGATCGCCTCTCTAGCAGCAAAAAAATTGCCGGGGGCGGTCGCGGGCGCCAGCCCGCTAACACTCCCCGGCAGGAAAGCCACGCCGCCAGACGACCTCTACTTGGTCAGCTCCTTGAGCTTCGGCGTGATCGCCTCGACCCAGATCTCATAGCCCTTGGGCGAAAGATGCAGGAAGTCGGGCATGACCTCCTTGGACAGCGACTTGTCGGCCTCGAGGAACTTCTCGCCGATGTCGAGGAAGTGGACGTACTTCCCGTCGTCGAGCTTGGCGATGATCGCATTGATCGCGGCGATCTTCTCGCGCTGCGGGTTCGGCTGCGGGCCACGCGGGAAGACTCCCAGGACCAGCAGCTTGGTGTCCTTCAGCTCGGTCCGCAGCTTGGTGACAATCGCGGTGATCCCCGCGGCGATCTCCTCGGCGGTGTTGTCGGCGCCGTTGGAATTGTTGGTCCCGATCATGATCACCGCCGCCTTCGGCTTGAGGCCGGCAATGTTGCCATTCTCCAGGCGCCACAGGACGTGCTGGGTCCGGTCGCCGCCGATCCCGAGGTTGAGCGGCTTGTACTCGGCGAAGGCCTCCCACGCTTTCTTCCCGGCCCCTTCCCATCCCTGGGTGATCGAGTCACCGATGAACAACACCTGCGAGTCCGGTGTCTCCTTCACCCGCGTGTTGATCAGGTCGTGGCGCTTCATCCAGTTCGCGTCGCGCGGCTGCGCAACCACCGCCGAATTCGCCTTCTCCTCACCATTGAGCGCACCCGGCAACAACAGCGCGCCGACCAACAAACTAACTGAAAGCATGGAACGTAACATGCCGGGTACTAGAGCCAGTCCGCACGACGCCGTCACGCAATTTCCGGCGGGCACTCAATTGGCGCCGGTCGCTTCGAGGTTGGAGTCGTCTTATGATTGTCGTACAAGGCGACATGTTCCGGCTTGTCCGTTTGCTTGGTGTTTTGCCGGTTGTCGCCGGGGTGTCGTGGATTTGCGGGGCGAGCCGGCTGGCGGCGGCTGGTGGGATTGTCGAGGTGGGCGCCGGGAGCTACGCGAGCGACCGTCCGGCTGGCTGCAAGCCGCTGCCGGACCGGGTGTTCCGCAGCGGGTCCGGGGTCGGTGCAATGCCCACCAACCAGTGGTGGAGCTCGCTGGCGTTCCAGCCGTTCTCGCAGAACATGTTTGCCCACCCGCTGGCGATGGTCTGCGTGCCCGGCGGCCTCGCTGTTAGCTATCCCGGGGCCAGCCTGACAAGCAGCCCGGCGGCGATCATGGGCAGCGGAGTGACCAAGCAAGGCGACCTGATCCTTGGCCACTCGGCGATCCCGGACTTCCCCGAGGCGCTCTGCGACGGCTACTCCGACTGGTTTGTCAGCGCGCGCTTCGGCACCGAGGCGGCCGGGATGCGCGCCAGCTTCGGCCACGGCAGCCCGTTTGTCTTCTGCACCTATGCCGGCGGCGACCCGGTCGTGCGCTTCGCGGCCAAGCCGGTCGTCTGGTCCGGCACGGCCAGCAGCGCGGTCCTCGGCGTCACCGTCAACGGCCACCACTACGCCCTGTTTGGCCCTGCGGGGTCCACGTGGACCGGGCTGGACACCGCCACGTTCACCAACCACCCGGGCGCCAAGCGGTACTTTGCCGTCGCGCTGCTGCCGGACAACTCGGCTGCGACCCTCGCGCTGTTCCAACAGTTTGGCTACAACCACGTCACCGGCACCCGGGTCGACTGGCACCTCGCCGGCGGGACGCTCATCGCGGACTACCGGTTCGAGGTCACGCCGATGGAGGGCAGCGCGACCGGCACGCTCTTCACCCTCTATCCGCATCAGTGGAAATACACCACCGCACCGCTAACACCCATGACCTACGGCTCGGTGCGCGGCACCCTGAAGGTCGGAACCGGCGGCGGCTTCCAGACCCGCGTGCCGATCCAGGGTGTGCTGCCGCTCTTGCCCAAGCAGGGGATCGCGGACCGGCCGCGAATTCTCGCCGAACTCAAACTCGAAGCCGACAAGCCCCGCGAGGAGTTCAAGGACACCTATTGGGAGGGAAAGCTGCTAGGGCGGCTGGCCACCCTCAGCGGCGTCGCCGAGGCCGCCGCGGCGCCCGACCTCCAACAACTCTTCATCGCCGAGATCAAGCGCCGGCTCGAGAACTGGCTAACAGCCTCACCCAACGAGGAGGCGCCGTTGTTCTACTACAATCCGGCATGGGGCACCCTGGTCGGCAGCAAGCCGGCCTACGGCAGCGACAGCTCACTCAACGACCACCACTTCCACTACGGGTATTTCATCCGCGCCGCCGGCGAGGTCGCCCGCCTCGATCCGGCCTGGGCGAAAAAATGGCAGCCAATGGTCAACCTGCTCATCCGCGATATCGCCTCCCCGGACCGCGCCGACCCGATGTTCCCCCACCTGCGCTGCTTCGACAAGTTCGCCGGCCACTCGTGGGCGTCGGGCGACGCCAACTTCGCCGACGGCAACAACCAGGAGTCGTCCTCGGAATCCCTCAACGCATGGTACGGCATGATCCTCTGGGGCGCGGCGAGCGGCGACACGGTTGTTAGGGACACCGGCATCGCGCTCTTCAACACCGAGCGTACCGCGGTGGAGGAGTATTGGTTCGATGTCTCCAACACCAACTTCCCAACCGACTTCCCGCGCGAGGCCCTCGGGATGGTCTGGGGCGGCAAGGGGGCATTCGCCACCTGGTTCTCCGCCGACATCGACTGCATCCACGGGATCAACTGGCTGCCGTTCACCCCGGCGTCGCTCGCGCTTGGCCGCTCGCCCGCCTACGTCGAAAGAAACGTCGCGCGCATCCTCGCCGAGCGCAAGGAGGGCAAGAACCTCAACAATGGCTGGGGCGACCTTGTCGCCATGTTCGCCGCCCTCGCCGACCCCGCCAGCTCCGCGGCCTATCTAACTGCCAACCCCGCCTGCAAGATCGAGCCCGGCAACACCCGCGCATTCATGGACCACTGGATCCACACGCTCGACCGGTTAGGCCGGAACGACTCGCTCCTAACAGCCGAGCACCCGTTCCACGCGGTGTTCCAGAAAAGCGGACGCAAGACCTACGTGGCCTACAACTACGGCGCCGAGCCGCTCACGGTCACCTTCTCCGACGGCACCAAGCTGGTCGCCAAGCCGCGCGGGCTGAGCGTCGCGCCGTAGGCCAAGGAGAGGCGACATCCTGTCGCCCAAGGTCCAACGACATCCTGTCGTTCGGACGCTCGGGGCGCCGCAGTTTCATCGTCCCGGTCTCCCACTTCCCACTTCGCACTTCGCACTTCGCACTTTCCCACTTCACCCCCCAGCCATCGCCGAGCCAGGGCTCGGCGTTCCGTGATGGAGTGGAAAGTGGGAAGTGCGAAGTGGGAGACAGAAGAGACAGGGCGATGGATATTGAGCACGCCTACTTCTTGAGTTCCGCGGCGGTCCACGGCTTGTCGCGGCCGGTGTATTTTGCGCGGATCGCTTTGGCCTGGTCGGCGGTGACCGGGGCGGCGTCGTTGCTCCACGACTGGCGGACGTAGGTGAGGACGTCGGCGATCTCGTTGTCCTTGAGGTCGAGGTGCGGCGGCATCACGTTGGCGAACTTCTGGCCGGAGACCTCGATCGGGCCCTCGAGGCCGTGGAGGACAATGCGCAGCGGGACACTCGGGTCGCCGGTGACCCAGGAAGCGCCGTCCAAGGGCGGGAAAGTTCCGGCGACGCCCTTGCCTTCCGCGCCGTGGCAGGCGACGCAGGTGCGCCCGTAAATCGCCAGCCCGCGCTGGTGGACGTCCGCGTCGACCGCATGGGCCCGCGCCGCAGGCTTGACCTCCGCGGAAGCCGCGCCGAGCACCGCCAACAATTGTTTGGACCCCTGGTCCGCGCGGGTCTTGAGCAGCTCCACCAGTTGGGCCCGCGCTGTTGGATCTCCCTTGCTGGCAAAATGACTCGCCACTCCCTGGATGGTCCCTT
Organism: Akkermansiaceae bacterium; assembly: GCA_044373465.1. Lineage (GTDB taxonomy): Bacteria > Verrucomicrobiota > Verrucomicrobiia > Verrucomicrobiales > Akkermansiaceae > JBILQA01. The sequence continues at coordinate 19,310 of JBILQE010000032.1, read as the reverse complement.
CCACGTTCGCCTCGCCGAGCTCATACAGATAGAGGTCGTCAAAATAGACCGTCCCGTTGGAGGAACCCCACCCGCCTAACAGGCATTGCACCAGGATGTTGTTCTCGTTGTTGCCGGTGGCGAACTCGACGTTGAGCTCGGTCCAGTCGGTGGTGCCGGAGATCGCCAGGGTGACGGCGTCGGCCTGGTGGATGTTGATCTGGGCGCCGCGGCCGCTGGCCTTGTCGAGTTTCTCGGCGCGGGCCCAGCCGCCGAGCCGGTAGCGGGTCCCCGGCTTGACTTGGATGTTCACCGCAGCGGCGACGTCGGAGTTCTTCGTGGCGCTCAGGCGCAGCGCCTTGCCGGTGCGTCCGCCATCGGCGTGGGCCAAGTCGATGGCGGCCGGGTCCGGGACGATGTAGCCGCGGATGCTCCAGCCAGCCGGCTTGCCATTGCGCTCCTCGGAGAAATCTCCGTTGGGCATCAGGTTGACCGGGGCCGCAGGAGCCGCCGCCGCGTCGTTGGCGTGGGTGGCGGCGTTGGCTAACAACACGCCGGCCGCGTGGCGCCGCGCGGCCATCTGCCAGCCGTCGTTGATGGTCGCATCCCGGAGGATCACATCCTTGTTAGCCACGAGGGTGGCGAACAGGCTGCGTCCAACAGCCTCGGAGGCCGGCAGCCGGCCGAGCGCGGCAAACACCTCGGCAAGCTCGCGCTCGTCGGCGGCCTGGATGATCCCGTCCTTGGTGACCGCGCTGGCGAGCGTGCCGTCCTGCGGGGCGGCGGCGATCGCGGCGCGCCGCAAGCCGCGGCTGGTCGATGCCAGCGCCGCCTTCACCGTGGCCGAATCAAGCGCCTCGAGCCCTTGCAGGGCGTAGAACGCGTGGAGCGCCGCAGGATCGCCCTTGGCGGCCCCGGCGGTGACGAGCTCCTTGAGCGCCGGAACCGCGCCGGCCGCCTTGGTCTCAATCAACAGCCGCTGCGCGTGCAGGCGCCAGAGCAGGTTCGGGTGGCCGAGCGCGCCCAACAGCGTCGCCGGCTTGGCCGGATCCAGCCCCGGGTTGACGTCGTCTTTGCTCCCCTTCGGATAGATCCGGTAGATCCGCCCGTGGTGGATGTCGCGCAGCGGCGTCTCGTAGGCGTTCCCGCGCCCGTTGCGCGCGTCAAACCCGGCCGACCCCTTGCTCGGCGTCGGGTTGTGTTGGATGATGATGTTATACCAATCGCTGATCCACACCGCGCCATCGGGCCCGGTTTCCGCCTGGACTGGCGCCGACCAGCCGTCGCCGCTGTTGTAAAGATTGTTAGGCAGCTGGCGCGCCTCGAACCCGGCGCCCTTGCGGGTCACCGCGAAGTTGCCGACCAGCTTGCCGGTCGGCTCGGTGACAAACGCCATCTTGTCCCGGTAGTCGGCCGGAAACCGCGCCGCGGTGTAGAACCCGTGGCCGGCCGCCGCGGTGTAGCCGTCGAACACATCCACTTGGCGGATGTCCGTCGAGCTAGGAAAGAACTTCGGGTTGCTGTCGGCCGCAGGCGTCCGCGGCTGCGGCAGCCCGGCCGCCGCATACTGGGCCCGCGGGAATGTTAGATACCACGACGGATTGCCGTTGGCGGTCGACCCGAGGATGTCGAAGTCGGAGGTGAACCCGAGGCCCCAGGTGTTGTTAGTTGTCGATTGTAGGTACTCGAGCTTGCTGCCATCGCTCTTGAAGCGGAACGCGCCGGAGGAAAACCCGATCTGCTCGCCGCCGACGGTGCCGTTGAAGCCTGAGTAGCCGACGGTGCCGTAGATCCAATGGTCGAACCCGTAGCGGAGGTTGGAGACCCCGGCGTGGGTGTCGCCCATGCCGAAGCCGTCAAACAGCACCTGGCGCACGTCGGCCTTGTCGTCGCCGTCGCTGTCCTTGAGGAAAAGCATCTCCGAGCCGTTGGTGCAGATGACCCCGCCGTTGGCAAACACCAGCGCGGTGGGAATCGAGAGCTTCTCGGCAAACCGCGTGAACTTGTCCGCCCGCTGGTCGCCGTCGGTGTCCTCACAGATCGTGATCCGGTCGTGGCCGAGGTTGTCGGCCTGCAGGTTGTTAGGATAGTCGACCGTCTCGATGACAAACGCTCGGCCGCGGTGGTCCCAGGCGATGTAGATCGGGTTGACGATGTTAGGCTCGCTGGCGAAGAGCGCGAGCTGGTGGCCGACGGGGACCTGGGCGAGCTTCATCGAGTCCTGCGGGGAGAGTGGTTTTTGGCCGCGGGTGATGGTTTTCCGTTCGCGGTAGCCGGGAAGGACCATTTCCTCGGTTTCGAGGACCGGGAGCTTGAGCAAGGCGAGCTTGGCGGCGGCAGCGTCGCCGACGCTCCAAAGGATGGCGCGGCGCAGCAGCACGTGGAACCCTGGCTGGGTCCAGGTCGGGAGGTTGCTGCCGTAGGCGGTGTAGAAAACCCGGCCCTTACCCTGGTTGCGGATCCAGGTGCACGGCTCCTCGCCGCGGACCTGGAGGATGATCCGGTCGGCGGCGCCGAGCTCGTGGGTGAGCGCCTGGTCGGTCGCCTCGAACCCGTCAAACCCGCGCATCAGCGGGTGCTCGGGGGCGGCAATCGTGCTGCGGAACGCCTCGTCGCTCCCCGGCTTGGCCCGCCCGCCGATGAGCTTGGCGAACCCGTCGGAGGCGGCGAAGGCGGCCGGCACCGAGTTGACCGCCAGAAGCCCGCCGCCGGCCTCGACCCAGCTGGTCAGTACCGTTTCGCGCTCCGCGGCAAGCACCCCGTCCCAGCGCGAGTGGATCAACACCGCGTCATACTGGTCCAACACCGCCCGGTCGATGTCGGCCAGGTCCTCGCTGTAGCTCAGGTTGATCCCGTCGACGCCAAGCTGCTTCTTGAGCACCCGGTAGCGTTCGACCGGCGCGTCGGCCGAGCCCTCCGCCGCGGGCCCGCCGAGGAACAACACCTCAAGGCGCCGGCCCTCAGCCTCAAGATGGCGGCCCTCAGCGGCGGGCGGCGCGGACTGCGCGAGACCGGTGGCGGCGGCGCCCAACAGGACCGCGAAGGAAAACAGGATGGAACGTTTCATGGATCAACTAGCAGATGGAAATATCAGATGGAAAGGCCGGTCCGGCGGCGGACGCGGCTAGGAAACGCCGCGGCGCTCCCGGGTTTTTCGGAAAACCACCGGACAATCCGGCAATGGCAATAATCCGCAACAAAAAATCCGCGGGACGCACCACCGCGGCAGGAATTCGCAGCCTGCCAGGGGAATGCCGTCCCGCGGATTTGATTAGATGGATAGATGGAGCGGGCTACGCGGCTAACCGAGGTTGGCGGCGACGACGTCCCAATTGACCACGTTCCAGAACGCGGCGATGTAGTCCGGGCGGCGGTTCTGATAGTTCAGGTAGTACGCGTGCTCCCAGACGTCGAGGCCGAGGATCGGCTTGCCGGAGCAGGCGCCGGCGAGCGAGCCCATGATCGGGTTGTCCTGGTTGGCCGTCGAACAGACGCTCAGGGTGCCGCTGGCGTCGACGCACAGCCACGCCCAGCCGGACCCGAAGCGGGTCGCCCCGGCCTTGGCAAATGCCTCCTTGAACTTGTCAAACGACCCGAAGGCCGAGTCGATCTTCGCGGCGAGCTCGCCCGATGGCGCCTTGGCCCCGCCCGGGGAGATCATTTTCCAGAACATCGAGTGGTTCAGGTGGCCGCCGCCGTTGTTGCGCACCGTGGCGCGGATCTCCTCGGGCACCGCGCCGAGGTCGCCAAGGAGCGCCTCGATGCTCTTGCCGGCGAGCTCCGGCTTGCCGTCCAGGGCGGCGTTGAGGTTCGTCACATACGCGTTGTGGTGCTTGCCGTGGTGGATCTCCATCGTCCGCGCGTCAATGTGCGGCTCGAGCGCGTCAAACGCGTAGCCGAGGTCGGGAAGTGTGTGGGCCATGATCTTGGGATTGGTTAGGTTTGCGTTCGCGGCCGATGCCCGATAGGCATGCCGCAGGTGCGGCCTTACCTAAGGCGCGCCTAACAAATCCGCAAGGGAACATTCATTTCCGCAAGGGGAACCCCACTAACCATGCCAGCCATCGAGCCGATCCATCTGATATTCGCAGCCGCCGGTCTATTGTTAGGCGGGCTGGTCGCCTGGCTGGTGCTGCGTGCGGGTGCCAACGCGCGTGAGGCGGCGGCGGGCGAGCGGCTGCGCAGCGAGGAGCGGCGAGCGGCGGAGCTTGACGCGCGGCTGGCGGTGAGGGCGGCGGAGTTCCAGGAACTCCAGCAGGGCGAGGCGCGGCTGCGCGACGAGCTGGCGAAGGTGCGGACCCGCCTGGAGAGCGAGCAGAAGGCGGCGGAGGAGAAGAAGGCGCTGCTCGAGCAGGCGGAGCGTAAGCTGTCGGACACGTTCAAGGCGCTCTCGGCCGACGCGCTGCGTTCTAACCAGGAGGAATTCCTGCGCTTGGCGAAATCCTCGCTGGCGGCGCGCAACGAGGAGGCCCGCGGCGACCTCGAGCAGCGCAAGCAGGCGGTGGAGAACTTGGTCAAGCCGGTCGCCGAGTCGCTTGAGAAGGTCCAGGCGCGGATCGGCGAGATCGAGAAAATGCGCGAGTCCGCCTACGCGACGCTCACCGAGCAAGTCCGCGCGATGGGCGAGGGGCAGCTCAGCCTGCAGCGCGAGACCGCCCAGCTCGTCAAGGCGTTGCGCCAGCCGACCGGGCGCGGCCAGTGGGGGGAAATGCAGCTCCGGCGGGTCGTCGAGATGGCCGGGATGCAGGAGCACTGCAGTTTTGAGACCCAGTCGAGCTCAACCAACGACGACGGGAAACGGCTGCGCCCGGACCTTGTCGTGCGCCTCCCGGGCGGGAAGTCGATCGTCGTCGACTCGAAAACCCCGATGGATGCCTACCTCGACGCGCTCGAGGCAAGCGACGACACGCTCCGCGAGGTCGCCATGGCGCGCCACGCGGCGCAGGTGAGCAAGCACATCGGGCAATTGTCGTCGAAGGCGTACCACGGCCAGTTTGCCCACACGCCGGAGTTCGTGGTGCTGTTTTTGCCGAGCGAGTCGTTGTTCTCCGCGGCCCTGGCGGTCGACCCGGGGCTCATCGAGCGCGGCGTCGAAAGCAACGTCATCCTCGCCACCCCGACCACCCTGATCGCCCTGCTGCGCGCCGTCGCCTACGGGTGGCGCCAGGAGTCACTCGCCGACAACGCCCGCGAGATCTCCGCCCTCGGCCGGACCCTCTACGAGCGGGTCGCGACAATGACCGACCACCTCGCCAAGCTCGGCCGCTCGCTGACCAGCACCGTGGCCAACTACAACAGCGCCATCGGGTCCTACGAAACCCGCGTCCTCAGCGGCGCGCGCAAGTTCCAGGAACTCGGCGCCGCTCCCGAGGGCGCCAAGCTCCCCGAGCTCAGCCCGGTCGAGTCGCTCCCGCGCCAACCGCGGACCGACGAGTCCCCCGCCAGCAACGACATCCCGGTCCCCGCCATCGAGTTCGCCGGCTTCACCGACGACTCGCCGGCCGCCTTCGAGGGATTCCTCGCCGACTCGCCCGATTCCCCCGACCCCCTCGCCGCCGCCGCCGACCTCCGCGCGTTTGGCGACCCGGGGGCCTGAGGCCAGCGGTCGCCAGCCACGGCCCCCGAGAGTCCAACCGCGGCGGAGAAAAAATCCGCCGTGCTCGCTGTCTTTCTTTGATCCGTGGCGATCCCGCCTTGCGGAGTCCCCGGGGGACCCACATGCTTACGGTAACCATTTTATGTCCAGCACCCTAGCTACCCAGAGCCAGCCACCGCACGGGATCCAGCCAGGTCATGTAGCGACAAACACCTCCAAGGCAGCCATTGCCAGCTTGGTGCTGGGAGTTCTCGGGTTTCTGTTGTTGGGCTTGACCGGCATCCCCGGGGTGATCTGTGGCCACCTTGCGCTCGGGAAAATCAAACGGAGCCGCGGGACCCTTTCTGGCGGCGGACTGGCGATCGCTGGCCTGATCACCAGCTACCTCGCAACGGTGATGCTCCTGCTCGCCGCACTCTCGATCCCCTCAATCCTGCACAGCCTCAGACAGGCAAAATTGATCGAGGCCACCAGCAATGCGCGCGCTACCTACACCCTCCTGATCCCCTTCCAAGCTGAAATGGGCAGTTTCCCCAGCGATGAAACCGCCGCCAAGCTCCAATCCGAGCACCCAACCCTGAACCTGACCGGCACCAGCGCCAATGCCTACTTGCGCCAACTTTTGGCCAGCGGCTTGACCTCCTCCGAGGTGATCTTCTACGCGGCCAGCGACGGAACCCACCGGCCCGACAACAACATCTCCGGCGCCAACGCGCTCGCCGCGGGCGAATGTGGTTTTGCCTACGTCACCGGGAACAACATCTCCAAAGCCCCCGACCGCCCCATGCTCATGACGCCCTTTATCCCCGGAACCCAGCGGTTTGACCCAGACCGGTTCGGCCGCAGCAAGGCAGTCGTGCTCTTCCTCGACGGCTCAGTGCAAGTCCTGCCCATCGACGCCGCAGGCCACGCGCTGCTTGATGGCCGCAACATCCTCGATCCAGACCACCCGTGCTGGCACGGCGATCCACCGGTCCTTGCCATGCCCGAGTAGATACTGGCCCGCACCAAAGGTCCTGCCCCGCACCAAAGGTCCGCACCAAAGGTCCGCACCAAAGGTCTGTCCTTTTATCTTCGAAGCCCGCTTGCCGTCAGCGCCTTATGAGGTGGTCCGAGTGTAGGTTGGGCAACTCGAGGCTGCCGGGTCCGCGTGGTAGACCTTGCGATCGTGACCCGGGGAGGTGGTAGTAATAGACCGATTCATCGCCATCGGGTCGTCCTACGAAACCCGCGTCCTCAGCGGCGCGCGCAAGTTCCAGGAACTCGGCGCCGCTCCCGAGGGCGCCAAGCTCCCCGAGCTCCGCTTCTCATGGTCGCTTCCTGGGCGCATCCCCTTGACTCACGACCATTTCTGAGCACATTTGTGGCATGAGTGAGTCATTTTTACTGCGCGCGCGGGTTCCGGCGAAGCGGTTCCGGGCGGCCGAGGAGATCCTGAAGCGCTTGGGCCTGACCCCCGGGGACGCGGTGAACCTGCTGCTGGCGCAAATTGAGTTGCGACGCGGCTTACCCTTCGAGATTGCGCTGCAGGACGACCGGATTCTTTCACCCACTCAACAGGCTAGGGAATGGGATCATGCGCTTGGGGAATATTGATCCTCAGCCCGGCGAGGTGTGGCTCGCCGATCTCGGCATGACCGCCAAGATCCGGCCGGTCCTCGTCCTCGCCTATCCGAAGGAGAGTGACGCGCGAGCACTTGTGGTGGTCGCCCCTCTTACCTCGCAGATACGCGGGGGCCCTGGCGAGGTGGATCTCGGAAAGCCCGGCTGGTTGCCAAAGCCCTCGGCGGTCAACGTTCAAGGACTGGCGAGCTTTGACCGCCACGGGTTGAGCCGCAAGCTTGGTCGCCTGCCGGGTGCTCAAATGACAGCTGTCAAGAATGCGGTGCGAGATCTCCTTGATCTTTGAAATCGACGTCTCGCAGCGCCTGACTTCAGCGGCTGTCCTCCGCGTCTCTCCGCTGCCTCCGCTCCTCCGCGGTCAATCCCGCTTCATCGGCCCCAGGCTCAGCTGGATTGTATTAGCGAGAATGGAGTATTTTTGACTTACGAAACCCAAGGTATTGGGCAATAAGACGAAATTTCCATCGATACGGGGAAAGCGGCGGCGTGGCTTGGAATTCGCCTTTAGAGACAAAGAAGTGGCCAGTTACCCATTTGACAAGAAAGAAGGAATAGATGAAGTCGAAATTTCGAATTAATACCATCCCCGTGTTGCTATTAGCGATTGTGATGATGAGCGTGCCTTCCAGATCGGAAACCGAGGATGTCATAGTGAACGCGATGCAAGTCAAACTGGACTCGCTCAAGAGACTCACTTCACTAATGATGCCGATCCTTGAACAAGTGGAATGGGTCGCGCAGAACGCGGCTGACGTTAGTGCCGCCAGTTACCGCTAGATGCTTTTGGCAACCGTCTTTTCCAGAAATCCGAAGCGGCAACCCCAGAGCCGCGACTTCAGCCGCGCCTCGCGGGTCTCCTCCTGGTCGGCTGCCTAGTTCAAGCCAGCGCGCCGCCGGGCACCTCGTTGGCGCATCCACTTGCTGCGGACCAGCAGGTAATGGCAAACACCAAGAAGCAAACCGGGAGTCGAGACGACCAAAAGGACGTAGCCCAATGTGGCGATATCCAGCGATTGAAGCTCGTCAAACACTAGGTCCGTCGGCGAGCTATAACCATACGCGCGATGCTCCCGCCACAGCCAAACGCACCGGTACACGATGAATCCGGCCAGCAGAACCGGGCCGCTCACCCCAAACACCGCCATGGATTTCACCAATCTTAGTGGTGAGAAGGCGTTCTCCGGCTCGAGAGGTTTCATGGCTTTGGTTCGAGTTTCAGGCTGGCGAGATTCATCGTCCAAACAGATTTTCCATCCAGCCCCGATATGAGCGTGATCGATTGATCGTCCACACCCATTACGCCAAAGCCGGTAGAACGCATGCTCACGTACTTGCTGGTCCTAGTTAAAATATTGAAGATGCATAAATCGAAAAAGCGGCCATCAGAAAACTTAAACCTCAGCTTTGGTATGAAGAGAATGTTCCCTCTGCCGACAAACGGACCGCCAAACTTCCCCCTGACAGGCTCGCCATCTATAATCAAGTTGCCTATTCTCGGTCCTCCCATTGATGTCTCAATCGTATTGACCAGTTCGATTCTATGCCTGTCGAATTGCTTCGTCTCCAGGAAATCAGTTGGGTTCTCCATCGCGTTTAGTAGCACATTTTCATCTCGGCTGAGATCGTCGATAGATCCCCGTTTGTCCCAAATCCTCCCGCATCCGACCGCTAACCCGCGGGTTTGGGATAGAGATTCCAGCGCATCAGGGTGGCGGCGGTTGGATGGACCTCAAACTCCATGTCAACCCCGGGGAGATGGTAGTAATAGATCGATTCATCGGTTTCACGCTCGACCCGGTCGGCGCGCCCGAAATGGCTCTCGATCACATCAATGGTCGAGTTCCGCGACAACTCGCCGCCGACCCCGCCGGCAAGCCGCACCGTGGCCCGCGCGAACTTGAACGGAATATCCGGCTGCGCCACGTGCCGGTCATGCATGAGCGCCAGATACTCGAAGCGCCCGCTTTGGAAGTGGACCTCCATCCCGGCGTCGGCATAGGTCAGCACGCAATAATCGCCACCAATCCAATGGACCTTCGTCGGCCGGCCGAACACCTGCGCGGCCTCCAGCGGATCGCCGAATTTCAGGTCATTCACCTTTCCCTCATGCGCCACCACCGTGAGGTCCGGCACCGGCAATTCCGCCCATCCGACCGTCGGGTCGGTCGGACCAGCTGGAGCTATCCCGAATAGTCGCTCTAAAAATCCCATAGCCAGTTACTTAGCCTGCCACCCTGGCAGCCCTCCGCCCGCCACGCGAGCGCGGAATAAGGTCGCGAATGAACAGCGCCAGTTTGGAGTGCGGTGGGAAGGGGCCGGTGATCTGCGGCCATCTCCCCCGCCGCGGCTCGAACTTTCGCCGGTCTGTTGCCTTGCCCTGGATGCCGCCGGCGTGCAAATTCCACGGATGGAGGAAGTGATTTTTGAAGTGCGTGAGGATGAAGTGGATGGCGGATTCATCGCCACCGCCCTTGGCCACGCCATCGCAACCCAAGGCGAAACTCTCGAGGAATTGCGCGAGATGGCTCGCGACGCCGTGCGCTGCCACTTTGGCGATGGCGTGCTTGGCCCAATGCCAAAAATCATCCGCCTTCACTTCGTCCGCGATGAAGCCTTGGTGGTATGAAGATCCCCCGTGACGTTACCGCCGAGGACCTCATTCGTTCTTTGCGGGTCCTTGGATACGAGATTGTACGTCAGGACGGTTCACACATTCGCCTCACCAGCCTCGTGGGCGGAACCCACCATGTGACGATTCCAAACCACCGCCCGCTCAAAACCGGCACTCTCCTCGGCGGCGTGCTAAAGCCTGTCGCAGCACACCACAAGCTCACCCTCGAGGGACTGCTCTCAAAGCTGGACTTGTGAGAGGAGCGGGAAGCAGAATTCTAACGCGGCGGCAGGCGGCGGTGTCGCGCTGCGCTTGCCACCGCACTCCAAAGGGCGGCTGCGCCGCACACCGGGTGGCTAAGAATGTTCGCACTGCGCGCGGGCGGGTGCTACGGGTGGCCGCGGATGCAGATTGTTGCGTGTTCATCATCAAGGTGGCTGGCGTTTGACGAGGCGCGCCGGCTGGCGCGGAACTTTCGCGCCGCCGAGGAGTTGCCGGAGGCGACCGCGAGCGTCGCGCTCGGGGTGGGCGGCGCGCTGCGCGACTGGCAGCTGGGGTTTCTTTTCGAGTACCGGGTCTTTCCGCGGAACATCATGATCTTCAGGGAGGAGTGGCGGGGCCGGGAGATTGCCGCGGGCGACATCGTGGTCCAGCGGATCATCGTCCCGCCGCTCGGCTGGGGCTTGTGCCTTCAGGTTGCGGTGCGGATTTCAAGGATCATCGATGAGGAGAATCGCATCGGGTTCGCCTACGAAACGCTCGCGGGGCACGTCGAGAGCGGCACCTCCGAGTTCTATTTCGAGAAGCGCCCGGACGGGATCCATTTCACGATCCACACGTTCTCCCAGCCGGCCCATTGGCTCGGGCGCATGCTCCGGCCGGTGGTCGCGGCGCCCTACCAGGCGTGGTGCACCCGCCAGGCGCTCAACCAGATCCGGCGCACATTCCGCGCCGTCAACCCGCCCGGCATGCCAGTAACCCACGCCACCGGCCGGATCAACCAGCCGTGAGCGCCTACCGCAACGAGAACCACGCTGGTCGTTGCGCTCGTCGGCGCCGCCACCCTGGCCGCCGATCCACTCATGGCGCGGCGGGGATGCCAAGCCATGCTTCCGCTGACAAAGTGCGGAGATGGACCTGGCGGCCGGCACTGCCAAGCACCTCCACATAAGGGTCGGCGGGATTGATGAGCCGGACCGGCAGGTCGATTTCCCTTAGGTTTTGAGTGTCGAGATTGAAGTAATACATCCCTGATTCCGCAATGAGGTCGCCATCGGCCGTCGGGCGGTTGAGTGCGGCGACCAACTCGGAGTCGGATATCCAGTTCCAGCGGGTCAGCATCCACCTGCGGTCGGCCTCGAAGTTGAGCGCTGGCAGTGGCTTGGCGGAATCCGCCACGGTGCCGTTGGCGTCGACGCGGCGGACTTCGGCGGTTTCGCCGCGCTCGACAACCACCTGATTGCCGCTCGGGCTGAGGGCGATCCATGTGATTTCCGAGCCAGGGGCCGGAAACTTGATGGTCCTGCCGTCGACTTCAAGAACTTCGGATGCTCCCACGGGCACCAAACCTCCAGGTTGAAGCATCGCCGGGTCAGCCGGGGAGTCCGTCACATCGGGCCGAATGGGCGCACCGAGCGTAAGCCACTGCGGTGCGGAAGAGTTGAGGAAGTCCTTCAGTTCCTGGCTGCGATGATCCTCGCCTCCCCCGCTGGCCCGCGCCGGGCGCGAATCGCCGCGCCGCTCGGTCGCCTGCCCTGCGGGTGATCGCCCTGACGCTCCAGTGGCATCGACGGCGCCAGAAGGATCCTCTCCGCGATCGCAGGCGGAAATCCCCGCAGAAATAATAATGATCCAGATGGTTCTCATTCTTCAGTCCGGTTGGTCATGAGTGCCGGTGACGATTGCCGCTGCAAGCCCTTGTGCAACCGCATTTCTCACGGCAGCGCATGTTCCGCGGGGCCATGGATCCCCCCCGATCGCCGCTGGCATTTTGGGATTTCGGGGCGATTTTGGGGTGAACCGTCGAGGTACCATGGCTGCTGGAAACAACTATGACATGGTCGTGATCGGCGGGGGGACGGCCGGGTTTGCTGGGGCGAGCAAGGCGGCGGAGCTGGGGTTGAAGACGGCGCTGGTGGACGATGCGCCGCTGCTTGGCGGGTTGTGCATTCTCAACGGGTGCATGCCGACCAAGACGCTTATCGAGTCGGCCAACCGGATGCGCGAGGTCCGCTACGCGCCGTCGTTCGGGATCCGGCTGCCGGCGGGGGATCCGGGGTTCGAGATGCGCGCGGTGCGCAAGCGCAAGCAGCGGCTGGTGGCGGAGTTCCGGGATTTCCGCGACGCCCAGCTGCACGCCGGCGCCTTTGATCTGATCCGCGGGCGGGCGCGGTTTGTCGGCCCGCATGCCATCGAGGTGACCGCCAAGGATGGGAGCGTGGAGTTGCTGGAGGCGCGGACGGCGTTGATTGCCACCGGGTCGTCGCCGCGGGTGCCGGACCTCCCCGGGTTGACGGACGTTCCGTATTTGCTCAGCGACGATGTCCTTGAGCTCGACGAGTTGCCCGCCAGCGTGGTGATCATCGGCGGCGGCGCGGTCGGCATGGAGGTCGGGCAGTTTTTTGAAGGGGCGGGAAGCAAGGTCACGGTGCTCCACCGCGGCGACCATCCGCTATCGAACCTGGATGGCGATCTTGGCGAGGTGCTTGCGAAGGTTTCGCGCGGGCGCGGGATGGTGATGGAAATGCGGGTGACCACCACCCGCGTGGAAGCGACCGCGGCCGGGGTGCGGGTCCACTGGACGCGCGACGGCGAATCGTTCGCGAGCGAGGGCGAGAAGCTGCTCGTCGCCGCCGGGCGCGCGCCGAACCTGGCGCCGCTCGACCTGGCGGCCGCCGGGCTGACCTTCGCCGAAGACCACCTCGCCGCGGATGCGACCACCGCCACCGGGGTGCCGCACATCTTTGCTGCCGGCGACGCGTCAAGCCCACGGCCGGTTGTCCACCTCGCCGCCATCCAGGGCGAGACCGCCGCGATCAATGCCGCGCGCATCCTTGGGAAAATCACCACCGACCGCCCCGCCAGCTACCGGCCGGACCTGATTTTCACCTGCATTTTCACCCATCCGGAGATTGGCCAAGCCGGGCTGACCGAGGCGGCCGCGCGGAGTGCCGGGTTCGACCCGGTGGTCGCGAGCTACCCGTATGCGGACCACGGCAAGGCCCAAGTCCACGGCGCCCACGACGGGTTTGTCCGGCTCATCGCCGACCGCTGCACCGGCCGGCTGCTCGGCGGCGCCGTCGTTGGGCTCGACGGGGTGGCGCTCATCCACCTGATCGTCGTCGCCCTGGCCGCCCGGATGAGCGTCCACGACTACGCCGAAGTCCCGCACTACCACCCGACCCTGGCGGAAATCTGGACCTATCCGGCGCAGGAGCTCGCCAAGGCGATCAGCCGGCCGGACTAGCCTTCTCGAACTCGAGCGCCGCGGGCACCTCGGCGCCACCACGCAGCAACATCTCCAGCCGCCGCGCCCAGTCGACCGCCCGCCGGTGGTTCCTCAGCCGCTCGAGCTGCCCTATCATCTGCAGCGCCGCCGCCTGCTGGTCGCCCGCCTTGAACAAATCCTCCTCCATCGCCCACAACATCTCCGGGTAGCCGTCCAAGCGAAACCGTTCCAGGGCCAGCGCCCGCGTCACCCCCTCCGCCTCGACCCGCTTGTTCCCCGACCAATGCTCGGCGGCTATCCCGGCCTGCTCGATCCAACTCGTCCACGCGGCACGCAGTTCTACGACCTTCTCCGGCTTGCGCAACGGCGGCAGGACCAGCTGGGAATAGACCTCGCTGAGGCCGACCGGACTCAACGGCCAGTCCTTGAGGTCGATGTCCTTGACCATGTAGCCCTTGGCAAAAACCGACTCGAGCACGCTGGCGCGCAACAGCGAGTGGTGGCCCTTGAGCTTCTCCGCATCCGCAAACACCGCGGCCACCGCCTTGCGGGCCTCCGCGGTCAGCGCGGTCCGGTCCGCCCCGGCCTCCGCCGCATCCAAGGTCAACGCCAGCCAGCGCAGCTGGTGGCGCAGCGCCAAGGCCAGCCCGGGGTCCGCCAGCCGGTCTTTTTCGGCGCGCTTCCAGTCGCGGAACTCCTGCGTCTTCTTCTGCTCGTCGGCGTACTCGACTTTCTCCATGCAGTTCAAATACAACTCGATGGCCGCGTCATCGCTCGCCATCGCGTTCCGGAACGCCGTGCGCGCCACCCCGAATCGCCCGCGCTGCTGGCTCTCCGCCTCCTTGCGCAGCGCCTCGATCCTCTCCAGCAACGCCTCACGGTCGCCCGTCCCCAGCGGCGCCGCACCCAGCTGCGCCACCGTCCCCAACATCATCGCCGCGAAAATTGCCCTGGGGGTCATCGAAGTCATCAGACGCTAACACTTGCGGGTTCCCCCGGCGGCGGCAACTCCGGAGTTGCCCGGCGGGCCGGGGGCGCGGCGCCTTGACATCGGCGGGCGGGCTTTCATCCTGCGCGCCATGCGGATTCTCACCGGCCTCCAGCCAAGCGGCAAACTCCACGTCGGCAACTACTTCGGCGCGATGGAGCCGGCCGTGCGGCTCCAGGAGCAGGGCGAGGCGTTCTATTTCATCGCCAGCTACCACGCGATGACCAGCGTGACCAACCCGGCCGATCTGCGCGCCAACATCCACGAGCTGGCGGTCGATTTCCTTGCCTGCGGGCTCGATCCAGCCAAGGCGGTGTTTTTCCGCCAGCACGATGTCCCGGAAGTCAACGAGTTGGCCTGGATCCTTTCGACCGTCTGCCCGATGGGCCTGCTTGACCGCTGCCACTCGTTCAAGGACAAGACCGCCCGCGGAATCGCCGCGCACCACGCGCTGTTTGCCTACCCGGTCCTCATGGCCGCCGACATCCTCCTCTACGACACCCAGGTCGTTCCGGTCGGCAAGGACCAGAAACAACACCTCGAAGTCGCCCGCGACCTCGCCGTCAAACTCAACGACGCCTTCGGCGAGGGCACCGTGGTCGTCCCGGAGCCGCTCATCCGCGAGGAAACCGCCATCGTCCCCGGCCTCGACGGCCAGAAAATGAGCAAAAGCTACGGCAACACCCTGCCGATCTTCGGCGACGAAAAGGCCCTCCGCAAACTCGTCATGCGCATCGTCACCGACTCCACCCCGGTCGAGGACCCGAAGCCCACCGACAACTCCACCCTCATCGCCCTCCACAAGCTCTTCGCCAACCCCGCCGAGCAACTCCGCATCCTCGCCGACTACCGCGCCGGCGGTCACGGCTACGGCGAATTCAAATCTCGCCTCTGGGACGCCTACTGGGAGTTCTTTGCTCCCATGCGCGCCCGCCGCGCCGAACTCCTCGCCGATCCCTCCTACGTCAACGACGTCCTCGCCCATGGCGCCTCCCGCGCTCGCTCCGCCGCCGCCGCCGTCCTCGCCCGCGTCCGCCACGCCGTCGGCCTCGGCTAACAGCCCCGCCCCCCCCGGATCTAACCACCCCGCGGCCCCCGGCGTTTTACTTTGACTTCGCCAAGGGCATCATCAACCCTTGCGGGTAACTTCGCGAAAGACAGCTGCGTGGAAAACGACTTGTTACATACCGAAAAGATCATTGCCGACCGGAAGGTGTTTTTCCTCGATCTCAAGGAGAACCAGCGCGGCAAGGTCGTCAAGATCACCGAGGACGTTGCCGGCAACCGCGACACGATCATGGTGCCCGCCGAGATCCTCGGGGATTTCATCGCCGCGCTCCAGGACATCAAGGCCACCGCCGACGCTGATTGAGCGCTGCCACCCGGCGTCCCGGGCCCGCGCTGACACCCTCCACGGCCGCCCACATTCCGATGCAAACGCCCCCCTCGGTCAATGTCGCGCGGCTCATCTACCTGCTAGTATGTGAGCTCGCCGGGGTGGCGATCGTGCTGAGCACGCGTGACGGGTCGCTGATTGAGCCGCTGCCGCTGTGGGTTGGGATTGTTGGCGGGTTGCTGGTGGGCGGATTTTTTGTGCTGGTCGAGTCGCTGATGAAGGGCTTCAGCCTGCGGGGGTTTTCGACGGCCACCTTCGGGCTGCTCGTCGGGCTGCTGTGCGCCTGGCTGCTGACCCGGGTCGGGTTGTCCAACCTGCTGAGCCTGATCTTCGACCGCGACGCGGCCGGACCCCTGAAGCTGGCCCTGGACGTCACCCTGTTCGCCAGCCTCGGGTTCATCGGCGCGGTCCTGGCACTGCGCAGCAGCAAGGACGACTTCGCCTTCATCATCCCCTACGTCCGCTTCCGCGACCACTCCACCGGCGGCCAGCCGGTCGTCGTCGACGCCGAGGCCATCATGGACGGCCACATCCCGCGCCTCTGCCGCTCCGGATTCCTCAGCGGCGGACTCATCATCCCACGCTTCGTCCTTGAGGAAATCCAGGTCCTGGCGAACTCGCCTAACAGCGCCAACCAACAGCGCGGCCAGCGCGCGCTCAGCTGCCTTGACGAGATGCAGGCCGACCGCGACCTGAACGTGACGATTCACGACTCGCGCGAGGTGGCCGAGGACGAGACGCTCCAGGCGCGGCTGGTGCAGACGGCCAAGCTGATGGGAGCGCGGCTGATGACCAGCGACGACAGCCTAGGGAAGGTCGCGCGGCTGCAGAACATCAAGGTCCTCTCGATCCAGGAGCTCAGCGACGCGCTGCGCCCGCGGGTCGCCGTCGGGGAAAAGATCCGCCTCGCGCTGGTGCGCCCGGGCAAGGACGACCACCAGGCGATCGGCTATCTCGAGGACGGCACCATGATCGTGGTCAACAACGCCGTCGCCCGCATCGGCACCACCCAGGACGTCATCGTCATCAGCACCCTCAAGACCGCCACCGGCCAGATGGTCTTCGCCGAACCGTTCGAGCGCGAACCACGCAGGGTGACGGGCTGACACGGTGGCTGCCTGACAGAATGTTGGGGCTAACGACTTGTTGTGCTAACCGACTGTTTGACTACCGGTGGCTGCGCCAGTCGTTGAACGCCGCGGCCAGCCGAGCGGCGGTGGCGGTGGCGGTGAGCGTCTCGTGGGACTCGCCGTCGAGCTCCTCGGCGCGCTCGGCGGCGCGGCCGCACAGCCATGCGCCGAGGCGTGCGCCATCGAAGGGCGCGAGCCCCTGGGCGAGGAGCGCGCCGATGACCCCGGTGAGGAGGTCGCCCTGGCCGCCGCCGGCCATCCCCGGGGTTCCGGTCGGATTGTGCCAGATCCCGG
This sequence comes from Akkermansiaceae bacterium, assembly GCA_044373465.1. Taxonomy (GTDB): domain Bacteria; phylum Verrucomicrobiota; class Verrucomicrobiia; order Verrucomicrobiales; family Akkermansiaceae; genus JBILQA01. The sequence continues at coordinate 2,245 of JBILQE010000032.1, read as the reverse complement.
TCCCGCGCTGCGCGACCAAGGTCCGCGCTCCCTTGTAGAGCAACACGCACCGGTGCGCGGCGACAAACCGGCGCACCGTCGCTTCCCGCCCAAGCCCGTCGGCGTCCGCCAGCAGGCGCCGCATCTCGCCCGGGTGCGGGGTGACCACCACATTGGCCCGCAGCAGGTCATGCCGCCCGTGGCGGGCCACCGCGGTGAGCCCGTCAGCATCCAGGACCACCGGCACGGCCGCCATCTCCAACAACCGCAGCAGCCCGGCGCACTCGTCCGGGTCGTCGCCGAACCCGGGTCCGAGCGCCAACGCGTCCGGCTTGCTCGCCAGGATCCGCTCCGCGTCGCGCGTCCCACGGACCATCACTTCCACCGGCAAGCTGCGGGCCAACAACGACGCGCTCCCGCCGGTGAAAAACAAACTCACCAGCCCCGCGCCACCGCGCACCCCGCCGGTGGCCGCCAGTGCCGCCGCACCCTCCAGCCCCGCCGACCCCGCCACGATCGCCAGCCGCCCGGCCAGACCCTTGTGGAAATCAAAATCCCGCCGCCCTAACACCCCGGCAAGCTCCTCCGGGCAAATCAGCGAGCGCTCGCCGGTCGCCGCCGCCAGCGGCAGCTCGTCGAGCGCGATCAACCCGAGCCGGCCGACGTTGGAGACCGCCCGCTCGTCCAACAACCCCACCTTGACCAGCCCAACCGTGAGCGTTAGGTCGGCCCGCACGCTTCCCGGCGGACACTCGCCGGTGTCAGCGTCGATCCCCGAGGGCAGGTCCAGCGCCACCACGTAGCCGCCACGCCCGCCAAGCTCGTTGATCTCGCCGGCCAACTCCGCCAACGGCGCGCGCAGCCCGCCGGATCCGCCAATCCCTAACAACCCGTCAAGCACCAGCAGCGGGCGCACGCCCGGCGCGGCTACCCGCTCCGCGCAGGCCAGCGGCCCGAGCCGCCGGAGCATCCGCCGTGGCAGCACCCCGAGGTCGATTTCCGGATAGCCGCAGCGCAGCGCGATCTCCCAGCCGGCCGCGGCCAGATGGCGCAGGACGACGAGCGCGTCGCCGCCATTGTTCCCCTTGCCGATAAACCCGACAGCCACGCCGGGCCGTGGAAAGCGCCGCCGCAACTCCGCCGCCATCCGCGCCCCCACTTTCTCCATGAGCTCCTCGGCGACCACTCCACCACGGAAGGCCGCCTCCTCAACCGCCCGCATCTCCGCGCATGTCACCGCTCCCATCCCCCATCCCTAACCACCCTGCCGGGCCCGGCCAAGCATGAACCCGCCCGCCGCCACTTCTCTGTTAGCCGAGGCCCCCTCAGCCGTCGCTGCGGTAGCGCAGAATCCCCTTGCCGATCCCCTCGGCGAGCGCCTGACGGAACCATGATTGCTTCATCCGCTCGCGCTCGGCCTTGTTGCTCACAAACCCGCACTCGACGAGAATCGACGGACACTTGGTATTCCGGATGACGTAAAACCGCGCGTACTTCACCCCGCGGTTGATCGCCCGCACCTTCGAGTTGATCCCCTCGTTGACGTAGCTCGCCAGCCCGCGGCTCTTCGGCGAGTTGTAAAACGTCTCCAGCCCGCTCACGTCCGACTTGGTCGTGAAATTGTAGTGGACGCTCACGAAAATCGCCTGGTCATACTTGTTGGCCATCGCCACCCGCCCGGGAAGCGAGATGAACACGTCGCTGCGCCGCGTCATCACCGTCCGGATCCCCTTGCTCTTCAAAAATTGCTCTAACCTCACCGAGGTGTCCAGGGCGAGGTGCTTCTCGTACACCTGCCCGTAGCGCCCGCCCTTGTCGTGCCCGCCGTGCCCGGGATCGATGATCACCGTCTTGAAATACCCCGCCATTGCCGACCCGCTCAACACCAGCGCCACTAGCAGGCCAACAATACCAGCGCTCAGCCGACGGATAGGATTCATAGCGATCAATTTAGAATGGTGAAATATTTGGATCTTTTAAGCATCCGCCGGCGCATGTAAAGCCTGAAAATCCCCGGCAGACCCATCAGTTAGGGCGTTCGGATAGGTTGCGGATGCGCCCGCGGGCCTCCTGTTCGGCGTTCGGGTCATGGAGAATCCCGCCCTGGACCTGGACCGAGCCGTCGCCGAGGGTGAGCAATTGCGGGTCGGAGCCGCCGCGCAGGAACATCTCGCGCTGGATGACGCTGCCCTTCAGGTCGACGGCGGTGTGGACCCATAGGGTCGGAGTGATGAGGTGCATCACGTGCATCGTCTGGCTACCGTCA
>JBILQE010000031.1:0-32971 GCA_044373465.1 Akkermansiaceae bacterium | reverse complement strand
TCGAACCATTTGGACCTTCGGCCACCCGTGCATGTTGCAGCACTCACGGGGTCCGCTAGGGACGTTGAACCAAACATTACGGTCTGCCCAGCGCCGGTTGCTGAATGACTTCATGCCGTCACTACGATGCGGGGAGGGCGCTACGATGCGGGGAGGGCGCTACGATGCGGGGAGGGCGCTACGGTGCGGGGAGTTCGCTACGGCGAAGTGGGAATAGCAAACCTTGCGTTGGAGATGGGAGCCAGCTACAAGGCCACGGGGATCAGCCGCCCCGCTGACGAAATGAAGACTGCCACCCTCCTTGCTACTGCCGTACTGGCAACGACCACCGCGGTGGGACTTGCCGAGCCGGCGAGCGCGCTGCCGAACTACGGGGACGATTATTTGACGTTCTATTTGGACAACGACATTTTCTCCGGGTCGGACAAGGACTACACGAGCGGCGCGCGGTTATCGTGGATTTCGGGGAACCGGCCGATCGCGGAATTGGCGCGGGTCCAACGGTTGCTCGGGTATTTGGCGGGTGAGAGCGGGACGACGACCGAGACGTTCCGGCGGCTGACCGGGTTCAAGGACGCGTCGCAGATTTCCTACAATTACGGGTTTTCGTTGACCCAGTTGATGTTCACGCCGTCCGACCCGGAGCCATATACGCTGATCCCCGACGAGCGGCCGTATGCGGGGGTGGTGTTGTTGGGGATGTCATTCCACGCGAAGGACCAGAATGTCCTCAACAGCTTGTCAATCAGCGGCGGGATGGTCGGGCCCCATGCCTATGGCGAGGAGACCCAGGATTTCATCCATGACCTGAAGGACGTGGAGAAATTCAACGGCTGGGACAACCAGGTGCCCGACGAGGTCGTCTTCAATTTGTTCCTCAGCCAGAAGCGGCGGCTGGCGCTGCTTGAGTACGAGAATGGGATCTTTGCCATCGACGGGTTCAACGAGCTGGCGCTTGGGCTGGGGAACTACCGGACCGAAGCGCAAATCGGCACGGTGATGCGGGTCGGGTTCAACCTGCCGATTGAGTTTTCCGACCCGCGCCTTTCGCCGAATGCGTACTCGCACAAGCTGTTCCAGAACGGGCGGGTGGAGGACTCGTTCTGGTCGCTGTACTCGATGTTCGGGGTCAAGGGCTACGCGGTGGGGTTTGATGCGACGCTCGATGGGCCGATGTTCCGCGGCAACTTCACCACGGGTGTCGACCGCGAGCCATTCGTCGGCGAGGTGTTCGCGGGCTTTGGCGCGCGCCTTGGCGATTGGGAGCTGAGCTACGCGCACACGTTCCGGACCAAGGAGTACGATACCCAGCGGAACACCTCGAGCTTTGGCTCGATCGCGATCCGGAAGAGCTTCTGAGCGGGGATGCGCGATTTGCTGCCAGCGGACCGGCCGGGGCTGTTGCTGGCGCCGATGCAGGACATCACCGATCTGGCGTTCATGCGGGTGGTGGCGGCGCGTGGCGGGCCGGACATTTTCGTGACCGAGTATTTCCGGGTCCACTCGGCGTCGCACGTTGAGCCGGAGATCCTCCGGTCGGTCACGGAGAATTCGACCGGGCGGCCGGTGATTGCCCAGATGATCGGGCGCGACATTCCGGCGCTGGTGCGCACCGCCAAGGCGCTGGAAGAACATCCGGTGGCCGGGATCGACCTGAACCTCGGCTGCCCGGCGCCCATCGTCTGTCGCAAGGACGCCGGCGGGGCACTGCTGCGTCAGCCGGAGCATCTCAACGCGATCCTCGGCGCGCTGCGCGCAGCGGTGCGCGGGCGCTTCACGGTCAAGACGCGGGTCGGCTACGAGACGCCCGACGAGTTTGCCGCGTTGGTGGAAATTTTTTCCCGCCACGGGATCGACGCGCTTTCGATCCATGGGAGGACCGTCGCCGAGCGCTACCAGACGCCCGTCCACCCGGAGTGGATCAGGCATGCGGTCAACGAGTTGAGCTGCCCGGTGATCGCCAACGGGAACATCGTCGACGTGCCGACCGGGCTCGCCTACCAGCGCCAGACCGGCGCCGCGGGGCTCATGATCGGCCGGGGCGCGATCCGCAATCCATGGATCTTCAACCAGCTCCGGGATGCCTTTGGCGGCCGCCCGGCAACTTTGGTGACCCGCGCCGACTTGCTCGGCTACATCATGGACCTCTACGAGGGGGTCGCCGGCTCGGCGCGCCGGTTCGACCCGCGCGGGCACGTGAACCGGATGAAGAAGTATCTGGTGTTCATCGCCCAAGGGCTGGATGCCGAGTTCGAGTTTGAGATCCGGCGGGTGACCACCCCGGAGGATTTCGCGGCCACCTGCCGCCGGTTTCTTGACAATGACCGGCCAGCGCCGCAGTGCCCGCCGGGCGACTCGAAGCTGTTCTGCGGGTTTGGGGCGCTGCTCGGGCCCGCGGCCGGGTGACAAATCCGTTGCCGGATGGCGCCGAGTCCGGCACCTTCTGGGTGATTGCCACCCGCTGCATGGTCCCGACCTCCGCCGCCGCCACCGAGCCGCCCTTTATCGAGGTGCGGGAGTTGCGCAAGAGCTTTGGCCGTCAGGAGGTCCTGCGCGGACTTAGCCTCGAGATCGGGCGCGCCGAAACATGGGTCCTGCTGGGCGGCTCGGGCGCCGGCAAGAGCGTGCTGCTCAAGCATTTGCTCGGACTGCTGACGCCCGACTCCGGGCAGGTCATCATCGAGGGCGAGGACCTCACCGGCTTGAACGAGCGCCAGCTCGGGCGGGTCCGGCGGCGCATCGGGATGTTGTTCCAGGGTGGGGCGTTGTTTGACTCGCTCAGCGTCGCGGAAAACGTCGCCTTCCCGCTGCGCGAGCGCGGCCAGCTCGGCAACCGCGAAATCCGCGCAAGGGTGGCTGAAGTCCTTGAAATTGTGAAACTCGGCGACGCATCCGAGAAAATGCCGGCGGACCTCTCCGGCGGGATGCGCAAGCGCGTGGCGATGGCCCGGGCGGTCGTCGAGCGGCCCGCGGCGGTGCTTTTCGATGAACCGCACGCCGGCCTCGACCCGGTGACCGCGGACACCATCGACCACATGATCAAGGACTTGCAGGTCGACCACGGGATCACCAACATCGTCGTCACCCACGAGATGCGCAGCGTGTTCCGGATCGCCGACCGGGTCGGGTTCCTCAAGGACGGCCAATTGCACTGGTCCGGGACGCTCGCGGAGTTTGCCGCGACGACCGACCCGGTGCTACGCGCGTTCATTGCCGGTGATTCGGGCGGGTCGTGGCCCGGAGCCGTTGAACTTTGACGTTTCGCCGCAGGAATTCTCATCTAAGCTTACCACCCATGGCTGAGCGCAAACAGCACACCGAAACCCTCGTGGGCATCTTCATGCTCATCGGGTTGGTCTTGCTTGGCGGGCTCATCGTCCAGTTTGGCCGGATCGGCGACCGGTTCCTCGACTACTACACGGTCACGGTGGTTTTCGATGATGCCTCGGGAGTCATCAAGGGGAGCGACGTGCGCATGGGCGGGGCGATGATTGGCCGGGTCAAGGACACCCCGCAGCTCAATGCGGACCTCCGGGTCGCCGTGCCGCTGAGCATCCGCAACGATGTCCGCATCCCGGAAGGGGCAAAGTTCTCAGTCGGTTCCGCGAGCCTGCTCGGCGACCGCCTGATCATCGTCACCCCGCCAAGCGAAAAAACCACCGCCTCGATCCCGCCCGGCGGCGAGGTCCGCGGCGCCGGGCTTTCCGGCCTCGACTCGCTCCAAAGCACCGCCGAGGCAGTCAGCAAGAGCGCCCAAGACCTCCTCGTCCAAGCCGAGGACACGATGAAGAAGGTCGACAGCGCGATTGCCGACGTCCGCAGCGTCAGCCAGGAGCTCGACAACATGCTCACCAAGGTCAACTCGCGGGTGCTTTCCGAGGAAAACCTGACCCACCTCGAGAGCTCGCTGGCCAATCTCGACAGGGCCAGTGGTGCCCTGGAGAAGGTTGGCAATGAGCTGCCCGAGGCAATCGGCGAGGCTCGTGAGGCGTTTGCCGCCGTCAGTGACGCGGCGGATTCGGCCGAGTCGGCATTCGCCAGCGTCGACGCGGAGATCAAGGGGATCAGCCCGGCCATCCGTGAGCTTCCCGGTGCTATCGCCAGCGTCTCGAAGGCCGCGGAGCGCGCCGGCGCGGTCATGTCCAAAGCCGAGAATGGCGGCCTGCTCGGCGCCCTCACCGATGACGAGCAATCCGGCGAGGACGCTTCCGAGTTCATCCGCAACCTCCGCCGCCACGGCATCCTCCGCTATCGCGACGACGGATCCACCAAGTCGGAGTCATCACCGCCACAGCCGCAGCAAAGCGATCCGCGCGACCGCTTCCAGGGCCGCCGCCGCTAAGCGCGCAACCCGCGCTACTTGCGGCGGATCCGTTTCCCTTTGAGCCGCGCCGCGATCAGGTTCGGGCAGCGCCCTTCGTGGCGCAGTTGCTCGCAACACGCCTCGATGCGCAGTTCTTGGCGGACCGGCCGGAACCCGAGCCGCCGCGTCAGGCAATCGTGAAGGATCTCCGCGTGCGGGTCCTCGAACTCGGTCACCTTCCCGCAGTCGATGCAGATCAGGTGGTTGTGCGACGGCTTGTCGATGAAGTTCGGGTCGTAGGTCGTTTCCTCGCCGCCGAGGTCGATCTCGCGCAAGAGCCCGGCGTCGACCAGCAGCGCCAGGGTCCGGTAAACCGTCGCCCGCGACGACCGGATGCTGGTCCGCCGAACCCGCTCCCAGAGCTCGTCGGCGGTGAAATGCTCGTCGCTGGCAAAGGCGGCGTTGAGGATCGCGTCGCGCTGCGGGGTGCGGCGCAAGCCCCTGGTTTGGATGAAATCCTCAAGCCGCTGGTGGATTCCAGCGGCCGCAATGGCTGGCGTCGTGCTCATTCAGGGAATGCGGAAACAACGCACTTTGCTTTCCTCACGGCGTTGATTACAAGGACGCATGCGAATTTTTCGGATGCTCGGGTGGCTGGCGGTGGGCGCTCTGGGGGCCTGCAGCAATGGCGACCCAGCGCTCAAGGTGAAGCAGTTCCACTTGCGCGACATTTCTCCGGACCGTGACCAGGACCCGTTTGTGCGTGGCGAGCAGCAGCGCCGGCTATTTGGCGCAGTGACCATTGAAGATCGGAAGCTGCGGTTGGGAGAATACTACACCGCCTTCTGGCGCAATCCAGCCAAGGGTGAGCCGGTCCGGGTGGTTTTCGAGTTCCGCCAGGCAGCGACTGGCCCGGAGGTGATGACCCAGGTGAGAACCTTCCCCGGGGAGGCGACCTCCGGGCGGGGTGAGTTTGCGGTCATCGGCGAGGACTACGCAGTCCGCGGGCGGGTGCTCGCGTGGCAGGTCAGCGTGTTCCGCGGCGGGGAGCTGGTTGGCCAGCGCCGATCATTCATGTGGCAGTAAGTTAAAGCCCGCCGCAGGGATTTTTTCGGGCGAAAAAGCGTGCATGGATCATTGACCGGGGTCGGAATCGGTTCCTATAGTGAGTTCGATTTGATTGCGGGTTGAACTGCGACGTAGTGACTGCTCAAAATGCCATCTTTGTCGGCCATTATGCCGGCTTCATCTGGATTCGCGCGGAGGGGAAAGGGTCCTTCCTCCAGAGTCCGGCGCTCAAGGAGTGCGCGGAAACCCTGATGAGTGACAACCATCGGTCGCTGGTCGTTGACCTTGAGGAGTGCAGCGGGATGGACTCGACCTTCATGGGCACCCTGGCGGGGCTGGCGATCAACATTTCCAAGAAGTTTGGCGGGACCGTCCACGTCGTCGCGGCAAGCGAGCGCAACCAGCGGTCGCTGGAAGACCTCGGGCTGGATTTCCTGTTGAAGATCAACGAGCCAGAGATGCCATGGAGCGATCATCTGGGCGAGGCGCGGAGCAGCCTGCGGGCGTGCGAGTCGAGCCGGCCGGCGGCGATCCGGACGCGTGCGGAGCATATTCTCGACGCGCACCGGAAGCTGAGCGGGTTGAATGAGGGCAACACGCGGAAGTTCGAGGGGGTTTTGAGCGTTCTGCAAGCCGAGCTGAGCCGGAAACCGCCGGGCAGCTGACCGGCGTGCCAGTCACTGCGAGCGCGCGCGAGCCCCATGGACCCACCGATCCTGTTAATCCTGCTGGGGCTAGTTGCGCTGGTGTTCGGCTGGTATATCCGCCGGTCGCGGCGGCGGCTGCGGCGGGTCCGGCGTGAGCGCGAGGCGATCGAGACCGGGGAGGCGCGGATTTTCAGTTTTTTGCATGTCCTGGGCGAGGCGATCGAGACGGACACGACGCCGGGGCGGCTTTACCGGATGATCGTCGACGGGGTCGAGGAGGTGGTCAACGCGCGCGGCGGGGCGATCTACCTGATCAACGACGACCGGCAGTTGTTGACGCCGAAGTACATATCGGAGGATTGCCCGCCGTTGATCGGGCTGCCGCCCGAGGTCCTGCAAAAAGGGGTGGAAGACCCGCGGGCGGTCGAGAGCTTCATGCGGCTGGCCCAGGTGCGGGTCGACGAGGGGATCCTGGGTCACTGCCTGATGCTTGGTGAGCCGATCCATGTGGTTGACGTCAAGAGCCATGAGGCGTTTCGTGACGCCTTGAGCGGGTTTCGCGGGGATGTGGCGGCGATGGTTGCGCCGCTGCGCCACGCGGGGGCGGATATCGGGGTGCTGGCGGTGGCCCGGAGCCACGCGGACGGGTCGTTCAAGCGGAACGACTTTGAGATCTTCAAGTCGATGGCCGAGCAGTCGTCGTTCGCGCTGGGCAACGCGATGATCCACATGGAGGCGCATGAGAAGCGCAAGCTTGAGGAGGAATTCCGGACGGCGCGCGAGGTGCAGCGGGTGTTGCTGCCGGCGGAGAACCCGGTGCTGCCCGGTTACCGGATCAGCGGGACGAACGTTCCGGCGCGGATCATCAGCGGTGATTACTACGACTACCTCGACCTCGGCGCCGACCGCCACGGGATCGCGATCGCCGATGTTTCAGGCAAGGGGCTTCCGGCCGGGCTGCTCATGGCGATGTGCCGCAGCGTGTTGCGCGCGCTTTCCGACGCCGGCGACTCGCCCGCGGAGATTCTGGCGAAGGTCAACCGCCAGTTGTTTCCGGATATCCGCGAGGACATGTTCATCAGCATGGTTTATGCGATCCTTGATGGCGGCGCGGGGCGGGTGGTCCTGGCGCGGGCGGGCCACGACTCGCCGTTGCTTTTCAGGCGGGCGACCGGGGAGGTGACGATCTTGAAGCCGCCGGGGTTGGCGGTGGGGATCGACGAGGGCAGCGTGTTTGAGCGGGTGACGCGGGATTTCGAGATCGCGATGCAGCCGGGCGACTGCCTGTTGTTATACACCGACGGGGTGCGTGAGGCGATCAACGATGGCGACGAGGAGTTTGGGATCGACCGGATGATGGCGGTGTTCAAGACCCACGCGAAGCTCGGGGCGGAGGCGGCAGTCCTTGGTGTCCAGCGGGATGTGGTGGCATTTGTCGACGGGGCGGCGCAGATGGACGACATCACCCTGGTGGCCATCGAGAAACGTTAAGCCTGCCTAGGGGATTGACGCGCCGGGGGGCGGGGCTATTGGTTGCCGCATGACAGACAAGTGTGATGCAACGGCCGTTGATGACGACCTGCCGGACAACCCGGACGCCACCGCGGCCGACGAGGAGGATCCGCAAGTGGCGCTTGCTCAGGAAGCGGCGCGCTGGAAGGAAGTCGCCCTGCGGAGTGCCGCGGACCTTGAGAACTTCCGCAAGCGGATGGCCCGCGAGAAGGAGGAGTCGATCCGCTACGGGACCCAGGGGCTGCTCGAGGAACTTTTGCCGATCCTGGACAACTTCGACATGGGGATGCGGGCCGCCGCCCAGGAGAGCAGCTCGATGATCTTCCTCGGGATGGACATGGTCCGCAAGCAGCTGGAAGACTTCCTGATGTCCCAGGGAGTCAGCGAGATCCGGACCGAGCCCGGGACCGCGTTCGACCCGAACCTGCATGACGCGGTCGCCGAGGAGAACGCCGAGGACATCCCCGAGGGCCAGGTGCTGCGCGCGGTGCGCCGCGGGTTCAAGCTGCGCGACCGGCTTCTGCGGCCGGCGGGCGTGGTGGTTTCCAATGGCCCGAGCCAGGGCGAACCGAGCTAAGCGATGGCGAAACGCGATTATTACGAGATTCTTGGGGTGGATCGGAACGCCGATGCCGCGGAGATCAAGAAGGCCTACCGCAAGCTCGCGGTGAAATATCATCCGGACAAAAACCCGGACGACCCGACGGCTGAGGACCGGTTCAAGGAGCTCGGGGAGGCCTACGAGGCGCTGAGCAACGATGAAACCCGGGCGGCCTATGACCGCTACGGGCACGCGGCATTCCAAGGCGCGGGGCGCGGCGCGGGCGGCGGCGGCGGGTTTGGCGGGTTCCATGACCCGATGGACTTGTTCTCGCAGGTCTTCGGCGGCGCCTTCGGTGGCGGTGGCGGGTTTGAGGACTTCTTTGGCGGCGGCGGCGGCCGGCGCCAGAAGTCGACCCGCCAGCGTGGCAGCGACTTGCGCTACGACCTGGAGATCTCGCTCGAGGAGGCGGCGTTTGGGGCCGAGAAGGAGCTTGAGATCGAGCGGTTTGTTTCCTGCGAGACGTGCTCCGGGAGCGGGTCGAAAAGCAACGGTGGGACCAAGACGTGCTCGTCCTGCGGCGGGCGCGGAGTGATCACCCGCCAGGCGGGGATCTTTGTCCAGCAGACGACCTGCCCGGAATGCCGCGGCGCCGGCGAGGTCGTCGCCGACCCGTGCCAGGACTGCAAGGGCGACGGCCGGGTCCAGAGATCCACCCGGATCAAGATCCGCATTCCTGCGGGCGTCGACGAGGGCAACCGCTTGCGCTCGTCGGGGAATGGCGATGCCGGGGTGCGCGGCGGTGCCTCGGGCGACCTGTACGCGTTTCTCCACGTGCGGGAGCACGATGTGTTTGACCGTGAAGGGAGCGATCTTGGTTGTGAGGTTCCGCTGCCGTTTTCCAAGGCGGCCCTCGGCGGCGAGCTCAAGGTGCCCACGCTCAACGGCCAATCGTCGATCCGGATCCCTCCGGGGACCCAGGGCGGGACGACCTTCCGGATCCGCGATGCGGGAATCAAGGACCTCTCGTCCGGAAAAACCGGCGATCTCCACATCACCGTGCAGGTCGAGGTGCCCACCAAGCTCAACTCGGCCCAGCAGGAAAAGCTCCGCGAGTTTGCCGAGTCGATTGGCGAGGAGAACTCGCCGATGGAGGAGAGCTTTTTCGCCAAGGCGCGCCGGTTTTTCGCCACCTAACCAAGCTGTCTGGTGCTGCGCTTTTTCCTGCCGGCCGACTGTTGGACCGCCGATGCCGCACTGAGCGGCGAGGAGGCGAAGCACTGCGCCCAGGTCCTCCGCGCCGCCCCCGGCGATGTGGTGGAAGTCTTTGACGGCGCGGGGCGGCGGGCGCGCGCCACGGTCGCCTCGGTGACCCGCCAGCGGGTCGGGCTGCGGCTTGAGGACCCCGAGCGGGTCGCCCCGCTGGTCCCGCGGATCACGCTCTACCAGGCGGTTCCGAAAGGGAAGACGATGGATCTGATCGTCCAGAAGGCGGTCGAATTCGGCGTGGCGGCGATCCAGCCAGTCTTGACGAGCCACACGGTGGTGCGGCTTGAACCGGGCGAGGCGCAGCGCAAGGCGGAAAAGTGGCAGCGGGTCGCGCTCGAGGCGTGCAAGCAATGCGGCCAGGACAGCGTGCCGGTGGTCCACCCGCCGATGAGCCTGGCAGAGGCTTTGACGGGAACGGTGGCCGGCGACCTGCGGGTGATCGCCTCGCTGGCGCCCGGGGCGGTTCCGCTGCGCGACCGGTTGCGCGGGACAGCACCGGCGACCGCGGATGTGCTCGTCGGCCCGGAAGGGGATTTCACCCGCGCGGAAACCGAGGCGGCCATCGCGGCTGGATTCTCCCCGGTCACTCTCGGGCGGATCGTCCTGCGCGCCGAGACCGCGACGTTCTTTGTCCTCGGCGCGCTGCGCTACGAGTTTTCCGACGCGTAAAGTGGCCCGGCGGCACGGCGCCGCGGCGCGGTGCCCCGCAGGAGCCCGAAGTCATTCTTAAACCTCTCGAGCCAATTGCCAAATGGGGCGAAGTGGGCTATTTTTCCGGCATGAGTATCCAAGCGCTCAAAGCGGAGGTTGAGGCCCTTTCTCCGGACGAACGGAGGCGCTTGGCGGCGTTCCTTGTTTCGCTGAGCCACAAGGACTTGGCTGGATATGGCGATGATATGGCAGGCAAGATTGATGACAAGGACCCGGGGAATTGGGTGAGCTTGGAGGAGTTTGAGGAGCGCCTTGATCGGTGAGCCATGGACTTCAGGCTCTTGATAGCTAACGAAGTTCTTGAATTCGTCGAGCGCCTTCCACGCCAAATCGGGCAGCATCTGCGTTCAGCGGTCAAGGATATCGGGCGGGACCCGTATGGCCGATCGGACGAGGTCGGGTACGATGAGATTGGCCGGCGCATTGAGATCGCAGTGGTTGGTGATTATGCTTTGATGTTCTGGATCGACGAGGCGGACCGGCACGTGAAGATCTTGGATATTCATGCCGTGAATCGCTAGCCGCCGGTGAAGCTCAGAAGGGGGCAGGGGGTGCGGCTCTCGGACTCTGTGCCATTGCTCCTAGGCGGCGCGCCGCCGGTCCCAGCGGATGAGCGCGTGGAGGACGATCGCCATGAGGGCGAGGCTGGCGAGCGGGACGAGGCCGGCGCGGAGGTCGTCGCCGACGAGCCATGGGGAAACGGGTCCGGCGGCGACGCGTTCGTGGCCGATGTTGAATGCCTTGAAGGCAAAAACGATGCCGGCGTGGAGGCCGATCGGGAGCCAGAGCGAGCGGGTCCGGACCCGGGTCCATGCGAGGAGGACGCCGAGGGAAAACAGGGTGAGCAACTCGGCGATGAAGACCTGCGGGTCGGCGTAGCGGCTGATGACCGCGCCGAGAAACTCGAAGCCTGCGGTGGGCGCGCCCGGATCGGGGAGCGAAAGTCCCGGGAGCGGGTGGACGGCGGCAAACAAAAGCGAACTGCCAAGGATGGCGGCCCACGCCGACTGGGCGCGCAACCAAACGCCGACGATGAGCCCGCGGAATAACCATTCGCCGACCACCGCGGTCCCGAGCGCCGGGAGCGCCGCGCTTTTCAGCAGCTTCCCGAGCGAATAACCGTCCGCCGCAGGGACAAACGCCCCCGCCGCGGTCAAAACCCCCGCCACCAGCCACAAGATCCCCGCGGCCACCACCACCCCGGTGCCAAAATGCAGCAGGACCCGCGGCCACGGCCGGAGCCGGTCGAGCGCGAGCCCCGCCCCGGCCGTCCGCGTCTGGCGCAACCTCATCAGCAGCAACGGCAGCAGGACCAGCGTCGCGAGCATCAAGGCGCGCGCGAAGAACCTCGAGATCTTCCCTTTTTCCGCGGCGTTGAGAGAACTTTCACCGATCGAGCGGAGCACGCCGCCGACCTCGCCGGCTTGCGCGAGCCGCCCGAGCTCGATGCCGCCGCGGAAGAGCCACGGCATCACCAGAGCCCCAAGGAGAACGACGCCGAAAAAATACCCGACCAGCGCGCCGGCCTCCGATTTCCAGAACTTCGTCACTCCCGCTGGTTATGGCCGGCCATTGGCGATGTCGAGGCGGAACCGGAATCGGCGCCTGGCCGGGGCGCGCGGCCGGTGTCGATCCGGTTTAGAGCTTGGACATGGCCGGGGAATCGAGATATTGCGGCTTTCCGCCCAAGGCCGAAGCGCCGCGGGTACGCCCAGCATGAAGCGCCTCATTCCGTACTACCGCTACCTTCGGCCGGTGAAGTGGCACTTCATCAGCGGGTTGCTCGCCGCGGTGGTGTTCGCCGCCGCGACCGGCGCGGGCTTGCCGTTCATGACCCAGGTGGTTTTTCCCATCTTGTTCAAAGGCAAGGGGACCGAGGGCAACTGGTACCAGCAATGGATCGGCACCAACCTGGCCCACCTGACGCCTGACCAGTTGTTGTTGTTCAGCGTGTTGTGGATCCCGGTGATCTTCGCGGTGCGGGCCGCGGCCGGCTACACCAACGCGTATCTGATCAGCTACTGTGGCTTCCGGGTGCTTGAGGGTCTGCGGATGGACCTGTTTTCCAAGCTGCAGGAATTGCCGCTGAGTTTTTACCACCGGCACCGGTCGGGCGACCTGATGGCGCGGCTAACCGGGGACGCGGAAATCCTCCGCCAGGTCATCGCCCAGACGAGCAGTGACATGATCAAGCAGCCGGCGGTGATGCTCGCGGCGATGGGCTACGTCATCCACGAGGCGGTCAAGAGGGACGGGACGTTTGTCGCGCTCATCGCGCTGCTGAGCATTCCGTTGTGCGTTTTGCCGATCCGGATCCTCGGAAAGCGCCTCGCGCGCCGGGCGAAGTCGCTGCAGGCCAACCAAGGCGGGGTGAGCGCGATGCTTGCCGAGTCGATTTCCTCGCCGCTCGAGATCCGCGCCTACAATCTGCAGGAGCGCCAGAAGCGGACGTTCAACGAGCGGATCCGGCGGGTGTTCCGGGATTCGATGAAGATCGTCAAGGGTCGCCAGGCGATCTCACCGGCGATCGAGGTGGTCGCATCGATCGGGTTTTCCATCGCGCTGTACTTTGGGGTCCGTCAGGACATGACCCTTGAGGCGTTCATCGCCCTTGCGATGGCGCTGTATTTCGCCTACGAGCCGATCAAGAAGCTGGGCAACATCCACAGCCAGCTGAAACAGGCGGAGGCGGCCTTGGACCGGATCGAGGTGATCCTGCTGGCGGAGGACACGCTGCCCGACGCGCTCGCGCCGACGCCGCTGGGGCGCTCGCGCGGCGAGGTGACCTTTGAGAACGTGTCGTTCAGTTACGAACAAGGCAGCCGGGTGTTGAGCGACGTGAGCGTGACGATCACCCAGGGCGAGTGCGTGGCGCTCGTCGGTCCGAGCGGGGCGGGGAAGACGACATTTGCCAACCTGATTCCGCGGTTTTACGATGTCGCGGCTGGCCGGGTGCTGCTTGACGGCGTTGACCTGCGCCAGCTCAGCAAGCACGACTTGCGCCAGCAGATCGCGGTCGTCCCGCAGATGCCGGTGCTCTTCAATGACACGATCATGGAGAACATCCGCCTCGGGCGTGGCGAGGCGAGCGACGAGGAGGTCATCGCCGCGGCCAAGAGCGCCCACGCCCACGAGTTCATCCTCGCGCTGGAAAATGGCTACCAGACGCTCGTCGGCGAGCGCGGCGGGTCGCTCTCCGGCGGCCAGCGGCAGCGGATTGCGATCGCCCGGGCGTTCCTGAAGGACGCGCCGGTGTTGATCCTCGACGAGGCGACCAGCGCCCTTGACACCGAGAGCGAGGCGATGGTCCAGAAGGCGTTGCGCGCGCTGGTCCGCGGCCGGACGACGTTCATCATCGCCCACCGGTTCAGCACCATCACCTTCGCCAGCCGGATCCTGGTTTTCGACCACGGTCGGATCGTCGAGGACGGCTGCCACGAGTCACTCCGCGACAAGGACTCGATCTACCGGATGATGGCCGCTGCGGGGTGAGACGAGTGCCGAGTGATCAGTGATCAGTGATCAGTGATCAGGCGGGAACGATGAAGAAATGGAAGGTGAGAAGTGGGAAGTGTGAAGCGCTGGGAACGGGGCCCAGTCAGGCATTCGTAGGGCATGCGTCCGGTAGCGCGATACGCCCCCGCAGCGCCCGAGCCAATGCTCTTGATTTTTAGGTTTTTTTCTCGGGAAAGTCGCGCCACGCTGGGCGGATGATTCGCTCGCTGCTGCTGGTTTCGTTGTTGCTGCTTCCTGCCGCCGCGCAGGATGCCCCGCTGGCCAAGGCGTCCGCCGAGCTGGCCGCCGCGGCGAGCGCGTTTGTCGAGTCGCTCGACGAGGGTGGGCGCAAGGAGGCGTGTTTTCCGTTCGATTCGCCGGAGCGGGAGAACTGGGGGTTTGTCCCGAAGGAGCGCAAGGGGCTGCCATACAAGGCGATGACCGAGGACCAGCGGAAGCTTGCGCGCAAGGTGCTCGAGACGGCGATGAGCGCCGAGGGGCTCGCGAAGGCCGACGCGGTGATCACCCTGGAATCGCTGCTCGCTGAGGTTGAGAAAGATCCGGTCCGTCGCGACGCGTCGAAATACTTCACCAGCATCTTCGGCGATCCGCAGCCGGGCGGGACCTGGGCGTGGCGCTTCGAGGGCCACCACCTGTCGATCAACTTCACGTTTGTCGGCGGCAAGGCGATCGCGGTGACCCCGACGTTCATCGGGACCAACCCGGGCGAAGTCCGCGACGGGAAATACAAGGGGATGCGCCCGCTTGCCGCCGAGGAGGACCTCGCCCGCGCGCTCGCCACCGCCCTGGACACCGCCGGGAAACAGGTGATTTTCTCCGCCAAGCCGCCGGCCGAGATCCTCACCGCCGCCGATCGCCAAGTCGCCCAGCTTGAACCGGTCGGTGTGCTTGCCGCGGACCTCACCGGGGCCCAGCGCGACGGCCTGCTCGCCCTGATCGCCACCTTTGCCAACCGCCACCGGCCGGACATCGCCGCCCACGACCTCGCCGCCATCAAGGCGGAACTTACGAAAACCCGCTTCGGCTGGGCCGGCGGCCTGGCCCCCGGCGACGCCTACTACTACCGGATCCAGAGCCCGGCGTTCCTTATCGAGGTCGTCAACAGCCAGAACAACGCCAACCACGTCCACGCCACCTGGCGGAACTTCGCCGGCGACTTCGGCCGCGACTCGCTCGGCGAGCACTTCAAGGAGGACGCCCACTAGCCCACGTGGTGAGCCTTGTTCGTGTAGCGAACTTTGTGAAAAGTTCGGCGGGGCAAACCACCTGCCGCCAGAGCGCCCGAACTCGTCAGCAACTTCCAGCCTCCCCCAGCCGAAGCTCTCCCGAGCTTCGCTAGTGGGCCTCTGCCGACGACGCATCGCCCTACCGGCTCTACCGGCGACTTTCGACTTTCGGGTTGTGATGGCACCTGCTTGGTTGGTGGGCACCGTGAGTTCGCCATTTGTCCCCGCCCCTTCCCCGCCGCGAGCGTGGGCGGAGATTGATCTTGGGGCGCTGCGACACAACCTTGGGGTGGCGACGCGGCATGCCGGGAGTCCGGTGATGGCGGTGGTCAAGGCGGATGCGTATGGGCATGGGTTGGTGGAGGTTGGGCGTGCGCTGGACGCTGCGGGGATCGCATTTTTCGGGGTGGCGAATGTCGGCGAGGCGCGGCGGCTGGCCGACCAGGCGGGGATTGTGACGCGGGTCTACATCCTCGGGCCGACGCTGGCGGTCGAGCGGGCGGAGATTGTCGGCCGCGGGTGGACGCCGTGCATCTCCACCATCGACGAGGCGCGCGAGTTTGACGGGCTGGCCGGGGCGCTGGGGGTGCGCCTCAAGGTGCACCTGGCGGTGGACACCGGGATGGGCAGGGGCGGATTTGTCGCCGACCAGGTGGGGGGGGCGATGGGCGCGCTTGGGCAGTTCAAGCACCTCGAGATCGAGGGGATCGGGTCGCACCTGCCGAGTGCCGAGGACGACCCTGAGTTCACCAGACGGCAATTTGCCAGCTATGCGGGAATCATCGAGTCGCTCGGCGGCGCGGGACGCTTCGGGTGGCGGCATTTGTCCAACAGCGCGGGCTTGCTCGGCTACCCGCAGGGGATCTGCAACTTGGCGCGGCCCGGGTTGATGCTTTACGGGATTTCGCCGCTTCCCGAGTTTCAGGCGGAACTGCGCACAGTGATGACCCTGCGGTCGCGCATCTCGTTGATCCGCACGCTCCCGGCCGGCCACGGGGTTTCCTACGGGCGCAGCGCGGTGCTTGCCCGCGCCACCCGGGTGGCCACCGTCGGGATCGGCTATGGCGACGGGTATCCGCGCCACCTGTCCGGGACCGGTGCGGAGGTGCTGGTCCGCGGCGTTCGCTGCCCGCTCCTTGGGCGGGTCACGATGGACCAGCTGATGATCGACCTGACCGGCTGTCCGGAGGCTGCCGAAGGCGATGTGGTTGAGCTTTTTGGGCAAGGGATCCCGGCCGCGGAGGTGGCCGCCAAGGCCGGAACCATCGCCTGGGAAATTCTCACCGGGATCACCTCGCGGGTCGCGCGGGTGTATGGCGGTTAGTTTTCTTCTTCCTTGGCGTTCTCCTTGGCGGTGGCAAGCAGCGCGGGATCGCGGGCATAGATGTCCGGATGGAAGCGGACCGGGCGCGGGTCGGCCGGGTCCCAATTGGGGAAGGCGGTGAAGTAGACGATGTAGACGTTGAGCGGGTTCTCGATGGCCACCCTTTCAGTGGTGGTTGTCTGCAAGGCCGCATCGATGCGCGGGCGGTCCCACCCTTGCGGGCCGAGAACCACCTCGGCAAGCGCGGCTGGGTCCTCGACCCGAATGCACCCGTGGGAGAACCCGCGCTCGGCCTCGACGAACAACTGGTCGTCGGGCGTGTCGTGCAGGTAGATCGAGAAGTCGTTCGGGAACAAAAACTTCACGCTGCCGAGGGCGTTTGCCGGGCCGGGTTTTTGGCGGATGAGCAAGCCGCCGGCCTCGACCTGGGAAAGCGTGTCGGCATTGACCGGGTGGGTCTTGCCGCCCTGGTAGTCGCTGACGATCTCGTAGTGGTTCCGCGCAAGGTAGCTGTGGTTTTTGCGCGCCTTCGGGACGATTTCGTTTTTGGCGATGCTCGGCGGGACATTCCAGAAAGGTCCGAATTCGACCCGCTCCATGATGTCGCGGAAGACCGGCGTTTGGCGGTCTTTGACTTCCGCGCCGACGATCGCCCGCATCAGCAACGCCGGCTGGTCAGTCCCGGTGAACACCGCGACTTGGGCGGACGGGATGTTGACGATCACGAAACGCGCGCCGAGCTCGTCGGGCAGCAAGCGCGCGCGGTGCAGGTTGATCCGCAGCAGCGCGAGTTGTTCGTCCGGATTGCGGTTGAGCTCGGCGAGGGTGTTCGGGCCGAGGATTCCATCGGCGGTCCGCCCGTGTTGCTCTTGGAAGCGCTTCACCGCCGCGGCCAATTTCGCGGAATAGACCGGCGCGGCGGGATCGGTCGCGGCGTCCGGCGCGGAGGCGTCCGGCGTGGCAGGCACGGGTGCCAGATACCCTTCCTCGAGCAGGCGCCGGGCGAGGATCGGCGCGCCCGGGTAGCGGTCGCCGGGTTTGACCGCATCCTTGACCGGCGGGATCGGAACAAACTCGGCGTGGAGCATTTCAAGGTCGCGCTCGGTGGCGGCAAAGTGCTCCCAGAGCGCGTGGTAGACCGGGTTGTTGGGAACGAATTGGGCAAGGAATGCCAGCGGGTCATCGCCCGCGGCGGCAGCCATTGCGGGAAGTGCGGCGCGCAGCGTCTGCGCCTCGTCCGGCGCGGTCCCCGGGGTGTCGCCCTGGTTCCATTTTGGCCACAGCCCGTCGAAGTTCGCCGGGCCGCTTTGGAGCAGCTCGCGGGCGCTGAGCAGCACGATCGACGTCCGGCGGTCCGGCGAGGTCTCCGGAAGCGTCTCAAGCCAGCCGAGGTCGCCTAATAAAAACCCGTGGTCCTCAAGCAGTTTGGCGATCGCGGCATGCCCGGCCGGGGAGGCGACCGCCGCGGTCATCGCCGGCGACCAGACCGGGGCGGCCGGGCCGGCGTGCAGTGCGTTGAGGTCGCGGAGCAAGCGCGCCTTGCGTGGATCGCTGAGGGCGAGCGCACCGAGGTCGGGAAGCGGCGGCGTGGGGGATTCTGCGGTGGCCTCGGTTGCGGGCGGGGTTGGCGCTCCGCGGGCCGGGATGGCGCCCACGGTCGCTACGGTGATCACAAGCCAACCAAGCAACCGAAGCGGACGAATCATCGGACAGAATAGCTCACATCGCCTCGATAGCAAACGGACGCTAACAACCAGGCGGTGGCTGCGGCCGCGGCGGCGGAAATTTTTTCGTTGGGTAATATCAAGCGGGTGTGGCTATGTGTGGCCAAGCCATGGCTGAAACAACGACGCAACTGCCCGATGCGGGTGGCCACTTTGGGAAATTTGGCGGCATGTTCGTGCCGGAAACGCTGATGGCACCGCTGCGCGAGCTTGCCGAGGAATACGCCCGGGCGAAGCAGGACCCGGCGTTCCAGGCGGAGCTTGACCATCTTTTGGGCGACTATTGCGGCCGTCCGACGCCCCTCTACCTCGCGGAACGCTGGACCGAAAAGCTCGGCGGCGCGAAAATCTACCTGAAGCGCGAGGACCTGCTCCACACCGGGGCCCACAAGATCAACAACGCCATCGGCCAGATCCTTCTCGCCAAGCGCCTCGGGAAAACCCGCGTGATTGCTGAGACTGGCGCCGGCCAGCACGGGGTGGCCACCGCCACGGTGTGCGCGCGCTTTGGCATCCAATGTGTTGTCTACATGGGCGCGGTCGACATGGAACGCCAGGCGCTCAATGTTGCGCGGATGCGGCTCCTCGGCGCGGAAGTCCGCGGCGTCACCGCCGGCCAAGCGACCCTCAAGGAGGCGGTCAACGAGGCGATGCGCGACTGGGTCGCCAGCGTCGACCACACCCACTACATCCTCGGGTCGGCCCTTGGCGCGCATCCATTTCCGATGATGGTCAGGGACTTCCACCGGGTCATCGGGGTCGAGTCGCGGGCCCAGATCCTCCAGAAGGAAGGCCGGCTGCCGGATGTCCTCGTCGCCTGCGTCGGTGGCGGATCCAACGCGATCGGCCTGTTCCACCCGTTCCTTGGCGATTCCGCGGTGCGGATGGTCGGCGTCGAGGCCGGCGGCCACGGGATCATGCCGCAACAACACGCCGCGCGCTTCCAGGGCGGCAAACTCGGCGTCCTCCAGGGGACGAAAACCTGGCTGCTCGCCGACGACGACGGGCAAATCCAGCTCACCCACTCGGTGAGTGCCGGCCTCGACTACGCCGCCGTAGGCCCGGAACACGCGTACCTCCAAGACATCGGCCGGGTCGAATACACCTTCGCCACCGACGACGATGCGCTCAACGCCTTCCGCGAGCTCGCCGTGACCGAGGGGATCCTCCCGGCCCTGGAAAGCTCCCACGCGATGTCCTACGTCTCCAAGCTCGCCCCAACCCTGCCAAAGGACGCGATCATCATCGCCAACCTCTCCGGCCGCGGCGACAAGGACGTCGAGCAGGCCGCGCGCTTCCTGCTCTAGGTGGGCAGGGGTCCAGCAACCTCAATCAGTGTCCTCTGTGCCCCGTAGCGGGCGGAGTGAATAATCGGTTTGAAACTAGCAGCCACTGCGGTTAGACGAGGAACTCAAATGATGGAAAAGCCAACATCCCCCGAGAATCAAAGCAGCGCGGAATCAGCCAACGCCTGGACGCGGCGCAATTTCATCCAATCCGGCGGGGTGGTTGCCGCGGCGGCGATGATCGGATTGCCCCAGGGGGTGAATGCGGCTGGGCAGGCACCGGGGAAAGACCATCTTGTGTTGTTGGACGTTGATGGCCTTGCGGACGGGCCGGTGGGCGAGTGGAAGAATGCCGGGTCGCTGGGCGGTGGGTTCGCCGCGCCGGAAGGCAAGGGGAGCCCGAAGGTGGAATCCGTCGCCGGGCGCAAGGCGGTCGTCTATGATGGCAAAAGCACGCTCCAATCGAGCTTCCTGCTGCCGGCCGAGCTGGCGGGCGGCAAGCCGTTTACGTTGATGTTGTGGGTGTTCACGCCGCGGACCAACCACCATGCGGTGATGGCCACGCTGGGCGCGCGCCCGCAGGTATGCGCGGAGTTCAACAACAACTTTGGCGGCCCGGGCAGCGCGGCAGCGTTCAATGGCTTTGGCAATGCGGCGCTCGGCCACCGCGGCGGCCAGCCGTCCAACGGCGTCTGGCACCACATCGCCTATTGCTTTGCCGGCGGCGAGGACGGGCTGTTCCAGCTTTTCCTGGATGGGGAATTGTCCAACGAGAAGAAGGTGACGATGCGCACAATGGCCGGGCAGCCGATGTTTTTGGGCAGCGGGTTTGATACCAACCACAAGAGCCTGTACCACCCGTTTTCCGGGGCGCTTGGCGGGCTGGAAGTCCTCTCGCGGCCGCTGAGTTGGCGCGAGGTGCGCAACGCCATCGGCAAGTATGCCGCCTACGCGGCCAGCCCCGAGGCAGGGGCGACGGTTGAGGGCGATGAAGTGACGCTGCGCTGGGCGATCGGGCGCGAGGGCGCCAAGCCATCGTTGGTCATCGCCACGAGCGAAGGCGACCTGGCGGCGGCCAAACCCCAGCCGGCCGAAAAAGTCCGCGTCGATCCGGCCACCGGCCAGTGCGAGTTTGGCCCGATCCCGCTGACCATCGGCCAGCGGGTCGCCTGGCGCGTCGACCAATCCGCCGGCGCCCAAAAGGATACCGGCGACGTCTGGAGCTTCCAAAGAAGCACCGGCCCGGCGAGCAGCCCGTCGCCGCGCAATGCGATCACCAACGTGACGGCCAAGCTCAGCGAGCTCAAATGGCAGCCTGGGCCGCACGCGACCGCGCAGCAGGTGTTTTTCGGGGCGACCGCCGAGGAAGTCGCCAAGGCGACCACCCCGTTGGCCAAGCTCGATGGCAAGGCGGCGCGGATCGACTTCAAGCAGTCGCTCGAGGACGGGAAACATTACTTCTGGCGCGTCGCGACGGCGAATGGCACGCACCCGGCCGATGCGGGCGAGGTTTGGAGTTTCCGCACCGTCGACACCCCGGTGAAGAACGACCTGACGTTCATCATCGCCACCGACCAGCATTACGGGCGCGACAACAACGTTGAAATCAACCACGTCGTCGTCAACCAGATCAACAGCTTGGCCGGCACCCAATACCCGGACAAGTTCGACGCCGGGGTGGTCCGGACGCCGCGCGGGGTGATCGCCCCGGGCGACCTGCTCGACAAGGGATACGACCCGAAAACATCCCAACACAAGTGGGACGAGTGGCTTGCCGACTTCGGTCTGGACGGCACCGACGGGGTTCTCGGGTTTCCGGTTTTTGAAGGGATCGGCAACCATGACGGGCCACCGGTCAAGAGCATCCCGCGGGCGAAGATCCGCGAGCGCAACAAGGTGCGCAAGGGACTCACCGGGGTCTCCGAGAACGGCCTCCACTACTCGTGGGACTGGGAGCACGTCCACTTCGTCAACACCAACCTCTTCCCAGGCGATGGCCCGGATGACGTCATGGGCGTCAGCAAGCCTGACCACGACCCGGAAATGTCGCTCGATTTCCTCAAGAAGGACCTCGCCAAGCACGTCGGCGACAGCGGCAAGCCGGTCATCGTCATCACCCACTACGGGGTCCTTGGCGGGATGGCCGACTGGTGGACCCCGGAAGCCAAGGAGCGCTTCCACCAGGCGATCGCCAGCTACAACGTCATCGGGATCTTCAACGGTCACTCCCACGGAATGGATTACATCATGTGGAAGGACATCCTCACCGTCCACTGCGGGACCACCGCGCGTCCGGAATACGGCCACGGCGACTACGTCGTCATCCGGGTCACCGAGACGGAGATGAAGATCATCCACCGCAAGCACGATGGCTGGGGCAACTCACGCGTCGTGAAAATCGACACCCCCGCGAAGTTCAAAGCCTAGCGCGGCGAACCAAGGAGCCGCGACTTCAGTCGCGTCCCAAGGCGCCGGAGTAGCGACTGAAGTCGCTCCTCCTTGGTGGCCTCGCAGGGCTTCCGGCGCACCCGCGCCTCTTGCTCCGGGGCTTGCAAACTTGATAATTGATGCGTGATGCGTGATGGTTCTCGCCATGAGAACGACGTTGAATCTTGACGACGACGTCTTGGAGACGGCGAAGCGACTGGCCGCAAAGGAACGGAAGTCCTTGGGGGCGGTGATTTCGGCCTTGGTCCGACGAGCAGTGGAGCCCGCCCAAGAAGCGCCGGCGGAACGCAATGGAATCCCATTGTTCCCGATGTCCCAAGGGGCGCGGATGGTGGCTCCTGAGTTGGTCAAGGAACTCTTGGACGAGACGGCGGCGTGATCCGGGATTCCTGCGGCGGGCTCCTTGAACGGGCGGGGCGAAATTCAGCGCGGGGCGAACCAGTGGCGGGTGCGGTTGCAGAAGCCGACGAGCGCGAGCATCAGCGGGACCTCGATGAGCACCCCGACGACGGTGGCCAGCGCGGCACCCGACGAGAGGCCGAAGAGCATCACGGCGGTGGCGATGGCGACCTCGAAGTGGTTGGACGCGCCAATCATGGCGGCCGGGGCGGCGTCCTCGAAGGTGAGCCCGAGTACCTTGGCCGCGGCATAGCCGAGGGCGAAGATGGCGATCGTCTGGATTCCGAGCGGGATGGCGATCCACAGGATGGTCAGCGGGTTGGCCACGATGACCGCGCCTTTGAAGGAAAACAGCAGAACCAGGGTGAGCAGTAGCGCGACGATCGTCAGCGGCGTGAGGAACCGCAGGAAGCGCGCGTTGAACCACGCCTCGCCCATCGCCCGCAGGATCCATTTGCGCGAAAAATACCCGGCCACCAGCGGCAGCGCGACGTAGATGCCCACCGACAACAGCAGCGCTTCCCAGGGGATCGGCAAGCGCCCGACGCCCAGCAGGAAGCCGCCGAGGGCCCCGTAGAGAACCAGCATCACCAGCGAGTTGACCGCCACCATCACGAGCGTCAGGCCGTCGTTGCCGCGGACCAGGTGGCTCCAGACGAGGACCATCGCGGTGCACGGGGCGACGCCGAGGAGGATGCAGCCGGCAAGGTAGCTGCGCCACAGCGGGATTTCGAGCATCTTGACGCCATCGTGGAGGACCACGGTGCCGACGCCGTGGGTGGCGCCGAGCGGGAGGTCGAGGCCGAACGGGATCTTCACGAAGTCGAGCGCGTCGGGGCCGATGAGCCCGCGGAACAGCAGCCCCAGGAACACGCTCGCCAAGGCATACATGGTGAACGGTTTGACCGCCCAGTTGATGACCAGGGTGAGGATCACCGGGCGCGGGCTGCGGGTCGCCCGCGCCACCCGGGCAAAGTCGATCTTCACCATGATCGGGTACATCATCAGGAACAGGGCGATCGCGATGGGAATCGAGACGACCGGCGCGCCATTGACGCTGAGCGACATCCCGTCAAGCGTGCGGGCCAGCCCGGGGGCGAGCTTGCCGAGGGCGATGCCAGCGACGATGCACAGGGCGACCCAGAGGGTGAGGAAGCGTTCGAAGACGCTCATGGACGGGTTTTTCATGGCTGGCACCAGGTGGCGACGCGGTTGCGGATGTCATCGCGGATCGCGCGGGTGGCGGCGAGTTTCTCCGCCGCGGTCCCCGGAAGCGCTGACGGGTCGGGAAACCCCCAGTGGAGCCGCGTCCCAGGTCCCGGGAAAACCGGGCAGCGCTCGGCGCTGGCCTCATCGCACACCGTGATGACAAAGTCGTAGCTCGCCCCGGCGGCAAGCAGCTCGGCCACCCCGGTGGTTTGCGCCCCGGAGAGGTCGATCCCGACTTCCTCCATCGCGCTGACGACGATCGGGTTGAGCGTTCCCGGCTGGATTCCGGCGCTGCTCGCCTGGAACCGTCCGGCGCCAAGCTGGTTGAGGAACGCCTCGGCCATCTGGCTGCGGGCGCTGTTGTGGATGCAGACGAACAGGACTTTTTTCATGATTTCAACAGCAGCCGGGCGCGCAGCAGGCACTCCCCGGAAGCGCCGGGATATTGGGCGGCAGGATGTTGCACCGGTCCTTCGCAAGGCAGTCGGTGTGCAGCGGCGCCAGCACCAGGGCCACCGTCCCATCCGCCGCGCGGACTCCGCCGAGCTGGTAGGTCTCCAGCGTCTCCCCTTGGTATTCAATCCTCACCGGAAGCTGCGCGGATGCCCCGAGCTGCGGGTGCAGCGCGAGAATCTTCCCGAGCTTCCGCGGCGTGAGCCGGTGGGCGACATCCTCGGCGACCCACGCTTGCAGCGACCACGATTCGTCGCGCCGCCGGGTCCCGCCGCAGTCGAAAAAATCCTTCGTCACCATGCCAAGCTCGGTGACGTGAAAGTGCGGCGCCACCGCAGTGCCGTCCGGCAGGCGGATTTCCAGCGCGGCGTCCGGGTTGCCCCGGAGGATTTCGATGAGTTTGTCGAGGTTCATAAGCATTTATCGGTTACGCCGCACAGCGCCGGGTTGCCCGCGCAGCAGTCTTCGGTCAAAAACACCAGCAGCTCGCGAATCCCGGCTGGATCCATGGAATACCGGATGCTCCGCCCGTGACGTTCCCCGCGGATCAACCCGGCGCGGGACAATTCCTTCAAATGGAACGACAGCGTCGGCGCCGGCAACTCCAGCTCCGCGGCAATCTCACCCGCCGCCAACCCGCCGCCACCGACCCGCACCAGCAGCCGGAACACCCGCAACCGCGCTTCCTGCGCCAGCGCCGTCAACGCGATGATCGCTTCAGTGGATTCCATAGTTCGAGAATCATCGAATAATTGCCCGCTGGCAAGTTGAAAATTCCGGCGACCGCTCTCAGGCGCGGTTGAACAGGTAGAACCCGACGTTCAGGTAGGTCGCGTAGCTCACCCAGGTGAAATACGGGACCAGCAGCCAGGCGGCCGGGCGCGAGACGCGCCGTGCGAGCAGGATGGTGAGGAAGATCATCAGCCACAGGGCGACGATGACGACCAGCGCGGTGCCGATCCGGTGGGCGCCAAAAAACACCGGCGACCACGCGAGGTTGAGGGCGAACTGGAGGAAATACGCGACCAGTGCCGGGCGCGCGCGGGTTCCCTCCGAGGCGCGCTGCCACAGCAGAAACAGCGAGACGCCCATCATCAGGTAAAGGACCGTCCACACCGGCCCGAACACCCACCCGGGCGGCGTTCCCGGCGGGCTCTGGAGAATCTCGTACCACTCGCGGTCGGTCCCGCTCAGCACCCCGCTGAGCACCCCGAGCACCAGCGTCCCAACACAACAAACGACCAGCTTGCCAACGGATGCGCGCTTCATCGGGCTAACATCTGCTAACAATCACGCCGGCGCAACGTTTCCCGCTATTCCACCTGGGCGGCGGGCTCGGCTACGTCGTCGGCCACCTCGTCGGCCACGGCGTCCGGGATCTCGGCATGCTCGCTGGCAGGCGTCGGGTCCTGGGCGTCGGCGGTGGCGGCGACCACCTCGGCTGCCGGGGCCGCCTGGGCGGCGGGCTCCGGGGCCGGCTCGCTGGCCGGTTGGGCCGCGGGTTCGTCGGCGTGTGGTGGTGCCGGGTCTGCGGGTGGCGCGGGAGGGGGGATGTTTTTCCGTGCGGTGACGCGGAGGGTGCGCTTGGTCGCCGGGGGCGCCTTGCGCAGCTCGGTGAGCTTCGCTTTGACGTCGGCGAGCGGGCGCCCGCGGCGCTTCCGGTTGCGTTTGCGCTTTTTCTTCGGCGCCGGGGCGGCGTCGGTGGCCGGCTCGCTGCGCGGGCGGCGCACCGGGAGGACCAGCGAGTCGTCCTGGAGCAAAAGGATGTGCCCTTGGGTCAGGAGCCAGAACAGGTCGCGCAGCCACTCTTCGGTCGGCTCGGCCTGGCCTTCCGGCAGGACCGCCTTCCACATCTCGGCAAGCTTCGCTTCCTGGTGGTCGGCGAGCCACTTGCACATCGCCGCCGGGCGGTCGGCAAGGACGATTTGCTCGTCGAGCGGATGCGGCCGGGCCGGACCGGTGAACAATTTCCCCTGGCGCTTGAAGATCGGCAGGTGCTCCTTTTCAAGCCCGCGGCAAAGCTCGGGAATGAGCGTCGCCGGATGCTTGCGGGCATGCGCCGAAGACCCCTTGAGGGCCGTCAGCAGCGGCGGCGACAGGTGGCGTGCGGCAATGTTGCCGGATACCGCCGCCTCGCGCGTCTCGGCAAAGATCCCGGCAAAGTAGTGCTTGGCAAAGTGGCGCTCGACCTCGGCGCGGGTCGCCAGCGGCGGCTCGTCCTCCATCCCGGTCGCCCGGAAGCGCATCGTCTTGCTCATCGTCGCCAGCCAGGCGGCCACCGCCTCCTCGCCGCGCTCGGTCCGCACTTTCGCCGCGTAGTGCTCGAAGCTCATGTTGGAGAACCGCTCGCGGTGCAGCTGGCGGATCGCCGTCTGATAGCCGTGGTAGTTAGGCGGGCCAAGATACTCGCCGCTGATCCCGCAGCGCGCCACTCCCTGGAAGTTCCCCTTCGGCGGGTCGATCTCGACGTCCTCCTCGGCGTAATACTCGCTGAGCCACTCGGCATTCCACAGGTGCGCCAAGGCCTCCTCGCGCGTCAGCCACAGCGACCCGTCCTTCAGACAGGCAAACATCGGACCCGCCGGATCCTTCGCCGTGAAGCGCGCCTGGTAGCGGTCGCGCGCGGCTAACAACACCTTGGCGATCTCAAACAACGAGTAAACCCGCGCAAGGTGGAGGATCTCCTTGGCCACCGCGTGCATCCCTGCCGCCGCCGGGCGGATCTCGACGCGCACCCCTTTCGGCGGCTCAGGCTCGTCACGAAAATCCCGGAAGTCCCGCCCGCCGCGCGCATCCGGCCGACTCGCCCCGCGCGGGTCGTCGCGCCGCGGCCCCGCGCCATCGCGCCGTTGGCCGCCACCGCCGCCGCCGCCACGGAAATCCCGCGCGCCGTCGCGCCGCTGGCCGCCGCGCCCGCCTTCGTCGCGCTGCCCGCCGCGGCCCCGTTCCGGGCGCGGTTCGTATTCGCGCCCCTGGTATTTCGCCGCGGCCGACTTGTTGATCTCGGCGCTCTTCGCCCACGCCGGACCCAACGAGAGGGCCGACAACAAATCCGTCATCGCTTCTGGCGCCGGCTTCGCGCCGCGGTCTTCACTTTCACTCACGCCTCGGACGCTAATGGATGATTCCCCGAATGACAACCTCGCTCTAGTCCACTCATCCATCGAAAAAAATCCGCCGCCTCACCGAGCGCCGCGTGGTCCATCTTCTAACATCTCCACGGTCCGCCGGGTTGCGCCTGCATGGTGTTGGAGCGCGGCGCGTGCGCGGGTGGCGGCGTCACGCCCGTGGCCGGCGAGGATGTTGGGGAGGAGGGCGCGGAGTTCGTCCTGGGTGGTGACGCGGTGGAGCGCGGCGGCCGTGTCCAACAATCCGGCGAGCGCCGCGAAGTTCTCCATGTGCGGCCCGCAAATCACCGGGACCCCGGCGAGGACCGCGTCGATGGGACTCTGGCCGCCCTCGCCAAGGATGCTCTTGCCGATGATCACGGCGCTGGCGTGGGCGGTCCAGTCCCGTAGCTCGCCGGTCGTGTCGACCAGCAAACAGGCGCGCCGCGGGTCGCGCGGCGGCGCAAACTCGCTGCGCAGGACCACCTCGTAGCCGGCCGCCTCAAGCGCGCTGCGGACTTCCGCGCGCCGCTCGGCATGCCGCGGGACCACCACTAACAGCGCCGCCGGCTCGCCCGCCACCACTTCGCCAATCCAGCGCTCCTCGCCGGCGTGGGTGCTCGCCGCGAGCACCACCGGGCGCCCGGCACCAAAGGCGTCCAACATTTCGGCAAACTCCGCGCGCCGCTCCGGGACGACCGCGCCGGCCGGGTCGAACTTCACGCTTCCTGTTAGTCGGAGCCGCTCCCGCGGGATCCCGAGCGCGGCCCAGCGGTCAAGGTCGGCGGGTTCCTGGACGCCGGCCGCATCGATGAGCGCGAAGAACTCGCGGACCCACGCGCCGACCCGCAGGTAGCGGCGCTCCGAACGTGGCGAGAGCCGCGCGTTGATCAGCCGGACCGGAATCCCGCGCTTGCCGGCAATCGCTAACAAGTTTGGCCAAACCTCCGACTCGACCAGCACGACCTGCTCGGGGGCGAAGCGCGCCAGGCAGCGGCGGACAAGGAACGGGAAGTCGAGCGGCGCATAGATGACCCGGACCCGCGCGCTGGCCGAACGGCTCGCGATCGCGTGGCCGGTGGCGGTGGTCACCGCGATGACAAAGTGGCGCTCCGGAACCATCTCCAGCCAGGTGCTGATGAGCTTCTGGGCAATCATCACCTCGCCAACACTCACCGCATGCAGATAGATCCCGCCGCGCCGCTCGCTCCCGCCAGCGTAAATCCCAATCCGCTCGCGCAGCCCGCTGCCATACCCGCCGCGCCTCAGCATCTTCACCAGCCAGCCGGGAAACAACACCACGAAGCCGACCGGCAACAGCAGGTTGTAAACTAACAGCAACAGCCGGCGGCGCATCCCGAAAATGTTAGGCCGCGCCAACCAACGCGTAAAGCAGGATGGCGCACCCGCCGTAGCTGCGCCGGTCCAGCAGGTCCCAGCCGGCCGCCTCCGGCGCGCGCCGCTCGCTCGCCGTCTCGGCAACCAACCACCCGCCGGGTGCCAGCCGCGCCGCGGCCGCGCCGGCGCCTAACAAGGCAGCCACCGCGTCGCCATCCCCCGGGCCGCGGGCATACGGCGGGTCGGCAAAGATAAGGTCGTAGCTGGCGGAATCGCGGGCGAGGAAGCTGGCGACCTCGGCGCAAACCATCCGCCCGCCGGCCAGCTTGGTGGTCGCGAGATTTTGTTGGATCACCGCGGCGGCGCGCCGGTTGTTGTCGACAAACACCGCGCTCTGCGCACCCCGGCTGAGCGCCTCAAGCCCGAGCGCCCCGGAACCGGCAAACAAATCCAACACCCGCGCGCCTATCACCCGCGCGCCGAGAATCGAGAACAACGCCTCGCGCACCCGGTCGGTCGTCGGCCGCGTCCCCTTGTCCGGCGCCTTGATCGGCAGCCGTCCGGCACTTCCCGCAATGATCCGCATCGCTCCGAATGCCAGGCCGCGGCCCGGCGGTGTTAGGGCTTCTTTGGCGCCGGCGTGGCCGCCGCCGGCGCAGCCAGCGGAACGAACCGGATCACCAGGCTCTTGTCGTACAGCCGGGTTCCCTGGGCGGAGACCTCCTGGGCGCGGTAGACTAACAAGTTGAACTTCCCGTCCTTCATTTTCCCGATGGCGAAGTTCTCCTTGGTGCGGCCGAGGGCGGTTTCCTCCTCGAAGCGCCACTCGTGGCCGGTCCAGCCGCCGAGGATGCTCGCGTCGTCGGCGTCGATGTCCTCGATGCGCTTGAGGATGCCGTTAGGTGATTTGAACGTGTCGTCCTTTTCGAGGAACCGCAGGATCGAGATGGCGCTGCCGGCGCCGGTCACCTGGATCGACCACTCGCCGTCGCGGACGCGGGTGAGCTGGACGACGACCGGTTGGACGGTGCGGAATTCGCGCGCGGCCCAGAGCTTGAGGTATTCGTCGTACTCCGCCTTGGTCAGCCCAAGTTTTTCATCAAACGGGAGCGGCACGCCCGGCTTCGACTTCGCCGAAAACTCGGCAAACCACGCCGGATCGCCCTTGGCGGCCTCCTCGACTTTGGCCATGAACGCCTCGATTTCCTTGGGCGGAACCACCGTGATGATCTCACCGCGCACCGGCGTGTCGACCGGCAGCAGCTCGGCGAGCACCTTCGGCGCGGCCGCCTGCGCCGCTCCGCTGGCAAATGCCAGCAAGCATCCGAGGGAAAAAAGAACCTTGTTAGTCATGCGATTCAGGCGGCGCGTGCCGCAGCGCGAAGCTACCGGCCGCCCCCGCGAAGACAAGCGGGAATCGGCGGAGTTGCCCGCAATCCGGCTAACCGCGGGCCTGGCAATAGCCGCGCAGGAACCCGACGCACTGGGCGACCTCGGCGAGCGACTCCTTCCAGTTGATTTCGTATTCGACCGAGACGTTGCCGGCAAACCCGTGCTTGCGGGCCTCGTCGAAGCAGGCGGCGAAGGGGATCTTGCCGACCCCGAGCGGGTAGTCGCGGTCCTTCTTGTCGAGGACGAGCCGGTCCTTGACGTGGAACGAGTGGACCCGCGGGGCGATGAGCTTGATGAGCTCCACGTGGTCGAGCCCGGAGCTGGCGAG
Source organism: Akkermansiaceae bacterium (assembly GCA_044373465.1). Classification (GTDB taxonomy): domain Bacteria; phylum Verrucomicrobiota; class Verrucomicrobiia; order Verrucomicrobiales; family Akkermansiaceae; genus JBILQA01. The sequence goes on along the minus strand of JBILQE010000031.1, from coordinate 3,170 downwards.
GTGGCCGAGGTCGGGGCAGAACCCGACGTTGGCGTGGCGCTCCTTGATGAGCTCCCAGACTTGCCGCGGGTCGCCCGGAATGTAGTTCGGCTTCACCGGGTGGTTGTGGATGCACACCTTCAGGTCGTATTCCTTGGCGAGCTTCTCGAGGACGTCGAGCGACTCGACGCTCTCGGTGGTGATCCCGTACAGCCCCAACTTTTTGGCAAACTCGAACACTTTGCGCGCGCCCGCCTCGTCCTTGGCCACCGGGGTCACCCCGAAGTTGACCGGCGTGATGTTGTGCTTCTTGCAGTGGTCTAGCAGTTTGGCGATCTGCGCGTCGCTCATCTCCGGGCCGCTCTTGCCCGGATCCTCGGCGCTGAGGACCTGGGTCGGGAACATCTCAATCCCCTTCGCCCCGGCCTTGGCCGCGAGCTCGATCGCCTCGTACAAGGTGAACTCCTTGAAGGTCCACATCTGGACGCTGATGGTGAAGCCCAACGGTTCGGGCGCGGGCGCCGCGATCGGCTTGGCGGTGGCGCGCTGGGCGACGCCGAGGACGGCGGCTGCAGGGAGGAGCGAGAGAAGGTGGCGACGGTTCATCGGTTGTTAGTTCTGGGATTCAACTTTCCAACAGGGAATCAGGAAAAATTCAGCGCGTCCATATCCGTCACCAAGGTGACGTCGTCGGGGAGCGGGGTTTTGGCGAGGACCGCCTGGAGGTGGCGGAGCAGCGCGCGCGGCCGCGGGCAGCGGAGCATCAGCTGGAAGCGGAATTGGCCGTGGGCCCGGACCAGCGGCGACGGGAGCGGCTCGCCGATGAGCAGCCCGGCGGGCGGCTCCTCCAACAACCGGCGGTGGAGCGTCTGGAGGGTGAACTCGGCGCGCCGTTCGTGGGCGCTCTTGGTTGTTAGCAACGCGACATGGAGAAACGGCGGGTAGCCGAACTGCCGGCGAAACTCCATCTCCTGGTCGGCGTACCCCTCGAAATCATGGTGGCGGGCAAATTGGATCGACGGCGAGTGCGGCGTGAAGGTCTGGATGAACACCTCGCCTTCCAGCTCGCCGCGCCCGGCCCGCCCGGCGACCTGGGTTAACAGTTGGAACGTCCGCTCGCCCGCCCGGAAGTCCGGAACATGCAGCCCGAGGTCGGCGTTGAGCACTCCAACAAGCGTGACGTTGGGAAAGTGGAGCCCCTTGGCGATCATCTGGGTGCCGATGAGAATATCGAGCTTGCGGGTCTGGAACGCGGCGAGGGTGTCGCGGAGGGCGTTTTTCCGGCGCATCGTGTCGGTGTCGATCCGGGCGATCGCCGCCTTCGGGAAGACTTTGCGCAGGACCTCCTCGACTTTCTCGGTGCCGTATCCCTGCAGGCGGATCGCCGGGTCGCGGCACGCCGGGCAAGTCCGCGGGGTGATCGCCTGGAACCCGCAGATGTGGCAGATGAGCCGCTCCTCGCTGCGGTGATAGGTCAGCGGGACCGCGCAGTGGGTGCACTCGCAGACATGCCCGCAGCTCGGGCACTGGAGCGAGCGGGCAAACCCGCGCCGGTTTAAAAACAAAATCACCTGGTCCTGCTTCTCAAGCTTCCCCTCGATGGCGCTGCGCAGCCGGTCTGATAGAATCGGCATCCCGCCCTTGTGCTTGGCCGCCTCCAGCCGCATGTCGACAATCCGGATGAGCGGCAGCGCCTGGTGGTCGGCACGCTGCGGGAGGACCAGCCGCCGGTACTTTCCTGTTAGGCAGTGCTGATAGCTTTCGAGCGACGGGGTCGCCGAGCCCAACAAGACGGCGCACGGCTCCATGGAGGCGCGCAGGACGGCGAGGTCGCGGCCGTGGTAGCGAGGTGGGTTTTCCTGTTTGTAGGAGTTTTCGTGTTCCTCATCGACGATGATGATCCCCGGGTCCGGGAGCGGGGCGAAGATCGCGGAGCGGGCGCCGATGACGATCCGCGCGGCGCCGCTGCGGATCCGGTGCCACTCGTCGAAGCGCTCGCCCTGCGAGAGGTGGGAGTGGAGGACCGCGACCTGGTCCTGGATGTCGGCGAAGCGCGACTTGAACCGTTGGACGGTCTGCGGGGTGAGGGAGATTTCCGGGACGAGGATGATGGCGCTCTTGCCGGCGTCGACGACCTTGCGGACCGCCTGCAGGTAGACTTCGGTTTTCCCCGAGCCGGTGACCCCCTGGAGGAGCATCGGCGCGGGGACCGCCCCGGTCGCCGCCTCGGCCACCGCGGCAAGCACCGCGTCGAGCGCCGCCGCCTGGTCGGAGTTGAGCGTCAGCTCGTGGCTTTCCACGAATGTCTGGTCCGCATCCGGGTCGCGGCGGACCGCTTCCTCCTCGATGCGCACCACCCCGGCGCGCTCGAGCGCCTTGAGCGAGGCCGCCGCCGCCGCCCCAAGCTCGATCGCCGGCAGCCGCCCGCCGGCCGCTTCCAACGCCGTGACCAGCGCGTGCTGGCGCGGCGCCCGCTTCGCAAGCTTCTCGAGCACCTCGGGCGCCGGCGCGCCAACCAGCACCGCGATGCGCCGCGACTTTCCCGAATGCGCCTCCTGGCGGACGCTTTCCGGCAACAGCGAGCGCATCACCTGCTCCAACGGCGCGTGGTAGTATTCAGCGACCCAGCTGCCGAGGCGCATCAACGTCGGCGTCACCAACGGTTCCGGGTCGATCAGCTCGGTGAGCGGCCGCAGCGCGAAGTCCATCTCCAACGGCTCGACCAGCGCCAGCACCGTGCCGGTCGCCGCCTTGTGGCGCAACGGCACGCGCACCCGGCACCCCGGCTGGACGACGAGCCCCGCGGGAATGGCATAATCAAAGACGAGCTCCGACGGACCGTCGATAAGCACGCGGGCGGCGGGCATGCCCCAGCAATCGGGCATGCCTGCCCGCGAGACAAGGCTCCAGTTGCCCGGGATGGATCGGTCCACCCCGCCGCTCCGATCAGGGACCGAGGCGGGAGCGCGCCGTAGCGAAGCTCGTGAGAGCTTCGGCGGGGGGGAGGCGGGGAGTCCTTGGCGTGTTCGGGCGCTCTGACGGCAGGTGGTTTGCCCCGCCGAATTTTTCACAAAGTTCGGGCATGTAGTCATTCAAGTTTTTTCTCGGGAAAATGCTGTTTGCGGGTGATTTTTCTTGGGTTGGTTGGGCTTGGAGGAAAGTTGTCCACAAGGTTCCGGGGCGAGAATGGG
>JBILQE010000030.1:0-33623 GCA_044373465.1 Akkermansiaceae bacterium | reverse complement strand
CCCGGAACCTTGTGGACAACTTTCCTCCAAGCCCAACCAACCCAAGAAAAATCACCCGCAAACAGCATTTTCCCGAGAAAAAACTTGAATGACTACATGCCCGAACTTCGTGAGAAGTTCGGCGGGGAGAACCACCTGCCGCCAGAATCGCCCGAACCCACCAGGGACTTCCCGCCTCCCCCAACCGAAGCTTTCACAAGCCTCGCTACCCCAACGGACACTGGCAATCTCCTCCCCGCCATGCCACCCTCGCGACGTGCGCCGCATCCCGCCGATCCTCGCCCTCATCGTCATGACCGCCTCGTTCCCAGTCATGCCTGCCGCCGGCGAGCCGGACCGCGCCGCCGCGGTCGCCGCCCGGATCCGCCCGGAGCTGGAAAAATCGCTCGCGGCGCGCAACCTGGCCCTCGGTGACCCGGTCTTCATCCGGATCTTCAAGGAGGAGCGCCAACTCGAACTCTGGATGCGCGAACCGAACGGGAAAAAGTTCCGCCTGTTCAAATCATGGCCGGTTGCGGCGATGTCCGGCACCCTTGGACCGAAACTCGCGGAAGGCGACCGGCAGGCACCCGAAGGGTTCTACTCGGTCCCGCGCAGCGCGCTCAACCCGCGCAGCTCGTTCCACTTGTCGTTCAACCTCGGCTACCCGAACAGCTTCGACCGCGCCCACGCCCGCACCGGCAGCGCCCTGATGGTCCACGGCTCGAACCTCTCGGTCGGCTGCTTTGCCATGACCGATCCCGTCATCGAGGAAATCTACACCCTCTGCGCCGCCGCCCTCGCCCACGGCCAACCGGCATTCCAAGTCCACATTTTCCCCTTCCGGATGACCCAGGAACGCCTCGCCGCCTCTGCCACCAGCCAGTGGGCACCCTTCTGGCTCAACCTCCAGCAAGGCTACAACGCCTTCGAGACCACCTCCATCCCGCCGCGCATCTCGGTCGCCGCCCAGCGCTACGCCGTGGAGATCTCCACCGAGCGATGACCCGCCACGCACGCCCAGAAGGATTCGAACCTTCGACCTACGGATTAGAAATCCGGTGCTCTATCCAACTGAGCTATGGGCGCTTTCTCGCGCTGCGCGGGCAACTGCCCCGAAGCTACCCGGACAATCCCGCCGGTGCGAAGTGAAAAGTTCGGGAGCGCCGAGCCCCAGCTCGGCGAGCCCAAGGCGCCCGCCCCCAGGGGTCAGCCGCCCCCAGGGGTCAGTCCTCGCATCTCACATTTTTTGAGCGCACGCCCCGCAACAACCCTGCAAACCAAATGCTCACCTCTGAGGCTCCCAGCGGTCTCTGCGCCTCTGTGGAAAAAATCTACAACAACTCATCAATTATCTCCCGGCGCAGCATGAGCGTCCGCCGCTGGTCGGTTGGCACCCGCCCTCGTGACTCGAATACATTCAGCAACTTCCCCACCCGCCACGGTGCAAACAGGCTCGCTATCCGGTCCGCGCTTGGCAACATCCCGCCACCTTGCCTATGCGCCTCCAAGATCTCTGGAAACTCCTCTGCGGCCCGATGCCGCTCAACGATTTCCCCGATTACGACGAGTATTGGGAACGGCGCGCCCAAGACTCCCCGGCACCCGCTGACCTGCACCGCTCGCGCCTCGTCGCCGCGCACATCCCCGATGGCAGCTCGGTCGTCGACATTGGCTGCGGCGATGGGGCCTTCCTCCTCCACCTCCAAAAAACCAAACCGAACTGCCAGCTCCTCGGGCTCGATATCTCGCCGCGCGGCATCGACATCCTCCGCCAGCGCGGCCTCCCGGGCCATGTCATCGAACCGGGCAAGCCGCTGCGCGAAACGATCGGCCCACGCCAAATCGACTATGTCGTCCTTATGGAAGTCATCGAGCACGTCCACGACGCCGAGGCGCTCTTTGCCCAAGCCCTCGCCCTCAACCCGCGGCAACTCTTCGTTAGCATCCCCAACGTCGGCTACTTCATGCACCGCCTGCGCCTCCTCTTCGGACGCTTCCCGGTCGCCTTCATCCTCTACCACGTCAAGGAGCACATCCGCTTCTGGACTGTCAAAGACTTCCACCAGTGGACCGGCTCCTTCGGCTGCCGCGTCACTGCCGTTTGGGGCCAGGAGCGCACCTCAAACCCGCTCCGCCTCTTCCTCCTCCGCCACTTCCCCGCACTCTTCGCCGCCCAGATCGTCTATCGCGTCGAGAAACCAATCACCTCCTGACCGCAACGCCCCCCCGCGGAAAGGAACGCCGAGCTAGGCGACCGCAGAGGCTACAACAAGTCCTCGGCGATCTCCCGGCGCAGCTTCAGCGCCCGCCGGTGGTCGCGCTTGCCGGCCGGGGCCAGGGCGATGAGCCGGTCGAGCCAGCGGATTGCCTGGCCGCGGTCCGGCTCGGTGCCAATCCCATCGCGACAACTGACGGCCAACTGGCGTAGCGCCAGCAACCGGAGGTCAGCGCGCGGCCGCTGGGCAACCTGCAGCCACGCGCGAAACGCCGCCTGCGGGTCGTAGGCCGGCGAGCTGCGGTTTTCGTGAATGAGGGCCAGGTGGTGGTAGCAGTCCGGGTTGCCTTCCTCGATCCCCTTGTGCAGCCACTCGACCGCCGCCGCGTGGCTCGCCACCCGCTCGGCCAAGATCCGTCCCGCCACGCTCGCCGCCCCGGCCGCCCCGGCCGCGTGCGCGGAAATAAACCACCCGACCGCCGCGTCCGCGTCCGCCGCCACCCCGCGACCCTCACGGTAGGCAAATCCGAGCAATGTCATCGCCCGCGCGTCGCCGAGCGCCGCCGCCCGCCGGAACCACTCGAGCGCTTCGACCCGTTCCGCCTCGCTGCGCCAATCCCTCCCGAGAAAACTCCCCAGCCGGGTCATCGATTCGACCCGCCCGGCCTCCGCCGCCCGCCGCAAAAACTCCTCGGCGCGCACCTCGTCACGCTCGGTCCCGAAGCCATCCGCGAACGCCTCCCCCAAGGTCCCGAGCACCTCCGCATCCCCCGCCTCCGCCTGCTCCAACATCCCCTCCACCGCCAGCCTCCCCGCCGCCGCTATCCGCGCCCGCTCACGCTCCGAGTCACCCGCTCCACCGGCATCCACATTCCGCCGCCACGCACCTCGGTACGCCTCCACATGCTCATTTCGCCCTCCGGTCTCCTCGTTCATCCGCTCGACCCAGCATCCCTAACGCCCGCGCCGCGCGCAACCCCCAAGCTCCGCAACTCCCGGCCCACTCACGAGCGCCCATGCCGGTCAACCCAGCGCAGCGCCAGGAAATACCACAGTGCCCCAACCAACCCCACGACGCCCACCCCAAGAAAGCGCGGCTCGGCCAGGCCATACCCAAGCCCTCCAAGCCCAACAAATACCATCCCCCAGACAAAGCACCACGCACCTGTCCGCCCCGAGATCCCCCACAATCCAAGCCGCACCAGCGCTGGCCATTGGCTTCTATCGGTCTTCATGCGGCGCATTAACAACGGATCCACCCAACCATGGCAAGACAACGATAACCTGTTACCGCTCCCTGCTCACCCTAGATGTTCCCATGATAGATCCACCACCCCGGCAGGGTGATTGACAGGTTGTACAGCCCGTGGAGAAGAATGGTCGCTTTGAGCGAATGGGTGACGCGATAGACGATCGCCGCGGCGAAGCCGAAGATCCCGACGCTGACGAGCCCGGCGGCGCCATAGTCATGACCAAGGGCGAAGACGAGCGCCACAACCGCCGCCGCCCCAAAAAACCGAAGATGGCGCTCAAGCCCGCGCAGCAGGATCCCGCGACACATGATCTCCTCGCCCAGCGGCGCCGCGACACATGCCGATAACAGCCCGAACCCAAGACCAGCCCAGCCAACCTCCATCGCGTCGAGCCCGCCGGTCGGGTCTAGCGGATCATCGACCTCAAGCCACCCGAGCGCGTAGCCAAACCCAATGTCGCCGACATACAGTAGCGCAAACATCGCCAAAACCACCGGCCACGCCGCCGGACCGTCGAGCCGCAACGTCCGCAGCGCATGCCGCGGACGCCGGAACAACACCAGCAATGCGATCGCCGGCGCCGCCATCCGCCAGCCGAGGTCCATCAACACATCAAACAAAAAACCCGACTCCTCGGTGGCAACATGCGTGTAGCCGAATTCCACCAACCACCGGCTCCCAAGGTCGGCCCCAACAAATACCAGCACCACCAACAACAACCCCCAGCGCCACGGATAGCTGCGAACCACCGCCCGGTCCCAGTTGACGCCCCCGCTGCCCAGCGTCCTCCACGCCCGCGGAATCAACAACAACCCCGCCACCACCAGCGCCCAGCTGCACCCATTGCTCACCACGTGGCGCCAATACAGGCTTCTGGCGGCCGCATCCTCGGCTAACAGCACTTCCCCGGGTAGCTCGCCCGTCGCCACCCGCTGGCGCGCCAGCGCAACCTCCCACCACCACGCCCCGCCGTTGGCCACCAGCCTCTCCAACGCCGCTAGCGCCTCCGGGCTCGCCGGCCCACCGTCCAACAGTTAGGCAACCAGCCAGTCACACCCAACCCCCTCCGGCGGCTCCTCGCCAAGCTCCGCACAAATCACCGCCAGCGCGCTGCCGCCACTCACCCCAAGGTTGCCGGTCTCGTGCAGGACTAACAACGACGCCCGCGCCGCTTCAAGCTCATCGCTCCGGCCACCAAACCACAGCACTGTCCCGATCCACTCCGGCCAGCCAGCCAGCTCGTCGACGACCTGCAAATTCCGGTCGTGGTACACCAGCGTCAGCTCCTCGGAAATGTACCCGTCCCACTCGCCCGCCGCTCCCCAGTGGCTCTCGTACACCCCGTAACACCACAACACCACCAACACCCCAATCACCGCCAGCGGCACCTGCCGGTCCAACCGCACGCCTAACAGGCGGCGGTAGGCGTTGGGACGGCGCACCACGGGCGCCACCGGCAGGTCTAACAGCGGGGCTTCGATCCACCCATCATCGGAATGTTGCGCCCAACCGGCAAGCCGCGAGGTGCATAACGATCGCTTTCATGCGGTGCAGAAACCTCGCAACCCTCAAACCCCGACCGGCTCGCGGCGGCGGCGCACCACCCATTCGAGGACGACCAGGATGAGGATCGGCAGGAGCAGCCACCACCGGTCCCACAGCGGGATGTTGCGCTTCCAGGTCACCGGCAACGCCTTGGCGGCGATTCGATCAAGCACCTCGCCGACAGACTTCTCGTCGACAACCACGCCACCGGTCGCCGCCGCAAGTTCCTCCATCAGCTCCGCGCGCGCCGCCACGGCCACTTCCTCGGTCTGGTCATGCCGCACGCTCACCCCGCTGCGCGTCGTCACCCGCTCGCCTTCCTCGTTGCGGTAGCTTGCCTCGATGACCAGCTCGCCCTCCGCCGCGGGTGTTAGGTTCGCCTCCCAACAATGTTGGGCGCCGTTCCACTGGAGCGGGAGGTTGGATTTTTTCTTGTCGGCGTCGATGAGCGCGAGCTCGAGGCCGGCATGGGTGGTCGGCGAGGCGGCCGGGACCCGGACGAGCACCGTCTCGCCGGGCGCGGCCTGCGGGCTGGACGTCTCGATGACCGCTTGGCCGCCCTTGCGGGCGATCCGGTCGGCGGCGAGCCAGCGCACCGTGTTGTTCCAGAACTTCCGGTAGTAGGAATTGTCCGCCTGCCCCGGCCCCCAGATCGTCTGGAACTCGGTCCCCCAGTCGACCGTGCTGTCAGAGGTGAACGCCATCGTCCGGCCACGCCCGATCTGTTGGACGGCGAGCACCACCAGGTCGTCGCCATAACTCGTGCGCCCCGCGGTGCGCGCCAACACATAGGCACCCGGCTTGGCGCGCTGGACAAAGTTCAACCCGCGCAGGCCCGGAAACGACTTCGTCCACGCGTCGCGCGTCTCCTCGCTGCCCGCCCCGACCTGCATGATCGGGTGCTGCCAACCGGCCTCGCTGACGTTCACGTTCACGTTCACCCACAGCGGGTCGCTCCGGTTGGCCACCTCGATGGGCATGAGCTTGTCGATCACCGTCTTCTGGTAGTCGCCCGCGCCAAACGACGTCATCCCGCCGACCATCACAAACCCGCCGCCAAACTCTTCGACGAACGCGACGGTCGCATCCAACTGTTCGGGCGTGTAGGCCTCCTTGATGATGTCGCTGAAGATAATCACATCGTATTTCAAGAGCTCCTCGAGCGTCTGCGGGTAGCCGCGGGTCGGGTGGCAGACGCTCGGGACATCCCGGCCAAGCCCGTCCTTGAATACCCGCATGTCCTTGCCGCGCACCCGCAGCGCCTCCTGCGCCAGCGCCGCGAGCGACGAGTTCCCCGGAAAGTGCAAGCAGGTCACCTCCATCTCCGGGTCCGCCTGCAGCCCGTCGCGCAGATACGCCGTCTCCGATGGCTCGCTGCCCTCCATGTACAACACCCGGATCGGCTCGCGCCGCAGCTCGCCGGCAGCCGTCACCTCGTTGTTCGCCGCGGTCGCCTCCCCGTCCAACACCTCGACGGCTATCCGATAGAAGTTCAACCCGCGGTACGGCGAGACAAATTCGAATGACAGCTCCTGCGGCTTGCCGTCGAGGACCAGCGCGCGCTCGTCCAACAACTGGTCGCCGAACTTCACGCTTAGCGCGACCTTGCGGCCGGCGAACCCCGGGCTGTCGAGACGCATCTCGACGCGCATGTTCGGCTGCGAGGCGCTCGGCTGGGCAACCCGCGCGGAGACGATCCGGACGTCGTCGGGTTGTGAGGGAGTCCCGATGACCCACGGGAACACCGGGACGCGGGCCTCGCGGTAATCGTTCATGACCGCGCGGAGTTCCTCCTCGTCGCTCGCCGCTCCGTCGGTGAACAACACCACCCCGCCAAGCGGCTGGTCGGCGTGGTTCTCCATCACCTCGCGCAGCGACCGGCCCAGCGCGCTGCGCCGCGCGTCCGGCGCCGCCCCGCTGAGCCCGTCGCGGTAACCGTCACCGGCAAGCCCGGCATGCAACCGCTCAGCGTCGTTCCACTCCGAACTGACATGGCTCGCAAAAAATTGTTGGGCCGCGCCGAACCGGCTCTGGCCGCCGGCCGCGTCGCCGCGCGCCATGCTTGCCGAGTTGTCCAACAACGCCTGGATCAGCGGCTTCTCGCTCTCGGTGCGAGTCGTCTCCGCCCGCCAGTCGAGGATCAACAATAACAATAACAGCCCGGTCGCCGTCCGCAGCACCCACATCCCGGCCCGCGCCTTGCGCGAAAAATGCGCGTGCTCGGCGCCGATGAAGCGCCAGCCAAGGACCACCGCCACCACCAGGAACACGCCAAGCGCCCACGGCCACCATGCCGGCATCACAAAACTCATCGCCGCAGCCGGAATACTATTGGTCATACGATAGACGGCGCGAATATTTCTGGATCAGCCCCTGATAGCCGGGCGCCTGTGACTGGGCTTCAATTCCCGCCTCGACCTTCCGGTCTAGCAGCGACTCTGTCAGGATGAGCGCGCGCTGGAGCGCGTCCTCGGAGTCGCCGGCGCCCTCCGTGGCGGATTCGATGTTGCCCTGGAGGATCGCCTCGCCGGCGAGCCGTTGAAACTCCGCCGCCCGGCGCATCTGCGCAGCCGCCTGCTGCGGGTCGGCGCCAGTGGCCGATTTCTGCAACTCCTCGATTTGCTTTTCAATCCGCTCGGAAAGCTTCTCCAAGGCGAGTTGCCGCTCGCCGAGCTTCGGCGTTCCGGTCTCCGGCTTCACCTCGTCGGACGGGTCACCTTCCTGCGGCTCGCCACTGCTCGGCCCACCGCCCGCGCTTCCGCCCGGTTTGCCTTGGCCCTCACCCTTGCCCTCGCCTTTGCCCTCGCCTTTGCCCTCGCCTTTGCCCTCGCCTTTGCCCTCGCCTTTGCCCTCGCCTTTGCCCTCGCCTTTGCCCTCGCCTTTGCCCTCACCTTTGCCCTCACCTTTGCCCTCGCCTTTGCCCTCGCCTTTGCCCTCGCCTTTGCCCTCGCCTTTGCCCTCGCCCTTGCCCTCGCCTTCTCCCTTGGCCTCGCCATCCTTGGCCTCGCCGTCCTTGGCCTCGCCATCCTTCGGTTCGCCGGCCTTGGTGGCATCGGCGGCGTTCTGTTTGTCGAGCTCCTCCTTGATCTGCTGCTGTTGGGCAAGCGCGTCCTTGAGGTCCTCCAGCGCCTGGGCCACCGCCTCGGCATCCTTCTCCTCATCCGCCTCGCCCTGCGGCGGACTGCCACGCTCTACCAGCGAATAACTCTTCTGCGGCTCGCCAGGCTCCCCTTCCTTCGGCTTGGCAGGCTTCATCTCGAGTTCAAGCTCCATCCGCGCCGCTTCTAACAGCGCGTTAAGCGCCAGCGCCTGTTGTTTGAGCGAGGCGCTCAGGTCGGCGCCCTGGTTCGACCGGGCACCCGGGACGACCGGCTTGGCCGGGGTGAGCGCCTTGGCCGAGTTGCCTGCGGCCTTGGCGGCGGTGTCCAACAACGCGACAAACTTCGGCCCGAGGATCTCGGCAATGGGCGAGCTGGCCAGCGCGCGGATGTTGTCGACCTGCTCGGTCTGGCGCTTGACCAGGTCATCGACCGAGGCCGACTTGTGGCGCAGCGACAAGCGCAGGGTGTCCTTGTAGATCTGGCGCTGGATCTCGAGCGGGTTGACCTTTTCGCCCGGGGTGCCGCCGCCCTTGCTGGGCGGTTGCGGTTGGCCGGCGAGCGGATCGGCCGGATCCTCCGGGATCTCGATGATCAACGGTTCGGACGAGCCGATCCCCGGCCCGTCAACGTCGTTCGCGTCGCGCGCCTCGAACACCACCACCAACAAATCCATCGGCTTGACGTCCAAGTCGGCCAGCGGCAGCACCCAGCTCCCGTCGTTCTCCAGCGTCAGCGGCGCAAACTTCGCCAACTGGCGCACCCCCGGGTCGGCGTCCCCAACCCGGAAATAGCGCACTCCGACTTCCGCCAGCCCGATGTCGTCACTGGCCCGATAGATCACCGATAGCGCGTCCTGCCGGCTCTTCAGCTCGCTCACATTGCTCTCCACCACCTCCATCACCGGCGGCTTGTCCAACAACGCCACCACTTGCTGCGGCTGCTCCTCTACCTGATAGACGCCGAGCTTGTCGTAAACCTCGAGGTGGTAACCGAAGGTGCGCGGGACCGCGCCAAGGTCGGTGCGCCAGACAAGCCGGTTGGCGGGATCGGCGGTGAGCTCGAGCGGCGTGCGGTCGTTGTCGAAAACCATCCGCACCCCGGAAGGCTCACGGTCGAAGGCGACCGCAAACCCAAGCCGGCTTGCGCGCAGCAGCGTGAAGCTCGGCAGCGTCTCGACCCGCTCGGCATGCCCGGTGTAGCGCGGCGGCGCGATCCGGTGCTCGTAGCCGGTTAGCAGCGGGATGCTCCGCAACTCCAACAACAATTCCGGCGACTCGCCGTCCGCCCCGCCACGCGCCACGGCGGTCGTCGGCTCGCGAAGCCCGTCGGGAAACTCGACACGGAACGACCCGTCCGCGGCCACGGCTAACACCTTCCTCTGGCCATCCGCCAGCGTAAGTACCACCTCGGCGGGAATCCGTCCGGCGACCGTGCCGGCAACCGCAAACGCCTCGCCCTTGGCCGGCGCCAACTCCGGCGCCACCAGGCTCAGCCGCGTATATGGCTGCGCCTCCCACGGCAGCAGCATCCGCGTGAACGGCTGCGACCCCTCCGTGGCTAACAGCGCAACGGCCACCAGCACCACCAGCGCCGCGGCCCCATTGAGAATCTTCCCCGGCCACGGGTAGCGCGGCACCGCCAGCTTTACCAACCGCTCGGCTTCGGCATGCAGCCGTTGGAGCATCACCTCCTCGGCCGGGTTGTTGGGCCGGACCGCGGCGAACTCCGCGGAGGTCGAAATCACATATCCGCCAGGCAGCGCCGACTGCGCGTCAAGCGCGGCTAACATTGCCCGCTGGTCGGCGCGGCGAAAGCTCGCCACCCCGGCGACCAGCGCCCACAGGACCACCGCGGCGGTCACCGCAAACGCCAACCAGCGCCATGCGCCCTCGAAGACCAGCACGCTGTCGAGCCACGCCGCGAGCGCCAGCGGCAACCCGATGGCCAGCACCGCCAGCACCGCCCAGCGGACAATCCGCGCGGTGCGCGCGACTTTTGAATGCCTGGCGACTTGTTGGTTGAATGCGCTCTTCATGCTCTTGCCCTCATGTTTGCCATCACCGGCTCTATCAATAGCAGCAGCGCTGCCAGCACCAGGCACAGCTTCCAAGCCAGCCCGCCTTCATCCATGTTCCCCTCCCAGCGCACCGCGGCCTCGCCGCCCTGGGTGCGCAGGCTCTCGAGGCGCTGCAGCGCCACGGTCTGCGCGTAGCTCTCCAACACCGACTCGGTCGCCGGGAAGTTCACCGCCACCCGGGTCACCGCGGTGCCATCCTCAAGCGCCAGCTCATGGATCCCCGGCTGGGCAATCATCACGTTGACCTTCCCCTGCGGATCGATCTCAAGGACCTCATCGCCAACCCGCAGCCGCTTGCCGGCCAGCACCGGGTCGAGCGCCAACGTCCGCCGCTCGCCGGCGACGAGCGGCTCGTGCGCCGGGGCGAGGGCTTCCAACCCAAGCGCCCTAGCGGCTAACAGGTGGACCGCCGGCACAAACAACGGCGGATCCGCCGGCCAGTCGCTCCAGCCGCGGTCGGCCGAGGTGTTGACGAAATACGTCCGCCCGGGGCCAACCCGGCGCTCGACGATCAACGGCGCGGCATCGGCGAAATACGCCAGCGCCCGCCCACCCTTGACGACCTCAACCGCACTCCGGCTGCGCAACTTCACCGTGGCCAGTTGGCGCCGCGTCTGGCTGTCGAGCCCGCCCCACAGCGCGTGGCGCTCGTCAATCGTCGCCAGCGCCGGTGCCAGCTTCAGCTCCTCGCTGCCACCCACCACCACCGGCAACAACCCGCCAAACGCCGCCTCGTAGCCCGCCGGCACGACCTCCGGCCCGGCAAAAAACACCACCGCCCCACCGCGCGCCACCAGCGCCTCGGCCAGCTCCCCGAGCTCCGCGGGAACCTCCGCAGTCGCCGGAATGAACAACATCTGCGGTGCCCCGGGCGCCGCCAACCCGTCGCGCGCCGCCCCCAGCGTCTCGGCTGTTAGCACCTGCGGTTGGAACCGCGACTCGGAGCGGCTCTCTCCAACAAACGTCGGTTGGAGCGCCGCATTCAGATAGTACGACGCCTGGTCATAGAGGTGCTCGACCGCGCCGGTCTCGGCCGCCGGACCCGCCGGCCGCCGCGGAAACTCCGCTGGCGCCGCCGCCGCGGGCGCGACCACCTCGCCACGCGGCTCATAGAGCCACACCGGAATCGCATCCTGCGGCTGGAACACATCGTAGGCAACATTGTCCGCCGCCAGCGCGTCATCCTCGCCCAACACCAGCTTGCGCTCCATCCAGCTCTCCGCGGATCCTTCCACTGTTAGCCGCGAGGCCACCTGCCCCGGCGCGATCACAAACTCCCGGCTCTTGCCGTTCTCGACCAGCTCCACCGGTCCCCCGGTCCCGTCGCTCAAGGCATACAACCCGATGTCGGTCGCCCCGGCCGCCAGCACCGAGACCGTCACCCCGCGGTTCAACGCCTGCACCGGGCCCACCTTGTCGAGGCGCAACTCAAGGTTGCTCGGCAGCCCGAGCTGGTCGATCCCGCCCAGCGCGCTGCGCTGAAAATCACTGATCACATGCAGCACCTTCGGGTGGTCGTCGGGCATCTCGCCTAACAGGCGGACGCCCTCCCGCAGCTCGCCTGTTAGCCGGTTGCCCGCAAACCCCGGCGCCAACTGCTCGACCCGCGCTGCGGCCTCCGCCGCACTCTCCCAGTGCGGCCGGTAGTTGCCCAGCGGCGAGGGGACCAGCGCCACCCGCGAACTCGGGTCCAGCTCGTCAAGCGCCGCCACCAACCGCCCGCGCGCGTCATCCCAGACCGGCACACCCGCCGCCCGCGCCTGCATGCTCCCGGAAACGTCGACCACAAACACCGCGTACGCGTGGGCCCCGCCACTGCCTAACAGCGGCAGCAGCAGCCGCCCGAACCCGAGCGCCAACAACGCGAGCACCAGCGCGCGGACCAACAGCAGCGGCCAGTTGACGATCTTGCGCGGGGTGCGCGACGTCTGGCGGGCGGCGAGCATCAGGTGCAGCGAGCTGACCTTGGCGCGCTTGCGCACCCGCCCGAGACGCAGGTGGACCCACAGCGGAACCGCCAACGCGGCGATTCCCAAAGCAAACAAAAGCGGGTTGAGCAGCGACATGACTTACAATTGCTCGCGCTGCGCCAGATACCGGTGCAGCGCCACTTCCAGCGGCTCGTCAGTGACGATCCGGCAATACTGGGCTTCAAGACCATGACACAGGTCCTCCATGTTTGTTAGGAACTCGGCCAGCCGGCTGGCATAGTCGCGGCGCATCTGGGCGCCATCGACGACCATCTCGGCGCCGGTTTCGCTGTCCTCGAGGACCCACTCGCCGTCGTAGGACGGGTTGATTTCCTCCGGGCTGAGGAGGTGGAAGACGAGCACGTCGAGGTCGCGGAAGCGGAGTTCCTCGAGGAACTTGCGCCCTTCGGCGGGATCGAAGAGGCCGTCGGTGATGACCACCGCAAGCGAGCGCTGGCGGCACTCCTCGGCAAACGCCGAAAGGTCGCCAAGCCCCGCGGAGTTCCCGTCGGCCTGGGCAGTCCCCAGCTCGCGGAAGATCCGGTCGATGTGGTCCGGGCGGGTGCTCGGCGGGAGCATCACCGGGCGCTCGGCGCGGCCGATGAGCGCCAGCCCGGGCGCGTCCATCTGGGCTAACATGAGCGAGGCCAGGCAGGCGGTCAGCAGCTTCGCGTAGGCGAACTTGTTGGTCGCGCCGGCGCCGAAGTCCATCGAGCTGCTAGCATCAAGAAACAGATAGCCGCGGAAGTTGGTCTCGTGGCGGAACTGGCGGATGAAAAGATGGTCGCTGCGCGCCCAGACCTTCCAGTCGACGTCCTTGAGCGCGTCGCCCGGCATGTACGGCCGGTAGGCGACGAACTCCTGGCTAACACCGCGGAGCGCGCTGCGGTGCTGGCCCTGGAGGAACCCGGTGACCAGATGCCGCGCGCCAAGCGACAGGTCATCGATGGCCTGGAGCAGGGTGTCGTCAATCTTCAGGGAATCGGCTTGCATGCGCTCCCGGGGATCAGCGTCGTTCCGGCACCGCGGCGTAGACCATCTCGAGCAGCTCGGCGGTTCCCACCCCCTTGGTGCGCGCCTTGAAGCTTGGCAAGATCCGGTGGCTGAGGACCTCCCGGGCAACCGCGCGGACCCCGGCGAAGTCGGCGCACGGGCGGCCGGCCATCGCCGCGCGGCCCTTGGCACCAAGGATGAGGTACTGCGACGCGCGCGGCCCGGCACCCCAGCGGAGCAGTTCGCCAAGGCCCGCCGGGCACTCGGGCATCCCCGGGCGCGTCGCGGTGGCCAGGCGCACCGCGTAGTCGACAACATCGCGCGACACCGGGATGGCGCGCACCCCTTGTTGGATGCGCAGCAGGTCCTGGCCGCTGACGACCGAGCGCAGCTCGGGACGCTTGTTGCCGGTCGTCTCGGTGACCACCTGGATCTCCTCCTCGACGGTCGGATAGCCCATCTCGATAGATAACATGAACCGGTCCGCGGCGGCTTCCGGCAGCGGATAGGTCCCTTCCTGCTCGATCGGGTTCTGGGTCGCAAACACGTGGAACGGCCGCGGCAACTCGTAGGTCAGCCCGCCGATGGTCACCTGGCGCTCCTGCATCGTTTGGAGCATCGCCGCCTGGGTGCGCGGCGGCGTCCGGTTGATTTCATCGGCCAACAACAGGTTGGTGAACACCGGACCCTTCAGGAAGCGCCGCTCGCGCTGGCCCGTCGCGGTGTCCTCCTGGATGATGTCCGTGCCGGTGATGTCAGAGGGCATCAAGTCCGGGGTGAACTGGATCCGGTTGAACCCAAGGTCGAGCGAGTCGGCCAGCGAGCGGATCAACAGCGTCTTGGCCAGCCCGGGAACCCCGGTGAGCAGCGCGTGCTCGCCGCAAACAAGCGCCAGCAGCACGTCCTCGACGACTTTCTGTTGGCCGATGATAGCCTTGGCCAGCTCGCTCTTCAGCGCGCTGCAACTGCCCGCCATGAATTCGGCCAGGTCTTTTTCGGAGAGGGTTTCGGTGGTCATCGTTTCAGGTGATTCGGCGCGGCTCGCGCCACGCCAGTTGTTCTCAAAATTCCCGGCTGGGCTTTGGCGCGAATCCGCCCACCCGCCAAGCATATTCTTCCGCCAGCGGCCCAATCATACCCTTACCCACCGCAATTGCTTTCGATCGATCTTGCCGTCGAACCAATTCCTTGTTGGATCCAACAAGACCGGGGTGCGCCGGCCGCTCGACAGCGGCAGGCGCGCATGCCCTAATCGGCCGCCGCGCAAATCCAACAACCAATCAACCAACCAATCAACCAACCAATCAACCAACCAATCAACCAACCATGAACCAACCCACCACCCGCCGCCAGTTTCTCGCCGCCGCCGGAGCGAGCGCGGCGGTTGTCGGATTTCCGAGCATCCTGCGCGCCCAGGGCGACGCGGCGGCACCCCTCAAGATCGGCCTCATCGGCTGCGGCGGGCGCGGGACTGGCGCGGCGAGCCAGGCACTCAATGCCGACCCGAACGTCAAGCTGTGGGCGGTTGCCGACGCGTTCGCCAGCCAGGCCAACGGCTGCCTCGGCCACCTCAAGCGCTTCGGCCCGCGCATCGATGTCGCCGCCGAGCGCCGCTTCGTCGGCCTCGACGCCTATCAGGACCTCCTTGCCAGCGGCGTCGATGTCGTCATCCTCACCACCCCGCCGGCGTTCCGCCCGCTCCACTTCCGCGCCGCGGTCGAGGCCGGCAAGCACGTCTTCGCCGAGAAGCCGATGGCTGTCGACGTCGCCGGGGTCAAGTCGGTCATCGAGTCGGCCAAACTCGCCAAACAGAAGAACCTAGCCGTCCAACACGGGTTCTGCTGGAGGTTCTCGCCCAACACCCGCGCAGGCTACCAGAAGGTGCTCGCCGGCGACCTCGGCGGCGTCGTCTCGATCTACGGGACCTACATGGGCGGCGTGCCCAAGCCGTCGACCTCCGTCGACCAGCGCAAGCCGGAGTGGGCCGACGTCGAGTGGCAGCTGCGCAACTGGCTCGGCCACCAGTGGCTCTCCGGCGGGCCGGTGCTCGAGCAGGCGATCCACACCGTCGACAAGATCGCCTGGGCGATGAACGATGTCGCCCCGATCGCGGCGCGCGGCGGCGGCGGGCGGACCCAGCGGACCGACGACGGCAACGTCTGGGACCACTACGAGGTGACCTTCGAGTATCCCGGCGGGGTCTTCTGCCACCTCGGCCAGCGCCAGTTCAACGGTGCCTTCAGCGAGGTGATGGACCGGGTATTCTGTGAGAAGGGCACCCTCGAGTCCCCAGAGCGGGTCCTCACCAAGGACCGCTCCGGGAAACTCACCTGGGCGTTCCGCGGCGACACCACCGACATGTACCAGGTCTGCCACAACGAATGGTTCGCCGCCATCCGCTCCGGCACGGCCCTCAACACCGGCGAGTACATGGCTAACAGCACCATGCTCGGGATCCTCGCCCGCGAGGCCGCCCACACCGGCGAGCGCGTCACCTGGGAGCAACTCTGGAAGGCCGAGCAGGACTTCGCCCCGGACACCCTCAAGCTTTCCGACGCCTTCCCGGTCCAGCCGGTCGCCAAGCCCGGCGTCACCAAGCTCGCCTAACCACCGACGATGCGCCGGGCGATCATCCTATCCACTTTCCTGTTAGCGCCGCTGGCCGCCGCCGCCGAGCCCGCGGCGAATGCGGGAACTCCCGGGGCGCTCCCCAACCCGCAGCTGCTGCCGACGACCCGCGCGATCCACGCGCGGGTCAGCGCGGCGCCCGACCCAGCCGCGGCGGCGATGGCCACCTACGCCGAGCCGGTCCCGAAGGCCGGCGGCGCCACCATCGAGCTGCTGCCGGTCCGCGGCGGGACCTTCACGCTTGGCTCGCCCGCCACCGAACCCGGGCGCGGCGCCGACGAGGGGCCGCAACGCAAGGTCGCCATCGAGCCGTTCTGGATGGCCAAGCTCGAGATCACCTGGGACCTCTACCGCGCATTCATGGAAAGCGGCACCAGCCGCAACAAGGACGGCACCCTCAACCGCGACTCGGACCAGACGACCTCCGAGCCGCCCGCTGCGGGCCAATCCGAAGCGCTCGCCGACACCGTCACCCAGCCGACCCCGCCGTATGTGCCGATGCACTTCGGCATGGCTAACGGATATGCCGCGGAGTTCCCGGCGGTGGGCATGACCCAGCATGCCGCAAGCAAGTTCTGCGAGTGGCTCAGCGCCCAGACCGGCCACTTCTACCGGCTGCCGACCGAGGCCGAGTGGGAGTACGCGTGCCGGGCCGGGACTTCGACCGCGTGGAGCTTTGGCGACGACCCGGCAGCGCTCGGCGACTACGCGTGGTATTCGGCCAACTCCGAGTTCCAATACCAGAAGGTTGGAACCAAGAAACCCAACCCGTGGGGACTCCACGACATGCACGGCAACGTCGCCGAGCATGTCCTCGACCAATATCTAGCCGATAGTTATGCCAAGCTCGGCGACCTAGCAGCCAGCCCGCTGGTCCCGGCGGCCACCCGCTACCCGACGAGCGTGCGCGGCGGCCACTGGGACGCCGACGCCGGGCAACTGCGCAGCGCCGCGCGGCTGGCGACCAGCCCGGCGTGGAAGGCGCGCGACCCGCAGCTGCCGAAGTCGATCTGGTATTTTACCAACGCCCCGTGGCTTGGGTTCCGGGTTGTCCGGCCGCTGCGGACCCCGGGCGTCGAGGAGATGCACCGCGCCTGGAACATGGGGCCTGGAGCCGAGGAATAACCCCCCCCAATCCGATGCAGCGCCGCCACGCCCTCGCGCTCCTAACCGCCGCGCTGGTCCCCCGGCCGGCGCGCGCCGCGGGCGGGCCGCCGCACTCCTTCACCGCCCCGCTGATGGGCACCCGCTTCATCCTCCAGATCCACCACCCCGACCCGGCGCATGCCCGCGCCGCCGCCGAGCGCGCCTTCGCCACGGCCGCCGCGATCGACACGGTCGCCTCCGACTACCGGGCCGACTCCGAGTTGTTATCTTTGGGCAAGGCCGCCGCCGGCACCCCGACGCGCGTCTCGCCGCTGTTGTTCCGGCTGCTTGCCGAAGCGCGCGAGCTTGCCGCCCTAACCGACGGCTGGTTCGACCCGACTCTCGGGCCGCTCACCGTCCTCTGGCGCGAGGCCCGCCGCCGCCACCGGCTCCCGGACCCGGCCACCCTCGCGGCGGCGCGGGCCGCCTGCGGGTGGCCGGCGCTGTCGTTGGATCCTGGGCGCCTCGAGGTCACCCTCGAGCGCCCGGGGATGCGGCTCGACCTTGGCGGGATCGCCAAGGGTCAGGCGGCCGAGGCGATCCACACCTCCCTGCGCGCCGACGGACTCGCGCGCACCTGCGTCACCGCCGGCGGCGACGTTCGCCTCGGCGACCCGCCACCCGACGCCGCCGGCTGGTCGGTCGCCGTCCGCACCACCGCCGGCAAACCCACCGGCGCCCCGCTGGTGCTGGCCAACGCCGCCGTGTCGACCTCGGGCGACCTCCACCAGGCAATCGAAATCGACGGCGTCAGCTACGCCCACCTGATCGACCCGGCGACCGGCCTCGGGCTGACCCGCCACGTCGCCGCCACCGTGGTCGCCGCCACCGCCACCCGGAGCGACGCGCTCGCCACCGCGTGCTGCGTCGCACCCGCCGGGGAGGCGCGCCGCCACGCCCGGGCATGGGGCGCGTCCGAGCTACGCCTCGACCCGTAGCCGAAGGAGAAAAAAATAATTTCCCGCCGCGAGCGACTGGCGGGCAATGGGCGCGGCCGATCCACGGGGTGCTGCAGGTTGACCGGGGATGGGATCCGGATTACCCGTCTTTGAATCCATCCCTCACCCCCCAGGACCATGGATACGTTTCTCTCCACCACCCGGGAGTCGGATGTCCACATCGCCTGCTCCGGACTCCTCCTCCAAGGGACACTCACGCTGCCAAGCGCCACCACCGGGCTGGTCATCTTCGCCCACGGCAGCGGCTCGAGCCGGATGAGCCCGCGCAACCGGATGGTCGCCGCCAACCTCAACCACGAGGGGCTCGCCACCCTGCTGCTCGACCTGCTCACCGCCGAGGAGGCCGCCGCCGAGGAAGCCACCGGCGCGCTGCGCTTCAACATCCCGTTCCTGACCACCCGGCTAATCGCCGCCACCCGCTGGGCGCTATCCCAGGACGACCTCAGGACACTCCCCATCGGCTTCTTCGGTGCCAGCACCGGCGCCGCCGCCGCACTCTGCGCCGCCGCCGCGCTTCCCGCCGTCCAGGCGGTCGTCTCGCGCGGCGGGCGCACCGACCTCGCCGGCGACGCGGTCTCCCGGGTTGCCGCGCCCACCCTGCTCATCGCCGGCGAGCACGACCAGCCGGTCATCGCCTGGAACCACGCCACCCTCGAACGCCTGCCCGGCGTCAAGCACCTCGCGGTGGTTCACGGCGCCACCCACCTGTTCCACGAGCCCGGCGCCCTTGAACAAGTCGCCGTGCTTGCCGCCGGGTGGTTCAAGATCCACCTCAGCTCCCCCCGCTAACCCGCGATGAACCAGATCCTCACCCGCGGATTCCGCGACCGCCGCGACGCCGGCCACCGGCTCGCCGAACTGCTCCGCACCCCAGTCCATGAGCATGACTCGCTGCTCGTCGCCCTTCCCCGCGGCGGCGTCCCGGTGGCCGCCGAGGTCGCCCGGGCTCTTCAGCGGCCGTTCCACCTGCTCATTGTCCGCAAGCTCGGCGTCCCATTCCACGAGGAACTCGCCATGGGCGCCATCGCCGCCGGCGGCGTCCGCATCCTCAACCAGGACCTCATCGCCAGCCTCGGCATCAGCCGCGCCGACGTCGCGGCCGTCACCGCCCGCGAAACCCGCGAGCTCGCCCGCCGCGAGGCGCTCTACGGCCCGCGCGCCGGCCATCCCGCCGTCGCCGGCCGCCACGTCGTCATCATCGATGACGGGATCGCCACCGGATCAACGATGTCCGCCGCCATCCAGCTCCTCCGCCATCAGGGCGCGGCCCACCTCACCGTCGCCGTCCCGGTCGCCCCCGCCGACACCCTCGAGCGCCTCCGCCACGAGGCCGACGAGGTCGTCGCGCTGCTCGTCCCCGACCCGTTTGTCGCCGTCGGCCGCTGGTATGACGACTTCTCCCAGACCAGCGACGCGGAAGTCCAAGAGCTCCTCGGCGACCCGCCGCCCGATCCTCCGCCGCACCTCCCGCACCCGCTCCAGCGGTTGCGCGAGCACGCCCACCCGGTCACCGGTGCCGCCCACGACTACGACGCGCTCCTTGAGCTCATCGGCGATGCGCGTGTCGTCCTCCTCGGCGAGGCGACCCACGGGACCCACGAGTTCTACCGCCAGCGCGCCCAGATCACCCAGCGGCTCATTTCCGAGCGGGGCTTCAACCTCGTCGCCGTCGAGGCCGATTGGCCCGACGCCTACCGGGTCAACCGGTTCATCCGCGGCGAGCGCGCCGACCGCGAGGCGGTCGACGCGCTCGCCGGCTTCCAGCGCTTCCCGGCATGGATGTGGCGCAACGCCGAGGTCCTCGACTTCGTCGGCTGGCTGCGCAACTTCAACGAGCAAACCCTCTCCCCCAACCGCCTCGTCGGGTTCTACGGGCTCGACCTCTACAGCCTCCACCGGTCAATCGAGGCGGTCATCGCCTACCTCGACGCCGCCGACCCGGACGAGGCCGCCCGCGCCCGCGAGCGCTACGGCTGCCTCAACCGCCATGGACCCGATCCGCAAAACTACGGGCTGCTGGCCGCCACCGGCATCGGCAGCGACTGCGAGCAGGAGGTCATCCGCCAGCTCGTCGCCCTCCAGGAGAACCAGGCCGCCTACCTCGCCAGCGACGGGGCCGCCGCCGCGGACGAGTTCTTCGCCGCCGAACAGAACGCCCGGGTCGTGAAGAACGCCGAGCACTACTACCGGAGCATCTTCCGCCGCGGCGTCTCATCATGGAACACCCGCGACGAACACATGATGGAGACCCTCCGGGAGATCATCGCCCACCATGAGACGCTCCACGGCACTGCCAAGGTCGTCGTCTGGGCCCACAACTCCCACCTCGGCGATGCCCGCGCCACCCAGATGACCGGCCAGGGAGAACTCAACCTCGGCCAACTCGTCCGTCAGGCGTTCCCGACCCAGTCCCGGCTCATCGGCTTCACCACCTACACCGGCACCGTCGCCGCCGCCGGCGGCTGGCACCTCCCGGTCGAGCGCAAACGCGTCATTCCGGCCCTCCAGGAGAGCTACGAGAACCTTTTCCACCGCGTCGGCACCCCCAACTTCTGGCTCGACCTCACCGACCCGCCGGTCGCCGCCGCGCTGGCGCCCACCCGCCTCGAGCGCGCCATCGGCGTCGTCTACCTCCCGGAGAGCGAACGCCACAGCCACTACTTCAACGCCTCGCTCCCGAACCAGTTCGACGCGGTCGTCCACTTCGACGTCACCCGCGCCGTCGAGCCGCTGGAGCGCTCGGCGCGCTGGCCTGCCGACGAGGCGCCCGAAACCTTCCCCGCCGGCCTATGAAATCCGGTTCGCCCAGCGGATTGCCACCGCCGCAACACTTGCGCCCACCAGGTTGGCGATCAGGTCCCAGCCGGTATTGAGGTAGCCGCCGACATTGGTCTCCGGCAGTGTCAGGGTGGCGGCAAATTCGACCACCTCGTTGAATGCCCCAAAGCCCATCCCCACCGCCATGCACAATACCAGGACCCCGAGCGTCGGGCGCACCGGCAGGTCGCCAGGCGAGCGCAGTGCCCCGCGCAGGATGTGCCAGGTCAGCCAGGTCGTGGTGCCAAACCCGTAGGCGTGGACGATCTGGTCATACTTCAGGCACCCCGGAATCAACCACCAGCTGTAGAGGACCGCGCCGCTCCCCGGGCTCACCCATGCCTGCGGGACCGGCACCAGGCCGCCGGCCATGTGGACCAAGCCCCAGACGCTGAACCCCCACATCAGCCCCGCCGGCAGCGGGTAGCGGCGATGGACCGCGTACAGCACCGGAACAATGACCAGCAGCACCAGAATGTAGAACAGGAACTCGCGGTTGCCCGCCGCCAGCGCCCACGCCCCGGCCGCCGCAATGTAGCTCCCGGTAAACCCCAACACCGGCTTCAGGCTCGCACCCGCACTTTTCCCCATACCGCCGAGTCAAGCCGCTTGCCACCGCCATGGCCAGCCGGATCCTTCGGCCATTTCGCGGCTGGATGTTTGCCGCGCAACGCGCCAGCGTCGCGGAATGCGACTCCTGCCAAACCTGCTCACCTCCGCCTGCCTGCTCACCTCCGCGCTGGCAGACGACCCGGTGCGCGCCCACATCGATGACCAGGCACCGGGCTGGACCCGCCTCGCCGCGGAAGACTTCGCCCAGGTCAACAGCGCTCCGGACACTTGGAAGTGGCAGGACGGCGTGCTCGTCTGCTCCGGTCGGCCGGTCAGCGTGCTGCGCACCGTCAAGGAGTACAGAAACTTCGAGTTGGTCGTCGAGTGGATGCACCTCAAGCCCGCGGGCAACTCGGGGGTCTTCGTCTGGACGACCCCCGAGTCCATCAACCGGCTCACCGCCGCGGGCAAGCCGGGACTGCCGAAGGGGATTGAAGTCCAGGTCCTCGACCACGCCTTCACCGAGTTGATGAAACAACGCGGCCAGCCGACCGACTGGTTCGGGACCCACGGCGACGTCTTCCCGGTCGGCGTCAAAATGACCCCATTTCCGCCCACCTCCCCGGATGGCACCCGCAGCTTCCCGACCAAGCTGCTCGCCCTCGGCCATGGCCAGTGGAACCACTATTACATCCGCGCGATCAACGGCGAGATCCGCCTCTGGGTCAATGGCGAGGAGGTCTCCGGCGGGACCCGCTGCGAGCCCGCCCAGGGGTTCCTCTGCCTCGAAAGCGAAGGGTCCCCCATCCACTTCCGCAAACTCCGCATCCGCGAGCTGCCCTGAGCGACCCCGCTGACCGGCGCCCCTACCACGCGTCGCTGCGAAACGGCGAGGCCGGCAATCCCGCGCGGTTGTAAAGGTTGGCGCCTTCCGGGTTGGTCGCGTCCGCGTAGCGCACCGCCACCGGCGCGGCCACCTCCGCGGCGGACACCACCACGCTGCCCCCGTCGATGACCGCCTCGGCGTGAAACCACTTCTTGTCGCTCCCGCAAACCGCAAAGCGCTTCAGCTTTGCTCCCTTGTCCTCCACCGCCGGACCGCGCCCGGCTTTGCGCCCGACCATCAGCCCGCCGCCTAACGAGTCGAAGCTAACCCTAACTTTCCCGCCCTCGACCTTGACCTCGCGGAACAACGGACCGCTCACCACCACGTCCTTCTTCCCGTATTCGTTGGCCAGCGCCCACAGCGCCAGCCGCTCGCCAACATCCGCCTTGTTCTTCGGATGAATGTCGTCCGCCTCGCCGATGTCCACCGCGCTTGCCATCCCGGTGTGCGGAATGCTCAGGCTGCGCCGCTGGACGTCGCGGATCGCACCCCAACTTCCACCGTCTCCAACCGGATTGTTGTTTGGCTTGGTGAACGCCGCCAGCTGAACGTAGTAAAATGGCAGGTTAGGGTCCCCGAACCACTCGCGCCAATCATCGAGCATCGCCCGGGTCTTCTCCAGATAGAGATTCCCATCCGGGTTGCTCTCGCCCTGGTACCACAGGACTCCGCGCAGCGCCATCGGCACCAGCGGCGCAATGTGGCCGTTGTGCAGCAACACACACTGCAGCTTCTTGTACGGTGGCTCCGGCAGCACCGGCGGCGCCGGCAACCCCTCGCCCGCCGTCTGCGCCGCCCGCGCGCGCTTCACCCACTCATCCACCGCTGGCAGCTGGTCTGTTAGCTGCTTCTGGTATTGCGCGACCGCCTCGGCCATCCGCCGCGCGTAGGGGGCGAGCTCCGGCGTTCCCAACAATGTCGCCTCGCTCATCCACCACTCGATGTTGGTCGCGCCGACGGCGTTGTTGAGCAGGCCGATGGGCACGCCGGTCTCGGCCTGGACTTTCCTGGCAAAATAGAACCCGACCCCGGAAAACCCGCCGGCGGTCTCCGGCGTGCACACCCGCCAGCTCCCCTGGACGTCGCTCGCCGGCGCATCCGCAAAGTTCCGCGGGACAAACAAGTGCCGGATCATCGGCAGGTTTGCCGCCTTGCGGTCATCCGCCGAGTCGCACGCCGCGAGCACCATCTCCATGTTGGACTGGCCGCAGCACATCCACACATCGCCTAACAACACGTCGGCCACCGTGAGCGTGTTGGTGCCGGTGACCGTCAGGGTCAGCGGGGTGGTGCTCACCGGTTGGGCCGGGAGGCGGACGATCCAGCGGCCGTCCGGGCCGGCGGTGGTGGTTGCCGTCTGGGTCCCTAGCGAGACGCTGACCTTCTCGGCAGGCTCGGCCCACCCCCAGATCGGCAGCACCTTGTCGCGCTGCAGGACGACGTGGTCGGAAATGATCGCCGGCAGCCGGACCTCCGCATGCAGCAACGGCGCGCCATGCACCGCGGCTCCGAGGACGATGATGGCGGCGGCAAGCTGCCCGCGAAATTGCAACCGGTGGATACTGGACATGGTCCCCTGACCTAGCCGCCGCCTCCAGCCTTGCCAAGCTTGTTCACCTTCCACAGCGCAAACACCAACGGCACCACGCAGCCGATCCCGAACGAGCTGTCGATCACCCGCCAACCTAGCGGAATCCCGCGCACCGGACCGCAGATGAACGCCAGCGGAATGACTAACAACGACGCCCACACCCCCACCTTCAACACCCCGACGTAGCGCTGCGGGTCGCGCCACGGGAGGACGAAAAACATCGCGATGGTTAGGTGGGCGAACGCGAGCCAGTCAGTCCCGTAGGCGATGAACGGGTAGCGCGCGTAGGTCACCTCCAGCCCCTCGCGCACGCTCAGGATCCAGTGGACCAGCCCGGTGTGGGCGGCCGGATCCCGCGAGTCGCCGGCCAGCAGCCCGGCGAGCAAGTTCACCTCGTGGAGCAGCGGAAAGGCGGTCACTCCGCTGAGCACCAAGCCAACGATCACAATCAGGATGGCCGCGCGAATTTGTTTCAGGTCACTCACCACGCCAGTCGAGCCGCTGCGCGCCGCGCCGTCGATTCCGGAACGGTGAAGAATGCGTGCAGCAGGCGTGAAGCCCAACCCGGATGCATCGCCAATGCCCGCGGGCATGAATCAGGTTGATGGAACTTACCACCGATGCCTAGACGGCTGGCACGCTGCCCGCTTTGCCCCCATGCATGAGGGAAATAGGATTTCTGTTGGATATGGATGGAGTCATCTACCGGGGCAACCAGCTCATTGCCGGTGCCGACTTGTTTGTTGCGCGGCTGCGCGCGGCGGGGATTCCGTTCCGCTTTCTAACAAACAACTCGCAGCGCACCCGGCGCGACGTGGCGTTGAAGCTGCGACGGCTCGGGTTGCCGGCCGAGGAGAGTGACGTGTTCACCTGCGCGATGGCGACGGCGAGGTTTCTGGCCAAACAAAAGCCACACGGCACGGCGTTTGTCATTGGCGAGAACGGGCTGGCCGCGGCGCTCCACACCAACGGGCTCAGCGTGGTCGATGACGACGCCGACTACGTCGTCGTCGGCGAGGGGCGCACGCTGACCTTCGAGATGATCGAGCGCGGCGTGCGCCTCGTCGAAAAGGGCGCACGCCTCATCGCCACCAACCCCGACCCGACCTGCCCGACCGACGCCGGCACCCGCCCGGGATGCGGCGCGATTGTCGCCATGATCGAGCGGGCCACCGGACGCAGCGCGTTCTCGGTCGGCAAGCCGAGCGGCGTAATGATGCGCATGGCCCAGAATGAACTCGGCGTGCGCTCCGCGGACACCATCATGGTCGGCGACACCATGGGCACCGACGTCCTCGGCGGCGTCGGCATGGGCTATCAAACCGTCCTCGTCCTCAGCGGCCACACCCGCCGCGAGGACCTCGCCCACTACGCCTATCAGCCGGACTGGATCATCGACTCGGTCGCCGACATGCCCGAGGAGATATTCCCCGACCCGATCCGCGCCCTGGCGGATGCGATCTAATCGCTAGAATTGGCTTCCGGTTGTGTTACAAACATCCGCTAATCAAACAGCGAATGGACACCTACGACCGGCGGGAATTTTTGAGCATGAGCCTGCCGGGGTTTCTCGGGGTGCTCAGCGTGCTGCCCGGGTTGTGTGCGCTGGCGACGCGTGCCAACGCCTGGGAAGGCCGGGAGGTGGCCGGAGGGAAGCTTCACTGGGAGGCCTTCCTTGAGGCGGTCGCCAAGGAGGCCGCCAAACAGCACCTCGACGCGTGGAACCAGGACCGCCACGTCGAGACGCTCGCAAAGCTCGCCAGCCAGCTGCACCTTGACGACCCGGTGCTGCGCCAGGGGATCGAGCAACTCGGCAACCGCCTGAACAACCGCCGGGTCGACTTCAGCGACCTCGAAAAGCGCGTCGACTTCAGCATCTGCCTGGTCCAGTTCGACGTCGGCGAGGTCATCCCCGCCCACGACCACCCGGGGATGACCGGCATGATCCTCTGCGCATCGGGCGAGATCCAAACCGCCAACTACGACGAAATCATCCCCGACCCCGCCGCCACGCAGCCGGCCGCCGACCACACCCTGCTGCGCCGCGTCAGCCAGGGGATGCTGCGCCAGAACGACATCGCCACGCTCACCGCGAAGGCCCGCAACATCCACACGCTCAAAGCGCTCAAGGTCACCCAGCTGGTCGACCTCTTCACCCCTCCCTACGACGAGGAGCGCATCGCCAAGAGCCGCTGGTTCGAACTCGACCCGCAGCACCAGCCCGGCGACCAGGACCTCTTCGAGGCGCGCATCCGCGCCTAACAATTTCCAACATCCACATGATCACCAACCGAATCCTCGGGCTCCTCGCGCTCACCCTCGCCGCCTCCTCCCACCTCCAGGCTGGCGACACGATGGTCCAGGTCTCGACCATCGACGCGCTAACAAAGGGGATGTTTGACGGGGCGGTTAGCGTCGGGGCGCTCAAGCAGGCGGGCGACTTCGGCCTCGGGACGCTCGACAACCTTGACGGCGAGCTTGTCGCGCTTGACGGCAAATACTGGCAGATCACCGCCGACGGGGTCGTCCACGAGCTCCCCGACCGGACCGAGACGCCGTTCTCCGCGGTGACCTTCTTCAAAGCCGACCAGGAGGTCCGCGTCCCGAAGGCGGAGTCGCTCGAGGAGCTCGCAAAGGTGTTAGACGCGGCGCTGAAGTCGCCGAACCAGTTTTACGCGGTGCGGATCCAGGGGACGTTCACGATCAAGTTGCGCAGCGTGGCGAAGCAGGCGCGGCCGTTTCCGACCCTTCCGGAGGCGGTGAAGAGCCAGGTATTGTTCGAGTTCAAGGAAATCCGCGGGACGCTGGTCGGCTTCCGCTGCCCGGAGTTCGCCAAGGGGCTCAACGTCGTCGGCTACCACTACCACTTCATCAGCGATGACCTGAAGGCCGGCGGACACGTGCTTGCCTGCGAGACGACCGACGCGGTGGCGTCTATCGATGTGTTGGAGAACTTCAAGGTGATGGTCCCAAGCGATGCCGAGTTCCTCACCGCCGACTTCTCGACCCGCGAGGACGCCGCCGTCCAGGCCGCCGAAGCGCCGGTTCCCGCGAACGGGCCGGCCCCGGGAGAATCCCACCGCTAGGTCGGGAAGGACGCACACAGCTAGCCGGCATGGCTGCGCGCTACCAGCTCATCTTCCCATAGCGGAGGTGGATGACGGTGCCGGTCCGGCGATCGACATCGACCTTGGCATGGAAAAGCCCGTCGCGGACTTCGATCTGATAGAAGAGCGGGTCAAAGGCGGGTGGCCGAGGGTCATTGGCCAATTTCCCGAATTGGAACATCATCAGGTCGAGCTCGGCCGTCCGCGCGCTGGCGGTCCCATTGCGCAGCACGTAGAAGATCCGGGTGGATTCGGCGTCGAGGCGGTCCTCGGCGGTCATCAATGACTTCATGGTCTTCCAGGCGATGGCCATTGCCTGCTCGGCGGTCACCAGGGTGGGGAGCTTTTTGAGGTGGGCGGCGAGTGCCGCCGGGTCCGGGCCCATCATCAGGTAGACGTTGACCAGCCCAGCGCCGTGGTCAAATCTGAGCCTCACCTGTGCCGAGTCCTCAAGAACGACCCCCGGAAGCCGCGGAACCCAGGTCAACTCCCAATCGGCGGTAGCTAATGGTTCACCGTGGGGCTCGGTGCCGAACGCCTTGCCATAGACCTCCGCGGCATAGGCCGGAAAGCGATCCCTGGCGATCTCCGGCGCCCCGGTTCCGGGCACGTTCTTCGCGCCAATGATCACCCGGCGCAACTTTCCGTCGGCCATGCCGATCTGAAGCTGCTCGCCGGTCCCAAGCTTGTGGCTGACGCTGAGAAGTTCCCGATCGCGCCCGAACTCCAACGGCTCGCTGAGCACCATCCCGAAGCGTCCCGCAATCGATTCCAGCGCCTTGGTTAGTTCGCGCTTCTCCGCGTCGCTCAACCTAACCGGCACCGGCGCCTGAAACGGCTGGATCGGACGCGCCGGACTGAAAACCAGCGGCTTGACGAGCGCCTCGCGGAACTCCGGCCAGCCTTCGACCTCCTCCGGGGTGAACTGGTCGGGCCCCGGACCCGCCAGCCCTTGGCCCATCCCAATCGCAAACAAGTATCAGTATAACAATCTGGCGCATGCTCGCGGCAGCCTAACTAACAATCGCGGCATTCGGGTAAACCGCCGGTAAAAATCAAAGCTTTGTCTTCGCCTACCTGCGGGCGTCTGGCGGCGCCTCGGGCAGGGTGGCGAGGAAATCCGGCGAGCAGCCTTTGATGAAGAATACACCATTGCGGAAGCTGACCACCTTGAGCGGGTTGCCCAGGACCCCGAGGAAAGCGCCGGCGACGATGCCGATCACCGTGGCCCCAAGGATAGCCTGCATACTGGTTCGGGACGAGCCCGGCGAAGCCGATGCCGAGTCCAAGGCTGAAGGATCCGAAGGCGATCACCAACCCAGTTAGGTGGCGGGTGAGGATGCGGCGGTGGGATTGGCGGCAAAGCGAGAAGGTCACCTTGGCCTTGCGCTGGGCAAGGGCCATGAGGAGCAGGAGGATCAACGGCCCGCCGAGGATCCCGACCCATGCCCAGGCCGGCGACGAGGTGAAGATCCGCTGTTTGCGCCAATGCTTCGGGTCGCCGGCGGTGTTGGTGATCACGCACACATCCGGCAGCTCCGCCCGGTCGCGCACCCCGAGCAGCCGGCCACTGCGAAAATACAGGCCTGCCGCGACCGGCGAAACCGCAACGCTCACCGACTGCGGGGCCGCATAGGGATTCTCCTCAGTTGCCATCCACCACGTAACTAACAGTGAGGGGCCCCACCGGTCGAACAGATTTGCCAGCGGAGTCATGGGATATGTTGGACCTTCATGCCGACGAGGCAGACATCGTCGTCGAAGGTTTCGCGCTCGGTGAACCGGCGGATCTCGGCGAGGACTTGTTCGAAGATCGCCTCCGGAGCGAGGGCTGAGTGGCGGCCGACGGTTTCCTGGAGTTTTTCCTCGGTGAAGAGCGTCCCGGATGCACTGAGAACCTCAAACAACCCGTCGGTGAAAAGCATGATCAGGTCGCCGGCGGCCATCGGCTGGCAGGTGGTGGCGTAGCGGGCGTTTGAAAACAATCCCATCGCCGGGCCGCGGCGGCCATCGCCCTGGAGTTTATCGACCATCCCCTCGCCGCAGCGGATGTGGAGGGCGCTCGGATGGCCGGCGTTGGCGAAGCGCAGCTCGCCCGCCCCGACATCCGCGACGACGTAAAAGGCGGTCGCAAACATGGTCGTGTTGGCCTGTTGGAAAATGAGCGTCAGCGCGCGGTTGATGCGGGTGAGGAGCTCGCCGGGATCCGCGACGGCCTGCCCGTGCTCCTCGACGAGCCCACGGATCATGCTGGTGATCAGCGCGGACCGGACGCCGTGGCCCATCACGTCGCAGATCAGCACGCCGACCGCCTGCTTCCCGATCGGAAACACATTGAAGAAATCCCCGCTCACGTCGCCGGTCGGAAAGTAGAAGCTGACAAACTGCAGCGCGCTCTCCTCATTGGGAACATCCGGCGGAATCGTCGGGAAAACCCGCGGCAGAAGCGCGGTCTGGAGCTCGTGGGCCATGAGCAATTCACTGCTCATCTGGTCGTTGCGATCGGTGATCTCGCGTGTCCGGTCGGCCACCCGGAGTTCCAGCTCGGCGTTGAGGAGCACCAGCGCCTGTTGGGCGAGGTTGCGCGCCTGCTCGGCGCGGTCGATCTTGCCGCCGACGCGGCTCGAGACGTGCGAGATGATCCAGGTAATCAAAGCCGCGAACCCGAGCGCACTCATGGCGGAGATCACGGCCGGGTTCCCGTCCGCCTTGCGCATCACCACCGTGCGGACCCAGCCGTTGAGCAGGGTGGCCACGATGGTGACCGGCACAAACGCGCGCAGCAGCAGCGCATGGGTCGAATCGCCGAAAAACGCGCTCAACGGCCATGCCCGCCGGCCCGCGGCGGCCATGATCGAGATGCCCGCGACAACAAACCCGCAGGCGGTTGTCAGCGCCACTGGAATGACCCCGCCGCCATACAACAATGGCGTGCCATACAGGTAGCCGACCAGGATGGCCGCACCGATGACCGCAGCAAGGGCGCCGAGGAGGCAGGCGCGTGCCGCCATCCGCGGAATCGTCAACTCAAGCAGCCCGCCGGCGACAAACAGGAAATTCACCGCGGTGAGCGGCGCCATCCGTCCGGTCGGGACCTTGCCGAACATCCCCGGCTCACTGACAAACCAGGCATCGATCCCAAAGTTCAGCCCGCCGAGGAACTCGGCGAGCTTGGCCAGCGCCAGCGCCAGGACCACCAAGGCAAACGCCCGCGAAACCCAGACAAGCCGCCGCGGGAACCCGAGGTGCAAAATCAAGCCACTGCCGATCAACGTGAAACACAGCGCGGTGCTCGGCGCCATCGGGATGTAGCCGACCCGCGCACTCGCCAACAGCGGCAGCTGCGCCTTCCAGCCAATGAACGTCAGCACTCCGAGGAAGACCGCCAGCAACCCGCACCCCAGCGCGACCCACCGGAACCGCCGATCAACCACCTCCGCCATCCGGCAATGTCGCCAGCGCGCGGATTTTGTCTAATCCGAACCTTTCGCGATCACCCGCAGGCCCGCGCAAACCGCCGCCTAACGAACCGTCGGTTTCAGGACGAACACCCCGTTGGTCACGTCAAAGGCGTGCTCAGCCTTGATGCTCTTGAACTCGTGGCCGGCGCCCCATGAGTCGGTGAAAATCAGCCGGTTGTCGTTCTCGTTGTAGCCGATGATCAAGCGCATGTGGAAACCGGTCGTCTGCATCTTCATCTCCGGCTCCTCGGGATGGACGCCCACCTTGAGCGTCCACAACAGCGGAATGCCATCGTCGATGAACCCCTTGATGTCCTTGAGGAATTTCTTCTCATCGACCGGTTTGCCGACGTAATACTCGCCCTTCTTGACCTCGACCTCGTTGAACTTCCCTGGCGCGCCGAGTCCAAGGATCACCAGGCGGGTCTTGAAATGGTAGTCGATCTTGTCGAGCTCCTTGGCCATCAGCAGCGCGCTGGTCCCCACCTTCGGATCGGAACCGGCGACCTCGGCGATCTGGTGCATGTCGGTGCCCATCCCGTAGTATTCGAACACGCGCTGGATGGACGCCGGCAGGCAGTAGCCCTTGCTCCCCTGGTCGGCCATCGGCATGTTGCCAATGAAGACGTTGCCCTTGTCGTCCTTGGTCACGTTGCCGGGCAGGTCGCCGAGCCGCACCGCCGCGGTCCCGCGCGCTTTCATGCTCGCCGCCAGCGCCCCCGGCGCGTCGCGCCGCGCCATCCGCAGCCGCAAAAACTCCCGGTCCTTCCCGGTCGTCGCCCCGACGTTGCACTCCAGCACCGCCATCCCGTTGGGCGACTCCCATCCGAACCCTTCGGTCAACAAACCCGAACCCGCTGAGCGCGAGTAGGGTTTGACGCCAAGCTTGGCCCCCACCGCCTTGCCGACCTCCAGATGGCGGCGCTTGAACTCCTCGAGCGTGATGTCCCTCGCGTCCCCGCGGTTGAATACCGAGATCGTCACCAGGTTGAGCTTCCCGCCGGCAAAATCCACCACCACCTCCTCGACCGGAATCGACTTCTCCAACATCGACAGCCCGATCGTCGCATCCGAATACAACGTCCGGCTGAAGATCGCCCGCGTGTGGTCGCTCGTCAGCCAGCGGAACATCCCCGGACGCTCGGCACTGAAATGCTTCTCAAACGCCTCCGGCGTCAACTCCCAGCACTTCGGCGCATCAACCAACACGTCGAGGTCGATCTGCGCCACATCCGCCCCGCGGGCCGGCGCCGCAGCCACCAGCCAGACCGCCAACAAATTCAAAAACAATGAGATGCGCGAGGGGGTGCGGGTGCTTTGCATAATCTGCCGGGTTCCCCCAACCATGCCGATCCCCGCCTCCCTGCCAAGGCTTTCTTGTCGCGAACTCTTCTGGTAGCGAACTTTGTGCAATATCCGCCCCAACGGGACGACGCATACCACCCCAGGGCCCGCACATACCCATCCCCAACGGGGCGACGCATACCAGCCCAGGGCAACGCCCTGGGAAACGTCCCGCCCGCACCCAGCGTTCTGAAAGAACGCCGCATCGCCCCACCGGGGCCAACCATTCCCAGCCCCAACGGGGCGACGCATACCAGCCCAGCAACGCTCTGGGAACCCCCCGCCCGCACCCAGCGTTCTGAAAGAACGCCGCATCGCCCCACCAGGGCCAACCGTTCGCCGCCCCAACAGAACAACGCCCCCCCCCAAAAACCCAACAATTCCTTGGCAATCAAACCTCCCCCCGTCACCCTTCCACCACCACCCCTCCCGGATACCTCCGGAGCCCAAATAAAGACCGTTAGCTGAAATAATATGCCCCGCAACCTCCAGGTGCCGCGCAATTTTGTGATCATCGGCTCCCTGATTTTGCTATTTAACGCGATAATATATGGCCCTGGTCGGGGCCCGAACCCCCCTGTGACAGATCATGAACATGCCGCCGCACTCCAGCTATTGCGGATTGTCGTTTATATTTTATTCTTAGCTGGAGCTACAATCAGCAATAAGCACTTTTTCCCAGCATCCTTTCTTCTGGCTGCCGGCCTAATTGGACGGATAGTGCTTGAAAAAACATCTTCACTTGGACGCGGTCTTATCAGGGAACTTACAATGGATTCCGTGAATGAGGCGTTTACCGCCGCGCTTACATTTATTTTCATAGCGATGATTTACTTTTCAACGTTCATATTTCCTTTGCTTTTGTGCCTGGATTGCTTCCGCACTTGGCGCTCCACGCATCGAGGCACCCAGGGCAACGCCCCGGGAAATTGAAACGCAGATCCAACGGGATCTTAAGGAACGCGTTGACGCGCGCGGTTCATGCGCGGTGAATTAGAGGCTTTCCTCCTCCACCGTGGAGGCCTATAGGTGAGGAGAATGAGTTTTCAAATGGAGCGCAACCGAAGAGCCCTCACAATGATATGGGTCCTGCTTTTCGGGATCTTCGCAGGATCGGTCGCCACCTATTTGGTGATGCGATCTGACCGCCCGTCGGCAGAAGCTGGCCATCAGGTGCGCTTCAATCAGAACCCGACGTATGATGAATCCCCGGAACAACTGCTGTATCCGGAAGGAACGACGCTCGAAATGTTGTACCCGGACGAAGGATTTTTCGCGGCCATCCACAGCCCCGATGCCATTTCCATTCATCCCGCAGACCCAACCAAAGCCGACGGATCAATAGAGGTCGATGGATACAGCTTTTCCGCCAATGTGGCGACGCCTGACACCGCGAAGCGATTGGTGTCCACGCTGTGCTCGATAAGCAGTTACGAGCCCCCCGGAAAACTGTGCATCTTTTGAATCGGCGGTGTTGCTCCGACTCACCAAAGGCAACACCAGTTACGATATGCTTTTCTGTTTCAAATGCAGTCAGACCCAATCGTCCCACAACGGCGGAGCGGACTTGTCGGTCCAAGGCGTTGAATCATTTCTAAAGTGCTTTTGCGATACTTTGCCGCATTTCAAAGAGCTCCACGAGTTCCGACGTCTCCGTTCACTGCGGAACAGCGGAATTCCTGTGTCGTCGTAGGGGACGCGACTGAAGTCGCGGCTCCTTGAATGCGCTTCAGGCGCCTTCCCCCAAGGAAAAGCGACTTCAGTCGCTTTTCAGCTGAATGCTGAGGCGCACGGATATTGCGCAGTTCATTCGCTGGGCGCTGTGAGACGCCCCCCCGACTCCCCGATCCCCGACTCCCCGACTCCCCGACTCCCCGATCCCCGACTCCCCGATCCCCGACTCCCCGATCCCCGACTCCCCGATCCCCGACTCCCCGATCCCCGACTCCCCGATCCCCGATCCCCGATCCCCGATCCCCGATCCCCGATCCCCGAT
>JBILQE010000005.1:0-107455 GCA_044373465.1 Akkermansiaceae bacterium | reverse complement strand
GGTCAGCTCGCGGCCGAGTTCGTCGGCGAGATCGTAGATCCGCTTGCCGACTTGCGGGTGCATCGACTTCGGCAGGTCGAACCCGTGTTCGCGCTCGAGGATGTAGGCGACGCCGCCCTTTCCTGACTGCGAGTTGATCCGGATGATCGCCTCGTAGGACCGGCCGATGTCCTGCGGATCGATCGTCAGGTACGGGACGCCCCATGGAGTGGCCGGGTCGGCGGCGACCTCGCGGGCGCGGCGGTCGAGGCCTTTCTTGATGGCATCCTGGTGGGAGCCGGAAAACGCCGTGAACACCAGCTCGCCCGCGTACGGGTGGCGGTCCGGGACGCTCATCCGCGTCACCCGCTCGTACACCGCGCGGATCGTCGGCAGGTCGGAAAAGTCCAACCCGGAATCAATCCCGTGGCTGTTGAGGTTGAGCGCCACGTTGACGATGTCCAGGTTGCCGGTCCGCTCGCCATTCCCAAACAAGGTCCCCTCCACCCGGTCGGCTCCCGCCAACAGCCCCAGCTCGGTGGCCGCCACCCCGGTCCCGCGGTCGTTGTGGGTGTGCAGCGACAGGATCAGCGCCTCGCGGTTGCGCAACTCACGGCCCATCCACTCGATCTGGTCCGCATGCACGTTCGGCGTCGACCACTCGACGGTCGCCGGAAGGTTGATGATCATCTTCTTCTCTGGCGTCGGCTCCCAGACGTCCATGACCGCGTGGCAGCATTCCAAGGCGAAGTCCAACTCGGTGTCGTTGAACGACTCCGGCGAATACTGGAGGACCACCTCGGTCTCCGGGATGGTGGCGACGAGCTCCTTGACGAGCTTCGCGCCAGCCACGGCGATGTCGCGGATCTGGTCGCGCGACGCATCGCCAAAGGTCACCCGGCGCTGCAGCGGCGAGGTCGAGTTGTAGATGTGGACGATCGCCCGGCGGGCCCCGGCGATGGCGTCGAAGGTCCTGCGGATCAGGTGCTCGCGGGTTTGGACGAGGACCTGCACGGTGACGTCCGGCGGGATCCGGTCCTCGTCGATGAGGCGCCGGAGGAAGTTGAACTCGGTGTCCGCCGCGGAGGGAAACCCGACCTCGATCTCCTTGAACCCAACCCGGCAGAGCAAGTCAAAGAACTCGAGCTTCTCGTCGATCCCCATCGGCACCGGCAGCGCCTGGTTGCCGTCCCGGAGGTCGACCGAGGCCCAGCTCGGCGCGTGGGTCAGCGTCCGGTCCGGCCACGTGCGGTCGGCCAGAACCACCGGCGGGAATGGCCGGTATTTGGCGATGGATTCAGGTTTCATGGGGAAATGCTCAATTCGATGGATGAAGGGCGGCCAGCGATGGCACCCAGGCGGGCGCCAATGGCAGGGCTGGAATCGCCGAGCGCGGAAAAATTGCTCAGCGGTCAGCCAGCCCCGTTAGGAGCGGCCGGAGTCCAAGATGCCCATCGAGCGGTGCGATCACCCCGCGACGCTAGCCGGTCGCACCCACCGAATAAAAGCAAATTTCTTCCCGCCGGGCGGCCACGCTGCGGGGCCTTGCATGCGCGCCGCGCCACTGCTATCAACCGGGCCGTGTTGCAAATCGTCTTTAATGAAATCAGCGCCGCGGAGATGTCGCGCATCGACACGCTCGACCAACTCGCCCTCATGGACGAGTTCCGGGTGACCGAGGCGGAGCTTGAACACCTTGATGGCGAACGGTTTGGCCGGATGGAGCGGGCCGGCAAGAAGCTCTTCCGGTTCCGTGCCAAGGACTACCGGTTCTATTTCGAGGTTGCCAACGGCACGGTCATCGTCCACCGGGTGCTCCACAAGGGGACGTTCTCCGACTTCGCCTTCCGCTCAAAGCTCCCGCTCGGCGAGGACGAGGAGCTCGCCAAGTCAAAGCACTTCTGGAACCTCATCGACGAGGGGCGCAAGGCACGCCGCGCCTGAGAAAATTTTACCCGGGCGGCGGCTTTTCGGTTAGGCTGGGGGGGAATTGCTGCTAGCATCCCAGCTTCGTGAAAATCTTCCTCAACGTCATCGCCATCGTTGTCCTGGCCGCCGGCTGGGGGCACTTCTTCATCGACCGTGGCGCGGCCGCCGAGATGCAGCGGGAAGCCGATGCGGCCTCGCTCGTCGCTGACTTTGTCACTGTTGATGCGAAGCACAAGGCGAGCGACGAGCTGGAGAGCCGGGCGGTGTTCACCGGGATTCTGCTGGCGTTTCTATCCGCCGGTTATGTTGGAATTCTGTTTGTCGCCTACATTCTCCCGGCGCTGGCCAACAAGTTCACCCACGCGGTGTACGATTCGGGCGAGCTGGTTGAGCATGACGCGATGCGCGATGCGCGCTCGCTCATCGCCCAGGGTGACTACGCCGGGGCGGTCGAGGCGTTCCGTGAGGCGACGCTGAGCGATCCAGGCAACCGGGTTCCGTGGGTTGAGATCGCCAAGCTCCAGCGCGAGCAGCTTGACGACAGCGAGGGGGCGGTGGCAACGCTGCGCGAGGCGCTTGAGAACCATCCGTGGGGCGAGGATGACAGCGGGTTTTTGTTGTTCCGGCTGGCCGACGTGTATGCCGACGGGCTCGGGGATTTTGATGGGGCGGCGGAAATTCTCGGCCAGCTCATCGAGCAGTTTCCCGAGACTCGCCACTCGGCCAACGCCCGCCACCGCCTCCAGGAGTGGGGACGTGGCGTTGCCTGTGCATGATTGGCAACCGGCTGCGTCGAGGCCTCGCTGTTGGACCGCTGGTTCCCGCCGCCTGCGCGGTGGTCGCCGCGCTGGCCGCCGCGGATCGCTTCCACGCCGCCCCGGGGTTGCACGCCGCGCTGGCGGCCTGCTTGTTGGGCGGCGGTCTCCTCTTACGCTGGCCGGCGTGGCGCCGGGCGGCGCTGTTGTTGTTAGCCATGGGGGTGCTCGGCGGGTTGCACGTCGCCCGGCTTGTTAGCCAGGACCGGGTGGTTGCGCTGGTGGGCCGCGAGGTGGTCGTCAGCGGCCGGCTGCTGAGCGACCCGCGGCCGGCGCTTGCCGGGATGGAGTGCCTGCTGGCGCTTGAGGAGGTTGATGGGCGGCGGGTATGGCCCGAGTGCGCGGTGCGCGTCGAGGCGCTCGGCGTCCCGCTGGTCGTCGGCGACAAGGTGCGGCTCGCCGGGGTGTTGGGGCGGGTGCCGGCGGTCCGCAATCCTGGTGAGTTTGACCTGCGCGAGTGGCTCCACCGGCAGGGGGCGGACTGTCGGCTGCAGGTGTTCGGGCCGGTCGAGCATGGCGGGCGCAGCGTCGCCGGTCGGCTAAGCGGGTGGTTTGCCGGGGTGCGGCAGCGGATGGGCGCGGCGATGACGGTTGGGCTCGACCCGGTTTCGCGCGAGGCGCAGGTGATCCGGGCGATGACGCTTGGCGAGCCGCCGCAGGACGACGCGGAGGTCGTCGAGATGTTTCGCCACAGCGGGACGCTCCACGTTTTTTCGGTGAGCGGGATGCACGTCGGCATGGTTGGCGGCTTGCTGTGGCTGGTGCTGCGCGCCTGCCGGGTGCCGCGGCGCGCGGCCATCGTCATGCTCATCGCCGGGATGTTCTTCTATGCCGCGATCACCGGATTGAGCGCTCCGGCATTGCGCGCCGCCCTGATGGCCGCGATCTTCCTCAGTGGCTTCTTGCTGCGGCGCCAGCCACAGTTGCTCAACAGCCTGGCAGCCTCGCTGCTGGTGGTGCTTGCCTGGGACAGCCATCAACTTTTCACCGCCGGGTTCCAGCTGTCGTACGGGGTGTTGGCGTCGATTGCGCTGCTTGGCGGGTGGGCGACGCGGCGGTTGGAATTTTTGGCGCAGCCGGAGTTGTACTTGCCGCGGGTGCTGATGAGTGTGTGGCAGGAACGGTGGCTGCGCTGGCGCCGCGCACTGGTGAACCTGACCGGCATGTCGGTGGCCGCGTGGACCGGCTCCACGCCGCTCACCGCGATCCATTTCTCGCTGGTCTCGCCGCTGGCGGTCATTGCCGGTCTTCCAGTGACCGCGCTGGTCTGGCTCATCATCGCCCTGGCGCTGGGCGCGAGCATCCTCGGGCTGGCGTGGGCGCCCGCCGCGGTGCCGGTCAACCGCTGCAATGCAGTGCTCGCCGGGCTCGCTGCGCAGACCGCAGGCTGGTTTGCCGAGTTGCCGGGCGGCTATTTCCGTTGGAGCGACGGGCCGCGCGCCGACGTGCTGGTGTTTGACCTGGCGCGTGGCGGGGCGGCGACCCAGATGAACTTCGGCGGCGGGACGTTGCTGGATGCGGGCAGCGCGCGGGATTTCCGCTGGATCGTCGAGCCGGCGCTCAAGCGCCTCGACCTGTCAGTTGACTCGCTTGTCGTCAGCCATCCGGACGGCAGCCACGTGGGCGGAATGGTGGGAGCCGTCGAGGTGTTCGGGCCGCGCCAGGCGCTCCTGCCGGTGGCCTTTGCGCGCAGTCCGTGGTTCCGGGCGTTCCAGGCGGTTGCGCCGGGTCCGGGGATTCCGGCGGCGGGGGCGCGCTTCGAGTTAGGCGACGGGGCGCAGTTGGTGGTGTTGGATGTGGCGCCGGCGGCGGCGCGGCACGCGGCG
Source organism: Akkermansiaceae bacterium (assembly GCA_044373465.1). Lineage (GTDB taxonomy): Bacteria > Verrucomicrobiota > Verrucomicrobiia > Verrucomicrobiales > Akkermansiaceae > JBILQA01. The sequence continues at coordinate 102,906 of JBILQE010000005.1, read as the reverse complement.
GCGGATGACCGGGTGATGGTCGTGGCGCTGGAGCGTGGCGGCTGGCGGATCCTTTTCACCGGCGATGCCGGCCCGCTGGTCGAGCAGCGCTTGTTGGACAGCGGGGTCAACCTGCGCGCCGATGTCCTGGTGATGGGCCGCCACGAGTCGGGGATCTGCGGGAGCGACGCGTTTCTAACCGCGGTGGCGCCGCGGGTGATCGTCAGCAGCCACGCCAACTTCCCGCAGGCCGAGAGGATTCCGGACCAATGGGCGGCGTGGGTCGAGCGCAGCGGGATCCGCTTGCTGCGCCAGGACCGGACCGGCGCGGTGCTCATCAACTGGACCGACCGCGGGCTGGAACTGCGCGGGTTTGTCAGCGGTGAGACGCACGTCCTCGCGCGCCCCGGTCACTCCGCCGCCAGCCGGTAGCGGAGCTGGTAGATCGGCTTCCCCTGGCTCTCCCAGTATTCCTGGAAGTCGGTTTTCGGATAGAAAAACGCATCGTCGGGCCAGCCGAGCTCGGTGAGGCGCCCGTGGGCGGCGACCTCGGCGCGGACCCAGTCGAAATATTCGGCGTGGTCGGTCTTGAACAGGAACTCGCCACCCGGGACAAGCACGCTGACGAGCGCGTCGAGGAACTCCTGTTGGACGAGCCGGCGGCGGTGGTGACGGACCTTTGGCCACGGGTCAGGGCAGAGCAGGTGGAGCCGGCTGACCGACCCCGGGGCCAGCAGCCACTCGACGGTGTACCGGCTTTCGAGGCGCAGGACTTTGAGGTTATTCAGGTTGGCGCGGGCGGCGCGGCGGCAGACCTTGCGCGCCCGGCCGAGCAGCCGTTCGACGCCGAGAAAATCCCGCTCCGGGTGGTGGGCGGCCATGGCGAGCAGGAACGACCCGTCGCCGCAGCCGAGATCGATTTCCAACGGTCGCCCGGCGGGAAAGATCGCCCCGGCGGAAACCCGCGCAAAGTAGTCCTCAGGGACGAATTCCCACGCCTGGGGCGGGCGGTGGCGGGCGGAAGCGGCGCTGGGCATGGCGCCGAGGGAAGCACGGTTGGCGGCTGCTGGTCAACTGCCCGGGTTTGTTGACAATCCGGTTGGCGCTTGACCGTAGAACATCCGGCTTCCTAGGGTCTGGATATTGCGCAGCGCATCCGCCCTGCCACCAGCCGAACCGAGCCGAACCAGCCACCCATTTTCCGCCGTGGACCTAACCGACATTCGCAAGATCGTGGAGTTGATGAATGAGCATGAGCTCACCTACTTCCACCTCGAGAAGCCGGACTTCAACATCCGCCTCAAGAAGGGTCCCGACCTTGATGCGCTGCGTGGTGCGCTGGCGAGCCAGCCGGTGAGCTACGCGCCGGCCCACCATCCGGCGCCCGCGGCGGGTGCCGCGCCGGCGGCGGTTCCCGCGGCGCCGGTCCAGGAGGGTGAGGACATCACCTCGGAGATGGTCGGGACGTTTTACCGGCGTGCGGCGCCGGATGCGGACGCCTTCGTCAACGTCGGCGACACGGTGAGCAAGGGCCAGACGCTGTGCATCATCGAGGCAATGAAGGTGATGAACGAGATCAAGGCGGAGAAGTCCGGGACGATCGTGGCGATCGTCGCCGAAGATACGACGCCGGTGCAATACGGCGACGTGTTGTTCCGCATCAAGTGACCTCCGGGGAGCCCCGACCTGCCAGCTGCCAATGTTCAAACGAGTTTTAGTCGCCAACCGCGGGGAAATTGCCCTGCGGATCATCCGTGCCTGCCGGGAGCTCGGGGTCGAGTCGATCGCCGTCTATTCCGAGCCGGATGTTGACTCGATGCACGTCCAGTTGGCCGATGAGGCGGTGTGCATCGGCCCGGCGGCGAGCAAGGACAGCTACCTGAAGGTTGACCGGATCATCGCCGCGGCGGAGATCACCGAAGCGGAGGCGATCCACCCGGGCTACGGGTTCCTTTCGGAAAACGCGCGCTTCGCGGAAATTTGCCAGAGCTGCAACATCAAGTTCATCGGCCCGAGTCCGGAAGTCATCCGGATGATGGGTGACAAGAACACCGCGCGGGCGACCGCCGTGGCCAACGGGGTGCCGATCACCCCGGGATCCGACGGCATCCTGCGCGACGAAAAGCACGCGATTGAGGAGGCGCTGCGCATCGGGTTGCCGGTCATGATCAAGGCGACCGCCGGTGGTGGTGGCCGCGGAATGCGCCCGGTCTTTGAGAAAAGCGAGATCGCCGCCCAATACCGCGCGGCGAGTTCCGAGGCCCAAGCGTGCTTCGGCAATGGCGAGTGCTATCTGGAGAAGTTGGTCCTCAACCCACACCACGTTGAGTTCCAAGTGATTGCCGACAGCCACGGGAACGCCCTCCACCTCGGTGAGCGCGATTGCTCGATGCAGCGGCGCAACCAGAAGATCATCGAGGAATGCCCGTCGCCGCTGGTCACCCCGATCCTGCGCGAGCGGATGGGGAAGGCCTCGGTGGACCTGATCAAGTCGATCGGCTACGAGAACGCCGGGACCATCGAGTACCTCGTCGACCACGCCGCGGAGAACTTCTACTTCATGGAGATGAACACCCGGATCCAGGTGGAGCATCCGATCACCGAGGAAGTCATGGGGTGCGAGCTCATCAAGGAGCAGATCAGGATCGCCGCCGGCGAACCGCTTTCCGAGCACGTCGTCAACGCGACCCCGCGCGGCCACTCGATCGAGTGCCGGATCAACGCCGAGGATCCGTTCAACAACTTCACCCCGAGCCCGGGGAAAATCGACCTCTGGTATGCCCCGGGCGGCAAGGGGGTGCGCGTCGACACCCACGCGTATTCCGGCTACACCGTGCCGCCGCACTATGACTCGATGATCGCCAAGCTCATCGTCACCGGGGCGACCCGCGAGATTGCCATCGCGCGGATGAGCCGGGCGCTGGGCGAGTTCATGATCCGCGGGATCAAGACGACCATCCCGTTCCAGCAGGAAATCCTCCGCCACCCGGACTTCATCAACGGCAACTACGATATCGGCTGGGTCGCCAAATACCTCGAAGAACGCGAGGCCAAATAGCCAGTTCCGGATGCCCAGCGCCCGCTTCCCTGATTGGCACGCCCGGCGGCTCTACGCGATCGTCGATCTCGGGTATCTCACCGCCGCCCAGGCGCCCGCCGCCGCCGCCGCACTGCTCGCCGGCGGCGCCGACGTCCTCCAGCTCCGCGCCAAGGGCCACTCGCCCGATGACCTCGGCGACCTCGCCAGGGAACTCGCCAGGATTTCCAGGGGCGCGGGCGTTCCATTCATCCTCAACGACTTTCCTGAGCTTGCCGCCGCCGTCGCGGCGGATGGCGTGCACCTCGGCCAGGATGACGGCTCGCTGGCCGCCGCGCGTGCCATTTGCGGCCCGGATTTCATCTTCGGCCGCTCGACCCACTCGTTGCCGCAGGCCCGCGCCGCGCTTGCCGAGGGCTTCGACTACCTCGGCTTCGGCCCGCTCTTCCCCACGCCCACCAAGCTTGGCCGCCCAGCCATTGGCCTTGACGCGCTCGCCGAGGTCAACTCGCTCGCCGGCTCGACCATCCCGGTCTTTGCCATTGGCGGCATCGTCCCTGCCAATCTTGCCACCGTCCTGGCCGCCGGCGCCACCCGCGTCGTCGTCGTCTCCGCGCTCCTCAACGCTCCCGACATCACCGCCGCCACCCGCTCACTTAGAGATTCGCTGGGTTAGTGTTATAGTTGGCAAGGTCCTGATTGTCAGAAGAAATTGCCTTTCCGCGTGACCTTGACATCAACTTTGGCCCGTTCTAACAGTGCGGTGCATGAAACTACCAATCCTGATCTGTTTTGCCCTTGCGGCACCGGTTCTTGCTGGCACCGAAGCCAAGCAAGTCATCATCCCATCCGAGCCAGCGCAACCGTGGAACTGGTTTGCCGGTGGTTCGGTCGGCTATCTGAACGACTTTGACGAGGAGATGTACCACCTGCACGCGGGCGCGGACACCCCGTGGAGCGTTGCCGGGTGGAACGTTGCGCTGTTTGGCGAAGTCGGTTACACCGAAAAGGAAGAGAACTTCCGCGGCACCGAGACCTCGGTGATTCCCCAGGCCAATTACAACGTTGACCTCGACTCGATGGCTGACGCGCTGCAGGCCTTGGCTGACTCGGGGGCCGGTGACACGGGCTTCGACCTCAACGTGATGCCGCTGACCTTCAACGTGAAGTTCGAGCGTCAGCTGACCGGCAACTTGGGTGCCTACGTCGGTGCCGGGCTTGGCGTGGCGGATGTGGATCTGAGCATCAACGCCGGTGAAGCCGGGCGTTACTCGGATGCGGATTGGGTGTTTGTCTTCCAGGCCTTCGCCGGCCTCGTCTACAACGTCAACCCAAGCTTCGAAATCTACGGCGGCGCCCGCTGGATCTCGTTCGACGAGGCCGAGCTGAGCGACGGCGGCGAAAGCGGCACCCTCGACCTCGGTGATGACTGCCTCATCGAACTCGGCGCACGCTACAACTTCTAGCAATCGCTTCGGCTGAGTTAATCTTGTCAGGCCGCGCGGGAATTTTTCCGCGCGGCCTTTTTTCCCTTATTCCACAAGGGTTCCAGCGTCGCAGCGCGGGTGCGTCCCTTGACACCGGCAGATCCGTGGCCTAACAAGACCGCGCATGAAATTACCCCTCATATTGACCCTAACGATGGCGGCGCCAGTTCTCGCTGGAACGCCGGTGATGGAAGAAGCCCCGCCGACGACGCAATACATTCCCGAGGAGGCGCCCAATCCCGGCGGCTGGTTTGCGGGTGCTTCGGTCGGTTACCTCGACGAGTTCGACGAGGAGATGTACCATGTCCACCTCGGTGCGGCGACCCCGACGACCTTCAGTGGTTGGAACCTTGCGTGGTTCATCGAGGCCGGCTGGACCGAGAGTGACGACCGGTCCTTGGCGGATGACACGACGATTCCGCTTGGCTATGACAACCAGGAGCTCGAGATCATTCCGGTGACTTTCAACCTGAAGCTTGAGCGGACCCTCGGAGGCAACTTCGGAGTCTACTTTGGGGCCGGTGCCGGGGTCGGGTTCATCGACTATGAGGCGGATTTCTTTGCCGGTGGCGGGGTCGACGAGGAGGACGAGGTGTTCGCCGCCCAAGCATTCGCCGGGGTTGTCTATAACGTCTCCGAGCAATTCGAAATCTTTGCCGGCGGGCGCTGGATCTACCTCGACTACGACACGCCCACCAACCTCGGCATCGCTGAGCTGGATTTCGGCAACGACGATTTCCTCGGCGAAATCGGCATGCGCATCAATTTCTAGCCCAACCTTCCACTTCGCAACGGCCGCCCGGGGTGCTCCCCCGGGCGGCCATTTTGTGTCCCCAAGGGGGCGTATGATGCTTAACGTGTGTAGATTATAAGACTTTGACAAGGGCCTCCGTGCTGTTAGCCTCGGGTTGCATGAAACTACCACTTGTATTTGCCCTCGCCCTCAGCGCGCCTGCCTTTGCTGGCACGACAGCCAAAGAAGCCATCGTTGCTCCAGCGGAGCCAAGCCTGTGGAGCTGGTTTGCCGGTGCCTCGGTTGGCCAGTTGAACGACTTTGATGAATCGATGTACCACGGCCACGTGGGTGCCGACACGCCATGGAGCGTGGGTGGCTGGGACATTGCGTTGTTTGGGGAACTCGGCCAGACCGAAGGCGACCTGTCCGGCTTCGCGCCATTTGAGCCAATTGAGATCCCGCAACTCACGGTCAACGCGGTGGCGGGCTACAACAACCGCCAGAGCCTTGAGATCATGCCGCTGACGTTCAACGTCAAGCTTGAGCGCCCGATCTACAACAACTTCAGCGCCTACGTTGGTGCCGGTGTGGGGGTCGCGTTTGTCGATTACACCGCGAAGGTCCCCGGGCTGTCGATCTCCGAGAGCGACAGCGACACGGTGTTGGCCGCCCAGGTGTTCGCCGGGGTCGTCTACAACGCCACCAGCAATGTCGAAATTTACGGCGGCGCCCGCTGGATCTACGTCGATTACGACGCTCCTTCGGTGCCTAGCGTGCCGGTCGCGCTGAGTTTTGACGAGGATGTCCTGTTTGAGCTTGGGCTGCGCTACAACTTCTAAGCGACCCGCGATCACGTTTCCATCGAGCCGCCCGGGGTCCCCGGGCGGCTCATTTTTTCGGGGGCGCAAGCGGCCGGCATCGGCGCACTTGCATAGTTAGGATTTGTTAAGTAATCAGGGCTCCTTCGCCCCGATGGCCCGTCCGCGCAAAACACTCGAGATCGAACGGCCGAGGCCCAACCGCCGGGCGCGACCTGCGCTTGGCGAGGTGCTGCGGGAAGCCAACCAGCGGGCCCACCAGCGGGCGAACCGGCGGCTCGGCCAGCGGACCGGGCGGACGTCGATCCACGCGGCGATCGCGGATTTTGGCAGCGACGAGATTGAGATGCCGGCGCTCGGCCAGCGGGTGCTGCGTTGGCTTGCGGGGCTGTCGCTGGTGCCGATTTCGCTGCTGACGACGGCGACGTTCTTCCAGGGGTTCAACGTTGCGGCGCAGAACCACAAGTTCTTCACCGGGATTCCGTTTTACTTTTTCACCCTTGGGTTTTTGCTCATGGTGATCGGGTTCTTCGCCCGGGCGACGCGCCCGCTCTGCCTGTACCTGTATGTGCTTGGGCACGAATTGACCCACGTGTTGTTCATCTTCATGTGCCTTGGGCGGGTGTCGGGGTTCAAGGTCGGGCTGGATGGCGGCCACGTGATGACCAACAAGACCAACCTGCTCATCGCGCTTTCGCCGTATTTCGTGCCGTTCTGGTCGCTGTTGTTCCTGCTCGTCTACACGCTGGCGCGGATGCTGGTGGTCATCCCGTATGCCGAGCAGCTGCTGTATTGCGGCGTCGGGCTGACCTGGGGGTTCCATATCCTCTGGACGGTCTGGATGATTCCGCGCGACCAGCCGGACCTCAAGGAGAACGGGACGTTCCTTTCGCTGGTCATCATCTACCTCGTCAACCTGGCGCTGCTCGCGGTGTTCCTCTGCCTGGCCTCTGAGGACCTCACCTGGCTCCATTTCCTTTCCGAGTGGGCCAACCGCGGCTACCGCTGGCTGCAGATCGCCATCGGGTTCGCCAGCGAGCTCGTCCGCGGAATGAATCCGCCGGCTTGACAGCCGCCGCGGATGGTGCAATCTCCGCGTCCCGCCGCGTTGGAACGCGGTGCACACCGCATCCCACCATGAAATCCGACCTGCATCCCAAATACAACCCGGTCGTCTTCGTCGACATGACCACCGGCGCCCGCTTCCCGACCCGCTCGACCAGAAGCTCGGACAAGACCGAGACGATCGACGGCGTTGACCACTTCGTCATCTCCACCGGCGTCACCTCCGACTCCCACCCGTTCTTCACCGGCCAGAAGCAGTTCGTCGACACCGAGGGACGCATCGACAAATTCCAAAAACGCTTCGGCGCCGTCCGCCGCGTTGGCAAGCCGAAGCTCGACGCCTAACCCGCGTCCCCCGAGCGCCTCACCGCTCACCCTTCACGATCCGTCCGGGACACCCCCGGGCGGATTTTTTTTGCCCAAGGAGCGGCGATTTGCGCATCGCAGTCAGAAGACCAAGCCCATGAAGGGCGCCGTTGGAGACGCGTTGATTGACGATTGTTGATTTTTGATGTGGGGAGAAAGGCCCGAAGGCCTCGTCACCGGAGCCGTTCGCGGAGTGTGCGGAGTTGGGATTCGGCGGCGTCGAGGCGGTCGAGGAGCTCGACGACGAAGCGGATCGAGCGGAGGCTCATGGCGCGGTCGTGGCGGAGGATGGCGATTTGGCGGAGCCGGTAGATCGCGTGGTTGTCGAAGCGGGGTGAGTCGTCGTGGTGGGTGGTGACGCGGATGATGCGTGCGCGGGTGAACTCGAGGATCATTTCCGGGTGGATGCCGGTGAGTTCGGCGGCGGCGTGGAGGTCGACGAAGTCGCCGTGGGATGATTCGGTGGCCGCGAGGGTGGTGGTCTCGGGGTGCATGGGATTTTCAGCGGGGTTGGAAGCTGGAGAGCTCGGCAAGTGCTTGCCAGTGGGTCTGCTCGGCCGGGCTGGCGTGGGTCGGGGTGACGATTGCGAGGCAGGCGAAGAAGTCGCCGAATTTCCCGGTGGTGCCGACCGGGAGCCCTTTGCCGGCGAGGCGCAGCTGGGTGCCGGCGGCGGTCCCCGCGGGGATCTTCACCTTGGTTAGGCCATGCGGGGTGCGCACCGGGATGGTGGCGCCGAGGACCGCTTCCCACGGGGCGAGGTTGAGGTCGTGGATGACGTCGTGGCCGTCGATGCGAAACTCCGGGTGGCGCTCGAGCCGGACGCGCAGGAACAAGTCGCCGGAAAGCCCGCCGAAGCTTCCCGGCTGCCCGAGGCCGGCCGCGCGGATCAATTGCCCCTCGCTGACGCCCATCGGGATGCGGATCCGCACGGTGCGCCGGTCGCCGGTCGGCGCGCTGACCGCCAGGACCCGCTCGGACCCGTGCATCACCTCGTCGACGGTCACCAGGATCTCCGATTCGATATCCCGCCCGGCGCGCTGGCCGCCGCCGGGGAACCCACCGCGGCGCGTCGCTCCGCCCGCGAATCCGCCCGGCGACCCGTGGGTGCCGAAATACGTTTCGAAAAAATCACTGAATCCGGTCCCCTCAAAGTGCCAGTCGCCGCCGCCCGCCGACCCGAAGTCCGCCCCGGACCAGCCGCCACCGCCGCCACCAGCCGCCCCGGCGTGGCGCCAGTCGGCGCCGAGCGCATCGTATTTTTTCCGCTTCTCCGGGTCGCCGAGGACCTCGTAGGCCTCGTTGAGCTCCTTGAACTTCTCCTCCGCGTTCGCCTTGTCGGCCGCCACGTCCGGGTGGAATTTCCGCGCCAGCTTGCGAAACGCGCTGCGCACCTCGTCCTGGCTCGCCCCGCGCCCGATTCCCAGGACCTCGTAGTAATCTTTGAATTTCACGATCTAGCAGAGCATAGCAGCCCTTTGCTCCCGGGAAAAGGTCTCCCGGGACAAAAAAAGCCCGGGGGCGTGGCGGCCCCCGGGCTGTGAGAAATCGCTGCGCCGGGATTAGCCGACGGTGAGGTTGGCGAGGTAGTCCTCGAGCTCCTTGCGGAGTTGTTCGAGCTTCTGCTGGAGGTCGTTGCGCTCGGTGTTGAGTTTTTCGATCTCGGTCTCCTGCTCGTCGAGTTTCTTGAGCAGGCGGTTGCGGTAGTCGCCCTGTTGCGGGACGGTCTTGAGGTTTTCGCGGAGGCGTTCCTGTTCCTGGCTGATCCGGTTGACCTGGACTTCGCGCTCGTTGATCTTGCGCTCAATTTCGACCATCGCCTGCTTCATGGTGATGGCCTTGGCGAGGGCGTCGCGGACGTCCTTGGGGATGGTGCCGGTCTTCTGGTAGATGTCGAGGGTGCCGAAATCGACCGGGAGGATCCCGATGGTTTCCATTTGGACGAATTCCTCCTGGACCGGCAGGGTGACCTGCTTGCCGGCGGCGACCGGGACTTCGAACCGGTAGTGGGTGGCGGTGGTTTCGACTGGGTTGGCGGTCTTGACGAGCTTCCATCCCTGGCGCAGCGGGTGCTCGATGAGGAGCAGCTTCTCGGCCTCGCCCTTGTTGTCGGCGATGTACTCGCGGGTCAGGATGAGCTTGCGCTGCACGTTGAGGACCCCGCGGTTGATGCTGGCGGTCTGGACCACCGACTCCTGGGTGTTGCGCTTCGAGTCGACCAGCACGTTGAGGTCGACGCCGTAGCTGAGGAGGCGCTCTTGGCCGGGAGGGGTGTCGTTGAGGCGGGCGTCGCCGGCGTATTGGTTGCCGTCAAACACGGTGACCGGGCCTTGGAGGAGGTGCTTGGCGCCCTCGCCCTTGTTGATGAGGCGCACGCCGTTGAGCGGGTGCTTGTCGAGGACCTCGCTGTTGTAGATCGACAAGCGCTTCGCCTGGACCGCGTCGGTGATGATCGGGATGAGCGACGACTGTTGGCGCGGCAGCGAAACGTTGGACACCGTGTATTGGAACAACTCACCGAGGTTCTCGGCGTTGGCCACCGAGGAAATGCTTGCCGACGGGTCCAGCGGCGCCGCGGCTGCCTCAAGCATCCCGCCGCTGACCGAGGCATCCGCAGCCATCGCCTCGCCTTCCATCGCCTTGCTCATCGCCATCGGCGGCGCCGCATTTCGCTGCCGGCCACCGCCAGCGCGCATCGCCTGAGGTTCGTCGCGCAGCTCCATCCCTTCCTGGTACATCTGCGGGCGCAGCGAGCTGTAGAGCTCCGGCTTGACCTCCGGGCGCGGCATGTAGAGCGGCTGGTAAAGGTCCTGGGTGAACGAGATCGGCCGGCCGGAAATGAGGCTCAGTTCGATGTTGTTCCAGTCGTTGTCGGTCTGGTTCTCAATGATCGCCCAGCCCTGCAGCGACGGCTTGTCACCATTGAGGAGCAACCGGTAGCTGGTCTTCCAGACCGGCGTCTCGACGACGTAGCCGGCCACCACCCGGCGGTCGCCGGCGCCGTCGAAGTGGAGCGCTACCGGCTTCTTGTCCTGGTCGCGCGATTTGGCCACCGCGGCGAGCGCCTTGTTGAGCTCCTCCTGGAGTTGGGCGTCGTGGATCCGGATGTCGCGCACGCTGGCCAGAGCGATCGAGCGGATCGACCCGCCGGCGAGCAGGTTGAGGAAGTGCTCCTTGACGATCTCCTTCCCCTCGGTGAGGTGCCGCTCACGCGTCTCGACGCCCAGCACCGTGCCGGTGACTTCCTGGGCTTCAATCGCCACGGTCACCTGGGCGCCGCGCATCTGGTTGAGCAGGTCGGCCATCGGCGGGTTTTCCGAGATGTTCACCTGGAACGACCCGAGCGTCTTGGCCAGCGGGTCGAGCGACGGGTAGGTCACCGCGCTCACCTTGCCGCCATCGAGGTCCTGGAGGACCAGGCTCTTCAGGACGTCGTTGATCTGCTTGGTCGTGAACTTCAGCTCCGCCCCGGCATTCCCGGTAACTTTCCCGCCGTGCTGGAAATACCCGACCCCGCTGGAAAACAAGGTCACCCGCTGGACCGGCAGCTCGGCCTGCTTGACTGCCGGCGCCTGCCCGCCGGCCTCGACGGCTGGATCCGCGCCTGCAACCCCAAGGGCCAGAAGGGAAGCGGCCGCCGTGAACAACGCGCCGCGGCGGGGATGGTGGTTTCGATGACTTATCGGTTTCATGATTTTATTCGGATACTAGCAACGATGACACCCGCGCCGGGCAATCCTTGGAAAATTTATCTCAAGCTGGCGCGACCGTAGCCGCCCCGCGCCCATTTGCGTAGGGAAATCGACACCCGCCGGGGGATTGCAAGCGGCTGCTGGCGAACGGGTTTGTTCTCTCGCTGGTGCGAACTTGGATGGGCGCATCGTCTGCGTGGCTGCCGATGTGTCCGGTAGGGCGATCGTCCGGTAGGGCGATGCGTCCCCGCAGCGCCCGCGAAAGTTCCAGGCCACCACCCTGACGGCAGCCAATGCCGAGGTGGTCAGCGGCGACGGCGGCTTCCACCTGATCTTCGAGGGCCTGAGCGCCCGCGACCTCACCCTCCAGGTGGCGACCGTCTCGGGCACCCCGGCGGGCATCAGCGGCATCGAGATCGTCTACAACGAGAATTTCACCGACGATGACTCGGACGGTCTTCCGGACGCATGGGAGATTGCCACTTTCGGCAATCTCAACCAGGGAGCGTCGGCCGACACCGACCTGGATGGAATGCCCGACGCATGGGAGCAGAACATCGTGGACACCTTTGGCAACATCCAGTCGGTCGTCAGCGTGCAGCCGTGGGACGACCAGGACCGCGACGGCCTGAACAACCGCCAGGAATACAACGGCGGAACCAACCCGGCGGTCGGCGACTCGATCCCGCAAAACTGGATGGTAGAACACTGGGATGGCATCGCGCTGGATGGCATTGCCAGCCTGGTTGGCGAGGACAAGTTCTATGATCCTGCTGACCGTTGGCACCTTGCGTCGACCAACAGCTTTGTCGACATGGTCGCGACGGCGGGTGTGCGGATGCGCGGCAAGATTGTGGCCCCGCAGACCGGTTACTACCACTTCTGGCTGAGCTGCCGGAATGGCGGCGAGCTGTGGCTGTCCGACAATGCGACGAAGTTCCGCAAGCGGAAGATCGCCGAGCTGAGCCCGGAAGTCGGCTCCGGCTACGGGATCACCCCGCTGAACGCCAACCGCTGGGACCAGTATGCCACCCAGATGAGCGAGCCGGTCTACCTGGTGGCTGGCCAAGCCTACTTCTTGGAAATCCTCAACCAGAACGGCCACGCCGACAACCGCCACGCCAGCATCGCCTGGGCACGGCCGGGAGCCGCCCGCGAGGCGATGCCGGTCTCGGTGTTGAGCAGCTACGCCCCCGAGGCTGCGGACCGGGACGATGATTCCCTGTTAGATTCTTGGGAGGTCCAACACGGCCTGAACCCGAACGACAACGGCAAGACCGACCGGAGCCGGGAAGGCGAGCGCGGGGACTTCGATGGCGATGGCCTGAGCAACCTTGAGGAGTTCATCCTCGGCACCAACCCGGCCAACGCCGACAGCGACAGTGACGGGATCAGCGACCGCGACGAGGTCCGCGCCTACGGGACGAATCCGAACGTCAGCGACGCCCCGGCGGAAACCGTGGTCAACACCGTGGCGCTCGGGTCCGTGGTCTCCTCGGTGGGGAACTGGAGCATGATCAGCAGCGGCCTGATCTCTGATTCATTCCGCGGCTCGGTCGAGTGGCAGTTCACCGTTCCCTCGGCGGGCGATTGGCTGATCCACGTGGAGACCGGCCTGATGGGCACGCTGCGCAACGAGGAAATCATGGACGTTGAAGCCAAGATCAACGGCACCTTCCTCACCCGCCGCTCCCTCCACTACGGACCTGACCGCAGCAACCTCCTGCGCCTCATGGTCCCCAACCTGAGCGCCGGAACCCACCGGATTGCCCTGAACTTCGACAACTTCATTGGCCGCCGCACCGTGGTGATCAAGAAGATTGAAGTCCGCCAGCCATCGGGGATCGATGCCAACGCCGATGGCCGCATTGACTGGGTTGCCGCCGAAATGGCCCTTCTCAACCACGTGGTCCCCCACGCGGCCACCTCTCCGACCTCGCCATTCTGCCTGGAGGGAAACTCCAACGCACGCAGCACAATCATGGTCAACGGCACCGCGGCGACCGCCGGATCGGATACCCGCCACTGGTTCCGCAACCTCGCGCTGAACTCCAATGGCACCGCGACCAGCTACGCGGTGACCTCCGGCAACGGCTTCCAGGCCGCCGGCGCGGTGACTTGGGCGCCGACCAACGTCCTTGATACTCCGGAGATCACCATCCGCCGCGGCGACAGCCTGCGCCTGGGAGCGTGGATCGCCAACGGGTCGGGGACCGCGACGATCAACGTGTCCGGCACCAACCTCTCGGTCAGTGGCACCGGCTCGGTGGTCCGGGCGTTCAACACCGGGGGATCGTTCAACGTCACCGCCACCCACAGCAGCGGGCTGGTCAAGACGATGGTCGTCAACGTCCGCTTCGCCACCCTGCCGAAGGGGAAGATGGTCATGGCCAACTCGGTCTACAAATACCGCATCACCACCACCCAGGCATTCCGCGGGTTGTTCTTCGATGGCGGCAAGGACCTGCGCCTCGGCCTGATCACCGATGTGAGCGCCACCAACTACGACTTGGTCCTTTACCCTGAGTGGGGCGGCACCTACGGGCTGCTTGCCCGGCTTTACGAAGGCGGGCCGATCCTTGATGTCGCGCCGATCTTTGGAATCAGCGCGTCCGACGCCCTGCAGAACGAGCTGACCACCGCGACAACCGCTCCCGGCCAGCCCGGCTACGTCATCCTGACCACCCCGGTGGTGGTGAAGAACATCCCTCCGGGCGGACGGGTTGTCATCGATATTGCCCGCGCCGGCGTGACCTTCCTCGATGGCACCAAGCAGAAGATCTTCTACGCGGCGGACTTCGAGAACGACCTGATCGTCCTCCAGTTCCTTGCCCCGGCCGACCTCAGCGGCGGCTACTGCCACACGCTCAAGGTGCAGGACGCCAATGGCGCCACCGTTCAGTAAGCAGCCAACGATTCCGCCCCGCCATGTCCATGTCCACCTCCACGAAGATCAGCGCTGTGATTGCCACTCTGGTGGTCGCGGCCATCGGCGTGGGCGTCTGGCAGCGGTCGGCCTCGGAAGAGGCCACAAAGAATCAGCCGCCGCCGCGTGACGAGCGATCAGCGTCGGCGCCGGCAGTTCCCGCAGAGGCGCTGCGTCCGCTGCAGGGCGACAAGGTTCGCGACAAGGTCCACGCGCTCACCGACCAAGCGCTTTCCTACGGCGAGCGCTGCGAGAGCCTTGCCACCCTCCGCCGGGACCTCACTCCCGAGGAAATCGACTACCTTTACGAGGCACTTGCCTTCCGCCCGGACAGCCGGATCGGCGCGCCCAGCGACTGGTGGGTCGTCCTCAACGAGATCATGGTGGTCCTGCGCAATGCCGACTTCGGCACCGACCGCTACCCCAAGGCGCTGGCCGCAATCATTGGCGATCCCACCGACTCGGAAGTTCCCCGGGACTACGCCGTTCGGCACCTCTCCGCCTGGCTCGGCGACCCGAGCCAACAGCGGACGGATTTCCGGCAGGTGGCGCTTGATGCCTTGGTCCACGCGGTCAACGACCCGACGCTTGGAACCACCACCATTCCCGGGACCGCGATTTCCACCCTGACCACCGCCTCGCCGGACATGCCAGCCGCGGAACAGGAAGCCCTCTGGACCCGCCTTGATCCGGTGCTTGAGCAGATCGTCAGCGGCAAGACCCAAGCATCGGTGGTGACCCGCACCTCGGCGATCCAGTCAGTGGCCATGCGCAATCGTGAACCTCCTGGGGTCAGTCCTCGCATTTCACATTTTGGGCGGCTGACGGTGGGTCTCCCGAAACCCGCTGGCACCCGGATCGGAGATCTATGTGCCGGTCGGCGAGTAAGGTAAATAGCCGGTAAAGCGGGCGATTCATGCGTGCCTGGGGGTTTGCGCGGGGTTATTTTGGGCGGATGAAACCCCCGATCGTTGTCTTTCTCGTTGGTGCGCTGGTGGCCAGCGCCGCGCTTGCGGCACCCGCCTATGACCTCCACGAGTGGGGGACATTCACCACCGTTGCCGGGTCCGACGGGGTGTTGCTCGATGGCCTTGAGCGCGAGGAGGAAGGGTTGCCGGCGTTTGTCCATTCGCATGACGGGATGAGCGGCAGCGGAAAAGGGCTGAACCGACCGCTGAGCGGGGTGACCGTCAAGATGGAGACGCCGGTGATCTATTTCTATACCGACGAGGCGTTTCGCGCGCAGCTGACGGTCGGGTTTGCCGGCGGGGCGATCAGCCAGTGGTACCCGCAGCGATCGGGCGGCGAGGTCGTCCCGCCGCTGGAGTTCGATAGAGCCACCGGCAAGGTGACCTCTGGCGCCATCGATTTCCACAAGCCGTATGCCGGGAAAATCCAGTGGGACGTCGAGGTGTTGCCGCGCGCCGCGGTTGATCCGGTGAAGTTGTTCAAGCCGATGTTTGAGACCCTGACGTGGGTGCGGCCGAAAATGGCCGCCGCGGCGGTGGTGCGGACCGGCAAGGAGTACGAGGACTTCCTGTTTTACCGTGGCGTTGGGCGCCTCGAGCTGCCGCTGGTCACCCGGGTGGATGACCGCGGAGTGCTTCAGTTGAACAACCGCGGCGGCGACCCGGTGCCGTTCGCGCTGGTCTTTGAGAGCGACCTGACCGGCGGGGTGCGCTATGCGGTGCTGCGCGACGGGATCAAGCCAGCCGCCACCACCGCGGTCGCCCCGGCGGATTTCCGCAAGCCGGCCGAGGACTGGGTCGAGGAGGTCTTCAAGGAGATGCGCGCCGGGCTGACCGGCGCCGGGCTGACCGCCGCGGAAGCCGAGGGGATGCTCGCGACCTGGTGGCAGAGCTATTTTGGCAAGCCCGGGCTGCGGATCTTCTGGATCCTCCCCGCCGCCGAGGTCGACCGGATCCTCCCGCTCGACGTCGCGCCGGCGCCCCGCACCCGCGTCCGGGTGATCGTCGGCCGCAGCGAGGTACTGCGCCCGGAGTTCGAGGCCCAGCTTGTCACCGCCTTCACCGGGACTGGCGAGGCCGCCGAGGCCGCCAAATGGATGTTTCAGAATGACCGCTTCGGGCTCGCCTACGCCGCCCGCGTCGCCGCCCTCACCGCCACCGCCGACCGCTGACCTAAGGAGCAGCGACTTTAGTCCCGATCCCTCGATCCCGGGACGCGACTGAAGTCGCGACTCCCTGAAAACGAGGCAATGCGGGAGGCCCGAAGGCAACGGGGAACCCTAGCCGTTAAATGTCCGTCGAATCCTCCGCCTTCATGACCAAGGCAAGGGCAAGAAGCCCAATCGAGACGAACAACAAAACCGGCATCCACAGGCCAATCAAGAAGGCCAGCCCGTTCACCACGAGGCCAAACACCCCCCAGAAGGCGAGCTTGCCACGCATATCCAATGTCATCCACCAGTTCAGCATTGTTTCATGATTGTAGTTTGGTTCGTTGTCTCATGCTTGTCTCATATGCAGCCGATCATCATGTAGACCTTGGTGCGGGTGGCGTCGGTAATCAAGTAATAGAACCAATGCTTCCTATCGTCCCAGCCCCGGTATTGGGTGGCTCCCTCCCAGGTCGAATAGTCGGGACAGCCGGGAAGCTGTGCGAACGAAGCGTGCGTCAGCCCTCCATGCCCGTAGGATTCATCCACGTCGAGGCGCAGGTCGCCGATGATGCGGCCAACCTCCTCTGGAGTCGTCTCGAAATAGTAGGTGTCGCCGTAGTCGGCGAAGCCACCACCCGAGAAATGGTAGTGAAGGTTCCGGGCGTTCGGCGGCAGCTCGGTGTTGGCGAAGCTCTTGAAGCGGCTTGATGGCGTCGGCGGCTGGAACAGGAGACCGCCGAGCGTGGCCAGAAGCGCCAATCCTGCAGGAGCAAGAACCCATTGGGTTCGGAAGCGAATCCACCCGCGCCAGCGATACAGCACAAAGACCACGAGGCTCCATGGGACAAGGCAGATGCACCACGCAATCCCTAAGACCAGAATGTGAACCACACCATTGAAGAATCCTTGCGCATGGTCGCTCCAGCGGACCGTCTGATCAACGACGTAGCCGAGATTGAAGAGCGCGAATGAGATCAGCAACACCAGGCCGAAGGGCAGACGCTTCCTATTGTCCTGTATCGGCTCCTCGCTCATCATCTTTCCCTGTATCCGCGCTGTTTGAGAAATGCCGAAAAACTCGCCAAATCATCGGTCGAGCCAGCATCCAGATCAAATCGGAACCCTTCAAGTCCGCAATAGTTCTTCTCCCCAGCGAATTCTTGTCCGTCCGATGTCCTGATCGCGACCGCATCGAATCCAGCTCCGCTACAACAGGCATGCTCGAGGATCACCAATGCAGAACCGCCTGCCTTGAAATCAACAGTGATCATCGGACGCTCGCGCCGGCCACCCTCGAGTTGCTTGAACGCTTGAGCATAAAATCTGCGCTTCTGATCGTGGGTGTGAATCAGGATCGTTGCTGCAACACCAACCGCCGCGAGAAGCGCGGCGGACAGCAAGGTGAATCTTCGGTTCATCACGGATGTTTCCTGGCTTCCCGCAACTCCCTCACAAGAGCGCAGCTAATACCATCAGCACCAGAAGGGCGACCCCAACAAGCCACCAATGCAACTTCACCCCAATCTTCTTGTGGGGCAGACGGCCGAACTCCCTCGCGGCGAACTCGTCGTAGTCAAAATCCTCATCGGGAAGATCGAGATGATCATACAATTTATTCTGCTCCCATGAGCGCTTAACTTTCGTTGGCGCAGGCTTCTGCCTTTTCGAGCACCCACCGCACGGCGTGCCCACGCGGACCTCGCGGTCGCAGAAGGGGCAGAGGTAGGCGAGGGCTTGGTTCATGCTCAAGGGAATCTAGAGCCACGTCGGGAAGCAACTCAAGTGCAGCTGTTGGTTCGGCTATGCTGACGGGAAATAAGATGCGACGGTGAAGAATGCGAGAACCGACAGCAATAATGAGGCAACCGAAACAGCAATAGACGGCCGCAGCGATTTCTTGAATGTGCACACACCCGACCAGATCAGCGACCCCAGACCACTCGCAGCGGTGGCGAACAGGAACACCGGCCAAAGATCCACCCAAGTGGACCAGACATCCATTCGGGACGGACTCCCAACGTTGAGCTGGACTGTGGTCGCGCCTCCCTCGACCAGAAACAGGTAGGTCATCGTCGCGCTAACCACCAAGGGTACCCCGCCCGCAAATATAAACTTCAACTCGGGACTGGGCGCAATAGCCTCATGAGAATCACCACCTCGCCTCGTCCGGACGATGATTGAGACGGCGAAGGCCACGTAGCCAAAGCTCGCAAGGATAAGGAAGGGCAGGAGCATTGGTTCTAGGGGTACAAATAGGCTATGCGCGTTGGGGAAGGAAGCTCCATTTAACCTGGGTAATTACCCGCCGCCGTATGCGCCGATTTATCCGCCGGGCCGTGTCTGGACTCGCTCCGCACATTTGTTGGATCGTATGCAGGGCGCACCTGAAGCGCGGAGATGTTGGCAATTCTCGCATGCTCAGTCAAACAGCCCAGCGGAACCTCATCATCAGTCACTCTCTCATGAATGATGTCCGCTGCGAAATTGCTCCACTGCATGAAGTCCCCGTCAATGCGGTAGTATTCATGTAGCCATCGGTTAACCCCGGAAATCTTGACGGCCCCGGAAATCTTGATGGGCGTCGTCACGATCTCATAGTCATCAAAGTCGTGAAACCAGAGCGCAAACCCCCGATAGCGTGAGATCCCGTCATTCGCGATCGGGAAAATCCTACCCGAATCAGCATCGACGAAAAGATAGCCATGAATTCCCGGTTTCAAGATACGCCAGATTGCGCTGGGAAAAGTCATATCGGCGAATGTCGAGGTTTCCTACGCCTGACCTGAGGCGAGGTTTTGACTGCGGGTTGAGGTTGGAGCGGTCACGGCGGAACTGGCGGCGGGTCAGGTATCCGGTTGTGCACTCCCGGCTTGGTGGAGGGCGAATCGGGACGAAGTTAGGAGGCTTGAGGTCGGTTGGCTATGCTTTGTCCGCAAGAGTTTGGTATGTCTCGGCTAGCTCCATCGCATCAACCGGATCCACCATCATCTCTGGATGGGAATCCCAAAACCACATGAGAAAGTCTGCCCAAAGTGCGATTGCTCGATATTGGGATGGGGTCAGCGCACGATAGCTACTTCGAACATCCCCGCCCTCCCTGCACCGCAGCGACCCGTGAATCCAGATCCATGATTGTGAGTCATCGGGCTCTCTCAGCATGTAACGCATCACCGCCGGCAAATAATACTCGACCGCTCGCGCCGTCATCGAGTCAAAGTCCTCCATATTCTCATGCCCCGCAAACTCCTGTTCGACTTCGTCTTGTGCCTTCCCTAAAAAATGTCGCACCACATAAGGAAGATCAAGCGACGGGGACGCGAGCTCCTGCCAAGTGCATGGCTGCCTCGCACTGGCGAACGCCTCCGCAATTGCCTCAACAACGGGTTGCGGACTCTCCATGCTTTTTCTGCAAATGTTGAAGGTCCTCCCGGAGGGTTTGCGCCAGGATGCTTTTCGTGATCACAGCCTCGTAGTCGATCTGCTTCTCGGTGACTACGCCCGATGCTGCAGAAGTGGGCATTAGCTACCTTGTTTTTAATTGGAGTTCCAGTCGGATTTTTCGGCACAGCGATGAGCCATCGCAAGCCGATCAGCCGTGGCGTCCGCTACGAGGGCGCGGCCATCAGCGCGGGCGGAACCGCGCTGCGGTTCTTTATCGTGGGGCGGGATTTCCCAGGGTAGGCCGCAAGCGGCCAACCCTAGGCTGGAGGACGTGACGCCGCTGGGGTTGGAAGGGGTCGACTGTCGGCAATTGACCTTAGTCGTGCGGCTCCTTCCTTCATACCCCATTGATTTTTCGCGCTATCTGCTTGCTGGGATGGATTCGGGCGGGCTAATTACGCGCCGATGAAAAAGCGCGTTAACTGGCTGTTGATCCCTGTCCTGATCCTTGCCTTGGGAGGCTGCGAGAAAAAGGAGGAGGTCAAGACTCCGGATGCGCCCCCGGCAGCGGCCGAGGTTGCGGGGAAGGAAGTTCCCGCACCCGTGGCGCCGGCCAAGGCCGGTGGATTGAAGGCGGACGAGCGGGCGGCGAAGCTCGGGTTCGTGCAGTATTTGCCCCAGGACACCGAGGCGGTGATGGCACTCCACAACGGCGCGAAAACCGTGGACCGGGTGAAGGCGTCGAAGCTTTGGAAGCTTGTTGAGGAGCAAATGGGCGAGGCGGGCATCGACACCAGCACGGTGGAGCCGGATGGCGGCCCGGCGGGAGCGGCCGAGCCTGCGGGTCCGGCCGGGTTGTTTGCCACCTAGTTCACCATGGCGCTGGGCAAGTCGACCGCCGAGCAGGCGAGCCATCTGCTCACGCTCAACCGGCGGATGAGCTATTTCCAGATGCGGGCGCTGGCCAAGGGCTTCGTCGCGGCGATGAAGGGCGGCGATGGCGCCGCGCTGGCCGACTCATTCGGCGACAGCTATGGTTCGGAGCTGGTCAAGGACCTGCTCGAAGATCCGCAGTCGGGCGTAGCGCTTTTTGATAAGGCGAAGATGCCGCCGGTTTACCTGGCATTCAAGACCGCGGAATCCGAGCGGGCCGCTGCCGCCGCGCAGGTCGCGGCGATGGTGGAAGGCGCCAGCAGCTTCGGCGAACTTGCGGTGCCGGTGGAGATTGAGACCACGGGGGGGTCATTCAAGGGATTCAGGATTCCCGGTTCGAAAGTTGCCGCGATGATGGTCGACAACCGCGAAGCAATGGATGCGAACCTTGGACCTGCGTTGGCCGACCTGCTGATCGGCGCGGTCTCCAAGAAGGAGATCGTGGTCGTCAGCGGCACAGTCGGTGACTATGTGGTGCTGTTCCTCGGCGGCTCGGTGGATGATCTCAAGCTCGCCAGCAGCCCGGGCGAGTCGCTCGGGGCCGCGGCCGGCTTCGCCTTCGCCGATGCGTATGCCACCAAGGAACTTGCCGCGGTCGTTTACGGTCAGAAGCAGGGAATGGACACCCTGATGGAGGCCACTGGCGGCCTCGCGGACATGATCGACGGCCTGCGCGCCGGCCTCGCCGGGGCCGATGGTCTTGGCGACATCAAGGAGCTGGACGCGATGTTGAAGACCGTCGCGGAGCGGGAAGCCGCCCTGCGCGCGCTCGCCGGCAACGACTCGCTCGGCATGGTCGCCTATTTCGAAGATGGCCTGAAAATCGAATCGTTTGGCGGCACCGACAACGGGATGATCGATTGGAAGGCGCCTAACAAGCTTGCCGCGCTTGGCGATTCCGAGGACGTGCTGATGTTTGCCGACTTCACGACAAGCGCGGTTTATGACGAGAAGGCGCGCGCCTACTTTGAGGCACTGATGGGGACGGCCTATGCGATGACAATGAAAGTCGCCGATGCGCCGGTGGCGGGTGAGCAGATGGCGCAGTTCAAGGAGATGGCGGCCATGTTCGACGCGAAGTTCCGCCCCGACATGGTGGCGCTGTGGGACGCCTTCGGCAATCAGTTCGGCGGCGGGCTCGGTCACGAGAGCGCCCTGGTCATTGACCTCAAGGGAGGCGCACCGACGCTTCCAGGAATCCCGCAAGCGGTGGTGGACAAGGCAAAGGTGCCCCGCGTCTCGATCATCGCGCCGGTCGCCGACCGGGCGAAGCTGGCGAGCTCGTGGGACACGATCAACACCACCCTGACCGGCACGCTCGGTAAAATCAGCGAGATGGCCGGGGAGGAGATCCCGATGCAGAAGCCCCTCAGCTCAGAGAAGAACGGCAACACCACCTGGTTCTTCCCGATGGCGACCTTCACCGATGATTTCCTTCCGTCCGTGACCGTCGGCGACAAGTGGTTCGTCGCCTCCACCTCGAAGAACCACGCGCTCGAGCTCATCGCCAAGGCGGATGCCGGCGGTGCGACCCGCCACGGGTTGTGGTTCTCGATGAACTTCAGAACCCTCCAAAAATACGCCGAGGAAACCGCCGCGCTCGTCGATGAAAACGCGGAGGCGCTCATGGGCCAACCGTTTACCGACCTGCAGAAAAAATCGATGGATGATGCCATCGCGATCCTCGCCGATCTCGACAAACTCACCGTCCACTCCCGCCGCGAAGCCGGAGTCCTGCGCTCAAGCGTGCATTTCAAGACCCGCTGACCGATGGCCGGGCGCGGGATCCTGCGCCGCTGCGCTCATCACGGATGTGAGCCGCAGGCCACCTTGGACTGCTGCAGCCTGCTGCCGCTTTGATGCACGCAGCCTGCTGCGGCATGCCCGGGGAGGCGCGCTGCGTGCTCACCCGCGTTGTCCAAGGCTTCCGCGCAGTTGGCGGAGCCTATTCATTGGCGGTTGATCAAAAATTTGTTGAGCTGGATGGTCTGGCCATCAAAGTTGAAATCCCCCACGCCAGCTTCGGTTAGGTTGCTGCACGACTTAACCACTGGGGCGCTACCGAGATCCTGATCATCTGAAACCTGGATATCGAAAGGAGCTTCCAGGCTCCAGCCAGTAAGACGAAACCAGTAGAAGTCATCTCCGTCGAGGTATCCGGTGGTTTCGATACTCGATATCTCGCCGTGCAGAGTGATTCGCTGTCTAAATGGGGACGTCCCAACCATTCGATTGTCGTCCGATGTTCCGAAGATAAAACTTTTCCCGATATGATCAAGGGCGGCCGCAGCTACGGCATTCGAATCCGATGTGAATTGAATGAGCACAGAAGTGCCGTCTGAGAGAGTGATTGTGTCCATGAGGCCGGTGGTCTCAAAGTGTTCGTAACGGCCAGCACACTTCTTCCATCCGCCGATAGCCGAGATGAATAGAGGAGGGCGAAAAACCGCGAGCGCGATGCAAGCAATTGCGACGAGGCCAGCAAATGGGATGAGGATTTGTTTTCGCATCTTATTTTGGCGAACTGGCAATATCGGCTGGAGGGACAGGGAATTGGAGGGATGGCAGGTTGGGATGAGTCTGTTACGTCCGGATTAAGTTGGTGTGAGGTTGGCGCAAAGGGAACTGGGGGCAAGGAGGAAGAAGGGGGCGGGCGGTGTGCATTACGGGGAACCCGAGCCCAGCCCATGCGGCAACGGAGGGCCCCTATGGCCTCCCATTGGCATTCCCTTACCACCTCAGCCACAAGATTTCGGCCACGGATGACACGGATGTACACGGATGACTTCGGCCAGTAGGGGCGTCGCGCGGGCTTTGATGGTTGAGCACTTACCGCGGAGAAACGGAGAAGCGGAGGGACGCGGAGAAGAATCTTAGGTTTGGATTCAAGATGAGAACCAGTGCATGAGCCGCTGTCCTCCGCGTTTCTCCGCTGCCTCCGCTTCTCCGCCGTCAATCCTTCAGGTCGATGGTATCCTTGGGGGAGCTTCGCGCGTGGCAATGGCGGTTCATGCGCGGGCGCTGCGGGGACGCATCGCCCTACCGGCTTTTTTCGCGGTTGCGCGGGGTCGGCGGGGCGGGGATGATGCGGGGCATGTGGACGAGCGCTGCCGAGTTTGAGGATATCCGTTACGAGACGACCGAGGGCGGGAAGATTGCCAAGATCACGATCAACCGGCCGGAGGTGCGCAACGCGTTCCGGCCGCAGACGGTGACCGAGATGCTCGCGGCCTTCGAGCTGGCCCACGAGGACCCTGAGGTTGGGGTGGTCATCCTGACCGGCGAGGGACCGCAGGCGTTCTGCTCGGGCGGCGACCAGAAGGTCCGCGGGCATGCCGGGTACATCGGCGGCGACGGCGTCCCGCGCCTCAATGTCCTCGAGCTCCAGAAGAAGATCCGCTCGCTGCCGAAGCCGGTCGTGGCGATGGTCGCCGGCTACGCGATCGGCGGCGGGCATGTCCTCCACATCGTCTGCGACCTGACGATCGCCGCGGACAACGCCCGCTTCGGGCAAACCGGACCGAAGGTCGGCAGCTTCGACGGCGGGCTCGGCAGCAGCTACCTCGCCCGGATCGTCGGCCAGAAAAAGGCCCGCGAGATCTGGTTCCTGTGCCGCCAGTACGACGCCCAACAGGCGTTGGACATGGGCTTGGTCAACACCGTCGTCCCGCTCGAGAACCTCGAGGCGGAAACCCTGCAGTGGTGCCGCGAGATGTTGGACCACTCGCCGCTCGCGCTGCGGTGTTTGAAGTCCGCCCTGAACGCCGACTGCGACGGGCAGATGGGGTTGTTGGACCTGGCCGGCAACGCGACCCTGCTCTACTACATGAGCGAGGAGGCCAAGGAGGGCAAACAGGCGTTCGTCGAAAAGCGCAAGCCGGACTTCTCGAAGTTCCCGCGCGTTCCCTAACAACAACGGATGGACTCGTCCAACAGCGCGAGGCGCACCCCGTTGCTAGTCGCAGTGGTGCTTGCCGCCCGGCCGAAGACGCTGCCGGCGGCGGTCGTCCCGGTCTGGCTCGGCTGCCTGCTTGCGTGGCGCGAGCTTGGCGCGCTCGACCTGCGGCTGGCGGTGTTCACGTTGTTGGGCGCGCTGGCGATCCAGGTGGCGACGAATTTTTTCAACGACGCGATCGACCACGCCAAGGGTGCGGACACCGCGGCGCGCTTGGGCCCGCGACGGGTGACCGCCTCCGGGATGCTCCCGCGGCGGGCGGTCTATCTGCTAGCGCTGGGGGCGCTCGGGTTGGCGGCGTGGTCCGGGGTGCCGCTCTACCATGCGCGCGGCTGGCCGATGCTGGCGATCGGCATCCCGTCGCTCTATCTGGCGTTCGGCTATACCGGCGGGCCGCTGCCGCTCGCCTACCGCGGGCTTGGCGAGGTCTTTGTGATCGGGTTTTTTGGCTTCGTCGCGGTGATGGGCACGGTGTTTGTCCAGACCGGCGAGTGGCCGGCGGCTGCGGCGTTGTTAGGCGCGCAGGTCGGGTTGTTCTCGGCGGTGTTGATCGCGATCAACAACCTGCGGGATGTCGACGAGGACCGGAGCAGTGGGAAGCGGACGCTGGCGGTGCGGTTTGGGAAGCGGTTTGCGCGGGCGACAATTGTTGGGTTCTGCGTGGTCCCGCAGCTGCTCGGGGTCGGCTGGCTGGCGCTCGGCAGTGGCGGGCTGGCGCTTGCCGGGCTGCCGGCCGCGGTGGTTGGCGCGGCGGTCATGCGGGTCGTCGCGGTTGAGCCCGGTGCCGGCTATAACCGGTATCTGGCGCTGGCGGCGGTCCAACTGTTAGTTTTTGCGCTTGGGATGAGCGTGGCGGTGGTGCTTGCGTGACGTGGGAAACCGGGGAGGATGGCGGGAATGGACGACGAGCGGGAACCGGTCTGGTATTGGCACTACCGGCTGCGCAGCGTGGCGCGGTTGAACGCGCTGAGTGCGCGGCGTGAGTTCGACGGGGTGTTGATCCGCAGCGGCGGCGGGTATGGGTGCATCCACCCGTGGCCGGAGCTCGGCGACCCGGTGCTAACCAAATGTTTGGAGGACCTTGCCGGGGTGCGGCGCTGGCCGGTGGTTAGGCGCGCGCTGAGGTGCGCGGAGATGGACGCGGCGGCGCGCGAGCACGATGACTCGTTGTTTGACGAGCTTGAGGTGCCGCCAAGCCACGCGACGCTGGTGCGCCCGGAGCGCGGCGAGCTCGAGCGGGCGGTCGAGCTTGGGTTCACCCATGTGAAGCTCAAGGCTGGCAGCGACCTTGGGGCGGAGGCGGCGTTCCTTGCGGACTCCCACGCGGCCTTCCCGGAGCTGCGCTGGCGCCTGGATTTCAACGAATCCCGCACCGCCGCCGAGATCGCCGGGTTCTGGCACGGGCTTGCTGCCGCGCTCCGCCGGCAGATCGATTTCCTCGAGGACCCGTGCCCGTTCGCCGAGCCGGTCTGGGCGGAGCTGCGCCGCAACCACCGCGGGATGCGCCTCGCCGTCGACCGCGAGGCATCCCCCCAGTGCGACGCCGCCGACATCATCGTGATCAAGCCGGCGGTGGACGAGCCATTCCTGTTAGGCGATGCGGCCAACGACCGTGGCCAGCGGGTGGTGGTGACCAGCGCGATGGACCACCCGGTCGGGCAGGCGTTTGCGGCGTGGGAGGCTGGCCGGCTCGGGTTGTTTTTCCCGGGGATCACCGACATCTGCGGCCTGCAAACCCACCACTTGTTTGAGAAGACGGCGTTTTCCGAACAACTCGGCGAGTGGCGGCCGGAGTTCACCGCGCCATCCGGGCCCGGCCTCGGGTTCACCGAACTGTTGGAAGCACTGCCATGGAGACGCCTCGGGTGATCGACGCGGCGTTCTGGGCCGGCGGCGCGGCGCGGCTGATGGAGCCGGGGCCGGCGGGGATGTTTGATTGGGTTGCTAGCCAAGACGCGCTGGGCGGGCAGGTGTTGTTCCGGACCTCGGGATCGACGGGTGAGGGGAAGTGGGTCGGGTTGTCGGTCGAGGCGCTGAGGAGTTCGGCGGTGGCGGTCAACGAGCATTTGGCGGTCGGGAGTGGCGACGTCTGGGGGCGGGCGCTGCCGGAGCGGCATGTCGGTGGCTTCGGGGTCGAGGCGCGCGGGTATTTTTCCGGGACGCGGGTCGAGCGGTATGCGGGGAAGTGGGAGGCGGGCGAGTTTTGCCGGTGGCTGGCGCGCACCGGGGTGACGCTGGTCACCATGGTGCCGACGCAGGTCGTTGACCTTGTGGCGGGGAGGCATCCCGCGCCGGGGCCGGTGCGGGCGGTGGTGGTGGGCGGCGGGGCGCTTGACGAGGCGGTCGGCGAGGCGGCGCGGGCGCTCGGGTGGCCGGTGTTGGCGAGTTTCGGGATGACCGAGGCGGGGTCGCAGGTGGCGACCGCGGGGTTGAGCCAGCTCGGCGAGCGGTTTGCGGCGGGTCGGCTGCCATTGCTGGGGCCATGGGACGCGCGGGTGGACGTCGACGGCCGGCTGGCGCTGCGCGGAACGCCGTTGTTTTCCGGGTATGTGGTGGCCGCCGGGGCCGGCTGGGAGTTTCTCCCGCGGACCGGCGACTGGTTCCAAACCAGCGACCACGTGGCGCTTGACGGCCGGCTGGTCACTCCGCTGGGGCGCGCCGACCGGCGGGTGAAGGTGCTCGGCGAGCTTGTCGACCTCGATGAAATCCACCGTGCGCTCGGGAAATTCATCGCCCCCGGCGGGTGGTCGGTTGTCGACCTCCCGGACCCGCGGCGCGGCGCGCGAATCGTCCTCGTCACCGAATCCGCGCCGCCCGGCCCGGAAATGCTGGCCGACATCGCCGCCTATCAAGCGCAGGCGCCCGGGCCGGAGCGGCTGGCGGCCACCGCGGTGGTTCCCGAGTTTCCGCGCAGCGCGCTCGGGAAACTCCGGGTTGCCGAGCTGCGCCGGATCGCCGCGGGCTGCGCAAATAACCTTTAAATTCCTGCCAGAGAGCCTGGCGGGGGAGATTGTGATTGCAGCGGAACGGAAACCGCGACTTATTAACTTAGGTTGACTAATTTGGCATCATTTCTGCCACGTGGAGGTGGCACGACCGAGTCCGGAGGCGATAGGCCGGATGATCGGTGGTCGAGTCCCATCGCACCCCAACCCTAGAAGAATTGTCATGATTCATCGTCCCGAGGATTCCCAAGTTCGGCTGTTTGACGAAACCAAGGATGCGGAGAGGAGGAAGGGGCGGGGCGCGCGGGCCGAGATCAGCCCGGGGGAATTCGGGCTGCTGACTCCCAAGGGGCAAACCGGGGTGAAGACCTTCGTGCTGGACACCAACGTCCTGCTGCATGACCCGGGGTGCCTCGGGCGCTTCAAAGAGAACCACTTGTGCATTCCGGCCGACGTCCTGGTGGAGCTCGACAAGTTCAAGGGCGAGCAAACCGAGCGGGGAGCCAACGCGCGGAGCGTCCACCGGCGGTTGACGGCGTTGTTTGCGACGACCGCGGAGGTGACCCACGGGGTGCCGACGGACGGCGGCGGGACGGTGCGGCTGGTGATTTACGACCCGAAGAGCTGCCCGAAAAACTCCGAGCAGCTCGAGCGGTTCCACCGGATCTTTGCCGACCGCGAGCGGATGGACCACCGGATCCTCGCCTGCGCATTGTTGCTCATGCAGTTCAACGAGCAGGTCGTGCTCGTCACCAAGGACCTCAACATGCAGCTCAAGGGCCGCGCGGTCGGCATCGAGTGCGAGGACTACCTCAACGACAAGGTCGACCCGCGCGAGGTCGCCAGCTACGAGATGCGCCGGCTCGAGGTCGACGCGAGCGAGCTGCAGCGGTTCGCGAGCTCCGGGGAGCTTGAGATGGAGCACGCGCGGCGGCCGGATGTGGTTCTCAACCAATACGTCCTGCTGCACGCCGGGGAGAAGCAGACGATTCCGGCGCGGCTTGACGCGTGTGGCCGGCTGGTGCGGCTGCAGATCCCGGAGGTGCTGAGGATTCCCGACGGCCACCACCTCAAGCCGCTCAACCTCGGGCAGAAGTGCCTGATTGACGCGCTCCTCAACCCGGACATCTCGCTGGTCACCTGCTACGGCCACGCCGGAACCGGCAAGACGCTGGTGGCGGTCGCCGCGGGGCTCCACGAGATGTTCAACCGCCGCTACACCGGGTTGACCGTCAGCCGCCCGGTCGTCGCCATGGGCGACCAGCTCGGGTTCCTGCCGGGCTCGCTGAACGAGAAGATGCGCCCGTGGCTCCAGCCGATCTACGATTCGCTCGACCTGTTGATGCGTCCGAGCCAGCCGCTCGGGCCGCGGCGCAAGCAGCCGCGGAAGGACGGGAGCGACGCGCCGCAAAAACCCTACGAGGCCTTGCTGGAGCAGGGGATCATTGAGGTCGAGGCACTTTGCTATATCCGCGGGCGCTCGATCCCGAACCGGTTCTTTGTCCTCGACGAAGCCCAGCAACTCACGCCGCAGGAGGCCAAGACGGTGGTCACGCGGATGTCGGCCGGCTCGAAGCTGATCATGGTTGGCGACCCGGCGCAGATCGACAACCCGTACGTCGACAGCCGCAGCAACGGCCTAGTCTACACCCGCAACCGGCTCAAGGGCCAGCCGTTCACCGCGCACATCTCGCTGAGCAAAGGGGAACGCAGCGCGCTCGCGGAAGCCGGCGCCCACTTGATGTAAGCACGCACATCCGTTGACAGCCCCCCGGCCCCGGATTATGCGAAAGCAACCCATGTCACCACTCCCGGTCATCGCCGCTGCGCTTGCGGCCATCCTCGTTGCAAGCTGTGCCGGTCCCGCGGCCCCGCCCGAGCCGGTCTGGAAGGAACCGTTGCGCCAGAACATCAGGACCTTGGGGTATCGGAACTGGATCGTGGTGGCGGACGCGTCGTTTCCGGCGCACAGCCGGCGCGGTGTCCGGGTGACCTTCCTTGACGCGGAGACCCCTGAGGTCGTCGACGCGGTCCTCCAGATCCTCGAGGAAACCGAAACCCTCCAACCCCGGGTGTTTGTCCCGCGGGAAATGCGCCAGATTGAGAACCAATACGCCCCAGGGATCGAGGAATTCCGGCCGCGGCTCGAAACCGCGCTCCACGGGCGGATCGCCACCGAGCTTGACCAGGCGTCGCTGATGACGCTGCTGGAGGACGCGACCCGCACGCTCGACGTGCTGGTGTTGAAAACCAACACGGCGCTCCCGTACACCAGCGTCTTCCTGGAACTCCAGCACGGCTACTGGGACGGCGAGGCGGAAATGATCCTGCGCGGAAAACTCAAGCCGTCGCCGCCGCCCGAGCCGTACCGTGGCCCGCTGACGCCGGTGCCCGCTGAGGGATCCGTGCCCGCCGCTCCCGCGCCTGCGCCCGCGGCGCCGACCTCCCCGGTGGACCCGCTGGCGGTTCCGGCGACCATGGACGTTCCGGCGCGATGAAACCACTCAAAGGAACCATCGACGAGATCCGCGCCGAGCGCGAGCTTGCCTGGGTCGGCGACGCGGTGCTGGCCCTCTATGCGCGCCAATGGGTCCTGCGGGAAAAGGGCTGCATGGATGGCGAAACGTTTGTCCGCTTCACCTCCAACGGGTTCCTGAGCACCTTCGGGAACCCGACGAGCGTCGAGGCGCGCATCGGCAAGGTTTTCCACGATGGCGGACTGGACGCGGCCTTCACTTGGATCGATACTGAATTGTTGCCAACCTTCCTCAGGCAGGTGCGCCGCAAGGGCCACTGAGGGGCGCGCCGCCGGGCGCCCGGGGGGTGGAGGGCCGGGAAACTGCTTGCATTCGGGGGTTTCCGCGATTATCCCGCTCGCCTTCCGGCGGCCGACCCGCTGGTGGTTTCCCATGAAACTAGCGACCTTGTTGACGCCAGAGCACGTGCTGCTCGACATGCGCGCTGAGGAACATTGGCCCGCAATCGCCGAGCTGGTCGCTCACCTTGCTGAGGTTGAACGGTTTGACCCGGCACTGACGGCCGAGGTGAGTGACTCGCTGCGGGCCCGCGAGGACCAGGTGAGCACCGGGATCGGCTCGGGGGTGGCGATTCCGCACGCGTTTTCCGACCGTCTCGAGCGGGTCGTCGCGGTGTTCGGGCGCTCGAACAAGGGGATCGACTTCGAGGCGATCGACAACGCGCCGGTGCGCTTCGTGGTTCTGTTTATCGTCCCGCGGAAACAATACCACCTCCACCTGCAAACCTTGGCTGCCATCGCCAAGTTGCTCACCAACTGCGAGATCCGCCGGCAACTCGGGGACGCGGTGTCGCGCGACGAGGTGCTTGCGGTGCTCAACTCCGAGCCGGTGCGCAGCGGGCCGCGCGAGGGGTAGAAGAATTTATGGAGCGAAACGCGATGACCTTGCATCAGGAACTTGAGGAGCGGCTGGGTGCGGCGCTGGCAAGGGTGCTCGCCGGAGCGGGAATTCCTGCGGTGACGGTTGCGGCCTCGGCGGATTTGCGCTTTGGCGACTACCAGAGCAACGCCGCGATGGTGATGGCCAAGGAGCAGCGCTGCAATCCCCGGGCACTGGCCGAGCAGGTCTGCGCGGCGCTTGAGGTTGAGGATCTTGCCACGGTTGAGATCGCCGGGCCGGGGTTCATCAACTTCCGGATCAAGGGCGAGGCGTGGGCGCGGCGGGTGGCCGGGTTGCTGGCCGACCCGCGGCTTGGGGTGCCTGAACCGGGCGTCGGCCGGCGGGTGGTGGTGGATTTTTCCGCGCCGAATGTGGCCAAGCCGATGCACGTTGGCCACATCCGCTCGACGATCCTTGGCGACGCGCTCGCCCGGATCGCCCGGTTTCTTGGGTTTACCGTCATTACCGACAACCACATCGGCGACTGGGGGACCCAGTTCGGGATGATCCTCCACGGGTGGAAGACGCTCCTCGACCACGCCGCGCTGGCGGCCGACCCGATCGTCGAGCTCGTCGGCGTTTACAAGAAGGTCAACGCCCAGTGCAAGGAGGACCCGGCCGTCCTGCAGGCGTGCAAGGCGGAGCTCGTCAAACTCCAGGGCGGCGATCCGGAGAACCTGGCGATCTGGCAGCAGTGCATCGATCTTTCCAAGGCCGGCTTGGAGAAGATTTACGGGAAGCTCGACGTCCATTTCGACCACTGGCTCGGAGAGAGTTACTACAACGACCGGCTTCCCACGCTGGTCGCCGAGATGCTCGAGAGCGGGTTGGCGCGGATCAGCGACGGGGCGGCATGCGTGTTTTCCGGCGGGTTGGTGGCGGAGTCGGACGACCCGTTCAAGGTCCACAAGGACGGCGGGTGGGTCGACAATCCGGCGATCATCCGCAAGGCCGACGGCGGGTTCCTCTACGCGACGACCGACTTGGCCACCCTCGAGCACCGGGTCAACCAGTGGCAGGCCGACCACGTCTGGTATGTCGTCGGCGCTCCCCAGCAACTCCACTTCCGCCAGATCTTCGACGCCGCCGCCCGCTGGGGGCTGCGCGCTGATTGCCAGCACGTCGCGTTCGGGTCGATCCTCGGCGACGACCGGAAGTTGATGAAGACCCGCAGCGGCGAGAACGTCCAGCTCGCCGACGTGCTGACCGAGGCGGTCGAGCGCGCCCGCCGGGTCATTGAGGCGAAGAATCCGAGCCTGACCGCGGAGGAGCGCGCTGAAGTCGCTGAGATCGTTGGACTTGGCGCGGTCAAATTCGCCGAGCTCTCGCAGCACCGGCTCACCGACTACGTCTTCTCGTGGGACCGGATGCTGGCCCTCCAGGGCGACACGGCGCCGTACCTGCAATACAGCTTTGTCCGGACCCGGTCGATTTTCCGCAAGCTTGACGAGCAGGTCGACCTGGCCGGCCCGCTGGAGATCTCGGCGGAAGCGGAAATCCACCTCGCCCGGATGCTCGCGCGCTTC
Source organism: Akkermansiaceae bacterium (assembly GCA_044373465.1). Lineage (GTDB taxonomy): Bacteria > Verrucomicrobiota > Verrucomicrobiia > Verrucomicrobiales > Akkermansiaceae > JBILQA01. Next base: position 70,524 of record JBILQE010000005.1, on the reverse strand, counting down.
GGCGAGGTCGTCCCGACCGTGTTGGACGATTTCCGCCCGAACATCCTCGCCAACTTCCTCCTCGACCTGGCCAAGGCGTTCCACTCGTTCTTCGAGGCCTGCCCGGTCCTCAAGGCCGAGGGCGAGACCCGCCGGTCGCGCCTCGCGCTCTGCGAGGTGACCAGCCGGGTCCTCGACACCGGCCTGGCCCTGCTCGGCATCCGCGTCCCGCAGAAAATGTAGCCGCGGCCAACCCAAAATCTCCGGCCACGACTTCCAAACCGGAATCATCGATGAGTCCGAGAGGTTTACCCTTTCGACTTGTAATCTGACTTTCCGCCCATGGGCGGATCATTTAGCGCAACCCGCTTTCCAAGCACGGGTTCTGGTGCTCCTTGAAGCGGTCCCCGCTCTCTGAGCAACAACGGATTGGTCCCGTGTAGCTCCTCCGCGTCCAGCCATTGTTGGATCGCCAATCTCAACACTGCAGATCGGGACAATGACAAGCGATCTGCGATTTGATCGACGCGGGCATGTAGCTCGTCGGGAAGTCTGACTGGAATTGGGTCCATTGGGGGAAACCCAATGTAGCTAGGAAACCCAGCGGACACAAAAGAAATCGACACTTCCTAACAAGTCGCTGTATAAGATTTGAATACAAATGAGTGAAGCGGCTTCATTCGACGATCTCCGGACCCTTTTTGGGCAGCACGGCGAGCTCTGTTCGGATCCTGAACTACTTAACGCCCTCGCCTACGGCCTCGGTCGGCTTGAAGCAATGAGCCCCGAGGAACTCGGAATCCTGAGCCAAGCCGTCGAGGAAGATCCCTCCTAACAACCAAGGGCGCAAGCCAGAGCTGCGTGTTTCCTCCCATTCCAGCGTCCGGTTTGAAAAATTACAAATCCTCTCCAAAAAACCGCTTGACGTATACGTTTCGTATACGCATAAACCTGCGCGCATTATGAAATTCAACAAACGCAACATGTTCTTGGCCGTTACGGCCTCCTCCCTGCTTGGCAGCACATCGCTCATGGCGATTACTATTAGCGGCGACACCGTCACGCCGACCGGTACCGAAGTTAACGTCGCTGGTGATGCCAACGTCGAGGGCACCCTCACCGTGCAGGCGCCACCATCGCCCGTCACTGTCAATGCTAATGGCAACAATTTTGGCCAACAAAACGCAGTGCCAGATTCTGACAATGGTAGTAGTACCGCCTTTCGTACCACGCTTGGCGGAACCACAGCCGATTACACTACGGCCACTGGTGGTGGCGCCGAGATTAAGAACAATGGCGACACAACCTTGAATGCTGCGACGGGAACCCAAAATACAGTAACCGTATCCCGGGTTACCGAAGTCCGGCTTTATAATGCTGATCAAGGTGTGTTGGCTGGTCAACCAGTTGCCGCCTCCCAGTCGTATTATTTGGTTGATGGGAATGGCCTGGAAATCCCGGGCAGCCGGGTGAATGTTGGTGATCCCGGCATACCAGATGCAACTGCTGCCCAAGCTGCTTTCGAGGAGCTAGTCGACGGCGATGGAATCGGCGACATCGACTTCACGGGCCCTAGCTTTGCTAGTGCTACGGCGTCCTCCCCTCTTGCTGCCACGGGTGGTAATCTAAGCGTCGGTGGCGATGCCAACATTGCCGGGAGCACCACGACCAACGGCATTGACAACAGTGGCGAGAAGATTACCGGCGTTGCCGATGGTACTGACCCGAACGACGCGGTGAACAAGGGCCAGTTGGACGCGGAGACCGCGGCCCGTATCGCCGATGTGGACGCTGAGGAAGCCCGCGCACTGGCTGCCGAAGGAGTCCTGGATGACAAGATCGACCAAGAGGTGCAGGATCGTATCGCGGACGTGAATGCGGAGGAAGCTGCCCGTATCGCCGATGTGGACGCTGAGGAAGCCCGCGCACTGGCTGCCGAAGAAGTCCTGGATGACAAGATCGACCAAGAGGTGCAGGACCGCATCGCGGACGTGAATGCGGAGGAAGCAGCCCGCATCGCGGACGTGAATGCGGAGGAAGCAGCCCGCATCGCGGACGTGAATGCGGAGGAAGCTCGTGCCCTTCTGGCCGAGAATGTTCTTCAAGGCAACATCAACCTTGAAGCCGCAGCCCGCGCTTCTGAAGACACGGTCTTGCATAACCGTATCAACCAAGAACAGTCGATCCGCGCCGCAGAAGATGCCTCCATCCGCAACGAGTTCAGGGCTGCTGACCAAAAGCTGGGCGATCGTATTAGCACGAACACTCGCGGAATCGCGATGGTGGCTGCGATGACCAATACCACTGTTCAGCCGGGAATGAAGCAGGCCGTCGACTTCAACGTAGCCCAATTTGAAGGTGAAACTGGTTTCGCCTTCGGATACTCGTATCGGGTCAACGAGAACCTTCAGATTCAGGGCGCTGGAGCGACCACTACCGATGTTGAGGAGTCGGTGGTCCGCCTCGGAATGAGCTACCAATGGTAATCAGCTTTTTGCAGTAGTAGCAACATCGCACTGGGGGCGCGCCGCGTAAGTGACGCGCCCCCTTTTTTTGTATGATCAATTCGTGTCTGCATATTAAGTGGATTACCCAAGTTCTTCTGGGAGTAGGATGCTTGGTTGCAAGCTCGTGTGCGAGCAACCCGGCAGTTGTGGGATCCACCCAGCCGTTTTGCCGGTACACCGCGGTTTCCGCCATTGCGCGAACGGATCTGCCGGCAAAGATCTATTTTTTCCCGCCACTGCTCTGCGATTCCAAAGGGACCCCACAGCAAGTTCTGAAGCCGAAGCTGGGACCAGACGGCGCGTTGGTCGGTTGGGCATCGTCGTCCGCCCTCTCACGGGAGATCGAAAGCACTTTGAAGCTTCGTGCAGCGGAGAGCGGGTTTGAGGTGGTTTCGTTCGAGGATGTTTTGGCTGCGAAACAGCCCCATTCGATCCTAATTGTAAGTAGCTTCTATTCAGCAAGCATCAACGTGGAGAGTCCGAAAGAAGGTCAACTAGATCACTACATATTGACCATGATGAAGGCGAGTACCTTTGATCTCTCGCTGGATCCTTCCCGAAGTCGGATGATCGGCAAGTCTGATGGCTTGTCGTTCTTTCTCTCTCAGGACCCGATCAGTAGGCTTGAAGCGAAGAGTTTAAGCTCACTGATTCCAACACTTGGAGACAACGTCTCTGGCTACACGAACCTCTAGCAGCGGTTCGGGGATGGCGGCAGAGTGGAGTCAGCTCGCGCTCTGCGAACTGACCAGCCGAGTCCTCGACACCCGACCTTCGGGCGGAGGTGGTTGAGCTCGCCGACGAGCTGGGTTAACAACTCGGAGGGCCTGCGCGCTTTGGCGAGGTCGTTCCGACGGTTTTGGATGATTTTCGCCCGAACATCCTCGCCAACTTCCTCCTCGACCTGGCCAAGGCGTTCCACTCGTTCTTCGAGGCCTGCCCGGTCCTCAAGGCCGAGGGCGAGACCCGCCGGTCGCGCCTCGCGCTCTGCGAGGTGACCAGCCGGGTCCTCGACACCGGCCTGGCCCTGCTCGGCATCCGCGTCCCGCAGAAAATGTAGCCGCGGCGGCGGTGGTCGGGATCCTCAAGTATCGGGTGGCGCTACGGCGCGCGCCGCCATGGCGGATTTTCTCACAAAATCGGTCAGGAAAGGATGGTTTTTTGTCGATGCGGAGGGTTGTGGGTGATTGGCTTTGGGAATGCTTGGGAAGTTCGACATTCACGAGATTGTCGCGCAATCCGCGGAGAGCGTGGTGTTTGCGGGGGAGGAGATGGATTCGGGAGCGCCGTTGGCGTTGCGGCGGTATCTGGCGCGGAGTGACGGGGAGCGTGGAGCGGGTGACGGGGAGGGGTTCTTTGCGGAGGTCGAGAAAGTCCGCGGGCTTGAGGACCCGCACGCGGTGGGGATTCTCAGTGGCGGGTTCGACCAGCAGGACGGGTATCCGTATTTTTTCACCCGCCCGGTTGCCGGCGACCAGCTTGTCCAGATGCTTGGCGGGTCGCGGTTGGCGGAGGCGGATGCCGGCACGCTTGTCGAGGAAGCGCTCGAGGGGCTCGCCGCGCTGCATGAGCGCGGGCTGGTCCATGGCGGGGTGCGGGCCGACCGGTTGCGCTGGTCGCGCTATGCGGGGGTTTGCCTGCTGGACGCGGGGATGGAGCCGGCGTTGTTGAGGTTGGGGGATTTTGTGGGGATTGGTGACGAGGCGACGACGGCGCCGGAATTGCGTGGTGCGGGGATGCGGACGATGGCGGGGGATTTTTACGGGTTGGGAGCGACGGTGTATGAACTGCTGACCGGGCGGCCGGCGCCCGCGGAGGCTGGCGGGTGGCCAAGCGCCGGGGAGGGGGCGCAGGCGCGCTGGGACGGGTGGCTGGCGAAGATGTGCGCGGCGGATCCCGGCGAGCGGCCGACGAGCTGCGCGGAGGCGCGCGAGCTGTTGCGGGCGGCGCGCAGCACCGCTCAACCCGCGCCATCGGAAGCGCCCGCGGCGCCGCTGTTGATCCGGGTGGCGGCCCCTGCGGGCGGTGCGCCGACACCGGCCGCCGCGGGGCTCGGGCGCTCCGGGCTGACGATCACCGGGCAGGCGCCGCTGGTGGCGCTGCCGTCGGCGAAGCGCCGGAGTGGCGCGGCCGCCTGGGTGGCTGCGCTGATCCTGTGCCTCGGAGTCGGGGCGGGCGGGTATTTTTTGCGCCATCGCGATCAGCTGCCAATTCTCGCAGGTGGCGCACCGGCACCCGCGGGACCGGAGGGAAATTTGCCAACCGCTCCGCCGGTCACCCCGCCAGCGTCGGTCGTCGAGCCGGCCTTCGAGCCGGCCATTGAGCCGGCCATTGAGCCGCCGCCTGCGGTTGCGGTCGTCGAGCCGGTGGTTCCGGGGCCGGTGGTGGTCGCGCCGGTCATTCCGCCGATCGTTCAGGCACCGGTGGTTCCCGAGCCGGTCGTGGAAGTGCGGCGGCCCGACCCGCCGGTGAGGCCGGTGGAAGTGGCAGCGGATCCGGCGGTGGCGGCGAGGGGGTTTTTCACCCCGCGCGATGAGGGGCTGATGCTCGCCCAGGTTGGCAAACCCGGGGTGATCCGCGGGGTCGTCAAGCGGGTGGGCGGCAGCACCAGCGGCGCCTACATGGACATTCAATTCCACGGCGGGGAAGGGATGGCCTTCATCCGGGTGCCGCAGGGGGCGATGATCAACGTTAACGATTTCCAGGTCTTCAAGGGCCAGGAGATCGAGGTCCGCGGGGTCATCGACAGGCGCCCATGGACTAACCGCGACCGCCCGAGCGTGCGCTTCCTCAGCATTGCCGACATCACCGTGGTCCCGCGCTAGGGGGGTTGGCGGCGGCGGGCCTTTTTTTGGTCGATGCGGGGGCGGGTCGCTGCTTTGTTAGGGCATGCTGTCGAACTACGACATCCACGAGATCGTCGCGCAGTCGCCCGAGAGCGTTGTGTTTGCAGGCGAGGAGCGCGCCGGTGGAGCGCCGATGGCGATGCGCCGCTACCTTGTGCGCCGGGATGGTGAGCGGAGCGGGAGCGATGCGGCGGCGTTCTTGGAGGAAGTTGAGCGCTACCGCGGGCTTGAGGACCCGCAGGTGGTCGGGATCCTTGAGGCTGGGTTTGATGCCCAGGACCACAATCCGTTTTTTGTCACCCGCACCGGAGATGGCGAGTCGCTGACGAAGATGCTCAAGGGCGCGCTGTTGGCCGACAGCGATGCGCGTGCGGTTGTCGAGGGCGCGCTCGACGGGCTCGAGATCCTCCACGGGCGCGGGCTGGTCCACGGCGGGGTGCGCCCGGAGCGGCTCGTCTGGTCGCGGACCAGCGGGGTGTGCCTGGTGGATGCGGGAGTTGAGGCGGCGCTGGTGAAGCTTGGCGATTATGTGGCGGTCGGGGAGGCGGCGACCACGGCACCGGAGCTGCGCGGCAGGCGGAGTGTGGCGGGGGATTTTTTCGGGTTGGGTGCGAGTGTGTTTGAGCTGCTCACTGGTGCTCCGCTGGACGCCGGTGCGCGCCCGGCGGTTGGGGATGGCGACCTGGCCCGCTGGAACCCATGGATCGAAAAAATGTGTGCCGCGGACCCAGCGGCTCGCCCGGCGACCGTCGCCGAGGCGCGCGCGCTGCTGGCCAATGCGCTGGAGGCACCCGCCGCCGCCACCCCGGCGAACTCGGCTCCGGCCCGGGCGACTGCCGCGCCAATGCTGGTGCGCGCGGCCCCGGCCGCCCCGGTGACTCTCACCGTGGCCAACCCGGCCGCCGCCGCCAGCGGCTGGAAGCCCGGAACGCCCATCAACATTACCGGCCAGTCACCAGTCGCTCCGTTGCCCGCCAAACGCCGCGTCGTTACCCCGGTCCGGGTGGCCGCCGGAATGCTTTGTTTGGGTGTCGTTGGCGGCGCGGTGTTCCTCGCCAACCGCCCGCCCGCCGCGGTTGCTGACACCTCCGCGCCGGTCACATCGGCTGCGGCGGCCAGCAGTCCGGTGGCGCCCGCGCCGAACCCGACGGTCCCGCCGCCGAAGCCGCGGCCATCGACCGGCCCGAGCGTCCCGCGGGCCGAGCAGGCCAAGGCGCCCGAATATTTCGTCAAGGACGCCAAGGACATCGAGAAACTCAAAGCGCGCCCCGACGGCGAGCCCGCCAACCTCCACGGCCAAGTCCGCAGCGTCGCGCTGAGCCGCAGTGGCGACTTCATCGACCTGATCTTCCGCGGCACCGGCGCCCGGGCGTTCATCAAGATCGACACGACCGTGGCCAACCAGCCGACGCTCGCCGAGCTGCAGCGGACGTTCACCGGCAAGAAGGTCAAAATCTTCGGCACCGTCGAACACCGCAAGCCCGAGGAAGGCGCTCCGCCCATCGGCGTGCGATTCCTCAAGGCCGAGGACATCACCATCGAGTAGCCGCCCTCCGCGGTTCCACCGGCCCTTAGCCGCCGGTGCGCGGTGGACGCTTCTTCTTCGTCGGTGCCGCTCCGCCGTTCCCGCCGCCGTTCCCGCCGCCTTGCCCCTGGCGCTTCTGCATCTCCGCCTGGCGCTCCGCAAGCTTCTCCATCCACGACTTCTTCCCAGGCGTGCGGCTCTTGAGCTCAGGCTCCGGCATCTTGTTCATCAACCACGTTTGGCCGATCGAGAAGATGTTCTGGGTCGTCCAGTAAAGTGCCAGCGCCGAGGCGAAGTTGTAGCAGAAGAACAGGAACATCACCGGCATGAGCATCATGATCCGCCGTTGCATCGCGTCGCCGGTCTGCGGGGTCATCTTCATCTGGATGACCATCGTGATCCCCATGAGGATCGGCAGCACGTTGATCGGAAGGTGCATCCCGAAGATGTCCAGCGCCGCCATCGTGTCCGGCTGGGAAAGGTCCTTGACCCACAGGAACTCCTGGTGGCGCAGCTCGACCGCGTATTGGAGCATCCGGTAGAACCCGAAGAAGATCGGAATCTGCAGGAACATCGGAAGGCAGCCGCCAAGCGGGTTGACGCTGTATTTCTTATACAGCTTCATCATCTCCTGGTTCATCCGTTGCGGATCATCCGGGTATTTCTCCTTGAGCGCCTTGAGCTCGGGTTGAAGCTTCGACATCCGCTTCATCGTGCGGGTCGACTTGGCGTGGAGCGGCCAGATGAGTGTGCGGATGACGATGGTCAGGGCGACGACCGCCAATCCCCACGACCATTTTTGCGAGACGCCGTCGAACACGCCGTGGAGCGTGGCGAGCAACCAGTTGAGGAAGCGGCTGATCCAGCGGAACCAGCCGTAGTTCATGATGTCGCCGAGTTCGCCCTGCATGCTGCGCAGGAGCTGGTTGTCCTTCGGACCCATGAAGATCTGGAACCCGAACGTGCGCTGCTCGCCGGCTGCCACGCTCACCGCCGGAAGGGTGACGCCCGCGCGCACCGCCGGCAGGCTTTCCGCGCCGCCCGCCAGGTTCACCTTGAGCGGGCGTGCCCAAAGCTGCGCCTGGGCCGCCTCGTTGTTGCGCAACACAGTGGCAAAGAACTGGTTGGCCACGCCGGTAAACTCCGCGGCGTCCATCGTCGTCTCGAACGACGGCTTGTCAGAGGATGCGAAGCCGCCCTTGAAATAGGCGGCGTCCTTGTAGTCGTACGCGTCGCCGTGGCGCCAAAAGAAGCTCGTCGTCTGCGCGGTCTCACGCTGGTACATCGGCGCGGCAGTCCCGAGCGCCAGCGACCAGTTGTTGAGCGCCACCGGCATCGCGGTGGAGTTTTCGACCGTCAGGGAGAAGTCCAGCAGGTACGCGCTGCCGGCAAGCTGTGGGTCTGCCAACGCGAACGTCTTCTTCACCAGCAATCCGGAAGCGGTTTTGCCAAGAAACACAACCGACTTGCCCGCCACCGAGGCGGCCTCGTCGTAGGCGTACACAATCGCGCTCGGCTCCAGGCTCGCCTGGTCGAGCAGGGTCGCGACCGGCACGCCGATCTCGTTGACGGCAACCAGCTTCTGCGGGTCGTTGACCTGGTGTTCATCCTTCAGGCGGGTCTCCTTGACGCCGCCGCCAACGGTGGTCAGGACAAACGTCGCCTTCTCCGTCTCAAGCATCACCAGCTTCTCGGCCACGGCCGCGGGCGGCGGCACCACCTCGAGACCAGCCGTCGGCGCTGGCTGGCCTGGCGTGCTTGGCAGCGGCTGGCTTGGCGCTGCGGTTGATTGTCCCGCGGGCGGTTGCGGCGCCTGCGCGGCGATCTGCTTCGGGGCGAAATAGGCGTTGAGGGCCAGCAAGATGGCGCAGAGGCCAACAATGATCCAAGTCTTTCGATCGTACATGAGAAATCAGTCGCGGGGTTGCGGAGGCGTGTGGGCGGTCGACGGGCGGCGCGCGCCGGAAAATCTGGGTGGCTCACCGCAGCAGGCCGGCGGCACGGGGTCATAACCAAAGCCGCCCCATGGATGACAGCGGAAAATCCGCCGAATCCCGAGCCACGAACCTTTGGCCGCTCCGTGCGCCTCAACAGCTTCCAAAAAATAGTTCGAGCACGTCGGCTGGTACCGGCAGCCGGACCCCGGCAGGCCAACCGCCTTGAGCATCGGGTTGAGGACCCGCTGGTAAATCCGGATGCCGATGCGGATGAGCGTCTTCATTGGGCCGGGGCAATCAGTTTGAGCCGGCGCGCCTGCTTGAGCCAGTCGGCTTCAAGCTCGGCATAGCTCGCGGTGGCTGCGCCGTGACGCGCAATCGTCACCAAAAACCGCTTCGGGTCGGTCAGCGCACCGCCGTGAGTCCGCACAATCGCCCGCAACCGGCGGCGGATCAAGTTGCGCTCGTGGGCCTTGCCGACTTTGCGGGTGGTGATGAAGGCAACCTTCAAGTGGGGCAGGGCGGGGTCGGCGAGCGTGCTTAAAATCAAAAAACGCCCGGCGCGGGAGTCCCCTGCGGTCCGAGCGTGGCTGAATTCCGCCCGCCGGGTCATGCTGGTCTTCCGCGGAAGGCGCATCGCTGACGGGGAAAGGCGGGCAATCACCGCCAGTTAGGACAATCCAGTTAGGACAATCCAGTGCGGCCAGTCACCACTCGCTGGATCACCGCGCCGCGGCTAGTTGTGCTGCGTCGTGTGACGCTTGTATTGAAGCTCCGCGCCCTTCGGCAGGAGGTTCTTGCGTCCCTTCCGGCGACCCCGGCGGAGAATGTTGCGGCCGGCCTTGGTGGCCATGCGGGCGCGGAATCCGTGCTGGCGCTTGCGCGTACGCTTGGAAGGCTGAAAGGTGCGTTTCATGATTCGGGGTCCTTGGTCGGAATATGGAAAATTTGCCCCCGCGGCGCATCCGGATGGACGCCTCGTAGGCGGGTCGGGGCGCGCAAACTACGGATTCCCCCGCGATTGTCAATCCGGCAAATTACCCCCTCCCGCGGTTTTTTTTAAAATCATCCGCCGATTAGTGCGTGCTCGGCCTGCCCTCTGCTGGTATCTTCGCCATCATGCCGGAGATCATGCGCAAAGCGGCGGCAACCCGCCCCGAAGACCGCGGCCGGGTCGAACCCGCCACCATCGAGGATCTCCCCGAACTCACCGCCTTGGTCATGGAGCTCTTCGGCCTCCAGGGCGACTTTGAGCCGGACCGCGCCACCCAAGAGCACGGCCTGCGGCTCATCCTCGAGCAACCCAACCGCGGCCGCATCATGGTCCTGCGCAACGACCACCGGATCTTCGGCATGGTCAACCTGCTCTTCACCATCTCCACCGCCATGGGCGGCTTCGTCATCCTCATGGAGGACGTCATCGTCCATCCCGACCACCGCGGCCAAGGCTATGGGACCATGCTCGTCGAGGCCGTCGTCGAGTTCGCCAAGCTCAAAGACTTCAAGCGCATCACCATCCTCACCGACAAGATCAGCGCCGACTCCCAAAGCTTCTTCCGCAAGCACGGGTTCGACTACTCCAACATGATCCCGATGCGCCGGATCATTGCCTGACCATCGCGGCGTCACGGAGCGCCGAGCCCCAGCTCGGCCAGCCCATGAGATGCCAATGAAATGCGCGCAGCTCCTCCCACTGGCACTCCATGGGCCATGGCCGAGCTCGGCGCTCCCTACTTTTTCTTTGGTGGCGCTGGGGGTGTCTGCTGGCTTGCCTGCTTGGATGACTTGGCCTTGGCGGCGGCATCCTGCTTGCCCTTTTTCTGGCCCTGATCCTTGTTCTTGGCCTTTGGTGATTTGTCGCCCATGGGAAGTGGTTGGTTGGAGTGGTGGCTGAGTGGTGAGGAAGTTTTGCAAGTTCGCCTGTGAAGCGCGGGAGGGCTGGGAAAAGCGGGCTGCGCAGAAACAGTCCACCCTTACACTCCAGTTCCCGGGAGTCAAAAGGCAATCACGCCGGCCGACTTCAAGTCGGCGGGATGATGAGCCGCTCACCAGCCGATCAGGCGGGTGGCGGCGGCCTGGAGGAGGATGGAGAGGATGGCGGCCTCCGAGTGGGTGACGGGGATGGTGAGTTTGCGCAGCTGCTTGGTGGCGGCGTCCTGGCGCGAGACGCTCATCAGGAGGGGGGCGCGATCGGGGTCGTCGCGGGTGACGAGGTCGAAGGCGCTGCTGGCCTTGTCAGCCTGATGGAAGAGCTTGGCGTGCGGATGGCGGCCGTGGAGGACGGCGAGGGTGGCGCCGAGGTCTGGGAGGCCCCACTTCATGGTGATTTTCTGGGACCAGTCGAACTGTTTGTCGCCGGCCTGGGGGGCGGCGTCGATGAACATGGCGCCCTTGGCCGGATTGAGGCTGAAGCGGACGACGGCGCCGGTGCCGCGGCTGTTCGGCTTGTAGATCGCGTAGTCGGCGAGCCTGGTCTCGGTGGTGGACCCGGTGGACTCTGGGGTGGGGGAGTTCATGGTGGGAGTTGGGGTTAACGGCGAACCATCGCCGCGAACCGGTGCTCCCGCAAGGGGAAAAGCTGTTCTTTAGAACAGCGGCTGACAGCTAGGACTGCTGCCCGAATTGTTCACGCAGCAGGGCGAGGCACTCGCGCCAGAAGTCGACGTCCATCGCCTGGTAGCGGATGACGTCGTCGCTGACGCGGGTGGTATGGAGGATGTTGCTGGGTTCCTCGAGGAGCTCCTCGTAGAGGGTGGTCAGGACGTAGGTGTGGATTTCATCGTGCTGGGCGAGGATGGGCGCGGGGTCCTGGCGGTGGGATTCGGCGATGAGAGCGTCGATGATGGTGTTGAGCGCGGCGGAATCAAGGGTGACGCCAAGGCGCGCGGCGGCGGGCAGGTGGTCATCGATGATCGCGCGGAGGCGCGCGGTGATCCGGCGCGCCTCGCCGCTGCGGTCCTCGATCTCCTGCGGCGGGCGTGGGGGGGTGAGCTGCGGGAGCGGCGGCAGGCCGCCGACGGCCAGCGGGCGCAGCGGCGGCGGGTCGCCGGGCAGGGGTGGGAGCGGCTCGGGCATGCCTCGAATGATAGGCGTGGCCGCTGGCCATGGAAAGCGGATGATTGGCTGAGTCGCGGCGGCGAATTGGATTTGGCAATCTTCCGGATCGGTGGAACCATTCGGTAAATGATGAAGAAGCGTGCGTTGGCAGCGATGCTTGTTGGGATGGTGTTCATCGGGTCGCTGCCGGTCGCCTGGGCTGCGGAGGGGCAGATTGATCGGCAGCCGGTGGCCGGGCATGTTTTCGGCTGGCCATTCCTCGATGCCGAGCGGATGCAACCGCAGGGGGGCATCACCACCGGCGCGGAAGTCACTCTGCGCAAGGAGCCGAAGGAGGCATGGACGCGCCTGGGCGAACCCGCGCTGGAGAAATTCGAGCGCGACCGGCGGGCGATCCTTGCCATGGCGGGAAGCTACCGGGTGAGCTTTGATTTCATCGAGACGCTTGGGTTTGCGCCCGGCTACCAGCCGCCACGGCCGTATTTTTCCTGGGCGACCGAGCACGTTGAGGTCATCGAGGACCGCGGCGAGTTCATCAGCCTGCAGCATGTGCTGGTGATGTTTTTCAAGAACGAGGCGGGCGAGTCATCCGGCCCGCAGGTGATGAAACACTGGCGCCAGGACTGGACGTGGCAGGACCCGGAGATTCTCACGTTCAATGGCGCTGGTTGGACCCGGACTCCGGCAAACAAGCCCCAAGGCCGCTGGTCGCAGGCGGTTTTCCAGGTTGACGATTCGCCGCGCTACGAGGTGATGGGCAGCTGGACTCACGAGGGCGGGATGAGCACCTGGCACAGCGACCTGACCGTCCGCCCGCTCCCGCGCCGCGAGTTTTCCACCCGCAGCGACTACAACATCCTCGAGGGGACCCACGACATCACCCTGGCGCCGACCGGCTGGCTCCATGTCCAGAACAACCGGAAGCTGCGGGTCGCCGCGGATGGCACCAAGACGTATGTCGGCACCGAGCTTGGGGTCGACCGCTACGAGGAGCTCAGCGCGCCGGAGCTTGCCGCCCCGGCGCGGAAAGTCTGGGAGAAAACCGCGCCATACTGGGCTGCGGTGCGCGCCGCCTGGGCGGAGGTCATCCGTGCCAACCCGGCGTTCTCGGTGCGCGCCGAGGTCGACGGCGAAAAGCTCTTCATGGTCCACTTCGCCCGCGCGGCGGCCATCGAAGCCGCCAGCGATCCGGATCCGGCGGCGGATGCCGCGCATGCGCGCGAAACCGTGCAACGGTTTGTCGTCATCGCCACCGAGTAGCGACATCAGTCGCTTCTCCACGGCTCTGGGACGCGACTGAAGGTCGCGGCTCCTTGATCGCGATCCAGCCGCTTTCTCCGCGGGGCGCGCGTTGATCCGCGCGCTGAGCCGCTAGACCTTGCGGTCGCGCAGCAGGTCGCGGCCAGCCCAGAGGTAGTTCAACCCGGAGATCGCGGTGAGCCCAAGCGCGGCCCAGAGCGAGATGTGGTAGAGATAGCCGCCCGGGGCGGTGATCTGCTGGAGGGTTTCGCTGGCCACGTTGCTGTTGCGGCCGTGGCTCAGGAAGTGCCAGACGAGGGCGGCGATGCAGAATGTCAGCTGGAAGGTGGTTTTCCATTTCCCGAGGCCATCGGCGGCGATGACCCGTCCCTGTTCGATGGCGATCTGGCGCAACCCGGTGACCAGGAACTCCCGCCCGATGATCACCGCGGTCACCCACACCGGCGCAAACGGCAGCCCGTCAGGTTGCCGCGTCGACGACAGGTAGACAAACGCGGTGCACACCAAAATCTTGTCCGCCAGCGGGTCGAGCAGCTTGCCCAGCGAGGTGACCAGGTTGAGCCGGCGCGCCAGGTAGCCGTCGAGGAAGTCGCTCGCCGCCGCCAGCACGAAGGCGACCAGGGCAATCCCGTAGCCGGTCTCGCCGCGCGAGGACGCCGCCGCGGCAAAAACCACCACGAGGACAAGTCGAACCATAGTGATGGCGTTGGGCAGGTTCACGTTGGCAGCATTGGCCGTTCCCCGCGCGCTGCGCAACCCTTGGTTAAGAAATCCTAAGTGATTTGTTCGACACCCTGAAGCCGCCGAGGTTGGCGAAACTTGCGGCGCCTGGCTGGGCGGGCGGGCGCCCGGATCACGCGAGGATCGCCTGGACGACGCGGGCCGGTTCCACGCCGGTGAGCTTGAAGTCGAGCCCTTGGAACTTGAAGACGAAGCGGCTGTCGTCGATGCCGAAGAGGTGGAGCATGGTCGCGTGGAGGTCGTGGACCGAGACCGGGTTTTCGGCGACGCCGTAGCCAAGTTCATCGGTGCTGCCGTAGACGGTGCCGCCCTTGATGCCGGCGCCGGCGAGCCACAGCGAGAACGCGTTGATGTGGTGGTCGCGGCCGTCGCCCTGGCCCATCGGGGTGCGGCCGAACTCGCCGCCCCAGATGACCAGGGTGTCCTCGAGGAGCCCGCGCTGCTTGAGGTCCTTGACCAGCGCCGCGGACGCCTGGTCGGCGGACTGGGCGGCGATCGTCATGTTCTTTTCAATTTCCCGGTGGTGGTCCCACGCGCGGTGGTAAAGTTGGACGAAGCGGGTCCCTTTTTCGAGCAGGCGGCGGGCGAGCAGGCAGTTTGACGCGAAGCTCCCGTCGCCGGGTTTTTTCACCCCGTAGAGGTCGAGGATCGCTTGCGGCTCGCGGCTCATGTCGGTGAGCTCCGGGACCGACGTCTGCATCCGGAAGGCCATCTCATACTGGGAGATGCGCGTGGCAATCTCCGGGTCGACCCGGTGGTCGTTGAGGTGCGCGTTGAGCCGGTTGACCTCGTCGATGACCTCGCGCTGGAGCGACTGGCAGACGCCCGCCGGGTTGCCGACGTAGTGGACCGCGTCGCCGCGCGCCTGGAACTGGACGCCCTGGAACCGGCTCGGGAGAAACCCGGCCGACCACTGGCGCGCCGAGACCGGTTGATCGCCCGGGCCGCTGGACACCATCACGACGTAGCCGGGCAGGTCAACTGACTCGGACCCAAGCCCGTAGAGCAGCCACGAGCCCATGCTCGGGCGGCCGTTGACGATCGACCCGGTGTTCATGAACGCGTGGGCCGGGTCGTGGTTGATCTGCTCGGTGTGCATCGAGCGGATCACGCAAATGTCGTCGGCGATCGCCCCGATGTGCGGAAACAACTCGGAAACCTCCATCCCGCACTTCCCGTGGCGCGCAAACTTGGTGAACGACCCCCGCGCCTTCAGCTGGGTCCCCTGCAATTGCGCGAGTTGCTGGCCTTTGGTGAACGATTCGGGAAACGCCTGGCCGTCGAGCCGGTCGAGCTCCGGCTTCGGGTCGAACGACTCGAACTGCGAGGGCCCGCCGGCCATGCACAAGTGGATGACCCGCTTCGCCTTCGGCGCAAAGTGGAGGGCCCCGTCGAGGACCCCCTGCCAGCTCCCCGCGGTGCTGGCGGCCAGCCCGCGGGTGGTTCCGAGGAGCTCGCCGAGCGCGATCGCGCCGAGTCCGGCAAACGAGTTGCGGAGGAACGTCCGGCGCGAGAACGGGTTGGTGGGCGGGAAGTTCGACATCGGCGGGGCTAGTAACGGGTGATCGTTTCGTGGAGGTTGAGGATCACCCGGGAAAACTGGACCATCGCGGCGGCCACCGCGGGGTCCCCGGGGATCCCGGCGGCCACCTTCCCGGCATCCGCTGGATTCTTTTGGAAAAATTCCGTCGTCGTCTCGATGAACTTCTTCAGCCCAGCGACTTCCGCGCTCTCCGGGTCGCGCGCCAGCGCCCGCTGGTAGGCCGCGCGGATCCGCGTGTCGACATCGGGAAGCTTCACCAGCTCAGCGGCCAGCGCCTGGGCCGCGACGATGAAGTTCGGGTCGTTGAGGAGCGTCAGCGCCTGCTGCGGGCTGTTGGACTGGAGCCGGTCCGCGGCGCATTCCTCGCGCGCCGGCGCGTCGAACGCCGCCAGCATCGGGTGCAGGAAGGTCCGCTGCCAGTGCATGTAAACGCCGCGCCGGAATTGCTGGTCATCGGTCTGGACCAAATAGTCGCGGCTCGGAAACTGGATCGCGGTGTAGTAGCCGGCCGGCTGGAATGGCCGGACGCTTGGCCCGCCGGTCAGCCGCGTGTCGAGCAGCCCGGCAATCGCCAGCGCGTTGTCGCGGATGAACTCGGCGTCGAGCCGCCGCGCCGCCTGGCTGGCCAACAACCGGTTCTGCGGGTCGACCGGAACCAGCTCGGGGCGCGTCGCGGCTTCCTGCTGGTAGGTCGCCGAGCTGACGATGAGTCGGACGAGGTGCTTGATGTCCCAGCCGGAGTCGCGGAACTCGGCGGCGAGCCAGTCGAGTAGTTCCGGATGCGACGGCCACTCGCCTTGCGACCCGAGGTCGTCGAGGACGTTCGACAACCCGGAACCAAAGAACTGCTTCCACAGGCGGTTCACGAAGTGCCTTGCGGTCAGCGGGTTTTCTTTCGAGACGAGCCAATTTGCGAGATCCAGCCGGGTTGCCCGCTGGCCCGCCGGAACGTTGATCTGCGGGAGGAAATGCGGCGCGGCCGGGGCGACGACCTCGCCTGACTGGTCCTGCCAGTTGCCGCGCGGGAGGACCCGGGTGACGTGGAATTTCTCCTTCGGCAGCGGCTGGGAAATCATCGTCAGCGCGTAGCCGGCGCGGCACTCGCGGATCGACGTGCGCAATTCCTTCCACCCGCGCAGCTGGTTCTCGGGAAGCGCCACAAGCGCGTGGGCGCCGGCGATTTCGACACGTTGCGCGGCGGTCCGGCGGGCGTCCGGGGTCGCCAGCGCGGCGGCCAGCGCGGGCGGCGCGGCGGCCATCCCGGGGACCGGCTCGGCCAGGATGGTTGTCGCAACCTTCACGCTACCAAGGTCATCGGTGACCAGCGTGACGACGATCAAGTCGCCCGCCACCAGCTCAAGCGGCTCTTTGAGTTGAAACACCGCGTGGTGCGGCTGGCGGTTGTCGTCGCCCGGCGCGCCGAACCCAGGAGTCCCCGAGCGCCACTCGTCCTCAAGCGCCAGCGGCGCGGCGCCATTCACATATTTCTTCGCCAGGAACCGGTCCGCCTGCTTCCAGGAAATCGCCAGCGGCTTCACCGCGGTGCCGCGCTTCAAGGCGAATTCCGGCTTGAGTGTGAACCCGCCCTGCGGATTCCGCCCGACGTTCCCGCCATTCTCCGCAACCGGCGCCACTTCAAGCTGCAGCGCCGTGATCGTTGCCGCTTCCGGCGCGACTTCCACCGTCACCGTCTCGCCCTTGCGCGGCGCGCCGGTCAGCACCACCCGCCCGGCCTGGATCGCCGTCGGCGTCTGGCTCTTGGTCGCCACCGCCACCGGCACCGCGACTGCCCAGCCGTCCGCCGCAGCTGCCAGAAAGCGCCCCGCCATTTCCTCCCATTTTGCTGGCACCGAGTGGTTTGCCGGGGCGAGCCGGGGCGCCTCGGCGCGCAGCAGCGCGAGCCGTTTTTCCAGCGATTCGGGACGCAGCAGCATTTGCGGCGGGAACGGATGGTCGTTGGTGAATCCGCGCAGGTCCGGGTTGGGCGTATACCCGTAGTCGGTGTAAACTCCCCACTGGCGGAGGTCGTCGAAAAATGCCGCCAGCGCGTAAAAATCCTTCGTTTTGATCGGGTCAAACTTGTGGTCGTGGCACTCGGCGCAGCCGGTCGTCTGCCCGAGCCACGCCGTCCCGATCGCCCGCACCCGCGACGCCGCATACTTCGCCAGATATTCCTGCGGCTGCGCGCCGCCCTCGCGGGTCATCATGTTCAACCGGTTGAACCCGCTGGCCACCAGCTCCTCGGTCCCCGCTTCCGGGAGCAGGTCGCCCGCGAGCTGCTCGCGGGTGAACTCGTCAAAGCGCTTGTTCGCGTTGAACGCCGCGATGACGTAGTCGCGGTATGGAAAGATGTCCTGGTTCTGGTCGCCGTGGAACCCGACCGTGTCGGCAAACCGCACCGCGTCAAGCCACGGGACCGCCATCCGCTCGCCATAGCGCGGCGATGCGAGCAGTCGCTCAATCGCCGCGGCCACCGCCGCCGGCCGGTCCTTGGCCGCCGCCGCGCTGAACTCCGCCACCTCCTCAGGGCTTGGCGGCAGCCCGGTCAGGTCCAGCGTCAGCCGCCGGAGCAACGTCGCCGCGGCCGCCGGCGCGCTTGGCGCGAGCTTCTTCTCCGCCAGCCGCGCGCGCACGAACGCATCGATCGGCGCCGCTCCGGCGACCTCCGGGACCGGCGGGCGCTGCAGCGACGTGTAGGCCCAATGTTCCTCATACTCGGCTCCTTGGCGGATCCACTCGCGCACCACCGCGAGTTCCCCGGCGCTCACCTCCTTGTGGGCTTCCTCCGGCGGCATCCGCTCTTCCGGGTCGCTGCTGGTGATGCGCCTGATCATCTCGCTCTCCTCGGGCTTCCCCGGCGTGATCGCCGCGCGCCCGGAGTCCTTCAACACTTCCAGCGCCCCGGCACGCGTGTCGAGCCGCAGCCCGGCTTCCCGCGTCTTCGCGTCAAACCCATGACATGCAAAACACTTCTCCGACAAGATCGGCCTCACCTCCGCGTTGAAACCCACCCGCTTGCCCGCCTCACCCGGCTCACCCGCCCCAGCTGCCGCCGCCCCCAGCAGCCACAGCGGCAAAATCGCTCTCGGAATGTCGCCCATCGCTCTCATCAAGTCTCAGCTATACCCGCAAATAACCAGCAATTGTTCAATCCCGCGGCTGGCATGCGGGTTGCAACCTGGCCGTGCAGCCTGCCTTGATCCGGCGCGCTCCGGCGCCTTCTGGCATTCCTGATGCCCGCCCCGGGCCCTCTGGGTGCTCCCGCGGTGGCATCGAGCGCCTTTTCCAAGCGCCACACCTCAAGGTTCTTGGTGGTTGGCCGCGGGATCGCGGCGGGCGCTCCGCGGGGTGTTTGCCGCCGGTGGCACGGGCCATGCGGCACCGTTCCCCAGCGGTTCTTCGACCGCCCCGCAAATCCCGCATAACCCTCAAATCGACTATCATTATGATTCCCACCCGTACCCATGGCATCCTTGACTACATCATCGGCCTCGCCCTGATCGCCGCTCCTTGGCTCTTCGGCTTTGCCTATGGCGGAGCCGAAACCTGGACCCCGGTCATCGTCGGGGCCCTCATCATTGTCCAGAGCCTGTTCACCAACTACGAGCTCGGCGTTGTCCGGGCCATCCCGATGCGCGTCCATCTCATGGCCGACGTCGTCCTTGGCCTGTTCCTCGCCGTCTCCCCGTGGCTGTTGGACTATGACCAGATCGTCTGGGCACCCCACCTCATCGTCGGCCTGGTCCTTGTCGGCAGCGGCCTGCTGACCCGGCGGGTCGCGGCCGGTGCGCGTGATTCCCATCACCACCCCGGGCGGCCGCTCCACCATTGAACCCTCCAGCCCTGGCCTCCGGGGGGCATCCCCCCGGGGGCCGCGCCGCCCCAGCTCCCTTTGCCGATGCCCAAGCGATCGCTGGACATGCCCGGAAGGCAGGTTACCGTGCGCCCAGTCCCGCGGGTCCCTATGGTTTACCTTATCATCACGGCCATTCCGGTGCTTTCCATCTTTTGGTGGGTGTGGGCCCAGCGTCGGCTCAACCGGCTTGGCGCGTCGCGGAAATGGACTTGGATCGTCGCCGTCCCGATGGTTGTTCTGCTCGCCGGCTTCGGCTGGATCCTCCTCGACCGCGGGGGGAAAGTGCCGATGCGTTTGCCGTCTCCAGTTTATGCCGGGGTGATGTTGTGGGGGCTGGTGTTTTTGCCGCTGCTGGCATTGCCGTCGATGTTCGGCTGGGGTGCTTGGGCGGCGCTTGCCCGGATTGTCAGGTTCTGGCGGCGCTCGGCGGCTGGCGAGACGCTCGCCGCCCCGGCGGCGGAAGTCGGCGGTGACGAGCTCGGGAATCCGCTGCTGCTGACCCGGCGGCAGTTGTTGGCGACCGCGGCGGTGGCCATGCCGGTGGTTGCCACTCTAGGAGTCACTGGGATCAGCATCCCGCAGGTGACGCGTTTTAGGATCCGTGACCTTTCGCTCGTCATTCCCGGACTGCCGAGCGACCTGGACGGTCTGCGCATCGCCCACCTCACCGACACGCATGTCGGGAAATTCACCAACGGCAGGGTTCTCAACGAGCTTGCCGAGGCGACCAACCGCCTCAAGGCCGACCTGGTGCTGCTTACCGGAGACTTGCTCGACACCTCGCTTGACGATCTGCCCGCGGCGATGGGGATGGTCAATTCCATGGATCCGCGCAGCGGGTTGGTGCTCATCGAAGGCAACCATGACCTGTTCGGCGGTGCGGAGAACTTTGCCCGGGGGGTGCGCAGCTATGGCGCCACATTGCTGCGTGATGAGGCGACCACCCTGGTTGTCCGCGGCCAGCCGCTCCAGATCCTCGGGGTCCGCTGGCATGGCCGCAGCGGGGAGATCGAGCGCCACGTCGACGCCGTCGCCGCGCTGCGCGATCCTGACGCGTTTCCGATCCTGCTGGCCCACCACCCGCATGCGTTTGACCGCGCCGCCGAACTCGGTTTCCCGCTGACTCTCGCCGGCCACACCCATGGTGGCCAGATCATGTTGACGCCGGAGTTCGGCGCCGGCTCGATGATCTTCAAATACCTTTCCGGCCACTACCAGCGTGGCGCCAGCTCGCTGGTCGTCAGCAACGGCGCCGGCAACTGGTTCCCGCTGCGCACCCACGCCCCCGCCGAGATCATCCACCTCACCCTCCGCAGGGCCTGAGCCGCCCGACATCGGTAATGATCAATTTGCAGAATCCTCGGACTGTAACAATTCCGGCAGGAACCTAAGTGTTTAGCGAGCGCTCCCGCTGGCATTCCGCCCCATCTTGACAAAGATTGTCAATCTTTGTAGTCTCCTCCCATGCACGTTTCCCTGACCCCCGAGCTCGAGAACGCGGTCAAGGCCAAGGTCGCCTCGGGCCTCTACAATAACGCCAGCGAGGTCATTCGGGAGGCGCTGCGCCAATCGCTGCTCCGCGAGCAGGAAAATCAATGGATTGCCCGCGAGGCCGCCATTGGCTTCGCCCAGCTTGACGCGGGCCAGAGCGTCCCGGTCGAGTCCGAGCAGCACTTCATCGATCTTGTCCGCGGCGAAGCATGAAGCTCGTCCTCACCGAGGCGGCCCTCGCCGACCTCCGCGCCATCCGCTCCTACACCCTTGCAACCTGGGGCGCCGAACAGGAGCAGCGCTACCTCCGCACGCTCTGGTCCCGCATCGAATCGCTCCGCAAGGACCCCACATCATACCGGCTCCGTGATGAGCTCTTCCCCGGCTGCCGCATCGCTGCCGAAGGGCGCCATGCCATCCTCTTCCGCGCCAGCACCGAGACCCTCGCCATCGTCCGGATCCTCCATTCCGCCATGGACTTCAAACGCCAACTCCCGCCGACCTGGCTTGACCTCGGTGAGTGATCGGACCGATCGGGCGGATCTCAGCGGGAAGTAACGACGCCCCCGCCCCGGAACCCGCGCAGTCTGGAGCGCCAACGCCCCCGACGGCACCCTGGTCTTCTCCGACATGTACCGCGGCATCATCCAGGAAAAGGCATGGTTCCCCACCAATCTCAGCGAGGGCAGCGAACAGGGCGTCAAACGATACCTCCGCGTCAAAAAATGGGGCATGGTCGAGGTCGTCCGCCATGGCCGGATCTATCGATTGGTTCCTAACTCACGCAAACCAGGGCCAACACCCAAAATGTTGGATGATGTAGCCCACCTCGCCAATCCCAACAGTTGGTGGCGCGACACCGCGCAGATGCTCATCGTTAGCCGCGGCGATTCCGCGGCGGTCCCGGCGCTGCTGGCGATGGCCGCCAAGCACCCGGAGCCCAACGCGTGGATCCGGCGACGGGGTGATGCTGCCGCTGGAGAAAACCTACGATGACCAACAACTCGCCGCGGTGATCAACTTCATCGGCCAGCGCTGGAACGACTGGAGCACCCCGGCCACCGCTGCCGAGATCGCCCGCATCCGCAAGGAAACCGCCGAGCGTACGACCCCGTTCACCTACGAGGAACTCAAAAAGCTCCCCCGCCCGAAGCGCTAGCCGCCGGCCCACCGGAGAAAATTCTCCCCCAAGCCGCTAACAATCGCACCGCCCGCGGCGTATCCTTGACGCCTGCGGCGATTTCGTATGAACCAGTCACGCATTGCATCAGGCGCAACCCCGCCGATTCACAAAAAATTCCCCATGCGCTCCTCGCTGACCCAGATGAAAGCCACCCGCCTAGCAGCTGCGCTGCCACCGTTGTTGACCAGCCTGTTGGTATCCGCCGCGGGCGCCCAACAGGAGGGTTGGAACCCGGACACCACCTTTCCGGTGATTAGTCCGGCAGAGCAAATCAAGACCATCGAGGTGCCCAAGGGCTTCAAGTTGGAGTGCATCGCCAGCGAGCCGATGGTCGAGGAGCCGACCAACTTCGCGTTTGACGGCAACGGCGCGCTGTATGTCTGCGAGTTCCGGACCTACATGCAGGACGAGCATGCCACCGACCAGCTCAAGCCTGAGAGCCGGGTGGTGAAGCTGGTCGACACCAACGGCGACGGGGTCATGGACAAGCGCACGGTGTTCATCGACAACGTGGTCCTGCCGCGGATGGTGCTTCCGCTGCAGGACCGGGTGCTGGTGAACTTCAGCAACTCGACGGCCGTCTGGGCGTATTTTGACGACAACAAGGACGGGGTCTCGGACCGTCGCGAGGCCGCCTATGTCGGCCGCAACACCGGCGGCAACGTCGAACATCAAGGTTCGGGGATGCTGTGGAACCTGGACAACACGATTTGCACCAACGACTTCCGATTCACCTACAAGGACGGCAAGCTCACCGAGGGCCGCCACTCGATGGAGCGCATCAGCCAGTGGGGACTTGCCCGCGATGATGACGGCCGGCTTTTCGGCAGCTCGGCGGGCGGCGGCAACCCGATTCACGGGTTCCAACTTCCCGCCGGCTACCCGATCCTGCGGGTGAGCGAGCATGCCCCTGGGCTCAACAAGGTTTTCTCGATCTGCAAGGTCTGGGACCAGTCCGGCGGCGGCTACAACTACAAGGAGCAGCGGATCCTCAACGAACACTCCGCATCCTCCGGCCAATCCATCCTGCGCTCTCCCCTGATGCCCGATTGGTATGGCATGCACGTCGTCTGTGAACCGGTTGGGCGCTTCGTCCGAATGCACCGCGTCGACTGGAAGGATGGCCTCGGCGTCGCCCAAAACCAATTCCCCGAGAGCGAGTTCATCCGCAGCACCCACGCCTATTTCCGCCCGGTTTGGAGCGGCACCGCACCCGACGGCTCGCTGGTCATCTCCGACATGTACCGCGGCATCATCCAGGAAAAGGCCTGGTTCCCGACCGACCCGAACGACAACCGCCAGGACTGGGTCGCCCGCTACCACCGCGTTAAAAAGTGGGACATGATCAAGGTCGTCCGCCACGGCCGGATCTTCCGCCTCGTCCCGGAAGACGGCAAGGTCGGGCCACAGCCAAAAATGTTGGATGAAACGTCCACCCAACTGGTAGCCCACCTCGCCCATCCCAACGGTTGGTGGCGCGACACCGCGCAGATGCTCATCGTCACCCGCGGGGACAAGTCGGCGGTTCCGGCGTTGTTGGCCATGGCTAACAAGCACGCGGATCCCAGCGCGCGGATCAACGCGATGTGGAGCCTGCAGGGTCTTGAGTCGCTGCCGAAGGAAACCATCATCGCCAACCTTGGCCACACCCACCCGCGGGTGCGGCGCGCGGCGGTGCAGCTTGCCGAGCCATGGTTCGTCAAGAAGGACAGCGAGATTGGCAAGAAGGTCGCCGCCCTGGTCAGCGACGCCGACGCGCAGGTGCGCACCCAGGTGTTTCTTGCCTACCGTGCGGCGGGCATCGATGCTCCCGCGGAGTTGAGCGGGCAGCCGACGCCGATGATCAACGCCCTGTTGGCCAAGGAGAAGGCCGATAGCCTGATGGTCGTCCTCGGCGAGTCCGGCAAACAGGGGCAGAAAATCTACGAGTCGCTCTGCACCACCTGCCACGGACCCGACGGCAAGGGCGTCAAGCAGGGCGAAAATCTCCTCGCGCCGCCGCTGAACCGCTCCGAGTGGTTCAACAACAACGGCCACCTTGACGCCATCGCCGGCATCATCCTCAAGGGCCAGACCGGCCCGATCAACGGCAAGACCTACGGCGAGGGGATGATGCTCACCCTGGAGGCCGCCTACAACGACGAGCAGGTCGCGGCGGTCATCAACTACATCGGCCAGCGTTGGAACGACTGGAAGGTGCCCGCCACCGCCGAGGACATCGCCGCCATCCGCAAGCAATTCGCCGCGCGCACCACCCCGTTCACCTACGAGGAGCTCAAGAAAATGCCCCGGCCGAAGCGTTAGGCGATTCTGATGTTGAGCACTCCCCGTAGCGAACTTCGTGAGAAGTTCGGCGGGGTCAACCACCGGCCGCCAGAGCGCCCGGACGCGCCAAGGACTTCCCGCCTCCCCCCACCGAAGCTCTCACGAGCATCGCTACGTTGATGCGGGCTTCGCGCGGCCGCCTAACTACTGCGGGTCCGGCTTGGCGTTAGGGTCGAGCTCGGCCTCCCAGACGAAGGCCGGGAGTTTCTTGCGGTCGAGGTTTTTCAAGTGCGGCTCGTCGGCCCGGACCGGGTTGTCGGCGCGCCGGTATTGCCACGGGTTGTCGCCGAAAACCTCGAGGCAAAGCGCGTAGGCGCCCGGGTCATACTCCTTGAGCAGCGCCCGGGTGTTGACGTGGTTGTGGATCTTGTCGTTGACCCGGTTGGTCCCGAAGAATGACTGGACTGCCTCGGCAAAGTACTCCTTGTGGTTCTCCGCGGCGTAGGTGTTCTTCCATTTCCCGGCGGCGAGCGCCTCGTCGTAGCACTTCTTCAGGCGCGCGTCGAAGGTCGGGTCAAGCTTGGCCATCCCCGCCTCGTGGATCGCGTGGCCAAACTCGTGGACCAGGATGTTCTCGCCAGGGTACGGGTCGCCCTCGCAGCTGAGCAGGTTCTCCTCGCCGCAGGTGACCACCGAGTCCTCCCCGCTGGCACCCAGCCCGCGCGCCCGCCGGTTCCAGAAGTCCCTTGGTGTTAGGTCGGCGTGCTCGGGAATGTCGCACGTCCGCTCGCTCACCGCCATGATCCCGAGGCGGATCTTCGCCGCCGCCAGCGCCGCGACGAGGTCCTCGCGCTTGGCCAGCATCCCGCGCACGATCACCGCCGCCTCCAGCAGCGCCGCGTCGCTCACCTTGTCCGAGCTAACAATCGGAAAGTTCCCGACGGCGACGTATTTCTGATAGAACGGTGCCGCCCCGAACTTCGCCCGCAGCGCGGGATCGAGCGGGGCAACCGCCGCGGGCGCGGGCGCGGCGGCAGCCAGCGAAGCGAGCGCCACGGCGCCGGCGATAGAGAAGCTCAATAGGCGGATCATCGCGGCATCGTTAGAGGGAATCGGCGGCGGCGTCGAGCCGCGGTTTTCTCCGGGGAAAATCGCGTGCCCGGCCCGGCACCCGGTCGCCCGCCAGCTGACAGCGGGGAGCCGGACTGCCTGCTAGGAGGGCGGCCGCTGGCGGTGCCCGCTGAGACTCTGTTGCCTGCGGGCTTTCGGGGTTTGCCGGTGGTCCCGGCCGGGGTATCGTTCTTGCCATCCCTGAAAGTTTTTCCCAAAGTCCGCCGCATGCGCTCCAAATTTGTCTGCGGTCTTTTGGTCATCTCGTCGCTCGCGCCGCTCCACGGCGCGGTCTCGATGCTCACCGACTCGCCGGAAGCCGCCGCGGTTGAGGCCGGCTCGCCAGCCAAGCAGGCGACGGCGGCGTTCGAGGCCGGCCGCCACGGCGAGGCGCTCGCGGCGGCCAAGCCGCTGGCGGAAGCGGGTGACGCGGACGCGCTCTATCTGATGGGCTTCGCCCACGAGAGCGGCCTCGGCGTCCCGGCGTCCCGCGAGAAGGCGCTGGAATATTACACCAAGGCCGCGGCCGGCAAGAACATGGACGCGGTTTACCGCCGGGCGTTCATGCTGCTTGCCTCCAAGGAGGCCACCGAGCGGAACAGCGCGCGTGAATCGTTGGAGGCCGCCGCCACCACCGACCCGAAGGTGGCCGGGCGGATTCTCGGCGAACTCTATCTGCGCGGCGCCGAAGGGCTCCCGGCAGACCCCGCCAAGGCCCTGAGCTGGTGGAACAAGGCTGGCGACGTCGGCGATGTCGCCTCGATCCTCATGGGCGCCAAGCTCCTCGAAGGGCAGTTCGGCTTCCCCGAGTTCGTCGACCAGAAAAAGGCCAACGAGGCATACGCCAAGGCGGCCGGCCTCGGCGACGCCGGCGCCATGGCGGCCCTCGGGTCCCGCTACCTCAGCGGCGATGAGAAACTCCGCGATGAAAAACTTGGCCGCGAGTGGCTCAAAAAGGCGATCGACGCCGGCGAACCTGCCGCCCACCTCGCCCTGGGCGACTACGAGGAGCACGTGAAGAAGAACCTCAAGGAGGCGCTCGCCCATTACGAGCGCGGCAAGGACGCGGGCCAGGTCGATTCGATGGTGCGTGCCGCCAACTGTTATATTGAAGGGAAGGGGACCGAGAAGGACGCTGCCCGCGGCTGGAAAATCCTCGAAACCGCCGCGACTTCCGGCAGCGCCCAGGCCCACTTGTTAATCGCCGCGCGCGATCTCTCGGCCGACCCGCCGAAGCTGCTCTCCGGATACGGCCACCTCGTCGCTGCCTCGCGCGGCGGCCTGGCCGAGGCCCAGAACGAGCTCGCCTTGCTCTACCTCTCCGGGCGCCTTGGGGACGCGGACACACCGGCGGCCGCGGCCTGGCTTGGGCGCGCGGCCCAGGCGGGCTTCGCCAACGCCCAGAACAACCTTGCGATCCTTTTCGAACAGGGCGCCGGAGTTGAACAAAACTTCAACAATGCCGGCCAGCTCTACACTCTGGCTGCCAACCAGGGACACGCCGGCGCCACCTTTGCCCTCGCCCGGCTCGTCGCTCGCGGCACTGGCACCGAGGCAAGCCCGGTCAAGGCATGGGCGCTTGCCTCGCTCGCCGTGGAACGCGGCGAAAAGGCCGCCCAGGAACTCGTCGACCAACTCGCCGCCGGCTTCGATGCCCCCACCAAGGCCGCCGCCGTCAAGGAGCTTGAAACCATCAAGGCGGAACCCAAGGACGCACCCAAGCCCGCCACCACTCCCGGCGCGGCCACCCCGCCATCGACCCCGACGACCCCGACGGCCCCGACGGCACCGACGGCACCGACGGCACCGACGGCACCGACGGCACCGGCAACTCCGGGCGCACCCGCGGCGCCGGCTCCAACAACCCGTTAGTCACGCAAATCGCGGCGCGGCTGCCGTCCTTTCTAACCTTTCTGGCGCCTTGCATCAGCGGGCGCCGGCGGGCATCTTCCGGGGCATGCGCAGCCTTGTTGGCCTTCTGGTGTTTTCGCCCCTGCTGGCAGCTGCTGACCCAGCCGGCCAGCCGGCCGCCCCGGCGACTGACCCGTATCCCGCCATCGAGCGGTTCATCAAGGTGTTGGAGGCGGTTCACGCCAACCACCCGGACGAGGAGCTCGTCGACTACGACCGGCTGGTCAACCGGGCGCTTGAGGGGATGTTGGGGAGCCTCGACCGCCATTCCTCCTTCATCCATCCGGAAGCCTTCGCCGCGATGGACGACCCGCTTCTCGACCCGCATCTCGCGCCGCTCGGATTGACCCTTGGCCAGCGTGCCGATGGCCTCTACCTCGCCGCCGTCGATGACTCGTCACCGGCGAGCACCGCCGGCCTGCGCGCCGGCGACCAGCTGCTCGCCGCCGATGGCAGAGACCTAACCGCCGTGCCGCTCGCCGACGCGCTCGGGTTGTTAGCCGGGGCGCCCGGCCAGAGCGTCACGCTGCGCGTCCAGCGGCCGCAAGAGGCTGACGTGCGCGAAGCGAAGCTGGTGCGCGTCGCGCGGCGCGAGACGGCGGTGAGCGACGTCCATCTGTTGGAGAACTCGACGATCGGATTTTTTACGCTCAGCGAGTTCACCGCCGAGGCGCCGCACGAGATCGAGCAGGCGCTCGACAAGCTTGAGGACGCGGGGATGTCGGCGCTGATCATTGACTTGCGCGGCAACCCGGGCGGCTTGCTCAGCGCCTCGGTGGAGATCCTCGGGTTTTTCCTGCCACCCGAGACCGAGGTTGTCTTCACCCGTGGGCGAACCCCGGAGGCATCCTCGCCGCCACTCAAAACCCCCGCCCGCCAGCGCCGCAAGCGCGACTACCCGCTCCACATCCTCGTCGACCGGAATTCCGCCTCCGCTTCCGAGCTGGTCGCCGCCGCCCTCCAGGACCTCAAGCGCGCCCGCGTCCATGGCGAAAAAACCTACGGCAAGGGCTCGGTCCAGAACATCGTCCCGATGGGCGGCGGCACCGCGCTGTGCCTAACCATCGCCACCTATCACACCCCCAGCGGCCGCACCCCCCACCATGTTGGAGTAACTCCGGACTCGGTCATCGCCATCAGCGAGGCCGACCGCGCCAACCTCGCGATCTTCCGCCGCAGGCTCTCCGCCACCCCGGAGGAACGCCAGCAGCTCGGCGCCTGGACCGACCCGGTGCTCGCCAGCGCGGTGGCCGCCGCCAAGGCGCCCTGAGCCCTCACCCCGCCGCGCGCCCACATGCTCATCCTTGCCATCGAATCGAGTTGCGACGAAACCGCGGTGGCCGTGCTGGATGGCGCGCAGGATCCGCCCCGGCTGTTAGCCTCGGAGATTTCGTCGCAGATAGAGATCCACCGGGCCACCGGCGGAGTGGTTCCGGAGGTTGCCTCGCGCAACCACTCGCTGCGGATGCGGCCGCTCATCGAGGCGGCGTTGCAGGCGGCCGGCCGCTCGTTGCACGAGATTGACGGGTTCGCCGCCACCGCGGGCCCCGGGCTCGCCTCGTCGCTGCTCATCGGCAACACCACCGCCAAGGCACTGGCCCTCGCCGCTGGCAAGCCGTTCCTGGCCATCAACCACATGGAGGGCCACCTCCTGTCGCCATTCATCGACGTCGCCGGCGGGCCAGTCCCGCACCTCGCCCTGATCGTCTCCGGCGGCCACACGATGCTCGTCGATGTCCGCGCGGTGGGCGACTACCGGTTGTTGGGGAGAACCCGCGACGATGCCGCCGGCGAGGCATTCGACAAGGTCGCAAAAATGTTGGGCTTGGCCTATCCGGGCGGCCCCGAGGTTGAGAAGCATGCCCGCCACGGCGATCCGAGCGCCTTCGCGCTGCCGCGCTCGATGCTGCGCGACCCGCACCTCGACTTCTCCTTCTCCGGGCTGAAAACCGCGGTCCTCTACACGCTCACCGATCTGGATCCCGCTGCCGGGGTGGCGCCGCCCGGGCGGATCGCCGACCTGTGCGCGTCGTTCCAGGCCGCCGTGGTCGAGATCCTCGTCACCAAAACCCTGCGCGCCGCGCGCCAGAGCGGCCACAAACTTGTTAGCGTGTCCGGCGGCGTCTCGTGCAACGGCGCGCTGCGCGCCGCGATGACCACCGCGTGCGCCGCTGCCAACCTCGACCTGCGCCTCGCCTCGCCAGCCATGGCCACCGACAACGCCGCGATGATCGCCTACGTCGCCCTGCTGCGCCACCGCCGCGGCGAGGCGTCGGAGCTAACAACCGACATCGACCCGAACCTGCCGCTGGGTTAGATTGGAGAGCGGATAGTGGTTGCGCCACCGCTTCCACCAAGGCAGGGGCGCAACCCAGGTCATCGGCGCCGCAGGCTCGCTCGGATGGTCTGGCTGGGGCTTTCCCCGAACAGGGCGCGATATTGAGCGGCAAACCGGCTGAGGTGGGAAATCCCGTGGGTGAGCGCCACGTCGGTCACCGGCATGTCGGTGCCCCGCAGGCAGGCGCGAACCGCATTGAGCCGGAGCGCTTGCAGGAAATCCCTCGGGCTTTGGTCAAAATAGCTGCGGAACGCGTATTCGAGTTCCCGCCGGCTGACCTGCATCGCCAGGCACACGTCCGGGATGCTAACAACCTCGGCGAGGTGGTCGCGCATCCAGGATTCGGCCCGTTTCGCCAATCTGGCGCGGTTGCGGAAGGAATCCCGCAGCGGTGGATGGCCCACCGAGAATTCCCATGCGGTGGTCGCGATGTGCATCGCAAGATCGACGGCCTCGCTTTCCGCCATCCGGGTGAGCCTCGAAATCTCACCGGAGTTCCGCAGCAGGCGGCGGGTCGCCAGCGCCTGCCTCTCGATCGATTCGTAAACCGGCGCGGGCAACTGGAACGCGGCGAAGCCGCGGAACTCTCCGGCGCCGGCCCCGGCAAGCGCCCGGCACTTCTCCCAGGTCGCCAGCGGAACATTGGCCGCAACGCAGGAGAAGCCTGGAGCGATGAGGCCGTCGATCGGTTCCCCGGGCGGGTTGCAAACGAGCATGCCTTTTTTCCCCGATTGGCCATACCAGATGGACGCTGCCGATCTGCGCATGACCCCGAGCGCCACCCAGCCTGGCGGCAACGGCCCATATACCCGCGCCTTTACATTGGCTTCCTGGAAATCCAACGCCCAATCCGGTGCCTGGAACTTCTCGATGTGCGCCGGAACTTCCACGCGGGCGAGAAAATCGGCCACCAAACTGACGCCCGACATCGCCACTCCAAACTGCTCCGGCTCGCTGATGCGATGTTCGCTGTGACGGAAGGTCGGCGTCATTGGCTATTCTTTCGCCCTCTCGGCGTTGTGCGCAAAACGGATAGCGGCTCGGATGGCTGTTAGGTTAAACCCCGGCCGATCGAAGATGGCTTCGGGGAATCCGAAGCGCGGATGAAATAAGCATCCATTGTTAGCTAACAAGCCGCCTCCGCATGAACCAAGCCGCCAGAATCACCGCCGCCGCATCCTTCGTTCTCGCAGTCCGCGCGCTCGCGGGCGCTCCCGACGCGCTGGCTCCGGAACCCGCTTCGGAGTGGCAATGGCGCATCGGCATGCCGCTCTGGGTGGGGGTTCCCACCTCGGGTGACGCCAGCACCGGCGGAATCAATGTCGAGGTGGATACCGACGCCGAGGACCTCATCGATGTCATCGACATGGCCGCCGCGCTGAGCATCGAGGCCCGCCGCGGACCATGGAGTTTCATGGCCGACGGGATGTTTGTTCGGGTTTCGGACGGCGTGAGCCCGGACGGCCTTGCCATCGCCTCGGCCGGGCTGGAGCTCGAGCAGATGATCGTCAACGCGGCCGTTGGTTACCGATTTCTGAACAACGATACGTGGGTGGTCGATGGTGTCCTCGGCGCGCGCTACAACCACCTCGGGATGACCCTTGAGGTGGACTACAATCCGGATTTCCTTGGCGACACGCGCATTGAAGGCTCGCAATCATGGATCGATCCGTTCGTGGGCATTGGCCTCCGCGCCAAGCTGAGCGAAGCTCTAACGTTCGTGACGAAAGCCGACGTCGGCGGCTTCGGGGTCGGCTCCGACAGCACCTGGCAGGCATACGCCGGGCTGGAGTGCCGGGTCACCGAGAGCATGTGGGCGGGCTTCGGGTGGAAGCACCTGCACACCGACTACAGTGACGGGGGATTTGGTTACAACGTCAACATGAGCGGCCCGGTGTTGGAATTGGGGATGAGCTTCTGACGCGCGGCGCGTGCCGGAACCCTCGCTCACCCCGCTCGCTCCGTGAATTTGCTCAAGGGGAAATGACCGCAGAAGTCACGATGCCAGCGCGGGCCGGGTGCGCGAAGTACCTGATGCTCGTCCTGATCCAGGCGGTCGGATTCGGGATTGTGATGGCGAGCGGGGTGCCGATCTACCGGCAGATGGCGGCTGATTTCTCGAAGCACCAGCCGCAGCCGGGGATTCTCTGGTGGGCCGCGGCTGGGGTGACATTGATCCAGTCCGCCTATTGGTTGCGCGTGCGCCTCCAACCCCCGATGCCGCGCCGTGGCGGCGTGGTTCTCGGGCACCTTGTCATGTTCCTCGGCAGGTTGAGCTTCATTCTGGCAAGCTCGACGTTCAGCCTGATGATCTTCACCCGCTTCGAGGAGCTTTCCCTGCCGGCGCATCGCATCCTCATGCTGGTTGCGCTGCTTTTCTCGATGTTCTGCTTCTCGCTTGAGCTTGAGCGGCTCGGGAGGTCACTGAGTGATTCGGCGGGAATTCCGCCCCACCGCACGAACAAGCGAGGCGCGCAACGCGAGGCGCCGAGCGGCGTGGCGTGACGGGTTTCCCGCAGATTTTTTCCCATCGCTTTATGAAATCAAAAAACAACCTGCGCATGCTGAAGCATCTCCACCGCCTCCCCCGGGCACTGCCGCGGCGGGCCGCGCGACTCGGGCTTGTGTGCAGCGGCCTGCTGCTCGGATCCTGCGCCACGCGCGATGCGAAGTACCAACTCGGCAGCGAATGGCCCGCGACCGAGCCGGTCGTGAAGCTCGACAGCTATGAAAGCGTGCAACGCCGCCCCGGCCAGCGCAGCGACGTGGCGGTGGCCGTGGCGATTTCCGGCGGCGGGATGCGTGCCGGCAACTTTGCCTCCGGCGTGCTCAAGGCATTGGAATCCGTCGAAGTCCGCGGCGCGGCCGGAACCCGCTCGAACCTGCTGCGCGAGGTGGATTATTTTTCGACCGTTTCGGGCGGCGGGATGGCTGCGGGCTCCTACATGACCCACCTGCTCGATTACCTCCAGAAACACCCAGAGGACAAAACCGGCGCGGGATTCTCGTTTGCCCGGGCCGAGGAGGGGAATGGCTCGAAGCCGGGATGGCGTGTGTCGTTGGCAAGAAACTACCAAGCCTCGCTGGTCGGCTCGTTTGTCAATCCGCTGATGCTTGCCACCCTTGACCGCGGCGACATCCTGGAAAACCGCCTTGACCAGCACGTGCTTGGCAGGCCCGACGGGCGCTCGCTGCGGATGCGCGATGTGTTTGTGCCGCGTGGCGGGGGACTGCCGCGGGTCCCCTACTGGGTGACGAATGCCACGGTTTACGAGAATGGCGCGATCTTCCCGTTCACCCCGGACATCATGGCCCAATACTCGGTCAGCGGCTACAAGCACCAGTTGCGACGGCATGTTCTGGATGACCCGTATGACATGCCGTTGGCCGTCGGGCTCAAGGCAAGCGCGTCGTTCCCGGCAGCCATTCCGCCGTCGACCTTGCAGAGCACCCGCGACGCGCGCCATCCGTACATCCACCTTTCCGACGGTGGCTTGGCCGACAACCTCGGGATCATTACCGCCCTGCGCCTGCTCCACCAAGACAAGGCTCCGGTGAAAATCCTCATCGTCATCGATGCCTACAACGGCAGAACCGAACCATTTTCCAAAACCACCAACCCGCCGGGCCTGGTTCTCAGCGTCCTGCGTACCACTTCCATCTCCCTCGACTCGGCCCACCAGCACGTCCGGGCGCTCCTCAATGTGTCCACGGCGCAAACCGGGGTGGACTTCGCGATCATCGATTTCGATCAGGTGCTGCGCGATGAGGCCACCCAGAAAGATACCCCTGCCACCCAAAACTCCATTGCCCAGCGCGATGGCGGAATGAGCCCGCAATCCATCCAGGGACTTTTCACCCAGGCGCTCGGCGTCGGCACTTGGTTCAGGATCAGCCGCGACGCCCAGGATATTCTGCTCCGCGCCGGAGAAAACGCCATCTACCGCCACCAGTCATCCGGCGAGCGCGAGCTTCGGCCCGGATTGCAGGCGTTGCGCGAAAAGTTCTGATGCGCCGGCCTTGCCCAGCGTCGCCGCCTCGCGGATCCCGCGCCACGGATCTAACGGGGACAATGCGCCCGGGGACTCAGCGGGTTTGCACATTCCGGATAGGGTTTAAGGTGGCACCCGCCACCGGCCCGGCATAGGTGTTAGAATCCGCGCTGGGGGAAATCAACGCCTCGGGATTCCGTCGCTACCCGGGCGCGGTTAGTTCCAGAATGCCAGCAGCGGGGAAGAAATTCACTATTTGTTCATGACGAAACCATCGCGCCGCGTCCATCAAGCTCTGCCGCTGCCGGCTGGGCGTCTGGGTCTTCTCTGCAGTTGTTTGCTGCTCGGATCCTGCGCTACGCGCGATTCAAAATACCAACTCGGAGCCGAGTGGCCTGGGACCGAGCCGGTGGTGAAGCTGGACAGTTATGAAAGCGTGCAGCGCCGCCCTGGGCAGCGCCGTGACGTGGCGGTGGCGGTGGCGATTTCCGGCGGCGGGATGCGGGCGGCGAATTTTGCCTCAGGGGTGCTTATGGCCTTGGAGACGATCGAAGTGCGCG
Source organism: Akkermansiaceae bacterium (assembly GCA_044373465.1). GTDB lineage: Bacteria > Verrucomicrobiota > Verrucomicrobiia > Verrucomicrobiales > Akkermansiaceae > JBILQA01. Next base: position 36,423 of record JBILQE010000005.1, on the reverse strand, counting down.
GCGCGGGCGGAACCCGCTCGAACCTGCTGCGTGAGGTGGATTATTTTTCGACGGTTTCCGGCGGCGGAATGGCTGCGGGGAGCTACATGGTCGAGCTGCTGGATTACCTCCAGAAACACCCCGAGGACCCGTCCGGAGCAGGATTCTCGTTTGCCGCGGCGGCGGAGGATGCGGATGGCTCGGAAGGCTGGCGCAAATCGCTCTCAAGAAACTACCAATCCTCGCTGGCCGGCTCGCTGGTCAACCCGCTGATGCTCGGCTCGCTCGACCGCGGCGACATCTTGGAAAACCGGCTTGACGCGCAAGTGCTGGGCCGGCCGGCAGGGCGCTCGCTGACGCTGCGGGATGTGTTTGTGCCGCGCGGTGGGGGAGTGCCACGGGTCCCCTACTGGGTAACCAATGCCACGGTTTACGAGAACGGGGCGATTTTCCCATTCACCCCGGACATGATGTCCCGGTATTCAGTCAGCGGTTACAAGCACCGCCTGCGGAGGTTCGATTTGGATGACCCGTATGACATGCCCTTGGCCGTGGGGCTCAAGGCAAGCGCCTCGTTTCCGGCGGCCATTCCGCCCACGACCTTGCAGAGCACCCGCGATCCGCGCCATCCACGGCTCCACCTGATGGACGGTGGTTTGGCCGACAACCTCGGGTTCATCACCGCCCTGCGGTTGCTCCACCAGGATAAGGCCCCGGTGAAAATCCTCATCGTCATCGACGCCTACAACGGCCGAATGGAGCCATTCTCCAAAACCGTCAGCCCGCCGGGACTGGTCCTCAGCGTATTGCGCACCACCTCGATTTCCCTCGACTCAGCTCACCAGCACGTCCGGGCGCTCCTCAATGTGTCCACGGGGCAAACTGGAGTGGACTTCACGGTCATCGATTTCGATCAGGTGTTGCGCGATGCGGCGCCGCAGCACAACGAAGGCACGCCTTCCGGGCAGGATTCCGTCGCGGATTCCAGCCGGCGCGAGAGCGGCATGAGCCCGCAGTCGATCCAAGGCCTGTTCACCCAGGCGCTCGGGGTCGGCACCCGCTTCAAGATCAGCCGCGCCGACCAGGAGGTTTTGATCAGGGCCGGAGAAAGCGCCGTGTTCCGCTATGGACCATCCGGCAAACGCGATCTTGAGCCAGGGATGAAGGTGCTGCGCGACCGGTTCTGACCCCGGTCTGCGCTGGCCCGCGGTCTAGGATTTCTTGCGGGTGCTCCGGCGGGCCAAGGTGGCTCCCGGGTTCTCGCCGAACAGCGCCCGGTACGCTGCCGCAAACCGCCCGAGGTGCCAAAACCCCCAGTTCAACGCATGGTGCTTGACCTCGCCGTGCCGCGGTTCGGCCGCCAGCAAGTCAGCATGCACCCCTTCCAGCCGCAGGCGCTGCAGAAAGTCCTTGATCCCCACGTCGAGCAAATCCGTGAACAGGTATTCCAAGCCGCGCCGGCTCAGCCCGCTTGCCGCGCACAGTTCCTTCAAGCTGATCGGCCGGTGGGAGTTTTCCTGGATGAAATCCCGCACCAGTTTCATCCGCTGGTAGCGCGATGCCAGCTTCGGGTTCGGCGTCGGGCAATCCGAGCGGATCACCTCGCAGAACAACTCATGCGCTTCGCATTCCAGCGCGGCGCGCGCTTCCTCGCACTCGAGCGCTGCGGGCGTCCGCCGGGCAACGTCCGTCGCCGACTCAAGGAAGCCCGCCAGATTGTTCCATACTTTATACTCAGGGAAAAATGCCCGTCCCCGCTGCAGCAGCGATTCGGGAATCCCGCAAATCCCCCCGGCCACTGATTCCTGGAAACTCTTTGCCGGGATCGTCAACGCTGCATTCCGGTACCCCGCCGGAGTCTTCGCGTCTAGGGTCTCCCCGGGCGCGAAAAATCCCAGACACTGCCCTTGGTGGCTGCGATGAAAGTTAAACGAATGCCCTTCTCCAGGGCACTCGATGACAAACATCAGCGTATAGCAATCCTCCGCCACCACCCCGCGAAACCACATCGCCGGCCCCAAATCCGCTCGGTCCAAACACGACCCAGGCAGCGCAATCCGCGCCAACTCGCTCGCCGCCCGGTGCCCGCTCACCACCCACGGCTCCAAATGACTCCCCCTAATCGCCCCCACCAGACCCTGCGGATCGCAGGTTTGAACGTGGCTGAATCGCGGCGCGGCTTGCAACATAACAGAGACAACAAAATGTCCCGCGCCGCAGATCAGTCAAATATTAATAGTTGCACATTTCGGATAGGGTTTGGAGTGGCATCACCCCACATCGCGGCATATGAATCTTAGTCACGGGGAGCTCCCCCTGCTTCCCCTCATCTCCCCTCCACTTTTGTGCATCTATTTCATGCGGCTCGCAAAGTTTTCGGCCATTTCCCGGACTATTAATGGTGTCTGCGGTATGTGGTATAAAATCGATTCTGCTATCTTATGAAAGTTAATATTATCAGGCCAGCGCTTATGGCGGCCACCGCCGCCGGTGCTGTTTTTTTTCTTGCTCCTGCGGCGCGGGCTCAGTCGGAGGCGGCCGCGGTGCGAGACCGGAGCGTGCTGCCGATCCAGGAGCCGCTGCGCAAGCCGGAGACGACGCTGGATGTGCGCAACGCGACGCCGCCGAAGCGCTTCGAAGTGAAAGCCCCGGATGGCGCGCCCAACGTTTTGCTCGTCCTGCTCGATGACCTCGGGTTTGCCGGCACCAGTGCGTTCGGCGGCCCCGTCGCCACCCCGAACTTCGACCGCATCACCGCCGGTGGATTGAAATACAACAATTTCCACACCACTGCCGTCTGCTCGCCCACCCGCACCGCGCTGAAGTCCGGGCGCAACCACCATGTCAACAACATGGGCGGGATCATTGAAACCGGGACCGCCTTCCCCGGCAACACCGGGCAAATCCCGCAGAACGTCGCCCCGCTCGCGGAGATGCTCCGCCTCAACGGTTTCGCCACCGCCGCCTTCGGCAAATGGCACGAAACCGCCGCATGGGAAGCCAGCGTCGCCGGCGATTTCGACCGCTGGCCGCACCGTCAGGGCTTCGACAAATTCTACGGATTCCTCGGCGGCGAGACCAACCACTGGGCGCCGTTCATCTACGACGGCACCCACCAGGTCGAAATCCCCGAGGACAAGGACTACCATTTCCTCACCGACATGACCAACCAGACGATTTCCTGGCTCGGTTACCAAAAAGCCCTGACTCCGGAGAAACCGTTCTTCATCTACTACGCCCCCGGCGCCGTCCACGCCCCGCACCACGTGCCTGCTGATTGGATCGCCAAGTGGAAGGGCAAGTTCGATGGCGGCTGGGACGTCATGCGCGAGCAAATCCTCGCCCGCCAGATCGAACTCGGTGTCGTCCCCAAAGGCACCAAGCTCGCTCCAAAACCCGACGCCATCCCCGCTTGGGAAACCCTCAGCGCCGATGAGAAAAAACTATTCACCCGCCAGGCTGAAGTCTTCGCCGCCTTCCTCGACATGACCGACCACGAAGTCGGCCGCGTCATCGACGCCATCGAGAAAACCGGCCAGCTCGACAACACCCTGGTCATCCTCATCTACGGCGACAACGGGACCAGCGCCGAAGGCGGGCGCAATGGCATGTTCAACGAATACACCTACTTCAACGGCGTCGCGGAAACCGTGCCCGACATGCTCAAGCACTACGACCAATGGGGCAGCGCCGAAACCTACCCGCACATGGCCGCCGGTTGGGCAGTCATGCTCGACACCCCCTACACCTGGACCAAGCAGGTCTGCTCCGACCACGGTGGCACCAAAGTTGGCATGGCCGTCCACTGGCCGAAAGGCATCAAGGCGAAAGGACAGCTCCGGACCCAGTTCCACCACGTCATCGACATCGCCCCCACCATCCTGGAAGCCGCGAAACTTCCCGAACCCAAGGTCGTCAATGGCACCGAACAGCGCCCGATGGACGGCGTAAGCATGGCCTACAGCTTCGAAGACGCCGCCGCCAAAGGCAAGCGCACCACCCAATACTTCGAAATGTTCGGCAACCGTGCCATCTATCACGAAGGCTGGTTCGCCCGCATCATCCACAAAGCGCCATGGGAACCGAAGCCGCGCCGCCCGCTCAGTGACGACTCCGCTTGGGAACTCTTCGACACCACCAAGGACTTCAGCTTGGTCAACAACATTGCCGCCGCGAATCCGGAAAAACTCAAGGAACTCCAAAAGCTCTTCCTCGCCGAAGCCGAGAAGAACTTCGCGCTACCCATCGACGACCGCTCGATCGAACGGGTCAACGCCGCCCTCGTCGGCCGCCCGGACCTGATGGCCGGGCGCACCTCGATCACCCTCGCCGAGGGCATGACCGGCATGACCGAGAACGTCTTCCTCAACATCAAGAACAAGTCGAAGACGATCACCGCCGACATCGAAATCCCCGAAGGCATCGTCGCCAACGGCACCCTCATCGCCCAAGGCGGGCGCTTCGGCGGATGGTCGCTTTACGTCAAGGACGGAATCCCGGGTTACCATTACAACTTGCTCGGAATGCACCAGTTCCCGGTGGTCGCCACGGACCCGCTGACGCCCGGCAAGCACACCCTCCGGCTCGACTTCGCCTACGATGGCCCCGGCATCGCCAAGGGCGGCACCTCCACCCTGTTCGTCGACGGCAAGCAGGTCGCCCAAGGGAAACTGCCTAACACCCAGCCGATGATCTTCTCCGCCGACGAGACCGCCGACGTCGGCATCGACCTCGGCACCCCGGTCGTGGAAGCCGTCGGCGCCGAGCACAAATCCAAATTCAACGGGCGCATCCCGAAACTCACCGTCGAGGTGAAATAGCTTTTCCACCGCGGCGGGCAACTTCTGCCTGCCCCCTAAACCTTTCCAGCAACCCACCGCATTTCCTTTTTAAATGGAACCTAAGCTCCGTATCCTTGGATGGGCGCTCCTGATGGTCGCCGCCACGTTGTTCAGTGTCACGGGCAGTGCCCATGCACAGGACAAGAAACCCAACATTCTCCTCATCGTTGCCGATGATATGGGTTACTCCGATCTCGGGTGCTTCGGCAGTGAAATCAAGACCCCGAACCTCGACGCGATCGCCGCGCGCGGCCTGCGCGGAACGAACTTCTATGTGGCGCCGAGTTGCTCGCCATCCCGCTCGATGATGCTCAGCGGATGCGACAGCCACGTTGCCGGCATGGGGAACATGGCCGAATGGGCCGGACCGACGCAAAAGGGGAAGCCAGGCTATGAAGGGCACCTCAATAACCGCGTGGTCACCGTGGCCACCTTGCTGCGCGACGGCGGCTATCGCACCTGCATGGCGGGCAAGTGGCACATGGGCGAGAAACCGGACGAGTGGCCGGCAGCCCGCGGGTTCGAGCGGGATTTCACGATGCTCCAAGGGGCTGGCAGCCATTGGGCCGACATGAAGGGGCTGCTCCCAACCGAGCCGAAAGTCACCTACACCCGCAACGGCGAGTTGGTGACGGAGCTGCCGGCCGACTATTACTCGTCGAAGAACTTCACCGACTTCATCCTTCAGAGCATCAAGGAGAGCGATGCGGACGGAAAACCGTTCTTCGCCTATCTTGCCTATCAGGCGCCGCACGGCCCGCTGGCCGTCCCGAGTGACTGGATGGACAAGTACAAAGGCCAGTATGACAAGGGTTACGACGTGATCCGCCAGACCCGCCTCGCGCGCCAAAAGGAGCTCGGGATTGTCGGCAAGGACGTGGTCGGGTTTCCGCGCCTGCCGACCGTCCCGGCGTGGGACGCGTTGACCGATGACCAGCGGAAACTCGCCGCGCGCAAGATGGAGATCTATGCGGCGATGGTCGAATACCTGGACGATCAGGTCGGCCGTGTGATCGCCCACCTGAAGGAGACCGGCAAGTACGACAACACGCTCATTGTCTTCATCTCCGACAACGGTGCCGCCGGCGAGGACATGGGCGAGCTGGTCGCCAAGCTTTCGCCCGCCGCGCATGACTGGTTCATCAAAACCTTCGACAACAGCCTCGAGAACATCGGTCGTCCGGGGTCATGCTCCGAATACGGACCGGCTTGGGCCCAGATCGGCAGCGTGCCGCTGCGCCAGTTCAAGGGCGTCGAGGCTGACGGCGGGATCCGTGCGCCGCTCATTGTCAGCGGACCGGGCGTTAAGCACGCCGGCGACATCAGCCCTTCGGTCCTCCACGTCATGGACATCCTCCCGACTTTCCTGGAGTCTGCCGGGCTCAAGCATCCCGCAGCGCAGCCCGGTGCCAAAGTCGCTCCGCCACAAGGGCTGTCGATGTGGCCGCTGCTGGCGGGCCGCGAGGCAAGCACTCGCAAGGACACCGACTGGATCGGCGGCGAGTTGTTTGGCAACCGCTACATCCGCCAGGGCGATTGGAAAATCCTCTACATGCTGCCCGCCGCCGGCGGCACCGGCGATTGGCAGTTGTTCAACCTCAAGGCCGATCCGGCGGAACTCAACGACCTGTCCGCCAAGAACCCCGAGAAGCGCGCGGCAATGCTCAAGCTCTGGGATGAATATGTGAAAACCAACGGCTTGATCATGACCAACGACGGTCCCTTCGCCAAACGCCAGCCTTAGTCATGACCACCAAGATCGCCGCCGCTCTCACCGCCGAGTTAGTTCATCACCCTGTCGGCATTGTGCGCAAAGCGGATAGCGGCCTCTTAGCTTAGTTCCCAGCCTCATCCATCAGTCCAATCACCGCTGTTCCGCAGACCCATCCATGTTGCCACGGCCTGCACCGCGCTGCTCGCTGACCAACGACGCCCCCAGCCTTATTCATGACCACTAAGATCGCCTCCGCTCTCGCCGCTGTTGCTGCCCTTTTCCTGGGCAGTTGCGCGACCCAGATGGCCACCGACCCGACCGCACCGAGCGGCCCGCCGGCAGCCACCATGAACGTGGACATCGCCCAGGCGTCCTACTACGGGTCCGCGTCCTCGGGCGGGGGCAACCTCAATTATCAGGGCCGCAGTTACCCGATCTCGGTCAAGGCGGTCGGCGGCGGTGGGCTTGGCGCCCAAACGATCCACGCGACTGGCAAGGTCTACAACCTCCCCTCGCTTGCCGCATTCCCAGGAACCTACACCGGTGCCCGCAGTGGCTTTACGGTGCTCAATGGCAAGATGACCGCGCGTCTCGCGAACGACAAAGGCACGGTCATCTACCTCACCGGCAGAACCACCGGCCTGGCCACCTCCGTCGGCATCGACAAGTTCATCATTGAGTTCAGGTGAGGCACCTTGCGTGTCGCCCTCATAGCAGATCATTCCATGAAAACCTACACCACCATCACCGCCCTCGCCTTGGTCACCTGCGCCGTTAACGCCCAGGACGCCCAGCAGGATCTGGCCAAGAAGTTGGCCAATCCGATCTCCGACCTCATCAGTCTGCCGATCCAGAGCAACGTCGATTTTGGCGTCGGCCCGGGAGAGGGGACTACTTGGCGGACCAACATCCAGCCGGTCATTCCGTTCTCCATCAGCGACGACTGGAACCTCATCTCGCGCAGCATCCTGCCGGTGGTCGATCAGGAGGGCCTCGCGCTCGCCGGAGACTCGATGGATGAATTCGGTCTCGGTGATCTTACCCAGAGCCTGTTTTTTTCCCCGAAGCAAAGCTCGCCGATCTGGGGTGTTGGCCCGGTGATCCTCATTCCCACGGCCACCGACGAGCTGCTTGGCTCCGGGAAGTGGGGAGTCGGCCCCACCGCGGTGGTTCTCAAACAAAGCGGCGCGTGGACCCTCGGCGGCCTCGTCAACCACATCTGGGACGTTGCCGGTGAGGGTGATCGGGACTCGGTCAACGCCACCTTCATTCAACCGTTCATCTCCTACATCCTGCCCACCAAGACGACCCTGACGCTCAACACCGAGGCGACCTACGACTGGTCCAACGATCAATGGACCGTGCCGATCAACTTCATGGTGAGCCAACTCTTCAAGGTCGGCGACCAGCCGATGCAGGCCTCCGTGGGGGCGCGCTACTACGCCGAGCGGCCCGACCACGGCCCGGAATGGGGCCTGCGCCTTGGGCTCACCTGGCTGTTTCCGAAATCATAACCGCCCTTGATGCAAGCCGCGCGAAATCCCGCACCACGCCAGACCGCGAGCACACGCTCGCGGGTCCCTCGCGGTGCGCTCATCGGTCTGTTGGCGGGCGCGCTGACGGTTGGCTGCGGGCACTCCGCGCCGTCCGAGCTCCGCGTCCTGGAAACCTCCCGCGGCACGCTTCGCTACACCCTCCATTCTCCCGCCGCACCTGCCCGTCAGCGGGTCATCCTTGCCCACGGGTTTCTGCGTAGCCCGCAGACCCTTGACCACCTCGCCAAAACGCTGGCTGATCAAAACATCGAGACGGCCTGCCTCGCCCTGCGGCGGTCCAGGCCGTGGGCCGGCAACCATGCGGAGAACGCCCGCGACCTCATCGCCCTGCGCGAGTCCCTCGGATGGAACGACGTCGCCTATGCCGGCTTCTCCGCCGGCGGGCTCTCCGCGCTCCTCGCCGCGGCGGAGGATCCCGGCTGCCACCGGCTGCTGCTGCTCGATCCGGTCGACCATCGCGCGCTTGGCACCCAGGCCGCGCCAAGAATCCGCATCCCGACCCTGGCCATCCTCGGCGCTCCCGGGCCAGGCAACGCCAACCGCAACGCCGCCGCCATGCTCGCGGCCATCCCCGGCGGCCGGATCATTGAAATCCCGCAAGCCAGCCACTGCGACTTCGAGGCGCGGCCATCGAAACTCTGCCTGCGCCTCACCGGCGCCAATCCCGACCCGGCCCGCACCGCCGCGGTTCATGCGACTTTGATCCGCGAATCCTCACGTTTCCTCAAATCCCAGTATTCCCAGCCATGAACACCCTAATTCGACGCCTCACCTCGGTCCTGCCTCTCGTGGCCGGGTTATGCCTCACTTCGCTCGCCGCAGCCGCGGACACGCCACCGCCGCCCACCGACCCAGGCTGGCCACGCGAGTTCTCCAAGGAGACGAAGAAGCTCACCGTCTATCAGCCCCAGGTTGACGGGTGGGAGGACTATTCCACCATCCGGTTCCGCTGCGCCATCGAGGTTGAAGGGGTGCTCAAGGAGCCCAAGTTCGGCGTCGCCGAGATCGAGGCGCGGACGCTCGTCGATCAGACCACCCGGACGGTGAAAGTCTTCTCTACCAAGCGCGAGATCCGCTTTGCCGGGGTCTCCGAGGCTGAAGAAAAATCGCTGCGCGCCGCCGTCGATGTCCTCAGCCCGCCTCAGCGGCTCATCACCGTCTCGCTCGACCGCGTGCTCGCCTGCCTCGATCCGCAAGCCACCTCGGTCCAGAAATCCGTCGAGGTGAACCTGAATCCGCCGAAGATCTTCTACAGCAACAAGCCCGCGGTGCTGGTCATCTTCCTCGGCGAACCCCAGTTCAAGCCCGTCGCCGCGGCCGACCCGGACTTGATGTTTGCCCTCAACACCAACTGGGACGTCTTTTTCGAGCCATCGACCAAGAAATTCTTCCTGCTCAACGGCGACCACTGGCTCACCGCCAGCTCCGCCGAAGGGCCGTGGAGCGTCGCCACCCAGCTCCCGGAGCGGCTCAGCAAGCTGCCCGCCGACGACGACAACTGGGCGGAAACCCGCAAAAACATCCCCGGCAAACAGGTCAAAACCGCCGAGCACGTCTATGCCAGCAAGGAACCCGCCGAGCTCCTGATCACCGCTGGCGAACCCGCCTACGAGCCGATCCCCGGCACGAAATTGCTGGAAGTCACCAACACCGAGAGCCTGCTGATGCTCGATTCGGCCGGTGGCAAATTTTACTACCAAGTCGCCGGCCGCTGGTTCCGCGCGCCGAAGCTCGACGGCCAATGGGAAGCGGCCAGCACCGACCTTCCTGAGGATTTCAAGAAGATCCCTGACAACCACCCGCTGGCCTTCGTCAAATCGACCATCCCCGGCACCGACGAGGCCCGCGACGCGGTGCTGCTCGCCTCCGTCCCGCAGTCGACCTATGTGGATGCCACCAAAGCGCCCACCTTGGAAGTCACCTACAAGGGCGATCCGGTGTTCCAGCCGATCCCGTCGACCAGCGTGAAATACGCGGTCAACTCGCCCTTCTCGGTGTTCCTCGTCGGCACCAGTTACTACTGCTGTGACCAAGGCGTCTGGTTCTCCGCCAACGCCCCCGCCGGCCCGTGGGCCTGGGCGACCTCGGTGCCCGCCGACATCTATAAGATCCCGGTCTCCAGCCCGGTTCACAACGTCACCTACGTCACCGTCAAGGAGTCGACGCCTGAGACCGTCGTCTACACCCAGACTTCCGGCTACAGCGGTGAATACGTTGCCGCCAACGGCGTCCTCATGTTCGGCGCCGGCCTGATCCTCGGGGCGATCCTCAACGACCACGACGACCACTACTGCTACCCGCCCGCGGCCTGGTATTCCTACGGCACCGGCGCCATCTACCACCACGGCTATGGCGGCTATTACGGCGCCGCCGGGCGCGGCGGCCGCCGTTGATCAATCGCCAGCTATCTAGCCAACCAACACCCAAGCCCATGAAAACTAAGATCCTTACCACCATCGCCTCCGGCATTTTCCTCGCCGCCACTCCAGCCATGGCCGGCACCGTTGCGATTTCGCCCGACGAACCGACGCTGGTCACCACCACCGAATCCGGCTGGCGGGTTTCCTCCTCGGTTTATGGTTGGTTCACCCGGCTTGACGGCGAGATGGCCTTCAATGGAACCACCGTCCCGGTTGACGTCCCGTTTGATGAGATCTTTGACAACCTGAAGTTCAGCTTCATGGGCCTCGTTGAAGTCGGCAAAGGCCGCTGGAGCTTCATGGGGGATTTTTTCTACGCCAAGCTTGAGCCTTCGGTTACCAATCAGCTCGGCACGTTCGATTCCCAGATCGAGCAATTCGTCGGCAATTACGCGGTGTTCTACCGGGTCGCCGAGACCCCGACCGGCCATCTGGATGTCTACGGCGGCGCACGCGTCAACTGGATGGAGACCGACGTCGATATCCACTTGAACAATAATACCAACTTCAGCGCGTCGGGCGAGAAGACCTGGATCGACCCGCTGGTCGGCATCCGCTTCCGTCGCGACCTGTCGGAAAAGGTCTTCCTCCTCGGCCTGGCCGATATCGGCGGATTCGGCGTCTCTTCGGACCTCACCTGGCAAGCGATGCTCACCCTCGGCTACCGGGTCAGCGACCGGATGTCGCTGGGTCTTGGATACCGCGCCATCGGCACCGATTACACCAGCGGGCCGACCACCTACGATGTCGTCAGCCACGGGCTGTTGCTTGGATCGCAATTCAAGTTCTAATCGATGGGCGTGATCAATCCTGCCACTCGGAAAATCATAGGGTCGGCATGGATTTTCATGCTCGGAGTCATTCCCGCGTTCTCGCAGGACCTGGAACCGCGCCGCTGGAGCCACTTGCCCCTTGGCAGTAGTTTTGGCGGTGCGGGATATGCCTACAGCGAGGGAGACATCAGCTTCAACCCGGTGCTGCGGATCGAGAACGGAACCTTCGATCTCCACTCGGTCGCGTTCAAATACATCCACGCCTTCGAGCTGCTTGGAAACTCCGCCCGCATTGATCTGGCCCAAGCTTATCATAGCGGCACCTGGAGCGGGGTGATCGATGGCCTGCCTGCCAGCGTCAGTCGCGACGGGTGGTCCGATACCGTGCTGCGCTTCGCGGTCAATCTCTATGGCGCGCCACCGCTGAGCGGACAGGAGTTCCTCGAATATCGAAAGCGCACGGAGTCCGAGACGATCGTCGGCATTGGCTTGGTCATCCAGCTTCCCACCGGGGAATATTTCGATGACAAGCTGATCAACCTCGGCTCCAACCGCTACACGCTCACCCCGCAGTTCGGCGTCGTCCACAATCGCGGCAAGTAGTCCACCGAGCTATCCGCATCGGCCAACTTTTACACCGAGAACGACGAGTTTTTCGGCGGCAGAGAACTCGCCGAGGACGGATACTTTATCGGCCAAGGCCACCTTATTTACAGCTTCCGCCCGGGCCTGTGGCTGGGTGCCAGCGCGGGCTTCGGTTACGGCGGCGAGTCGACCATCGATGGCGTCTCTGCCGATGACCGCAAGTTCAACCTCGGCTGGGGGCTCAGCCTTGGCATTCCTGTGAACCGCACGTTCGGGATCAAACTCGGCTACATCAGCACCCGGACCCGGGAGGATACCGGCTCTGACACCGACACCCTGACAGTCGCCTGCTCGCTGCAATGGTGATCGGACTGCTAAACACCAACGCATTATCCATAGGACCAGCAACCTTGGCCCCACCACTCTGACCCATTCAATCCCATCCCTATGAATGCCCGCCACGCTGCTTTTGCCTTCCTCCTCGCGCTCGCGCCCATCTGCCGGGCTGAAACGTCGCCCCCGGCGATTGACCTTGAAGCCCGCAAGGCATCCGTAGCGAACCTGGAAATCCACGTCGCCCAGCGCGAGGCGCGTCTCGCCGAGCTCGGCAAGGACATCATCACCCTCGACGCACGCATCGAGAAGCGCGTCGATGAACTCGTCAAGCTGCTTGCCGAGCTGCGCGACTCCCCGGATTCGCGTTTCCGCGTCTCGCAACTCAAGCAGGAGGCGATCACCAGCCTGCGCAACGGCATCGAACTCTACGCCCGCAAACGCGCCGAGATGCTCGAGAAGGTGCGCACCGGTGACGCCACCGCCTTGCCCGATCTGGGAAAATTCGATGAGCGCAACATGACCCGCGTCGAACAAATCGTGGAGCTCACCAAGTCGTTCCCCGCCGAGCAGGATGTGAAGAAGTATGAGTCCAACGGCAGCTCCTATTGGAACGGCTATTATTATGAGTCCGTCCGGGTCACTGACGACTGGAAGCAGGCGCGCCGCGACAACCACACCACCGAACAACAGCGCGATGACATCCAAGCCGCTCTCCGCGAAGGCATCGAGCGCCTCGACCAGCGCCGCCGCGCGTTGACCGAGCTTCTCGCCAACCCAGCACTAAGCGAGTCCGCCCGGACGCTTCACGCCGAGGAGCTCGGCCAGATTGATGCCAATACCGAGCGCCTCAACACCCAGCTCAAGGACCTGACCACCAGCGCCCGCAGCGGGGAGGGAGCCCACCAGGCGAGCCTCGACGAGGCCGTCGACATCGGCGAGATGTTCGAAGACGCACGCAAGGACCTGCGCGGCGATGTTGCCAACCTGTTCCGCCTCTACGACGAGTTCGCCCGCGAACGGAAAAAGACCGCCGACCTCAAGCAAAACCTCGTGGCCCGCAAGGCGTGGCTCGAAAAAAACCACCCCTGAGCCCACTGGTGGGTTGTTAGAAGGCCTGCCGTAGCCCTGCTGTTGACTCCGTCGGTTTCTGACCGAGATTGCTTCAGGATCTTCCCTTGTGCGCGCGGTTCTCGCCGCCCTTTCCCGCCTCGCCCTTTTCCAGCGCTTTTTCCGCCGCGCCTTGTTTCGCCGCGGCCATCCCGGCACCCCACCCGGCACCCCTAAATCCTCGCCGCCAAGATCTCTGCTTCCGCCTCTGGCAAGCTTCCTCATCCACACCCCCAACCCCATCCATCCATGCACCCCTCACTTACCCCGCTCCGGGCCTGGCGCCATGTCATCGCTCTGGTCATCGCCGCCGGCGCGGCTCAGGCGCAAATCGAACCCGCTGCGCGCGAGCTTGCTGACTCGGTCCAAACCACCCTCGCGGCGGCCAAATCGATCAAGCTCACCGCCCGCCACAAGCTCGACCCGGCCCTTGGCGTCGGCTCCAAGCTCGAAGATGGCGAGATCATCTTCACCATCGAGCGCCCCAACCGCTTCCATGCCGTGCAACCCGCCGAGCGCGAAACCCGCGAAATCCTCTACGACGGTGCCACCTTCGTGATGATGTACCCCGAACTCAAGCACCACGCGATCGAGGAAATCCCTGCCAAATCCATCACCCAGTTCGCCGATGCGATCGACGAGCGCTTCGGCTTCCGCCCGCCACTCGCCGAACTCCTCGCCGAGGACTTCGCCACCCAGATCTTCCGCGACGTCACCTCAGCGAAACTCATGGAACGCGAGACCCTTGGCTCGAAAACCTGCGATCGCCTCCATTTCGTCCAACCCGGCCTCACCGGCGATCTCTGGGTCAACGTGGAGGACCACCTCCCGGTCCGCTACCTTCTGACCTTCACCAGCCTGGACGCCAACCCAACCTGGGAAATCAACCTCACCGATTGGATCCTCAACGCTCCCGTCGATGCCGCCCTCTTCGCCAAGCGTCCCGCCGCGGACTCCATCAAGGTCGAGATGGGGAAAAGCGAATGAATCCCCAAGGCCTGCAAACCCTCACCCGCATCCAAGCCATGAACGCTAACCGCATCCCGCGTTTCCTCCTCGCTGCCCTCGCCGCGCTTTTCCTGGTCGATTCAACCGCCGCCGCCCCGCGACACCGGCCCGCCAACCCCCGCGGAGTTGCCGATCCCCGCGGCCTTCGCGACCCGCGCGGAATTGCCGATCCCCGCGGCGTTGCCGACCCGCGCGGCCTTCGCGACCCGCGTGGTGTTGCCGACCCGCGCGGAGCGTTTGATCCCCGTGGCCCCTTTGACCCAAGAAACCCCGCTGCCTACATGTACACCCTCCCCGCGGCTGCCGCCACGAGGGTGTTTGCCGGGGTGACCTATTACGTCTTGAGCGGCATCTACTATTACCCGTACTACATCAACGGTCAGGTGGTTTACGTCAAAGCCGTCGTCCACAGCGGCACGCCGACGGTTCCCCCGAGACCCTATTGAGCCGAGCCGCCCAAGCCGCCTCAATCAGTTGAGGCGGCGAAGGCCGCGGCCATCTCGCGGTCAATCCGCAGCGCCAGCCCGTCCGGGTAGGCCGGGCACGGCTGATAGAGGTCGCCGTGGTTGCGCCCGGGGATGATCTCGCAGACCGCGTCGCTGCCCTTCGCGGTTAGGAATTCCCCTAGCAGCCGGACCCCCTCCTCGAGCCGGAAGGTGTCGAGCTCGCCGCAAAACACGTGGATCTTCCCGCGCAGCTGCGGCTCGAGTGCCGCCCAGTTGGTCTCCAACACCAGCCGGATGTCATACTTCTGCCACGCCTCGACGACCGCCGGGTCGAGCACGCCGGTGCGCCGGTTGAACAACGGCATCGGCCGGCCGTCGCGCCCGCGCGGGCTCCAGACCCATTCAAACGACGCGAACTGGCCGCCATAGGAGCCTGCGACTTCCTCCTGGCCGACAAAATCCTTCACGCTGGCAACCCAGCGGTCGCCGACGCGCACCAGTTGCCGCGGGCTGCCGTCGCTTTCCTGATAGGCATTGTCGCTCGTCCCCGGGGTGGCGTTGATCCCGGTCCAGCTGCGCAAGTCAACCGGATCGGGAGCGGTCGACCAGGTCCCGCCAAACATCTGCGGATAGGTGACCTGCAGCCAAAGCGACGCCCAGCCGCCGGACGAGTGGCCGGTTAGAAACCGCCCGCCCGGTTTGGCCGCCATCCGGAACGTTTGCTCCAGGTGCGGGATGAACTCCTCGGTGAGCGCCCGTCCCCACGGGCCGTTGTTGGCGGAGTCGGCAAACTGATGGGCGCCGCCGGGGCAGGATGCATTCAGATAGACATGGATCATTGGCGCCATCGCACCTTTGCGCATCGCGCTGATCACCGCAGGCCCCTTGCGCCACGCCTCGCGGTGGTCGCCGGCAAACCCGTGCAGGTGATAGACGACCGGATAGCGCCGCGGCGCCGCATCCGCGTACCCGGGCGGCAGCACCACCCCGGCCTCCACCGCCACCGGCCGCCCCCAGAACTCGCTCAGCGCCGGACTGGTGAACTCGACGAGCCGGATCTCATCGCTCTCCTCGACCGGCGGATCGGCCGGGGTGGCCCGTGTTAGTGTTAGGGCCAGCGGCTCCGTCGCACCCGGGTCGAGTTCCACGCTGAGCACCGCGCTTTTCAGGTCGCCAGGGCCCTCGCCGTTGTAGGCGTAGCTGTGGTCGACGTCGAGGAGCGCCATGACCTGATAGGTTCCCCGCGTTGCGGCGGAGAATTTCTGTGGGAATGCCAGCGCGTCCGGATCAAACAGCAGCGTCTCGCCCGCGCCGAGGTGGTCGAGCTCCATCGCCGCCAGCCAGGTGCTGCCAGGGATAAAGCCGGTCCCGAGGGTATCCTGCGGCTTCGGGTTGGCCGTCATGAACACCAGCAAGCGCCCCGCCGCACCTGCCGGGGCCAGCGCCGGGTCAAGGGTGATTTGCAACCGCAGCGGCCCGGGCGTCACTGCCGCTGCCGGGTTGGCGCCGCTTGGTGGTCGATCACAGGCTGAGAGCAGGATGGCTGCGGCTCCTGCGGCAACTAGGCGGAGAATCGGCGGCATGGCAATCATGGCCCGGCTGGCATGCCTGTTGGAGGCGCCGCCGGCGACCCAAATCTTCTTCGGGATTCTTCTTCGGGCCACCGCGCATCGGGCTTCCTTCCTGGCGTCGGCCCGGCTAGCGTGTGCGCCGATGACCTTCCGTTCGGTGATTTTTGACTTCGATGGCACCATCGCCGACACCCTCGATGAGGCCCGCCGCGTTTATAACAACCTGGCGACCGAATACGCCCTGCGCGAGGTCGGCGCCGAGGAAATCCCCGCCCTGCGCCACTTCTCACTCAAGGAACTCCTCCCCCACCTCGGCATCCCCAAGCGCCATGTCCCGATGCTGTTAGCCCGCGGCACCAGCCTGCTCCGGTCCAACATCGGCGGCCTGCCGCTCATCCCGGGGATGGCCGCACTATTGCCGGCGCTGCGCGACCGGGCCCATTGCTTCGGGATTCTAACATCCAACGCGGCGACCAACGTCGAGGTGTTTCTCGAGTCCCACGCGCTCACCGGGCTGTTCCGGTTTATCAGTTCGACCTCGAAGCTCTCCGGCAAAGCCAAGCACCTGCGCGCGATCCAGAAGACCTTTTCGATCCGCGGCGAGGACATGCTGTATGTCGGCGACGAGATTCGCGACATCCGCGCGGCGAAGAAAGCCGGGGTTGCGATGGCGGCGGTCACCTGGGGGTTCAACTCGCGCGAGTCGCTTGCCCGCGAGCAGCCGGAGTTCCTCATCGACGCTCCCGAGGAGTTGTTGGAGCTGGTCGCGCCGGGGTTGAACCTAGCGGTTTGATTTTTGACATCCACTGCCAGCCGCACTCATCCTGTCGCCCGAATGTCAGACCCATCCATGCCGCCGCCCTCAGAAGAGGATCTGGCCGATGCTCCCGCCAACCCCGACGGCCATGGCAAAACCCTCGTCGTCGGCTTGCTCATCATCGCCTTGCTCCTGGCCATGATCCTCCTGCAGGTCCGCCCGGATCTCCTGAGCTTTGCCAGCGGGCCAGCCAGCAGCCCGGAGCTCGCTGAGATGCAGGAGGCTTTGGAGATTGAGCGGGCCGCGCTTGAGCGCGAGCGCGCGTCCCTCGGATTGCCGGCGCTCAGCCCGCTCGCCGCTGGCGAGGCGCCCGCGGCGATCGCCACCCGGATGGCTGCCGACGCCAAGGCGCTCGTCGAGCGCGCCGCGGCCCTCGAGCGGATCGCCGCGGAGAAGGACGCCGAACTTGCCGCTTCAGCCAAGGAGCTCGTCGCGGCCGAGAAGGACCTGCTAGCCATGGCCCGCAAGCTCAGCGCGCTCCAACAGGAGGTTGACTCCGGGATGCTTGGCGGCGAGGCCGAAACCCTCCGCCAGGGCGCGCAGCTCAACGCGGCACGCACCCAGGCGCTGGAAAAAAGCCTCGCCGAGGCCAACGCCCGCCTCGACGGGTTTGCCAACGCCCCGTCCGCCGCCGAGTATGCCGACCTCCAGCGGCTCTATCAGGATGCCCTGCGCGCTCGCGACTTCTTCGAAAAACGCGCCGCGGACCTCGAAAAGCAGCTCAGTCCAACTGCTGGCCCGGCGGATCCCGCCGGTGGCCCTGAGAATCTCCCCGAGTAGCAACACCCAAACCTCCCCCGCAACCCCATGCCTGCCTCTCGCTCATTCTTGTTAGCCGCCGCGGCCGCAAGCGCGGTGGTTTTGTTAGCCGCGTGTGACCAAGGCCACACGCAGGGTTCGGAGGGCGCCGGGCCGCGGGATGGCGCGGCGGCGGGCGGCAGCGCCGGGATGGACGCCACCCTTGGCGGTGAGCCGTGGACCGCCGCGAGCATCCACTACCACGTCGACCAGTCATTCAACGCCAAGGAGTACGCCCACACGCTCGAGGCCCGCGCCGCGGACGGCTCGAAACTCGACATGATCATCCTGAGCGCCGAACTGACCTTGAGTCCGCGCAGCTATCCGGGGACGCCCGACGAGGAGGTCAGCATCACCTTCACGCCTGCCGGCCGCTCGGCACGCACCTTCAGCGGCGACTCCGGAGCCGATGCCCGGGTTGAAATCCTCTCCGAGCGCACCTCCAACAGCGTCGCCGGATCCTTCACCGCCACCCTCCAGGACCTCAACCCTAGCGGCCAGCCGCTCAAGCTCGACGGGTCCTTCAGGAATATCCCGCGCGCCAAGCCGTGAGATGCACGCACGCCTGCTAGATCTGTCCGCGCGGCTGTTGCGGCGGGTCCGCCGCGAGCCGCTGGTCACCTTCGCGCTGTTGGTCGTCGCCGGGAGCCTGTGGGTTTTCCTCACCGTCGCCGGCGGGGTCCGCGCCCAACAATCACATGAACTCGACAGCGCCATCCTCCTGGCGATGCGCGTCCCCGGCGACCCCGCCGAGCCGGTCGGCCCGGCGCGCCTCAAGGAGGCCGCCCGCGACATCACCGCGCTTGGTGGAATCACCGTGTTGACTTGTCTAACTGCTGCCATCGCGGTGCTGGTTCTGTTGTTAGGCAAGCCGCGGTTGGCGCTGCTTATCGTCGCCGCGGTGCTTGGCGGGGCGCTGCTCTCAAGTAGCCTGAAGCGCGGGTTTGACCGGCCGCGGCCGGACCTGATCTCCCATCAGGCGGAGGTGATGAGCGAGAGCTTCCCAAGCGGCCACTCGATGATGGCCGCCGTCGTGTACCTAACATTGGGGCTGTTGTTGGCGCGGGCGCTCCCCGGACGGGCGGTGAAGGTCTATCTGGTGAGCCTCTCGGTGCTGGTGGCTGTCTGCATCGGCGCCAGCCGCGTCTACCTCGGCGTCCACTGGCCAACCGACGTGGTCGCCGGTTGGGTGCTGGGAGCCGCCTGGGCATTGCTTTTCTGGCTCATCGCGCTGCGCGTCGACCCGCGCCGCGGGCCGGCTGGGTGAGTGGCTGTTGGATTGTTGGCGCTGGCGGCTTGCGAACTGGTCCGGCTGGCGCATCCTTGGGGGATGGGCGGGTTAATTGCTAGGCTGGGTCTCACGCTGGTGGCGGCATCGCTGCTGGCCGGCTGCGGTGGCGGCGGGTTTCCGCGGGTCGGCCTGGCCGCGGCGCCGAAGGTCGTCAATGTTTCCGGCTATGATCCGAAAGAGCGCCACCGCGCTGGCGAGAGCTTCAGCTCGACGAATGTCGCCGCCCTCCAGCGCAACGGGGCCGCGGCGCTCATCGCGCGGGTCGGCAAGGGCCGCGAGCAGGACGCCAAGTTCGGCGACTTCCTTGCCGCGGCCAACCGCCAGTCACTGTTGTTGGGGTCGTACTACTTCGTCCTCAAGGGCGTCGATCCGGTCTGGCAGGCTGACCGCTACCTCGAGCGGCTCCGCACTGTTGGACGCAGCCATGCCCCGGGGCGGGCGATCCTGTTAGTCGGGGATTTCGACAAGCGCTCGTCGGCGGCGGAGATGGTGCGCTTCATTGACCGGATAGAGAGCCGGACCGGGGTGTTGCCGGTCATTTATCTGGAGAACAGCGCCGCGCTGCGCAGCGCCTTGAGCAACGCCACCCCGGCGCAGAAGGCCCGCATCGGCCAGTGCCCGTATTGGATCGCCCTGTACTCGCACGAGTTCTTCCCTAACCCCGGCGCCCTGATGCGCGCCTACGGGATCTGGAATGACTGGGCGCTCTGGCAGTACGCCGGCGTCGAGTGGGACCCGCGCCAGCGCCGCTCGGTCCCGAAGCATTTCCGCGCCGGCCCGTGGCGCTCGCCGGCGTATTTCGGCAACCTCGACCGGCCGCTCGAACACAATGCCTTCAACGGCTCCCACGCCGAGCTCGGGCGCTTCTGGGCCGCCCACGCGTGGGTCCCGTGAGAAATAACAATTCTTGCTAGACCCGCAGCTCGGCGAGCCGATTGGCGACGATTTTCTCGGAGATTTTCCCGCGGACCGGGATTTCGGGGGCGAACAACGAGATGCGCAGCTCCTCCAACAACCAGCCGGCCTCCCAGAGGTGCGGGTTGTCCGGGGCGGCGGTCCAGGCGCGGATCCACGGTTGCCAGTGGTGGCGGACGCGCTGCATTTTCTCGAGGTCCTTGGCCAGCGGGAGTGAATCGAGGCGGGTCAGGCGGGCGCGGATCGCGCGGAGGTGGCGGTCGTAGCCGGTGAGCCGGGAGAACCCGGCGCGCCACGCGAACTGGGCGCGCCAGAGCCAGCCGAGTTCCTCGCGCAGGTCGTTGACGACGGCGCCGAGATGGCGGTCGGAGGCATGCGCGGCAAGCCACGCGTCAAGCTCGCGGGTGGCGCTGATGGCCACCCCCAGCGCGGCGCCAACCTTGGCCGCCGCGGCATGCCAGTCGCCCCGCGCCGCACCGCTGGCCCGCGCGAAACTCTCCGGATCCCGCACCACCCCACCCAGCGCGCCCTCCCCGGCCAACCGCACCAGCTCGTCGATCGCGGTGCCGCCCGGGCCTAACACCCGCAGGTGGACCCGCGCCGCCGGGTCGAGCGGGTAGCGCTCGGCGACAAACTTCATGGCCGCCGGCTCGGCGAGGCACAACAGCCTAACACAGCCGCCGCGGTGCGACTCGGCGGCCTCGAGCCGGTCGGCGAAACACCTGACAGCGGCGCTGCTCCCCTCGTCGACGAGCGCCGGAAACGCCAGGCCGCTGCCCACCTCGATGCTCTCCGGCAGCGCGCCGCACTCCCAGCGGGTCATCCCGCGGCATTCCCAGGCGGCGCCCGCGGCGGCCTCGAACCGCTCGGTGAGCAGGGTTCCGAGTTGCTCGCGGAGCACCCCGACATCGGCTCCGAACCCAAGCTCGCCGCCGTCGTCATCGCACACCCACACCTTCATCCGCAGTTCCTCAGGCAAGCGCCCGGGCTCGAACATCGAGGCGGAAACCGGCAGCCGGGTCCGGGATGTTAGGAAGGCCGCCAGCTCATCCAACAACCCGCGCTCCGGTTCGGCGCCCTCCCACTCCGCGGCGAACGCGGCGACGCTGGCGCCGAGCGGCTGGCAGGCGACCCGGAAGTCTTTCGGCAGGCTGCGGATCAACAGCTCAATGCGCTCCCGCAGCTGTCCCGGGATGCCCCACTCCAACAACCACGGCGGCAGCTCGCCGAGCTCGTCGACGTGGACGCCGAGGGTGACCCCGTCGTCGCGCTCGCCCGGCGCGGTTCGGTAGTAGAGTGGCCAGGCGTGGCCGCGGTGGCTGAGCTCGTCGGGCACCCCGGCGAGGTCAAGCGCCGCGGGATCCTCCCAGATGGCGTCGTTGAGGGAGAGCAGCAGGGACTCCTCGTGGGTCCCGCGCCACACGTGAAACTCCTTGGCAGTGCACATTCCCGCCGGAATCCGCTGGTCGAAGAACTCGAACACCGCCTCGTCAGACCACAGCCCGCCCGGGCGGCGCAGTTTGTGCTCAAGCTCGCCAACCTCCTCGCGGACTTCCGCCAGCCGCTCCATGAACCGGCACGCCGCGGTGAGCCGTCCGCCTAACAGGCCGGTGCGGATGAAGATCTCCCGCGCCGCGGCCGGGTCGATCCGCCCGAGGTGGACGCGCCTGTTAGTGACAACCGGCAGGCCGCCGCAGATGACCGTCTCGAGGGCGTAGACGGCGCCCTGTTGGTCATCCCAGTCGGCATGCCCATAGCGGTGGCGGCAGAGGTGCGGGGCGACGAGTTCGACCCACGCCGGGTCGATGCGTGCGGCGCGGCGTGCCCAGAGGCGTGAGGTTTCGACGATTTCGAATCCGAGGATCCACTCGGGGCGCTTTTTTGCGGCGAACAACCCGGAGCCGGGAAACACCGCGAACTCGCCACCGCTGGCCGACCGGTAGGCGCGGCTCTCCTTGTTCCATAGCCCGAACTGGCGCGGCACCCCGGCAAGCACCGCGCGGTGGACCAGGTCGAATGGCATGAGCTTGGCAAACTCGCCGGCCAGCGCCGGGACTTTCCAGCGCATGTCGCGCGCGGCCACCCCGGCGATCTCGTCGTGGAGGTTGTCCCACTCGGTGATCCGCTTGAAGTTCAGAAACCCCTCGCGGCAGAACTTGCGCAGCCGGTTGCGCTGCCACCCGCGCCCCTGGCGCAGCGGCGCGAGGTCGAGCCACAGCCGCAGCAGCCCGCTGAAGTCCGACTCGGCATCGCGCCAGCGCGCCTGCGCCCGGTCGGCCTCCGCGTGCTTCTCGGCCGGCCGCTCGCGCGGGTCCGGCACGCTGAGCCCGGCGACAATGACTAACAACTCCGCGAGGCACCCGGTTTTTTCCGCCTCGATGAGCATCCGCCCGAGGCGCGGGTCGACCGGGAGGCGCGCGAGGCGGCGTCCAACATCGGTTAGCTCGCGGTGTTTGTCCAAGGCGCCGACCTCGCGCAGGGCGCGGTAGCCCTCGGCGATGTGCTTTGGCGATGGCGGATCAAGGAACGGAAACTCGGCGATGTCAGGCAGCCGCAGGTCCTTCATCCGCAGGATCACCCCGGCAAGCGAGCTGCGCCGGATCTCCGGATCGGTGAATTCCGGCCGCTCCGCGAAATCATCCTCCGCATACAGCCGGACGCAGATCCCCTCGCTGACCCGCCCGCAGCGCCCGCGCCGCTGGCGCGCGCTCGCCTGCGAGACCGGCTCTAGCTGGAGCCGTTGGACGCCGCGCCCGGGACTCCACCGGCTCACCCGCGCAATCCCGGAGTCAACCACGTAGACGATCCCCGGGATCGTTAGGGAGGTCTCCGCAACGTTGGTTGCCAGCACGATCCTGCGGCGGTTTCCCGACGGGGAGAAAATCCGCTGCTGCTCGGCCATCCCGAGGCGGGCGAACAACGGGAGGATCTCGGTGTTAGGGAAGCCGCGCCCGTCCAGAGTCTCGGCGGCGTCGCGGATCTCCCGCTCGCCGGGAAGAAACACCAGAATGTCGCCGCGCCGGTCGACCTGGCCGATCCACTCGACTGCCCGCGCCACGTGGCTGCTGAGCTCCTCGTCGCCGCCGGCCGGCAGGTAGTAGTCGTCGACCGGAAACATCCGCCCCTCAACCTGGATCACCGGAACCTCACCGACGACCGCCGCGAAAAACTCCGCAAACGCCCCGGCGTCGAGCGTCGCCGAGGAAATCACCAACCGCAGGTCGGACCGCCGGACTAACAGCTGGCGCACCAGCCCTAGCAGGAAGTCGATGTTCAGGCTGCGCTCGTGGGCCTCGTCGAGGATCAGGGTGTGGTACTTGCGCAGGTCCGGGTCGCCCTGGGCCTCGGCCAGCAGGATCCCGTCGGTCATGAACTTCAGCCGGGTCGCGCGGGTCGTCCGGTCGTCGAAGCGGACCTGATAGCCAACGAGCCCGCCAAGCTCGCCGCGCAGCTCCTCGGCGACCCGGCGCGCCACGCTGGCCGCGGCAATCCGCCGCGGCTGGGTGCAGCCGATCACCCCCAACTGGCCGCCGGCGGCCTCCAGCGCCATCTTCGGCAGCTGGGTCGTCTTGCCGCTGCCGGTCTCGCCGACCACCACGACGACCCGGTGGGCCCGCAGCGCGGCAAGGATTTCCTCCCGCCGCTGGGCCACCGGCAGGTCCGCCGGGTAGTTCCACTCGATCTCCGCATCCGCCATCGTCCCCGGGGGTACTTTCCTCCCGGCTCCTTTCCAAGGATTTTAACCTCGATGAATCCCTTGCCAAGCGACCGCCCGGGTCTAACATAATGAACCATGAAAACGATCAGACTCATTGCATTGGCGGCCGCAGTTGTTGGCCTTGGCGGATTTTCCTCGTGCAACACGTCGCGGGGATTCGGCCAGGACCTGCAAAAAGTCGGCGGCAACATCACCCAGAGCGCCGATCAGACCGGCGGCACCGGGACCCGCTAAGCCACTCTGCATCAGCCAGCCGGCCCCCGCAACAGGCGGCGGGCCGGCTTTTTCTTTGGGTCCGCCGGACGGTTGATTCGGGCGAATTGTCGCGCTGGCATTGACCATGGCGGGTCATTTGCTAGACCCGCCTATGGATCAAACCCGCCGTGCCGCTGTCTCGACCCTCCGCGCATGGTCCAAGGGCCACGCGTATGCCGAGGCACTCGTCGAGCGCCATGCCCAGCGCCAGCAACTTTCCTCCTCGGACCGCGGCCTGCTCAATGCGATCGTCCTCGGGGTGATCCGCAACCGCCGGTTGTTAGACCAGTGGATCAGCCAGCTGCGCAGCGGCAAGCTTGACCACGAGACGCGCGACATTCTCCGGGTGGGATTGTGTCAATTGTTGATCTTGAATTTGCCTGACCATGCGGCGGTGTTCGAGACGGTGGAGGCCGGGAAGCGCGCGGTGCGCGGGTTGCTCAACGCGGTGCTGCGGCGGGCGGCGACCCAGCGCCAGCAGCTCATCGAGGGGATCGGGAGCTTGCCGCCGGCGGTCGCCTACTCGCATCCCGACTGGCTCTTCAACCGCTGGAAGGCGCTCTGGGGACTTGATGAAACCATCGCCCTGATGGCCTGGAACAACCAGCCTGCCGAGACTTTCGCCAGACTCATCGGCAGCGCCGAAAACCTCCCGCCGAGCATGACCGAACTCTCCGGGGTCCCCGGGTTCTATCGCATCCAGGGCGCCGTCCCGTTCGCCCCGCTCGCCGAGGGCCGCCTGTATGTCCAGGACCCGGCAACCCGGCACGCGGTCGGGTTGTTAGACCCGCGCCCCGGCGAGGTGGTGCTGGATGCGTGCGCGGCGCCTGGCGGCAAGGCGGCGATGATTGCCGAGGCGCTCGCTGGGCGTGGCGAGTTGGTATGCACCGACTCGAACGAGAAACGCCTGCCGCGGCTGCGCGAAAACCTCGAGCGGCTTCACCGCGCCGAGGTCCGCGTCGAGTGCCATGACTGGAGCGCGCCGGCGCCGGCGGACATGGCTAACAAGTTTGACGCGGTCCTGCTGGATGTCCCGTGCTCCAACACCGGGGTGCTGCGGCGGCGGGTGGACGCGCGTTGGCGGCTGCAGCCCGAGCACATCACCCTGTTGGGCGACATCCAGCGCGGGATCGTGCGCAACGCGCTGCCATGTTTGCGCAGCGGCGGGCGGTTGGTTTACTCGACCTGTTCGATCGACCCGGAGGAGAACGAGCAGCTCATCGCCCAGGTGCTCGCCGAGCACCCGGAGTTGACCCTGGAGCGTAGCCACCTCGCGCTGCCGCAGCGCGACGCGACCGACGGCGCCTATGCCGCGCTGCTGCGGCGCGCATGATCGATCTCCCGGTGCGCGCGTGGTTGCACGGCGGCGGCGGACCGGTTAGGCTCGGCGCGTGACCACCCGCTTCACCGCCAACGCCGACTACGAGGACCGCGACCACCACCCGCTTGACCTGCAACCCGGTGACGAGGTCTCAGTCGGGCCAAGCGACCGGGTCTGGCCCGGCTGGGTCTGGGCCGAGGACCGCCGCGGGCGCACCGGCTACGTCCCCGAGGAAATCCTCGAACCGTTGGGCGAGGGCCGCCACGCCGTTCTCGCCGCGTTCGACCCGCGCGTCTTGGCTGTTAGGCGCGGCCAACTGCTAGATTCGCAGCGCCAGCTGCACGGCTGGCACTGGTGCCGGAATGCGGCCGGCGAGGAGGGCTGGGTGCCGGACTATCTGCTCAATCCGGCCTGAGGCGGATCGGCAGGGCGAAAATATCGGTTGATATCCAGCTGCTTGGGAGTTTCATGCGGCATGCGATATCTCATCAGCATCCTTCTCGCCGCACTGAGCGGTTGCGCGACCTCGCAGGAACCGGCCGGCCCGCCGGCCTACGTCGCCGAAGCCGCCCTGCCCGAGGGCTGGCCGGCGCCCGGGCCGTACAACGAGGTCAGCGAGAAGAACTATCCGGCCTACCGCGCGGCCTTCACCACCGGCAAGGGCCAGTCCGGAGCGTTCTGGCGGCTGTTCTCGCACATCAAGAAAAACGATATCCCGATGACCGCCCCGGTCGAAATGGGCATCGACGCCAGCGGCGCCACCCTCGAGCGCTCGACGATGGCCTTTCTCTATCAGAACCAGGCGGTCGGCACCGCCGGCGCGGTCAACCCCAACCTCGAAGTCCGCGATGTGCCCCCGGCCAAGGTGCTCAGCTACACCTGGCAGGGGCCCGACTCCGAAGCCAACCTCACCCGCGCGAAGCAGGCGCTCGACACCGCCATGGCCGCCACCAAGGCGACCGCGAAAGCCTATCGATTGTTAGGTTACAACGGGCCGGGGACGCCGCGCGCCAAGGCGACGTGGGAGCTGCAGGCGGTGCTGGAGTAGGCGGTCGATGCAGGCACCAGCGACGCTTATAGTCGGCCAGGGGCTGGCGGGAACCTGCCTGGCGTGGGAGCTGTGGTGGCGGGGCGCGGAGTTTCTCATCGTCGACCGGGAGGCCGGGCCGGCGAGCAGCCGGGTGGCGGCCGGGTTGATCAATCCGGTGACCGGCAAGACGTGGAGCCTCGGGTGGCGCTATGCCGAGTTTTTCGCCGAGGCGCGCGCGTTCTATCAGCGGGTCGGCGCCGAGCTCGGCGGGGAGTTTCTAACCGAGTTGGCGGTCGTGCGGCTGGTTGCCGACGACCAGCGCGAGCGCGTCGCGCAGCGGCTGGCCGGCAGCGCGCTGGCGCACCGCGAGGTGGCGCTCGGCGCGCCGTGGCGGCCGGCCAGCGGGATTGAGATCGGCGGGGCCGGGCGGGTCGACCTGCCGCGGTTTCTGGATGCCTCACGGGAGTTCTTCCGCAGCCGCGGGCGCTACCGCCATGGCAGTGCGGATGGCGCCGGGCAAGTTGCCGGGCTTGCTCCCGGGCGAACGGTGTTCTGCGAGGGGGCGGCTGGCCTGCTCGGTGGAGTCGCCGCCTGTCTGCCGTCGCGCTGCGCCAAGGGCGAGATTCTAACCGTCGAGATTCCGGCGCTCGCGGAAACCCGGCTGGTTGTCGGCAACGGCGGCTGGCTCGTGCCGATCGGCAACCACCGGTTCCGCGCCGGCGCCACCTATCAGTGGGACAACCTCGACGCCGAGCCGACGCCCGCCGGACGCGGCTGGGTCGAGGCGCTGCTCGCCGGGTTGTTGGACACTGAGTGGACCCTCGTCGAACAACTCGCGGGGATCCGCCCGATCGTGCGCCAGAGCCGGCCGGTGGTGATGCGGCTGGCGGCGGATCCGGCGCGGGTGGTGTTCAACGGACTTGGGTCGAAGGGCGCGCTTTATGCGCCGGGCACCGCCGCGCGGCTCGCGGCTTGGTTGTTAGGCGGGGCGCCGCTTGACCCGGAACTGGCCATGGAGGTGGGCGGGTGAAGGCCGACCCGTTGGGGATGGCGCGGGCGCTGGTGGCCGGCTGGGTGCGCGCCGGCGACACGGTGGTGGATGCCACGGTGGGCAACGGCCACGACACGCTGTTTCTCGCCAGATTGGCAGGCCCGGGCGGCCGGGTCATCGGCTATGACGTCCAGCCCACGGCGCTGGCGACCACCCGTGCGCGGCTGGCCGCGGCCGGACTCGCCGCGGAGCTCCACCTCGGGAGCCACGCGGCGATGTTAGACGATGTCCCCGCGGGAGTCGCCGCGGTGATGTTCAACCTCGGGTATCTGCCGGGGGGCGACAAGCGGGTGACGACGCGCAGCGCCGAGACGCTCGCGGCGCTGGCCGCGGCGCTGGAGTTGGTGCGGGTCGGCGGCGGGATCACGCTGGTCTGTTATCCCGGGCATCCGGGAGGGGCGGAGGAGGCCGCCGCGGTTGGCGCATGGGCGGCTGGCCTGCCATCGCGGCAGTTCTGCGCGGTGCGTTGCCACGGGCTCAACGCCTCGGAGAGCTCCGGATTTCTAATTTCCGTTAGTGTGGTGCGGCCCCCTGATGGACCGTCATCTGAGGGAATGGGATGATCCACCCGTGGCGGTTGCAGGCGTCCACCGCGAGCCGCTGGATCGCCCGCTTGATGAACCGGTAGCGCGCCGCGACCTCGCCGGAAAAGTCGGCGATGATCTCGTAGTCGAGCGACGAGGCCGCCGCCGCGGCGAACTCGACACTGACGTCGAGCACCGCCTCGGCGCCCAGCAGGCTGACCAGCCCGGCGTGGATCTCCTGGATGAGCAAATCAGGCACGCTGGTGGTGGCGATCGCCTGGTGGCGGTAGTCGATCCCGAAGGTCAGCGAGGTGCGGAAGTTGCGTGTCAGGTTCTCGGGGTTTTGTTCGAGGAACGCGCCGGTTGGATAGGTTTTGCGCGCACCGCCTAACTGGATGATCTGGACGAAGTCGGGGTTTTGTTGGACGACCTTGCCGTAGGTGCCGTCGGCGAGGATGACCCAGTCGTCCTTCTCGGATGGGAACCACAACTCGCCCGGCGCGCAGGGGCGTGAGATCATCTCCTTGAGGTCGCGCAGCGGCAGGCGCACCGTGGCGCCTTCCAGCGCGGGGTTGGTGAAGGTGGTGAAGTAGTTGAGCGAGCCGACCTTCCACGGCAGGCCATGGTAGATGACCCGCTCGCCCTCGCGGACGCTGCCGAGGTTGAGGAGCGTGCGGATCTGTTCGATGAAGCTCGGGATGGTGCTCTTCAAGCCCCAGGCGATCGCCACGAGGAAGATCACCGCCAGGGTTAGCAGCACCCAGTCGTCTGCCAGATAGAGGCTGACAAGAGCGGCGAACGTCGCCCCGATGATGACCAGAGCGTATAAGATCAAATTCAGCAACCGGACCGGCAGTCCGGACGCGGTCTTGCCGTGGCGGCGGTGTTGGGCAAGTTGGTGGAGCCTGCGGAAGACGACGATGACGCCGGAGAAGATCCCCAGAGCGATAAGCAGGTTCATCCCCCGGCTGCGGAAGAACCGCGCAAAGGCTTGTGAGATCCGGTTGAACACCGAGGGGCTCGCCGCGAGCCGCTCTTCCAACTGATAGCGGGTGGCTTCCAACTGCCCCTGGGTTTCGGCTAGATAGGCTTTCCAGGTGGCGAGCTCCTGGTTGAGCGAGGTGGTCAGCTGCGGGTTGTCGGAGCGCTTGAGCAGGTCGCTGACGTTGGCGGTGGCGCGCATCGCGAGCGCCTGGCGGCTTTCGAGCGAGGCAACGATGTTGCGGAGGATTTCCATTTCGCGCGACTCGGAGGTGACCTGGCGCATTTCTGCGAGCAGCGGTTGGAGGAGGTCCTGGACTTGCTGCTGCCACTTCAGGTCGCTGGCCGCTCCGGCTTGGAATGCGTCAAGGTCGATCCCGGTGGCCACCGCGCGGAAGTCGAGCTCAAGCTGGGCGAGCCGGGTGGCCAGGTCGTCGATGTTGCGGGTGATTGCCAGCCGCTCGCTCTCCACCTCGGATTTTTTCAATTGCGCCCGCTGGACGCGCAGTTGCTCGCGCAGGTTGCTGATGGCCCCCTGCAGGGTTCCGAGGGTCTCGAGCGCGCCGAGCGCGTTGCGGCCGCCGGTCTCCAACAGTTCGGCCGGCTCCGCCGCTGGCGCCGCGGGGGTCTCGGCGGTGGCGAGGAGCGCGCAAGCTAACAGCATTGCCGGGGCGGCAAGGAAACGGGGCATGGTCATGGGGAGGAGCTTTGCGGGAGGGTGGAGCGGATGCAAGGATGGGAGCGGGCGCGGGGGACGGGATTTTTCTGCGCCTTGCGGTGGGCGCGGGAGTCTGCGATGGCTGGGGCCGCGATGAGCCGGATGCTGGTGAGAGGACTGTTGGGCGCGTGCTTCGGGCGCGGCATCGATGAGTACGTGGTGTGCGCCGGGGCGCGCAACGCGGCGCTGGTCGTCGCCTTGCTGCGCGCCGAGGGAGTCCGGGTGTGGGCGCATTTCGAGGAGCGCTCGGCCGGGTTTTTTGCGCTCGGGCGCACGATGGTCACCGGCAGGCCGTGCGCGGTGGTCACCACCAGCGGCACCGCGGTGGCCGAGCTGTTGCCCGCGGTGATCGAGGCGCACTATCAGGCCCGACCGTTAGTGGTGGTCTCCGCCGACCGGCCGGCTGCCTTCCGCGGCACCGGCGCTCCCCAGGCAATCGAGCAGGCGGGGATCTTCGGCAGCTATGTCGGTGGGTGCGACGACCTAACCGGCGAGCTTGCCGACGGATTGTTCGGCGGGTGGTCCGGCCGCTGCCCGTGGCACGTCAACGTCTGTCTGGAGGAGCTTGCCGAGGCCGACGCGCCGCTTGGCGTGCCGCTCGAGTTTGCTCCCGAGCGGACGAAGTTCGAGACCGCCGGGCTGGCCGGGTTTTTGCGCACCGAGGTGTTTCGCGGCCTCGTCGTCATGCTCGGCGGCCTCGACGCCGGCGACCGCGAGGAGGTCTTCCATTTCCTTGTCAAGTTAGGCGCGCCGGTCGTCGCCGACGCCGCCAGCGGGCTGCGCGAGGCGCTCGGGCGGCTGGTGCTGGCCGACGCCGACCGGCTCCTGACTAACAACCCGCCGGGAAAGGTCCTGCGGCTTGGCGGCGTGCCGGTCGGGCGCTTCTGGCGCGACCTTGAGGACCACCGGCAGATCCAGGTTTTCTCGGTGACCCGCTCCGGGTTCGGCGGGCTCTCCAGGCCCAGCACGGTCATCACCGCCGAGGTCGCGCGGGTCATCCGCGGGCTTGGCGAGGTCGCCGAGCTCGGTGATGTGCTTGACTACTTCCCTGCCGCGACCCGCCGCCGCGCGGTGCTCGACGATCTGCTCGAGGCCTGGCCCGACAGCGAGCCGGGGCTGCTGCGGACCTTGTCCGGGTATGCCGCCACCGGGACCAGCGTGTTCCTCGGCAACAGCCTGCCGGTGCGCGAGTGGGGGATGTTTGCCCAGACCACCCACCCGTACCCCGCGGTCCGCGCCGCCCGCGGCGCCAACGGCATCGACGGCCAACTCTCCACCTGGCTCGCTGCCTCCGCCGACGAGCCGCGCGCCTGGGGGGTGTTCGGCGACCTAACAACGTTGTACGACCTCAGCGCGCCGGCGTGGTTAGACCAGGTCGTCCAAGCCGGGCGGCGGCTGGTGGTCATCAACAACCGCGGCGGACAGATCTTCAGCCGGGTTGCCGGCATCCGCTCCCTGCCAGCCGCGGAGCTCGAGGTGATCACCAACGCCCACGGCTACCAGTTTGAAAGTTGGGCGCGGATGTGGGGGCTCGGGTATGTGCGGATCGGCTCGGTGGAGGATTTTGACGCGCTCGACGGGCGTGGCGAGGCGCTGGTGGTCGAGGTGGTGCCGGATTGCGAGCAGACGCGGGGATTCTGGGACGCCTACGAAGCAGCGGGAGGCCGGGGATGACGACGGTGTGGGCATTGCACGGGGCGGTCGGGATGGCGGCCGATTGGCGCGGGCTGGCGGGGAGCCTCGCGGCGGCGGGGGTCGGCTGTCGTGCGCTTGACCTGTGGCGGTTTCTCGACTGTTGCCCGCTGCCGCTGGCGGCCTTCGGTGCGGCGCTCAACGAGGAGGCGCGCGCGGTCCCGGGGCCGCGCGTGTTGTTAGGTTATTCGCTTGGCGGGCGGCTGGCGCTCCACGCGTTGTTAGCCGAGCCGCAGTTGTGGGACGCGGCGGTGATTGTGGCGGCGCACCCCGGGCTTGTGAGCGAGGCTGAGCGGGTCGAGCGGCGCGGGCGTGACGCCGGCTGGGCGGCGGCGGCGCTGAAGGATGAATGGGGCGGATTTCTGCGCGAGTGGGAGGCGCAGGAGATTTTCCGTGGCGGTGGCGCGGCGCCTGGCGACCGGCGGCTGCTGGCGCCGCGGCGCGCGGCGGTGGCGCGCAGCTTCATCGACTGGTCGCTTGGTGCGCAGGCGGACCTGACGCCGCGGCTCGCGGCGGTGGCGACGCCGGTGACCTGGGTCGTCGGCGAGCGCGACGGGAAGTTCCGCGCCGCCGGCGAGCGCGCGGTGGCGGCTCTGGGATGCGGGGCGCTTGTCGTGCTCGATGGCTGTGGCCACCGGGTCGCGTGGGAGCGGCCGGGTGAGTTTGCCGCGCTGGTCGCCGGGGTGGCGGCGCGCATCAATGGCTGAAAACGGTGCTTTTCTCCCGCCGCCGATCCGCGCCAGACTGGCGGCATGAAATTTCCATTTGCCTCCATGGCGGTGCTGGCCCTGACCGGGGCGGCGGCGGCGGAAGCTCCCGCGCTGCGCCCATTGTTCAACGGCAAGGACCTCAGCGGCTGGTCGGGCGCCGGCTACAGCGTCGAGGACGGCGCCATCGTCTGCTCCCCGCAGGGCGGCAACCTCGTGACCGACGAGACGTTCGCCAACTATCTGTTGGATTTCGAGTTCAAGCTAACACCCGGGGCCAACAGCGGGTTGGGGATCCACTACCCGGGGTCAGGCGACGCGGCCTACACCGGGATCGAGGCGCAGATTTTGGACAACACGGCGGCGAAGTTCAACGGCCTCAAGCCGGAGCAGTTCCACGGGTCGCTCTACAGCGTGCTGGCCGCCAAGCGCGAGCACCTCAAGGCGCCCGGCGAGTGGAACCGCCAGCGGGTTTCGGTGCTTGGGCCGAAGGTGGTCGTGGAGCTCAACGGGAGCGTCATTTTGGAGGGCGACCTGGACGACCTGAGCGCGGCCAGCCCGGACCACGCGGGGCTCAAGCGCCGCGCGGGTCGGCTCGCGTGGCTTGGCCATGGCGACAAGGTGTCGTTCCGCGGCGTCCAAGTTGCTGAGTTTCCGCTGCCGGCCAACACCGAGGGGGTCACCGCGGCCGGGTTCACCCGGATTTTCGACGGCGCCACCCTGGCCGGCTGGAAGCACGTCCCGGGGAAGACCAACAATTGGACTGCCCACAACGGGATTCTCAAGCACGACGGCAAGCCCGGGGAGATCACCGACCTTTGGAGCGAGAAGGAATACGGTGACCTGACGATGGTCTTCGACTGGCGCTGGAACCGCGCCGCAGCCAAAAAGCTCCAGCCGGTCGTGCTGCCCGATGGAACCGAAAAGCGCGGCCCTAACGGTGAGATCGAGCGCGTCGAGGTCGAGGATCTCGACAGCGGCATCTATCTGCGCGGCGACTCGAAGAACCAGGTCAACCTGTGGACCTGGCCGGTCGGCTCGGGGGAAGTCTACGGGTTCCGCACCGACGCGAAGATGCCCGCCGCGGTGCGCGCCGCGGTCACTCCGCGGGCCAACGCCGACATGCCGGTCGGCGAGTGGAACCGGATGATGATCACCCTCGTCGGCGACCGCCTCAGCGTCGTCCTCAACGGCGTCAAGGTCATCGACAACGCCCAGCTCCCAGGCATCGCCAAGCGCGGCCCGATCGCCCTGCAGCACCACGGCGCCGGGATCGACTTCGCCAACGTCTGGATCAAGGAGCTCTAACTGCCAGGAGCGCGGCTTTCCGGGCACTTCGGGCTTTCCAGCCGGGCAGGAACCCGCCAGCCTCCGCGGATGCCCGCGCCGCTTCCCGTCATCGTCGGTGGCACCATTGCCATCGACAACGTCAAGACCCCGCATGCCGAGGCGCTCGACCTGCTCGGCGGGTCGGCCGCCTACGCCGCCCTTGCCGCAAGCTATTTCACCCGCCCGGTCCACCTCGTCGGCATCATCGGCCACGACTATCCGCAGCAGCACCTCGACATGTTGGAGCGGCACGGCGTCACCCTAACAGGCGTGGAGCGCTCCAGCGGCGCGTCGTTCACCTGGTCGGGCGAGTACCACGCCAACATGAACGACCGGACGACCCACCGGGTCGGGCTCAACGTGTTGGAGGACTGGCAGGTCCGGGTGCCCGCGGAGCTTGGCGACACGCCGGTGGTGGTGCTGGCCAACATGTCGCCGGACAACCAGCTGCAGATGTTGGACGGCTGCCGGGCGGCGCGGCGGTTCGTCGTCGCCGACACGATGGACCTGTGGATCGAGATCGCCAACGAGCGCCTCCACGAGGTCCTCAAGAAGCTCGACTTGTTTGTCATCAACGAGGGCGAGGCGCGCGAGTTCACCGCCACGAGCAACCTGGTCCGGGCCGGCGAGCTGTTGTTGGAAAAGGGCCCGCGCCACGTCGTCATCAAGCTTGGCGAGTTCGGGGCGATGCTGTTTTCGCGCGGGCTGCCGGCCGCCGGGGCGCCCGCCGGTGAGGCGCCGTTCTTCCGCTGCTGCGCCTTCCCGCTGCGCGAGGTCAAGGACCCGACCGGCGCGGGCGACAGCTTCCTCGGCGCGCTCGCCGGCCAGCTCGCCTCGCTCGGGCACCTCGACTTCTCGTTCAACGACTTGCGCGACGCGGTCGTGCGCGGCAGCGTGGTCGCCAGCTTCACTTGCGAGGAATTCTCCACCCGCAGCCTCGAAAACCTCGCCCCGGCCGCCATCCAGCAGCGGATGGACACCTTCCGGCGCATGACCGCCTGGTAGCCCGGCCGCGCGGACGGCGGCGGGGGAAGTCCAACAAAATTGCGGGCCCGGCGCAAAACTTGCTGTTAGCGGTTAGAAATTCCCCGGTTGACTGTGGGGCCGGC
This sequence comes from Akkermansiaceae bacterium, assembly GCA_044373465.1. Lineage (GTDB taxonomy): Bacteria > Verrucomicrobiota > Verrucomicrobiia > Verrucomicrobiales > Akkermansiaceae > JBILQA01. The sequence continues at coordinate 1,831 of JBILQE010000005.1, read as the reverse complement.
GAATCCTAACCTGCACCAGTCGAAGGCTAGCAGCTTTTGCTGCGGCGTTAACATTTCACGAATTGTTTTTAGAAAAACCATGAAATCGATCTTCCCCCTTGCCCTGTTGGTTGCGCTGCTTGCTCCGGCGGGCGCGCAAACAGCGACCTCGCCGATTGTCGGGTACACGACCCAGACGATCAAGTCGGGGCAGTTCAACCTAATCGGGCTGACGCTCCACGAGCCGGCGGTGGCCGCCGGGACGCTTGAAGTGGTTGGAGCCAGCTCGGTGACTGACACCGGCGCGGGTTTCGGGACGCTGCTGACGGCCGGAAAAACCTACATTCTTGAGATTGTCGACACCGCCAGCCCGCTCAACGGGATCATCCAGGAGATTGGCGCCTGGAGTGGCGACAACCTGACGACGACCCAGAACCTCAGCGTTCTCGGGGTGGCCGCGGGGACGAAATACAGCCTGCGCGCCGCGCCGACGCTCAACGACCTGCTAGGCGCCAGCAACACCGCTGGCTTCACCGGCAGTGCCAACTTCAACTCCAACGAGGCCGACCTCGTCTACGTGCCCAACGGGACCGGCGGGTTTGACCGCTATTACTACTCGACCTACGTGGGATATACCGGCTGGTACAATGCTACTAACAACGCCGCGGCCGGCACTACCCCGGTTGTCTACGCCGACGGGATCCTGATCTTCCGCCGGACCGGTGCGGATCTCTCGCTGGTCATCTCCGGCACGGTGAAAACGACGGTGACCAAGCTTGCGCTTGCCGCTGGCCAGTTCAACTACATCAGCAGCGTCTTCCCGGTTGGGTCGACGCTGGGCAACAGCGGCATGGCCAGCAACCTGACCGGCTCGGCCAACTTCAACAGCAACGAAGCCGACCTCATTTACATCCCCGATGGCACCGGCGGCTACAACCGCTACTACTATTCCACCTATGTTGGCTATACTGGCTGGTACAATGCCACCACCAACATCCCTAGCGACACCGTGCCGCTCAGCAGTGGCATCATCATTCTGCGCCGCGGGGCTGCGGTCAATGTGGTCATCAACCCGCCGAGCAGCTACAGCGCGCTCTAACATACCAAGACGGCTATCTCACTATTAGATTATGAAGCGGATACTATCATTTTTGCTCGCTGCTGTGCTGGCGGGTGGGGCGCATGGGGCGACCTACATCGTGACCAACAACCAGGGGACAGATTCCTCAGCGGTGGTGGACAACACGGGTGTCCGGCTGAGTAGTACGACCGGCTCGGCGGTGTTTGGGGTGTTCAGCACTCCCCCCGGCGACACTGCGGTGACTTCGGCTACCTCGGCGGCTTCCCTCCTGAGTACCTTTACCCAGTTTGGCAGCAACCAGGCGACCTTCACAGATTTCTCGCTGTCGCCGCCACCGGCGCAGTACACTGGGTTGTTCACGCTGCAGGCCACGGTGTCGGATGGGGGGCTCAACCCGACCTTCCAGAACAAGAATATCTATCTGATTGTGGGCAACGCCACGACACTGGCGGCTGCTAGCCAGTTCTTGGTGATCAAGTTCACGGCGACGTTTGGCGACTTGGTATCGCCCTCCAGCTCGACGTTGACCCTGGACACCGCCAACACCGACTACACAGTTCTGCGTGGCTCGAAGACGGGTCCATCCGTGACAGTCGGCGGGAGTGACTCGACCACCGAACCGTCGTTCCAGTTGTCGCTGATCCCCGAGCCGTCGAGCGCGATGCTCGCGGCGGTGGGTGCGCTGGTGCTGCTGCGCCGCCGCCGTAGCTAGGCGGAGTGTGATCAATTTATCCAACAACCGGCGGTCCTAGCGGGCCGCCGGTTTTTTTT
>JBILQE010000078.1:0-9224 GCA_044373465.1 Akkermansiaceae bacterium | reverse complement strand
GTTTCAGCGGAGTGGCGGGCGCGCCCCCAGCCATGGATGCCATCTCACCGGAGTCCCCCGCGGCGAACCACGCCGGTTGCCCGGCGGCGGCTGGCGGCGGCGAGATGGACCACGATGGGCTGGTTGCCATGGCCCGGTTGGCATGGCGCAATGCGGATCGCTGCATCGGGCGCTTGCTGTGGCAGTCTCTGGAAGTGCGCGATGCCCGCCACCTCGGGCGCGCCGAGGAGATTTTCAATGCCTGCGTCGAGCACCTCGACTACTCGACCAATGGCGGCCGGATCCGCTCGCTGGTCACCGTGTTTGCGCCGGCGGCGGGTGACGGAACCGGCATCCGCATCTGGAACCGCCAGCTGATCCGCTACGCGGGCTACCGCGCCGCGGACGACACCACCCTCGGGGACCCCGAGCAGGAGGCCTTCACCCGCATGGCCATGCACCTCGGCTGGCAGCCGCCGCGGGAAAAGTCCGCCTTTGATCTGCTGCCGCTCATTATCCAAGTCCCCGGCGGTGGACCGGAGGTTTTTGTCCTGCCAACCGCCTCAGTCCTTGAAGTGCCTATCAGCCATCCGGATCTTGCCTGGTTTGCCTCGCTTGGCTTGAAGTGGCATGCGCTTCCGGCCGTTGCGGACATGGCCTTGGTCGGTCACAACCAAAGGTTTACCGCCGCCCCCTTCAGCGGCTTCTACATGGGCACGGAGATCGCCGCGCGCAACTTTGCCGATGCCCAGCGCTACAACCTGCTGCCACTCATCGCCGAGCGCATGGGCCTCAACCGCTCGTCGCGGCACTTGCTGTGGAAGGACCGCGCCCTGATCGAGCTCAACACCGCCGTGCTCCACTCGTTCCGCGAGGCCGGGGTTGCCATCATCGACCATCACACCGCCTCGGCCCAGTTCATCCAGCATGTGAGCAACGAGGAATCCTGCGGCCGCAGCGTGCCGGGCGACTGGTCCTGGTTGGTCCCTCCCCTCTCCGGCTCCACCTGCCCGGTGTTCCACCGCTATTACGACGATGTCCGCCCCGAGCCGGCCTTTGTCTCTCAGCCTCCCGCATGGCGCGGCGCGGAGCGCTAAGCCGGCCGCCCCGGCTGTTACGACACGGATTGATCAAAGTCGCCTGGCATCGACCGGGGAGAAACGGCTTGGACTGGTTAGTCGGTTCTGTGAGAATTGACGGCCGCTGGTCTAACAACCCTTCCCTTGCACCCGTCGCCGCCGCATCGCATGAAGTTCATCCACAGCCTGCTTGCCGTCCTGCCGCTGTTAGTCGCGCCGCTGTTTGCCGATGAGGCGGGTGCGCCGGCGCCTGGGAAGCTCAACCTGCTCATCATCACCGTCGACGACATGAGCGCGGACTCGGTGGGCGCGTTCGGCTGCCCGCTGGCTGGGACGACCCCGCAGATCGACCGGCTCGCCGCCCAGGGGATGCGTTTTGAGCGCGCGCATGTGGTGGTGGCCAACTGCATGCCGTCGCGCAACGCGCTGCTTTCCGGGATCTATCCGCACAGCACCGGGGTCGAGGGGTTCAGCCAGGTTCCTGACGCGAAGCACAAGCACCTCGCCGACCTGATGCAGGCGGCCGGCTATCTAACCGCCATCCAAGGGAAGGTCAGCCACTCAACACCGTACAGCCCGTACCCGACATGGGATCTGAACCTCGACCGCGCGCCCGACGGCAGCAAGCGCGATGCCCGCGCGCCAATGGCCTACCGCGAGGGCCTCAGCCAGGCGCTTGCGGCGGCGCGCGCCGCGGACAAGCCGTTGTTTGCCCTGATCAATATCACCGACCCGCACAAGCCGTTCTATGGCGAGGGGCCCAAGGGCGCGCCGGATCCGGTCAAGCCGTCGCGGGTCTTCACCGCGGCGGAGGTGCCGGTCCCCAAGGTCCTGTTTGACGACCCGGTGGTGCGCGCCGAGCTGGCCCGGTATTTCTCCAGCGTCCGGCGCGCCGACGACAGCGTCGGTGAGGTTCTCGCCGCGCTGGACGCCTCCGGCCAGCGCGACCGGACGCTCATCGTGTTCCTCTCCGACCACGGGATGCCGCTGCCGTTCATCAAAACCCAGCTCTACCACCACAGCACCCACACCCCGCTCATCATCCAGGTCCCCGGGCTAACAAAGCCGGGGACCCGCGACACCGACCACATGCTCGCCAGCACCGACATCCTCCCCACCCTGTTGGAGGTCCTCGCCCTCCCCGCCCCGCCCGGCATCCAGGGCGCCTCGTTCAAACCCCTTCTAACAGGCGCGCCGCTCCCCGGGCGCGACCACCTCGTCAAGGAATACCACATGAACTCCGGCGGCTCGCTCAACCCGATGCGCGCCATCCAAACCCAACAGTTCCTCTACATCTTCAACCCGTGGTCGGACGGGAAGCGCGAGATGGCGACCGCCACGCTGGGCACACCGACCTACCGGCGGATGCACGAGCTTGCGGCAACCACCCCGGAGATCGCCGCGCGCCACGAGCTGTTCCGCCACCGCGTCCCGGAGGAGCTCTACAACGTCGCCACCGACCCGGACTGCCTCAAAAACCTCATCGCCGATCCCGCCCGCCGTGATGACCTCCGCGGTCTCACCGCCGCCCTGGAAACCTGGATGGCCACCACCAAGGACCCGCTCCTCGACCTGTTCCGCAACCGCGCCGACAAAGCCGCCCTCCACGCCTTCGCCGCCGGCCTCGAAGCACGCTCGATGCCCAAGCCGCCCAAGACTCCCAGGGGCGCCAAGCCCAACCAACCGGCCGACTCCGACGACGACTGAGGGGCAAAAGCTTCGGGCGCGGCGCCCTCATCCATGCAGCGCGACTGAAGCGGCGGCGCCCACCCCGGCGGCCCGCATCGTCGGCAGGGACACCGAGAAGGTGGTTAGGCCGTCGACCGATTGGGCGGTGATCGATCCGCCGTGGGCGGTGGAAACTTCCCGCGCGATGTAGAGGCCAAGGCCGATACTTCCCGGCTCCGCGTGGGCGGCTGACTCCGCGCAGCGATGCATCGGCTCAAAGATCGACTCGAGCTGAGTGTGTGGAATCGCCGGTCCCCGGTTGCTGACCGCGAGGGTGATGAAGGAGGCTGTTGATCCCCCGCGGGTCGTCGCCGCCTGAGCGCTTCTCGAGCCAGACGCGGAGCAGTTCGGGATCGGCGGGCTTGACCATGTGCTGGTCGAATCCCGCGGCGATGGAGCGGGCTTTATCTTTGTCGGTCCCGTAGCCGGTCATGGCGACGAGAAACGCGCCGTCCAGCTCGGGGATCTCCCGCAGCTTGCGGGCAACCTCGTAGCCATCCATGCCGGGCAGGCCGATGTCCAGGAGCACGACCTCGGGGAGAAACTCGCGGGCCAAGGCGATGGCGGCCGCGCCGGTGAAGGCGGTGCGGACCTGGTGGCCATGGAGCCCTTGAAGGATGGCCGCGGATTGGACGGTGTCGATGTTGTCATCAACAATGAGCATGCGCAGCGAGCGTGCGCTGGCCACTGCCGGCAGTGGTTGGGGCACCGCGGCTTGGCTCGGGACCGTCGGCAGGCGCACCACAAACTCGCTCCCATGCCCCAACCCGTCACTCCCGGTTTGCGCTCCTCCTCAAACAGCACAAGAAAGCCGCCCAACTCGGAGTCCGCCGGCTGAAGCGGAATCACCGCCACCGACAGCTCGCCCGCAGTTGCCGCATCCCTGACCCGCAACCCGCTCTCGCGGACCACCGCCGAGGTCTCCGCAGCCCGCATCACCGCGCCGCGAACGCTGACAAGCAACCCCTCGCGCAGCATCTTGAGAAGGTTCAGGCTCGCCGCGCCTGCTGCCGGGGTCAGGTACGGGGCCGTGTCCCCGCGGAAGTGAAGAATCTCCATGTCCCGGGTGATGACCACCCCGGGAGGACAATACCGGGCTAACAGTGTCCGTTCCGCCTCTTTGAGCAACTGGGCGCGGGGCGGAACCGTCAGCCCCAAGCGGACCCCGGAAAATGCAGCCCCATTGCCATTGCCGGAGCGCTGTTGGAAGCGGGTGCCAGGCAAGCCCCCGCCCGGCTGGCGGACGTAAATCTTATGGGTCGCATCGACCACCTCGAAGAGCGCCCGCGAGTTTCCCGCCGTCTCGGAGCTGCCGAGCCACAGGAACCCACCAGGCTTCAACGCGTAATGAAGCAGCGGCAAAATCTGCTGCTGGAGCAACGGCTGCATGTAGATCAGCACATTCCGGCAGCTGATGAAGTCCACCCGGGAAAACGGCGGATCCCCCAGCACATTGTGCCGCGAGAAGATGCACCGGTCGCGCAACGCCTTGCAGATCCGGTATCCATTCGGCTCCTTGACGAAGAACTTCTTCAAGCGCTCCGCGGAGACCTCCGCGGCAATCGCCCGCGGGTAGATGGCCGCGCGCGCCGTGGCGATCCCCGCGGCATTCAAATCCGTCGCAAAGATCTGGATCGGAACCTCACTGCCCAGCGCTTCGGCACATTCCACCAACGTCATCGCCACCGAATAGGCCTCCTCCCCGGTCGAGCAGCCCAGCGTCCACACCCGCAACGGGTCCTTGCTCGAACGCCGCCAGCAATTTCGGGAAAACCTTCTCCGAGAGTGCCGCAAGCGATTTCGGGTCGCGGAAAAAACTCGTCACGTTGATCAGGATGTCCTGGTAGAGCGCCTCAATCTCCTCCGGGGACTTCGACAGGTAGTCCTGATAGGTCTCGACCGAATCCATCTTGTTGAGCGCCATCCGGCGGGTGATCCGGCGGTGGAGCGTGTTGGCCTTGTAGTGGGTGAAGTCCACGCCAATCGCCCGGTTGAGGATCTCGGCGATCTTCCCATGGATGGGCTCCGCGGCATCGACCGTGGGCTTTTCCTGCGCCACGTACGGGTGCCGGGCAACCCGCCCGAGTTCCTCCGCAATCGCCGCTGGGGCCAGCACAAAATCCACACACCCGGATGCCACCGCGCTCTGCGGCATGCTCGGATGCTCCGCACTCTCGTCCTGGGCAAACGTAATCCCCCCGGCTGCCTTGATCGCCTCCAGCCCGTGGGTCCCATCGGTCAGCGCCCCGGACAGCACCACCCCGATCGCCCGGTGCCCGCAATCATCCGCCAGTGATCGGAAAAATTGATCAATCCCACTGCCCCGCGCCGCCCGCTCCTGGGGCAGCAGCCGCAGCTTGCCGCCCTCGATGATCAATTCACACCCCGGCGGAATCACGTAGACGTGGTTGGCCACCACTTCATGCTCGCTACACGCACGCTCCACCTCCGTGACCGGCAGCCTCGTCGCACGCGATAAAATCTCAGTCAGCCCGCTTTCCCGCTCCGGCGCAAGGTGCTGGACGATCACAAATGCCATCCCCGTGTCCATCGGCAACCCGTGCAATAGCTCCGTCAGCGCCTCCAAGCCCCCCCCCCGACGCACCCACCCCCACCACCGGAATCGCACTGAATTGGCCAACCGTCTCGCGGCTGTGCTCCGGATTGCTTCCCTCTCCCATAAGGTGGTCACCATAGGTTATCAAACTCACTAAGCAACCAACCAAAACCCAAGTTCCGCAGGACGCTCCACTTGCCACTTGCCACTTCTCGGACGCCGCGCTTGGCTGGCGGACATGTTGATCCGGTTGATTTTTGTTTGGTTGGGTGCGCTGATGGGCTTGGCGGCGGCGGCGCCGGCGGCGGAGCGGCTCAACGTGTTGTTCATCGCGGTGGACGACATGAACAACGACCTCGGATGCTACGGCAACCCGTTGATCAAGTCGCCCAACATCGACCGGCTCGCCAAGCTCGGGGTGCGGTTTGACCGGGCGTATTGCCAGTTTCCGCTGTGCTCGCCGAGCCGGACCTCGGTGATGACCGGGATGCGCCCTGACACGACCGAGGTGTTCGACCTCAACACCCATTTCCGCAAGGCCCTGCCCGGAGCGGTAACCCTCTCGCAGATGTTCCGCAACAACGGGTATTTCGCCGCACGCGTCGGGAAAATCTACCACTACGGGAATCCCGGCCAGATCGGCACCAACGGGCTCGACGACGAACCGTCGTGGGACGTCAGGGTCAACCCGGCGGGACGCGACAAGACCGACGAGGCGCTGGTCCTCAACCTAACCGCCAACCGCGGCCTCGGCGCCTCGCTGAGCCTGCTCAAGGCCGAGGGCAGCGACGCCGAACAAACCGACGGGCTGGTCGCCAGCGAGACGATCAAGTTGTTAGAGGCCAACAAGGACAAGCCGTTCTTCATCGCCGCCGGGTTCTATCGGCCGCACTGCCCGCACATCGCCCCGAAAGCCTACTTCGACCTCTATCCGCTAGAGAGCGTCCCGCACCCGAGCGGGCCGTTCCCGGAGATGCAGGAGGTTCCGGACCCGGCACGGATGCAGGTCAAACCGTGGCCGTGGCTTGGGGTGAGCGAGGCGGAGTCGCGCCAGGCGAAGCAGGCGTACTGGGCGACGATCTCGTTTGTCGACGCGCAGGTTGGCCGGTTGTTGGACGCGCTTGATAGGCTCGAACTAACCGACAAGACGGTGGTCGTGTTTTGGAGCGACCACGGCTACCACACCGGCGAGCACGGGCTGTGGATGAAGCAGAGTTTGTTTGAGAACTCGGCGCGGGTCCCGTTGATCATCTCCGCCCCGGCGCAAAAGGCAAAAGGCGGGGCAAGCGGGCGCACGGTGGAATTGTTGGACCTCTACCCGACCCTCGCCGAGCTCTGCGCGCTGGCGCCGCCACCGGCGCTCCAGGGGAAAAGCCTGAAGCCGTTGTTGGACGACCCGCAGGCGGCCTGGGACCGTCCGGCATTCACCCAGGTCTGGCGCGGCGGGTTTGCCGGCCACAGCGTGCGCACCGAGCGGTTCCGGCTCACCGAGTGGGCGGGTGGCGCCCGCGGCCGGGAACTCTACGACTACCAAAACGACCCGGGCGAACTCCACAACCTCGCCAACGACCCGGCCCACGCCACCACCCTCGCCGAACTCCAAAAGCTCATCGCCGCGAACTGGAAGGATGAATTCAAGCCGGGCAGCGGCAAACCCACCGGCAAGCCGAAGGACGACGACAACCAATAGCCCGGATGGTCTGCGGCCACCTCGCGCTCTGGAAGATCAAGAGGCAGGGTGGCACGCTGGCGGGCAAAGGGTTGGTGACCGCTGGATTGGACTCGAGGAGTATTTCGATGGCCTAAGCGCATCGCCCTAAGTTCTAGCTGGATCGATGTGGCGCGCCACCGCGCTGCGCAACCGCCGAAGGCGATCAGTCGAAACTGCGCCAATGCGCCCCAAGATAGCCGCGGCAGGAAGCGTAGCCAGCATCCCCAGCCGGATCAGCGAGGCAACCTTAAGTCCACTCGCTACAAAATCATCGTCCTGCACTGCGATCACTTCATCAAACCCGCGGCATTGATTGTGCAGCTTCGAACTCAGCGCACATACCAAGAGGTCTGAAAAAGGTGGCATTAGGCATAGTATCAAGACAGGGCGCGCCTTGAGCTTGCCATCCGACTGCTGTACTTCCGCCAAGGCAACCTCACCTGGCTTCATGACCTAAGGTCAGCCACACTATATTCAACCTCATCATCGGCATACGCAGTGGCAAGCCCCCCGGTAGCCAAACGCAAAAAGTCATCCCGTTCAGGGTCCGAATCTTCTAACACGGTGACGATCAGCCGGGCGTTAACCGGCAGCGTCACGTCCTCGTCAAGGCACACCTTGGCCCCGTCAAAGTGCGCTGCGATTCGGACCTGTGGCATAGGGTGAAAAAATACCCCGCTAAGAACTCGAGTCAACCCCCGAAGGGCCGGGGACCGCGGCGCGAGGCGCGCGGGCTGCCAGCCCGGAAATGAAAACCGGGGGATGCCACCGGTCGTGGCATCCCCCGATTCAGGATCTATCAGTTACTGGGCCTTTTGCGCGTGGCCAGGCATCGCGGAGTCGGCCATCGGCTGGCTGCGACCCGGAGCGCCCATGTCGTGGGTGCCCGTGCCGCGGCACGCCGCCGTGACAGCGGTCCATCCAGACAGCCAGGGTGAGGACGGCGCCGCCGGCGCAGCCCCCGGATTCCTCACCCGCTAGCCGTGGCGCCCCGGAGGGGCAGGAGAACGGTGCGCCCCGCCTCGTGACCCGGAAGTCCCTAGAGGCCAATGCGAATGGGGCCGTTCGCGGGCGATGGGTCACCGACATCGCGGAACCGCCGTCTTGCGCTTTGTATGACAAGCGGCTATTCTTTTGCCATGAACACCTCTACCTTGACGATCCGGCTGCCGGTCGAGCAGCGCGAGGCGCTCAAGCGCTGCGCCGAGGCATTGAAAAAGACTGAGTCGGAGTACATCCGGGACCTTCTGCAGCGCGATCTTGATGCGCGGCCCTTGGGTGAGCGGGTCGGGCACCTGATTGGTTGCTTGGATTCCAGCAAGCTTGAGTCCAGCGACGCCGACCGCCTGAGGGAGACGATTCGCAGCAACAACTGGCGGCCAGCTTGATCTGATGCTCACTCTGGTCGATACGGGTCCGCTGGTCGCCATTCTTGACGGTGGGGATTCATGGCACCCATTCGTGCGCGAGCGTTTTTTCAAGGTTTCCGGCCAGTTGGTCACCACTGGTGCGGTCATCACGGAGGCGATGCATTTTCTGCGACCGATCCCGGGGGGGCCGCGGGCATTGCTGCGGTTTCTTCACGACGCCGCCGTGGTTGTCGAGGATGGTTTCCGCAGCGGCTTTCTCGGTGAGGCGGTGTCGTTGATGGAGAAGTATTCCGACACCCCCATGGATTTTGCCGATGCAACCCTGGTGGGTTTGGCCCAAGAGTTGGAGATCGACCGCGTCCTGACGCTCGACGAGCGAGGCTTCCGCGCTTACCGCCACGGGCGAAACCGCCACTTCCGACTGGTTTTACAGGAGGGGGCACTCCGGGGATGACGGGGCTTCGGAGGCTCAATGAGTTCGTGACCTCCCCCCCAAACGCGAGGAATCCGCACGTTTCCACTAAATCCCGCTTTGCGCCCTTCCCAACTTAGCGGTGAAAAATCTCACCCCCGGCCGAGGCGGACGTCCATCCAGACGGCCAGGGCGAGGACGGCGCCACGGGCGATGAATTTGATTTCCGGGGCGACAGCGAGCAGGGTCATGCCGTTGAGGAGGGCGGTCATGATCAGGGCGCCGAGAATGACGCCCGAGACGGACCCGCGGCCGCCGCGCAGGGCGGTGCCGCCGATGACGCAGGCGGCGATGGCGTCAAGCTCCATGAGGTCGCCGACGGTGGTGG
>JBILQE010000077.1:0-9308 GCA_044373465.1 Akkermansiaceae bacterium | reverse complement strand
CCCGGAACCTTGTGGACAACTTTCCTCCAAGCCCAACCAACCCAAGAAAAATCACCCGCAAACAGCATTTTCCCGAGAAAAAACTTGAATGACTACATGCCCGAACTTCGTGAGAAGTTCGGCGGGGCGAACCGCCTGCCGCCAGAACGCCCGGCCGCGCCAAGGACTACCCGCCTCCCCCCGCCGAAGCTCTCACGAGCTTCGCTACCGGGAAGTTCGGCGGGGCGAACCGCCTGCCGCCAGAACACCCGGACGCGCCATGGACTACCCGCCTCCCCCCGCCGAAGCTCTCACGAGCTTCGCTACCTTGCGACACGGGCTTCGCTACCCCGCTGATGCCTTGACATCATCATGGCAGGCATCATGATTCATCCATGCGCACGACGCTCACGCTTGATGACGATCTGGCCATGCTGCTCAAACTCCGGGCGCGCGAGCTTGACCTGCCATTCAAGGAAATCGTCAACACCGCGCTGCGCCGCGGGCTAACAGGCGCGGAACCCCCGCGGCCGTCGCCCAAGGTCGTCGTGCGCCCGCACGATTTTGGCGCCATGAGGGCTGGCATCGACCCGGGCCGCTTGAACCAGCTGGTTGACGAACTTGAGGCCGAGGAGTTCATCACCAAATCCCGGCTGCATGATCCTGCCTGACATCAACCTGCTCGTCTACGCCCACAACCCGCGCTCGCCGTTTCACGAGAGAGCCCGCGGCTGGTGGCAGGGACTGCTTGACGGCAACGAGGCGGTTGCCCTTGCCTGGGTGGTTGTTCAAGGGTTTGTCCGGCTCACGACCCATCCGAGGGTTTTTGAAAACCCGATGGCCGTCGCGGACTCGCTTGCGCGCATCGAGGAATGGCTCTCGCTCCCGCACCTGCGCATCATCCACCCTTCCGACCACCATTTCCAAACCTGGGCCCACCTGCTGCGCGGCGTCGGCGTTGGCGCCAATCTCACCACCGATTCCCACCTTGCCGCGCTCTGCATCGAACGCGGCCTCATCCTCCACACCTCCGACGCGGATTTCTCCCGCTTTCCGGGACTCAAATGGATCAACCCGCTCGAAGCCGGCTCCAACTGGTAGATCCCGACGGGACAAAGAGGGCGCTCAAGAACGGCGCGCAGACGATCACCCGGCATGGGAAGCCGATTGCGGTGGTGGTTTCCGCCGAAACGTATGCCCGCCTGCAACCTGAGGAGAAACTGGCCGATATCCTGCGGGATTGCCCGGTGAAGGGGTGGACGACCGAGCGGGACACCGGCTCTGTGCGCGAGATCCGATGGACAGCCTAATCGCGGCCACTGCTATCGAACACCACCTCACCCTGGTCACCCGCAACACCGGCGATTTTCCCGCCGACGTGCCGATCCTCAATCCCTGGCAGTAAGGTGATCAGCAGCTATCTCCATCTGCGGATCGCCGGCCCCCAATTTCCACTTCCACATCCGGCCAACTTCCGCCCCGCTCGCGGCTTTACATCAGCGATCCGGCGGCTTATCTGGGCGGGCCCGTTGGTTTCCGGCACATTCCCCGTGTGTTTCGGGTCGCCGCGTGGTTAATTCCATCTCCGCCCATGTCCATCGAGCTCACCCGCAACTTTTCCATCATCGCCCACATCGATCACGGGAAGACCACGCTCTCCGACCGGTTGCTCGACGCGACCCAGACGATCGCCGAGCGCGACAAGCAGGACCAGCTGCTCGACGCGATGGACCTCGAGCGCGAAAAGGGGATCACCATCAAGAGCCACCCGGTGGCGATGAAATACAAGGCCCGCGACGGGAAGATCTACAACCTCAACCTGCTCGACACCCCCGGCCACGTCGACTTCTCCTACGAGGTGTCGCGCTCGCTGGCCGCCTGCGAGGGCGCGGTGCTGCTGGTGGACGCCGCCCAGGGAGTCGAGGCGCAGACGGTGGCCAACCTGCACCTGGCGACCGAGCAGAACTTGTTCATCGTCCCGGTGATCAACAAGATCGACCTGCCCGGCGCGGACATCCCGCGGATCAAGAAGCAGCTTGAGGACATCCTGTGCATTCCGGCGGAGGAGGCGGTCCTGGCGTCCGGCAAGATGGGGATCGGCATCGAGGACATCCTTGAGGCGATCATCGCCCGGGTTCCGGCCCCGACCGAAAACCCCGACCAGCTGCTGCGCTGCTCGGTGTTTGACTCGATCTACGATACCTACCGCGGCGTCGTCTCCTACGTCCGGGTGTTCTCCGGTAGCCTCAAGCGCGGCACCCGGATCAAGCTGTTCCACACCGACAAGACGTACGAGGTCAAGGAAGTCGGCGTCTTCACCCCGAAGATGAGCCCGCGTGACTCGATCAGCGCCGGGGACGTCGGCTACATCATCGCCAACATGAAGTCGGCCTCCGAGGTCAAGATCGGCGACACCATCACCGACCACGTCCACCCGTGCCCGGAGCCGCTCCCGGGCTTCAAGGAGATCCAGCCGATGGTGTTTTCCGGGATCTATCCGGTCGATTCGTCCGACTTCGAGAACCTCAAGATGGCCGTCGGCAAGCTCCAGATCAACGATGCCGCCTTCACCTTCCAGGCCGAGTCGTCCGCCGCGCTCGGTTTCGGGTTCCGCTGCGGGTTCCTCGGGCTGCTCCACATGGAAATCATCCAGGAGCGCCTCCGCCGCGAGTTCAACATGGACGTCATCTCGACCTACCCATCAGTCATCTATCAAATCACCAAGACCGACGGAACCGAGCTGCTCATCGATAACCCGACGCTCCTCCCCGAGCCTCAGCTCATTCAGGAAATCCGCGAGCCGATGGTGCGCATCTTCATCATGGTCCCGTCCGAATACATCGGCGACATGATGCAGCTCGTCCTCGAAAAGCGCGGCAGCGTCGACAACACCGAGACCATCGACGACGTCCGCGTCATGCTCACCTGCGTCCTGCCCCTCTCCGAGATCCTCGTCGATTTCAACGACAAACTCAAATCGCTCACCCGCGGCTACGGGTCGATGGACTACGAACACGCCGGCTACCAGCCCGCCAAACTCGTCAAGATGGACATGCTCATCGCCGGCGACCCGATCGACGCGTTCTCGTGCATCGTCCACCGCGACAAGGCCGAGTCGCGCGGCCGCGAACTCGCCGCCAAGCTCAAGGAGGTCATCCCCCGCCAGCTCTTCGTCGTCGCCATCCAGGCCGCCATCGGCGGGAAAATCATCGCCCGCGAGTCGATCTCCGCCATGGGCAAAAACGTCACCGCCAAGTGCTACGGCGGCGATATTTCCCGCAAGCGCAAGCTCCTCGAAAAACAAAAGGAGGGGAAAAAGAAGATGAAGTCCATCGGCCGCGTCAACATCCCCCAGGACGCCTTCATCAAGGTCCTCAAGACCGGTGACTGAGCCCCGCCGCAAAAGCGCTGCCGGGAAAAATGCGCCGCGACTGCGAGTCGCTTGAAACCTAGCGGCTGACCCCACCCAGGTGGGCGCGGCGCAGGCACTCGAGCAGGATCCGGCAGTCGGCAAGCGCGCGGTGAGCGCCTTGGCCATTGACGGCGAGGCGCTGGGCGACGGCGGCGAGGCCATACCCCTTGCCCCCGGGCATGAGGCGGCGGAACACCGGGATCGAGCACGCGAGCGGAAAGCGGAACGGTTTGCCGGTTTTGGCGGCGAAGGCATCCAGGAATCTCCGGTCAAAGCTCGCGTTGTGGGCATAGCTCGGCATTCCATCGATAAACCCCCAGGCGTCCTCCAGCACCCGCTCAAGCGGGCCGCCCTCGCGGCGCAGCAGCGCGTCGGAGATTCCGGTTAGCCCGGTGATGTGCCACGGGACCGGGCGGGAGATCCGAATCAGCCGGCTCATCTCGGCAACCACCTCGAAGCGCTCGTTGACCCGGATGGCGGCCACCTCGGTGATCTCATCGGCGCCCGGCGAGAGTCCGGTCGTCTCGATGTCGACGAGGCAAAACGGGCTCCTTCCAAACGGCATGCCCATTCCTCACACGCTTCCCACCCGGTCGGCAATCCTCCACTCGTTCACTTTTCCGCCACCGTGATGGTCACCGTGGTCGACCGGCCGGTGTCATCGACGGCCAGCAGCCGGATCTCGCCCGGTTCGGGCGACCAAAGGAAGTCCTCGCTGGGTGCGGAGCTGCCGATGAAGGCGCCGTTGGCAAACCAGAAAACCCGCGCGGAGCCGTCAAAGGCTTCGGCGCGCAGGGGAACCGAGCGCCGCTCCGGATTGGATTTGTCGAGCAGATAGGCCCTTCCGGGGAGCGGGGAAAGGACCCGCGGCGGCGTCCCGGAATCGTTCATGGCGACCACTCCGGTCTCGATCTCCGGCGGCGGGGTGCGCGGGACGCCGGCAAGCCGGAACAGCCGGAGCATTTCCGGCGGCCAGAACTCGCGGACCTCCTCGCGCAGCCCGGGGCGGCCATCATTGCGCAAGACCCGCTGGCCCGACGCCGGATCGATCCAGACTTTCCGGTGGAGCGTGCAGGTGGCGATCGGCGAGACGCCCGGAATGAACCAGCCCATCATCCGGTGCGGGCAGATCGGCAGCGGCACCATCCCAGAGGCTGCGCAGAGCTCAACCTTCTGGACGCCGGCGGGGGGCGCTGCGGAGTCACCGAGGTCGGCCGCGCCATCGACGCGACGCAGGTCCCCAGTCAGCGAACGGAAAAGCTCAAACAATAGCGGCGCCGCACTGGTCCGCCCGACCAGCGCGGAATTGCTGCTCCCGTCGAAGTTGCCGAGCCAGACAATCGCCACGGTGCGCCCCTTGATGCCGGCGGCCCAGGCGTCGCGAAACCCGTGGGAGGTTCCGGTTTTCCATGCGACCGCCGGATCGCCACGGGCAAACCCGTAGTCAGCCCCGAGCGAGGCGCCGCGCCGGAGCATCTCGCCAACCAGAAACCGCGCCGGGTCACCAAGCCCGGCCGGGACACCCGCCGGCAGCCCCTCGCCGCGACGGAACACCAGCGGACGCGCGACCCCGTCCGAGGCAAGTGCCGCATAAAGCTCCGCGGCGCGCTCCGGACTGATCTCAAATCCGCCGAGGGACAGCGCGAGACCATAATGTTGCGGCGGGTGGTCAAGCGGCACGTCGCTGTGTTTCAGGAACTCGTAGAGGCTGGTGCGGCGCAGCGAGCGGGTTAGCGCCACGGCGGGAATATTCCGGCTGCGGGCCAGCGCCTCATCCGCGAACACCGGCCCCATGAACTCACGCTCAAAGTTTTCCGGCGCGTAGTCGGAATATTCCAAGGGCGCGTCGCTCAGCAGCGAACGCGGGTGGATCAACCCTTCCTCGAGCGCCAGCCCGTAGACAAACGGCTTGATCAGCGAGCCGGGCGAGCGCCGCGCGGTAAGCCCGTCAACCTGCCCGTGAATCGACTCGTCAAGAAACGCCGCCGAGCCGACATAGGCAAGCACCTGGCGGGTTGGCGCGTCGACCACCAGCACACAGGCATTCCGCAGCCCCTTCGCGTCATGCCGCCGCAAGAACCCCGCAAGCGTCGCCTCAACCTGCTGCTGGGTCTCACGGTTGATGGTCGTGGCAACTTGCGCGGCGCTCACCCGCGTGCACAACCGCCGCGCCAAATGCGGGATCTCCCGCGGCGCCGGCTGCGGCGAAAGCCGGAACCCGTTGGCCAGCGGGTCGCGACGAACCTCGCCCGCAGCCTCCAGCCCGCGCAGCAGCCGCTCGGTCGCCCGCTGCGCCCCGTCGCTGAGGCTCCCGTCTCCCCGCGGCCGCCGGCCGGCCGGGCTCTGCGGGATCACCGCAAGCGCGCATGCCTCGCGCAGTGTCAGCTCGCCGGTCGGTTTCCGGCACCACAGCAGCGAGGCCGCGCCGATCCCCTCAACATTTCCGCCATACGGGGCGAGGTTGTAATAGGCGACGAGGATCTCGCGCTTGCTGTAGTGGCGCTCGAGCTGGATCGCGCGGAAAATCTGGGTCAGCTTGCCGGTGACGGTGCGGGTGTTGAGGTCAAACCGCAGGCGCGCCACCTGCATCGTCAGCGTCGACCCGCCGCCGAGCGGAGCCCCAGTGACCCCGCCCCAGACCGCCCGCGCCAGCGAGGCCGGGTCAACCCCCGGATGGGCCCAGAACCGCCGGTCCTCATAGGTAAGCGTCGCCTTCTGGACCGTCTCGGGAATCTGCTCAAGCGTGACCGGCAGCCGGTAGCGGCCGTCCGCCGCCAAGGTCAGGTGGAGGATCTCGCCATGCCGGTCGACGACGACTTGCGACCAGCTCAGCGGCGGGTACAAGTCACAGCGCGGCAACAAAAACCAGACGACCGCGAGCAGCCCGGCCACCCCCGCCATGCCACGCCCCGCGCGGCGCAGCCAGTGGCGGATTCGGCTCGGGGATGTTGGTGGCGGGGCGGACAAGTCGGTTGGCGGATGCTGATCCTCCCTTAGTTGATCACTCGTTGGGCATGACTTCAATCGCCGCCGCCGTCCCGCGGCCATTCAGCGCGCGGTCGTACATCGACTCCACAAACGGCGGCGGGACCACGAACGTCCCGGCGCAGACCGGCTTGATCCGGTATTTGAAGGTCTGCACATCGGCGCCGCGGAGGGTGGTGAAGAACACATTGCGGTCCTCGCGGACGTCGATGTTGACCTCGCCGTTGACGCCCGGGACCAGCTGGTCCTTCTCCACCTCGAACCCGCCCGGGAGCAGGTCGAGGAGCGCGACATTGGGAATGTCCTTCCCGTGCAACCCGCGCACGCTGAGCGTGACGTTGACGCTCTCGCCAACTTTCAGGCGGGTGACCGGCTGGCCGGCGTCATCGGTCAAGGTGCGAAACACCTCGATCCCATCCTTGACCGCATCCTTCGGCGGGACCGTGTCGAAGCCGGCCTGGGTGACTTGATAGAACGCCCCGAGGTCCGCCCCCTTTTTGTCGGCCATCTCGAACCGGACCGCCTCGGCGTTTTCGCTGAAGCGCGCCAACTGGAACAACGTGCCGGTCGTCGCCAGCTCGGTCGCCTGCTTGTCGCTCCCAAGCTCGCTGACCTTGATCACCGAGCCGGTCGCCACCTTGTCGGCGAACTCGCTGAGCCCGAGGCACGCATAGGACGCGGTGAGGGTGTTGAAGCGCTCCTCCCAGACGCACCCGAGAACGCTCTGCCACTCCTTGAACCCGAAGTCGCTGACCAGCTCGGGGAAGTGCTTGCAGCAGAGCGCAAACGCAAGCAGCCGGGTGACGTCCGGGCGGGTCCAGTAGTCGTTCTCGCTCTTCGGCATCGTCGCGAATGTCCCGCTCGCCTTGAGAAACGCCTTCGCCAGCTTGGTCGCCTCGTCGTCCTGCTTGAGCAGCTTGTAGGTGCAGGCCGCCAGCATCCCGGTGACCTCCCCGTGCCACTTTTCGTTCCGGGTCGCCTCAAGCGAGTCGCGCAGGCTGAGGAGGTCCGGGGTGGTCACCACGCCGGTGCGGGTACGCAGGTAGATCGCATAGGCACGCAGCCAGACGTCCTCGCCCTTGGCATCGACTTTCGAGGACATCACCGCGAGCGCCGCCTTGCCGCGCGTCAGCAACCCGTCCTGGACCGGATGGGCGCGGTCCCGGGCTTCGATGATGAAATGCATCGCATACAGGGTGACGAAATCCATCCGGTTGTCCGCGCCGCTCTCGCCCCAGTAGCCGAACCACCCGCGCGATGACTGGCGCGCGTAGAGCATGCCGAGCGCCGAGCTTGTCGAGCTGGCGATCGACTCGGGCGACTCGCCGAATTCCGGGCGCGGCCCCATTGCGAGCTTGGCGAACCCGCGGCTGGTGATCTGCTCGCTGCACCCGTACGGGTAGCCGCTGACGTATTGCAACAACCCGGCCGCCGCGGAAACCGGTGTCACCGAGATGGTCGCGTCTCCTTGGCGAAACTCGTTGTAAACCTTGCGCGGGGTCGCCACGTCCTTCGACGCCAGCCGGAAATAGCCGGACTGGACGCTCGTGATCCGCGGCCCGGGCGGACGGATGCTGAAGGTCGTCTCACGCTTGAACTCGAGTCCCCGCGCACTGGCGACGAATTTCACCCCGGCACCGCCGAGCTCCTTGCCGCCACGGACCCGGAAACGCAACGTCGCCTCTTGGCCAGCGGGAACGACGACCTTTTGCTCGGCAGTATCGACCAAGATCGCCGGGCCGGTGGTCTCCGCGCTCACGCTGACTTCCGCGTCGCCGCCTTCTTCGAAGACGTTGGTCACCCCGAGGGAAACGATGAACTCGTCATCCGGGGCCGCGAAGGTCGGCGCATTCGGACTCAACACCAACGGCGAGCGCGCAATCAGGTGGGTCGAGGCGGTTCCCACCGCGTCCGCGTTGACCGCCACGGCCATCACGTTGAGCCCGCCGGCAAAGTAATCCGGGACCTGCCACCGGAGTTCCTGGCGCTGCGGGCCGACGTCGACCACCCCGGACCACCAGACGACCGGCGCCTCGCGCTTGCGCTTGAACGGGTTGAGGAATTGCTCGAGTTCTTCGCCACTGTCGCCGCCAAATGCCGCGTGGTTCTGGAGAAACCGGAATTCCGGCAGGAGCAGGTCGAACCACTGCAGCGTGCTGACCTCCAGCGCCTGCTTGCGGAAAAAATACCCCAGCGGCGAGGGCAGCTTGTAGCGGGTGATCTGGTGGATCCCCTCGTCGACGGCAAACACGATCACCCGCGTCGCCTGGCTCGCGCTGCAGCCGATGACCAGATCGGTTCCCGGGAGGACCTTCTCGGGCGTGTCGAGCGTGAGCGTCAACTGGCGGCGGACCGGTTCCACGGTCAATGGCGCAACCGCGAAGCTCAACGGGCTCATGAAAATCTCCGGCGAGTCGAGCGCGCGCACAAACGTCGCATTCACGTACACCGTGCCCTCGAGCGACTCCGGCACCGTCAGGCGCACCGTCCCGCCACCGTCCTTGAGGGAAAACCACTGGCTCGCCAGCACCTTGTCGCGCTCCAGGGTGACCACCCCGGAGCCCGCGTACGGGGCGATGATCTCCATCTCGATCTCCTCGCCCGGCCGGACGCTGGTTTTGGCGAGGCGCAGGCGCAGCTCGCTGTCGCGCTCCAGGCTGCGGTTGTTGTTCCCCTTGCCGACGACGTGGAAGGGCACCACGCAGATCACTTCGCCCGCGGCGTTGACGATTTGGTAGCGGAACGTCCCCGCCTGCCCGGTCGGCAGCGCCAAGACCCGCGGCTCGGCTGCCAGCTCAAAGGGTTCTGTCGAGACCTCCTTGTCGCGCTCGACGCTCTGGTAGGCAAACGTCCCGTCATCGCGCTCGGTGAGCACCGAGATCTCCCGGCGTTCCATCAGGCGCAGCTGGAGGTTTCCCAACGCGGTTGGCGC
>JBILQE010000108.1:0-2739 GCA_044373465.1 Akkermansiaceae bacterium | reverse complement strand
TCACCAAAAGCCCGGCCGGCGCCCAGCAATGGACGCCGAAGGGTGGGGCGGGGGACGGCACGGTGCCGCACGCCCACGACGCATCAAAAAGAATTGCGCCGTCGATGTTGACCACCGACCTCGCGCTGCGGGTTGATCCGGCGTACGAAAAGATCTCGCGGCGGTTTCTGGAAAATCCCGACCAGTTTGCCGATGCGTTTGCCCGGGCGTGGTTCAAGCTCACCCACCGCGACATGGGTCCGCGCGCCCGCTACCTTGGGCCAGAGGTTCCCGCCGAGGAGCTGATTTGGCAGGACCCGATTCCGGCCGTCGACCACCCGCTGGCCGACGCTGCGGACATCGCGGCGTTGAAGGTGAAGATCCTCGGGTCCGGGCTGAGCGTTTCGCAGCTTGTCTCGACGGCGTGGGCGTCGGCCTCGACGTTCCGTGGATCCGACATGCGCGGCGGCGCCAACGGTGCGCGGGTCCGCCTCGCGCCGCAGAAAGATTGGGAGGTCAACCAGCCGGCTCGGCTCGCCCATGTGCTTGAAACGCTCGAGGCGATCCAGGCTGAGTTCAATTCCGGCGTGACCGGGAAGAAGATCTCGCTCGCTGATCTGATCGTTCTCGGCGGTTGCGCGGCGGTGGAAAAGGCGGCCAAAGACGCCGGCCACGAGGTGGCGGTGCCGTTCACGCCGGGGCGCATGGACGCATCCGCGGAGCAGACCGATGTTGAGTCGTTCGCGGTGCTCGAGCCGCTCGCCGACGGGTTCCGCAACTACCTGAAGGGGCGCTACAGCGTGCCCGCCGAGGCACTTCTCATCGACAAGGCCCAGCTGCTCACACTCACCGCGCCGGAAATGACGGTGCTGGTTGGCGGGATGCGCGTGCTCGGCACCAATGCCGACGGTAGCAAGCACGGGGTGCTGACCGAGCGCGTCGGCGCGCTGACCAACGACTTCTTTGTCAACTTGCTCGACATGGCCACCGAGTGGAAACCGGCGTCGCCGTGCGGGAATGCATTTGTCGGACTCGACCGCAAGACCGGCGCGCCGCGGTGGACCGGCACCCGCGCGGATCTTGTCTTCGGATCGAACTCGATCCTGCGCGCCGTGGCCGAGGTCTACGCCTGCGCCGATGCGGGCGGGAAGTTTGTCCACGACTTCGTTGCGGCGTGGAACAAGGTGATGAACCTGGATCGGTTCTGAGTAGCGAAGCTCGTGAGAGTTTCGGCTGGGGGAGGCGGGAAGTCCGTTACGCGTTCGTGCGCTCTGGTGGCAGACGGTCGACCCCGCCGAACTTCTCACGAAGTTCGCTACGGGATTCGCTACGGGCGGATTCGCTACGCCTACGCCGGGACGTAAACCTCGGCGCCGGATTCGGCGAATTCCTTGGATTTCTCCGCCATGCCTGCGGCCAGCGCTTCCTCCTCGGCGATCCCTTGGGCGGCGGCGTACTGGCGGACGTCCTCGCTGATTTTCATCGAGCAGAAGTGCGGGCCGCACATCGAGCAGAAGTGAGCGGTCTTGGCGCCGTCCTGCGGCAGCGTCTCATCGTGGAACTCGCGGGCGGTTTCAGGATCGAGCCCGAGGTTGAACTGGTCCTCCCAGCGGAACTCGAAGCGCGCTTTCGACAGTGCGTTGTCCCGGTATTGCGCGCCCGGGTGACCCTTGGCGAGATCCGCGGCGTGCGCGGCAAGTTTGTAGGTGATGACCCCGACCTTGACGTCGTCCTTGTTAGGCAGGCCGAGGTGCTCCTTGGGGGTGACGTAGCAGAGCATCGCGCAGCCGTACCAGCCGATCATGGCGGCGCCGATCCCGGAGGTGATGTGGTCGTATCCCGGGGCAATGTCGGTGGTCAGCGGGCCAAGGGTGTAGAAGGGGGCCTCGTGGCACCACTCCAACTGTTTGGCCATGTTTTCCTCGATCATGTGCATCGGGACGTGGCCGGGACCCTCGTTCATCACCTGGCAGCCCTTGGCCCAGGCGCGGGTCGTCAACTCGCCCTGCACCTGGAGTTCGCCAAATTGCGCCTTGTCGTTGGCGTCGGCAATTGACCCCGGGCGCAAGCCGTCGCCGATCGAGAAGCTCACGTCGTAGGCGGCGCAGATGTCGCAGATCTCATCCCAGTGGGTGTAGAGGAAGTTCTCCTTGTGATGGGAAAGGCACCACTTGGCCATGATCGACCCGCCGCGCGAAACGATCCCGGTCATCCGGCTGGCGGTCATCGGGACAAACCGCAGCAGCACCCCGGCGTGGATGGTGAAGTAATCGACTCCCTGCTCGGCCTGCTCGATGAGCGTGTCGCGGTAGAGTTCCCAGGTGAGGTCCTCGGCCTTGCCGTTGACCTTCTCGAGCGCCTGGTAGATCGGCACCGTGCCGATCGGGACCGGCGAGTTGCGCAGGATCCACTCGCGCGTCGCGTGGATGTTTTTGCCGGTGGAGAGGTCCATCACGGTGTCCGCGCCCCACTTCGTCGCCCAGCGCATCTTTTCGACTTCCTCCTCGATCGACGAGGCGACCGCGGAGTTGCCGATGTTGGCGTTGATCTTCACCAGGAAGTTCCGCCCGATGATCATCGGTTCGCATTCCGGGTGGTTGATGTTCAGCGGGATGATCGCCCGGCCGGCGGCCACCTCGCTGCGCACAAACTCCGCGGTGATCTCGCTCGGGATCCGTTGCGGGAAGCGCTGGAAGATGCTCGGCGTATACGGGCTGTCCGGCGCCTGGGTCGACCCGCGGTGCTGCTTGTCGAGGTTGT
>JBILQE010000029.1:0-36452 GCA_044373465.1 Akkermansiaceae bacterium | reverse complement strand
GTCAATGAGCTCACCTCGCTGGCGGTGATCGCGGCCGTTGGCCCCGCAGGCACCCCGCCGGCCAGCGCCCCCTGCGCCTTGGCCATGGCAAACTCCGGCCCGGGCGGCGGCAGGCTCACCCCGGCCGGAAGCGGCCGGCTAAAGTCGATCCCGCTGCCGGCAAACTCGCGCGAGAGCTTGGCCGCCGCGCTCCGTGAACAGCCCGCATCGGGTTGAATGGCTACGTGATTTTCAGGCGCCGGCCCCGGAGGCGCAATGAGAATGACCCGGCCAAACCCGTCAGGCCGCCAGGACGGATGGTCGGCGAGGATATCCCCCGCCACTTGCGCCGGGCGGACTGGCGAAGCACCCGGCCCAGCCTCCGCCCATGGCTGGGAATCGTATGGGTTCGATCCCGCCGCCGTGGCTTTCAACGCTGCGCTCGGCGCGGCACCGGCCACAGGGCCCGGGCCGGATGCCGCCGCCGATTGCGCCGCAGCCACGCGCGCCATGGATCCCGCTGACCTTCGCCCGCAAAAACCAACTATCAGCCAAATGACCAGAAAAAATCCCAGCAGGGGAAAAAAGATCTTCCGAAGCCTATTCATGAACCAGCGTAATCGCGAAAACATCCTGCCAACCAGCACTTTGTGCCGGCCATCCCGGATTCCAGGGGGTACTGATTTTGGTTCGCCTTTCTCATTTAAATTACATCTTCCTAGCCAGGAGCGCCATCCGCTCCGTGAGTAAATTTCCGCGAGGAAGTTCGCCACGCAGTTTGCCGGGGTTGCGTTTGAGTTGAATGGCCGGTGGCTGTGTTCCTCGGCAAGGCGGTGAGCCTGCGGGCGCCCGTGATTGAGCCAAAGCGGTGTCGCGCTGCGCTTGCCACCGCAATGGGTTGTTCGTAACGCCCTATGCCAGCATGGCCGGCGTGGCGGAACTATCGCGCGCTCATGAAACACGGACTCATCACCCTTGCAGGAATGATTGAGTACCACCTTCCTGCGACGCTCTGCGGGGCCCTCGGGGCGATGTGGGAAATCGCGTGGCTGCAATGGCTCGCATGCCTTTTGTGGATCATGGCAACCGTCGCGGTCCCCGGTTACATGTCCCACTATTGCTTCACTCTTAATCCGCGGAAAGTGTTTGACCCATTGCGGGCGATGCGCCGGGTCCTTGAAGGTGGCCGCTCCTATTGGCACGCTTGGCTGATTGCCCTTGCCGCCATGGCTCTTTCGTTCACGGGGCTTGCGCTGTTCGGGCTTGGATTTCTGATCACCAGCGTATGGTTTTGGCAAGTCGCCGGATTTTCCTTTGCCACCGTCTTCACCCGGGTCCACCAGCTCGATGCACCGAAGCGGGCGGTTTCCTCGCAGGGGCGGGCAGGAGTTTCCAATGCCCCTTGACCGGCGATCGGGGTGTGGCCAATTTCCTGCAGCGTTGGGGATTTCCCGCAACCGTTCCAATCCATTAAAAGCCATGAATATCCCCCGCATGCTTGTTGTCATTGGCTCTCTCTTTCAGGCGGCGCTCGCCGGGGAGTCGGCGCTGACGACGACCTACCAACCGCTTAATGGGCTCAGAGCTGGGACCATCGCGATTGTTGAAGTCACCTGCCACCATTGGCATGCAAGCAGCGCCTCCTCGGCAGTCGATTTGATCGCGGTGCGGAATGTTCCGCCGACCGATGTGCCGAAGATGGCGACCGACGACCTTAACCTCGCATCTCCCAACGGTTAGGCATCCCGCGCACCGAGGCCGCGGCCATCATCGACGCGTATTTCCGCGAGTATCCGGCGATCCGCAGCTTCATGGAGACGACCATCGCCGAGGCCCGCGCCAACGGTTATGTCGCCACGCTAACCGGCCGGCGGCGCTACTTCCCCGACATCACCTCGGGCAACCAGAACATCCGCGGGAATGCCGAGCGCGCCGCCATCAACACCCCGATCCAGGGAACCGCCGCGGACATGATCAAGCTGGCGATGATCAAGGTCGCCGAGCTTCTCCGCGCCCGCTCCGCGGAGACCCGGATGCTCCTCCAGGTCCACGACGAACTCGTCTTCGACCTCGCCTACGCCGAGGCCGCCGAGCTTGTCCCGCAGATCCTCGAGGTCATGAGCACCGCCCTGCCGCTCCCCCACGCGGTCCCCGTCAAAGTCGAACACGGCACCGGCCCAAACTGGCTCGCCGCCCACTAGAAAATCCGGAGCGCCGGCGCGGAGCGGCCTTTGGCTGCTCATTCGAGGTGAAGGTCTAGATCTTGGCCAGTGATGCTAGGCGGGGCGGCGCAACCTGGCTGCGTAGAAACCATCGCCGGCGCCGGGTTCCGGGATGAGTTGTTGTTCATCCTCAAGTGACCACGCAGGATTCTCGGCGAGGAACCGGTGGACTTGGGAGGTATTTTCGGACGGGAAAATACTGCAGGTGGCGTAGACGAGTGCGCCGCCCGGGCGGACGAGGGCGGCGTGGCGGCGGAGGATTTCCGCCTGGGTCTGGCAGAGGCGTTCGAGGTCGCCCGGGCGGAGTTTCCACTTGGCGTCCGGGGTGCGGCGCAAGACGCCCGAGCCGGAGCACGGGACATCGAGAAGGACGCGGTCGGCGGTGCCGGCGAGGTCGGCGAGGTCGGTGTCCGGCTTGAGCGTGCGGGTCTCGATGTGGGTGACGCCGGCGCGTTTGGCGCGGCGGCGGAGTTCATCGAGTTTCGGCTGGTGGATGTCCATGGCGACGAGGCGGCCAGTGCCGGCCATGGCGGCGGCGAGTTGGAGTGATTTCCCGCCGGCGCCGGCGCAGGCGTCGACCACGGTCATCCCCGGGGCGACGTCGAGGAGCGGGACGATCCGCTGCGAGTTGGCGTCCTGAATTTCAAACAAGCCGTCGGTGTAGGCGCGGGTTTTGCGCAGGTTGCGGCGCGATTCGAGGCGCAGCGCATCGGGCAGGCCGGGGACGGTGACCGCCTCGATGTCCTCGCGGGCGAGGGCGGCGGCGACCTGTGCCGGGGTAACGCGCAAGCGGTTGGCGCGGAGAAACACCGGGGCTGGGGTGTTGAGCGCGTCGAGGATCGCCGGCCATTGGTCGCCAAGCTCCTGCTCACCGCGGGCATCGAACCAGTCCGGCACCGAGGCGCGGATCGCGCGGGTGACGGGGAGCTCCTTCCGGGCGGCGAGCGACTCGCGGGTCACCCCGTCGACATCGATGAAGTCCGGCAACTCGCCGCCGCGCTCAAGCCAATAGGCGGCCCAGACGCGGGCGACGCGCTCGGCGCTTGGCTTGGTCGAGGCGGTATCGCCGCCGGCGAGGAAGTCATACCAGCGCCACCAGCGGACAAGGTCGTAGACGGTCTCGGCGAACATCCGGCGGTCGCGCGAGCCCCATTTCGGGTGGCGCTCAAAGAAGTCGGCGACGACCTGGTCGGCGTGGTGCTTGTCGGCAAGGATTTGCCGGAGGGCCTCGATGGCGGCGTCGATGAGGTGGCGGTGGACTTTCACGGAGGCGCGTAGCCAAACCCCGGGCGCCGCCACTAGCAAGGCTTGTCGTTACTCGACGGGCATCCCGGCTTCCTTCCACTCGTGGATGCCGCCCTCATAGACAAGCACGCCGGTGATCCCCTGGTTGGCAACGAAGGTCGCCGCCTTGCGCGCGTCCGGGCAGCGCTCGTCGACGCAATAGAAGACAATCTTGCGCCCGTCTGCTTGGGCGGCTTCGATGGCCGCACGGTGCTGCGGGAAATTCTTCTCCACCGATCCGGTCGGCAGGCTCAGCGCCCCCGGGAGGTGGCCGAGGCGATAGAGCAGGCCCATCCGCGCATCGATGAGGAGTGGCGGCTTCGGCCCGTTGAGCTGGGCGAAGAGGCTTGAGATGTCAATGCTTCCGAGTTCCGCGGAAACCTCGAGCGGATTGCGCGTGCTGTGCTTGAACCCTTGCTCGGGCGACTCCGAGGTCCCCGGAACCCCCACGACCTTGACCGGCACCAACTGTCCCGCTGGGCGCCCGGTCTGACAACCGGCCAACATCGCGCATCCGAGCACCAGCGCGCCGCACCCATTGAAAATTGCTTTCATGGCTCCAAACCAACCGCCAGCGGGCATTGGAAGCAAGGGAAAGAACCACTTATCCTTCCGGTCGGCGGCGAGCGCGAGCGGCCGCGTGCAGCGGAAAAAATACCACTTCCGGTACTTTGGATTAGAAATGCTTGAATAAAAACCCCATGATCGAGTCTTAAAGTCAGTTGCGCAACCGCCGCGGGCGAACCGTCCGCTGGATGAGCACCTGATCAAATCCAACCAATCATGAAAAAGTCCATCACCATCCTCGCAGTGCTTGCGACGGCTGCCACATTCACTAGCTGTGCCAACCAGGGTCCGGGCGCCAACCAGGGCATGGCCACTGGCGCGCTGCTTGGAGCTGCCGCGGGCGGCATCATCGGCCACCAGTCGGGCCGCGGCCTTGAAGGCGCGGCGATCGGCGCAGTCGGTGGTGGAGCCGTCGGCAGTGCCTACGGAACCGCGCAAGACCAGCGCTACTATGGCCCGCCGCCGCAACCGCGCCCGCGCTACGGCTACGGATACTAGAGGTTTCCGACCCCCAGGATCCACATACAGGACGGTGCCGCGAGGTGCCGTCCTTTTTTTTCGGGATGAATCGGGGGTTTTGTGCCTCTTATTGCGTATCGACCGCTTGCCCATGAGATTTCCCGTCACTTTTCGTATTCTGCTCGCTCTGTTGTGGTTGATTGTCCCGGCGGCGGCCCAGTTCGGGGCTCTTGGGGGTGCTCCGGTACGGGTGAAGACGACGTTGGTCGCCGAACACGGGGTCATCGCGCCGGGACAGCCGTTCACCGTGTGGCTGCGCATGGACCATGAGCCAGAATGGCACACGTTCTACAGGAACCCCGGACTGGTCGGCAATCCATTGACCATCAAGTGGGAGTTGCCGGCCGGATTCACCGCCGGGCCGGTCCAGTGGCCGGTCCCGAAGCTGGCCAGCCAAGTCGGGGAGGCGATTTTTGCCTACGAGGGGGTGGCGTATTTTCCGGTGGTGATCAGCCCGCCGGCGGACCTGCGCCCGGGGACCTCGGTGAGCCTCGTCGCCAACGCCAAGTGGCAGGTTTGCCAAGATTTATGCCTCAATGAAGCGGCCAGCTTGCGGCTTGACCTGCCGGTGGCGGCCGAGCCGGTGGCGAATGCCGGAGCGGCCGAGGAGCTCGCCACGGCGCGGGCGGCGATGCCGATCACCACCGATGCGTGGGCAGTATCCGCGACGAGCAACGGCGGGGAGATTGTCATCAATCTGACCATGAAGGACGGGGCGATCGCCGATCCGGGCGAGATCTTCTTTTTCAGCGCCGACCAGCAAACGTACACTGACCAGAAAGTCGAGCGGACGGTTGAGGGGCTCCGGATCATCGCCAAGCGGGCGGTGAAGGATTACATGGACGAGCCGATCCCGGTCCGGGACAACCTTTCGGGGATTTTTAAGGCAAGCACCGGGTGGGTCCCGGGCAATCCGAGCCACGGGTTGGCGATCAGCGAGTTGCCATTCACAACGGCGGCCCCGAGCGAGGTGGGCGAATCACCGAAGGCGCCGACCTTGTTTGCGGTGATGGGCGGGATGTTTCTTGGCGGGTTGATTCTCAACCTGATGCCCTGCGTGTTTCCGGTCATCGGGATCAAGATCATGGGATTTGTCCACCAAGCCGGGCATGACCGGCGCAAGGTGGTCGTCCACGGGATGGTGTTTGCCGCGGGTGTGCTGATTTCCTTCTGGGTGTTGGCCGGGCTGTTGTTTGCCGGCGGGATCGCCAACTGGGGCAACCAGATGCAGGACCCGCGGGTGATCCTGGCCACGCTGGTGATCATGTTGTTGTTCGGGATGAACCTGTTCGGGGTGTTTGAGCTTGGCACCTCGGCAACCGGGATCGGCGGCAACCTGACCCACCAGCAGGGAATGGCCGGGACGTTTTTCTCCGGGGTGCTGGCCACGGTGATCGCGACGCCGTGTTCCGGGCCGTTCCTCGGGGTGGCGATTGGTGCCGCCGCGGCCACCAAGAGCGGGCCGTTGTTTTTCCTGGCCTTCACGCTGATGGGAATCGGCTTGGCGCTCCCCTATCTGGTTTTGTCGATGTTCCCGAAACTGGTCGACAAGCTCCCGCGGCCGGGCGCGTGGATGGAGTCGTTCAAACAAGGGATGTCGTTTTTATTGTTCGCCGCCGTCGGGGTGTTCCTTTGGGTCTACTCGAACCAGGTGTTTGAGCGCAGCGATGGGCAAAAAGGCCTCTGGGTGATGCTCGGGCTCGCCGCGGTCGCTGCCGCCGCCTGGATCTACGGCCGCTGGACCCAGCCGGTGCGCGCCGCCCGGACGCGCATGCTGGCACGGCTCAGCGCGCTGGTGATGCTTGCCGCGGGGATCGCGCTGGCGTGGCCGTGGCCGGAAACCAAGACGTCGATCTGGGAGGAATGGTCGCAGGAGAAGGTCGACAAGGCGCTTGCCGAGGGCCGCCCGGTCTATATCGATTTCACCGCCAAGTGGTGCCTGACTTGCCAGGTCAACAAGCGGCGTGCCTACAGCGACGAGGTGCTGACCCTGATCAAGGACCGCAACATCCTGATGCTGCGGGCAGACAAGACCAAGGACAACGCCGAGATCGATGCCGCGCTGGCGGCCTTGGGGCGTTCGGCGATTCCGGTCAATGTGTTCTATGAGCCGGGCAAGGACCGGGTGATCACGCCGGAGATTCTTGCGCCGGGGATTCTCCTCGACCTGTTCTCTGCCTCGGGCGGGTCACCGGCGCCTGATTCGGCCCCGTAATTTCCTCGCCACGGGCCGCACCGCCGGGCAAAACCTGCGGATGTTCAAGACTCTTTGCTGCGCAATCGCGGCCGCGTCCGTGGCGGCCGCCGCCGATGGTGACCCGTCATTCGAACGGCTCGACCCGGCATTCGACGAGCTTGTCGCCCCCGAGGCGAAGATCGAAACGCTGGCCACAGGGTTCCGCTGGGCCGAGGGGCCGGTTTGGATTCCCGCTGCCGGCGAGCTGTTGTTCTCCGATGTCCCCAACAATGTGGTCCATGCCTGGCACCCGCAGACGGGCTTGCGCGTCTACCTGAAGCCATCCGGGTTCACCGGGATCGACACTTACGGGCGCGAACCCGGGTCCAACGGGTTGACCATCGACACCTCCGGCGCGCTGATCCTTGCCGAGCACGGCGACCGGCGGGTCGCACGCCTGCCGGCACGCAGCGGCAAGCTGACCGTGGCGGACCGCTGGGAGGGCAAGCGGTTCAACAGCCCCAACGATGTGGTCGTCCACTCGACCGGCGCGATTTACTTCACCGATCCGTTCTATGGCCTGCCGCAGGGCGAAAAAGACCCGGCGCGCGAGATTGACTTCGCCGGGGTCTTCCGGGTCGCCCCGGACGGCACCGTGACCTTGGCAACCCGCGAGCTCGAGCGGCCCAACGGACTCGCGTTCTCCCCGGATGAGAAAATCCTCTACGTCGCCAACTCCCACGGCCCGCGCCCGGTCATCCTCGCATTCCCGCTCAACCCGGACGGAAGCCTCGGCCCATCACGCGTGTTCTTCGATGCCAAGCCGCTCACCGAGAAAGGGTCGCTCGACGGCCTCAAGGTCGACTCCATGGGCATCCTCTGGGCCACCGGTCCCGGCGGACTGCTCGTCATCACCCCCGAGGGCAAACTCCTCGGCCGCGTCCTGACCGGCCGCCCGACCGCCAACGTCGCGTTTGGCGGCACCGACGGGAAATCAGTCTTCCTCACCGCCAGTGACCGGATCCTGCGCTTCCCGCGCCGGTAATCCACAGGACTAACAAGACAGCCGCACATGAACAAATACCTGCTAGGATTGATGCTCGCGCTCGCTGGCGCGCTCAGCGCGGCGCAACCGCCGGAGGATTTCCGCTTCAAGGTCGAGGTGCTCGCCGAGGACCTCCCGCAACCGATGACCATGCAGATGGCGCCGGACGGGCGGATCTTCTTCCACGAGATCGCCGGCCGGGTCCGCCTGCTTGACCCGGCGACCCGCTCGATCATCGAGGTCGGGAAGATCGAGGTCACCACCCAACAGGAAAACGGCCTCCTCGGCATGGCCCTTGATCCACAGTTTGCCAAAAACGGGTGGATCTACTTCATGCACTCGCCCGCCGACTTCGCCGGCCAGATTGTTAGCCGGTTCACCGTCAAGGATGACAAACTCGACATGGCAAGCCGCAAGGACCTTCTCAAGTGGGACGAGCAGCGCAAGGAGTGCTGCCACCACGCCGGCGCGCTGCGCTTCGGACCCGACGGGAACCTCTACCTAACAACCGGGGACAACACCAACCCGTTCAACTCCGACGGCTACGCGCCGATCGACGAGCGCGCCGAGCGCAGCCCGTGGGATGCGCAGAAATCCTCGGCCAACACCAACGACCTGCGCGGCAAGGTGGTCCGGATCCGCCCAACCGCCGAGGGTGGCTACACGATTCCGAAAGGCAACCTGTTCAAGCCCGGAACCCCTAACACCCGTGCGGAGATTTTCGCGATGGGGTTCCGCAACCCGTGGCGCTTCGCGATCGATAGCAAGACGGGGATCGTCTATGTCGGCGACGTCGGGCCGGATGCCGGCGGCGACAACCCAGACCGCGGGCCGGCTGGTTATGACACGATCAACCAGCTGCGCGCCCCGGCGAACATGGGCTGGCCGATGTCGCGCGGCGGCCGGGCGTATCAGAAGTTTGATTTCACCGCGCAGAAGGCGCTCGAGCCGTTTGACCCGCAAAGCCCGCGCAACCGGAGCGCCAACAACACCGGAATGGCCGAGCTGCCGCCGGTCCAGCAGCCGCTGATCTGGTATCCGTCGCGGAAGTCCGAGGAATTCCCAAGCCTCGGGACCGGCGGCCGGACCGCCTGCGCCGGTCCGGTTTTCCATTATGACGCGAAGTTCGCCAAGACCAACGGATTCCCGGAGTTCTTCGACGGCTGTCTGCTATTTTACGACTGGCAGCGGCCATTCATCAAGTGGGCGCGACTTGACGCCGAGCAGAAGCTTGTCGGCATCGAGGACTTCACCGCCGCGGTGCGCGTCGCCCAAGGCGGCCCGGATGGCTCCGAGCGTTTCCAGATCAAGCGTCCGGTCGACATGTTCTTTGGCCCCGATGGGTGCCTCTATCTAGCGGACTACGGTGAGACATGGGGCGCCAACAAGGACTCGAGGATCGTGAAGATAAGCTATCAGAGCGGCAACCTCGCGCCGGTGGCCCGCGCCACGGTGGCCAACGGTCAGGGACGCGAACCGCTGGCGGTCGCCCTGACGGGCAGCGCGTCAGCCGATCCTGAAGGCGGCGCGCTGAGGTTCAAGTGGGTGCTGCTGCCGAGCGGCAAGGTTCTGGCGACCACCGCGGATGCCAACCTGACCTTGACCGAGCGCGGCAACTTCACCGCCGAACTGCAGGTGACCGACCCGCAGGGCGCCACCGCCAGCGCGCGGGTCCCGCTCACGGTTGGCAACACCGCACCGCAGCTCCGGTTTGTTAGCCCGGAGGCCGGCGACTTTTTCACCCCGGGCGGGAAAATCGCCTATGCCGTGGATGTCCAGGATGCCGAGGATGGCAGCTCGGCGGGCGGGCCAAATGCCGCAGCCATGGCCGCGGCGACCCTCGTCTCGTCCACCTGGCAGAGTGCCGACGGCAAGCAGCCCGAGGCGCCCGTCGGGATGACTTTGATGAAACAGTCGGACTGCTTCAACTGCCACGCGCTTGAGCAGCCGCTCGTCGGTCCGCCGCTGGTCGCCATCGCCGACAAATACCGCGGCCAAAGCGGCGCGCTGGATGTTTCCGTGGATCGTGTCGCCAAGGGGTCCACCGGTGTCTGGGGGCAGGTCCCGATGCTCCCCCACCCGCAGCAAACCCGCGATGAACTCCACATGATGGTGGCCTGGATCTATTCGTTAGAGAAGGGCAAGACCGGCCCGGCGCTGGCCCGCGGCCTCACCGGCGAGGTCAGCGTGCCTGACGACGCCTTGCTGCGCGAGACGACCCTTGAGGCGAGCTTCACCGACGCCGGCCGCGACCCCGCGGCACCCCTGGCAGGCCATGCGCATGTTAGGCTGCGCAGCCGCACCGTGGAGGCCGAGTCGGCTGCCGAAGTCATCGGCGCCAAGGTCGCCAACCTCGGCGGCGCCAGCGGCGGCCGTGGCATCGGCTCGGTTGCCCATGGCCATTCGCTGCGGATTGCTCAACTTAACCTAACAACGTCGGCCGCCGCCACCTTCCGCGTCGCCAGCAAGGGGCCGGGGGCAACCATCGAGCTGCGCGAGGGGACGGCGGCCGGCCGGCTGTTAGCCACGGCCGAGGTCGTGCCAACCGGCGGTTGGGACAAGTGGGTTGAGGTCCGCGTAGCGCTTGAGCCGACCGAGACGCGCGGTGACGTGGTGGTGGTTTTCCTCAACGAGGGAAAAAACGGCCTGTGCAACCTTGACTGGATCCGGTTTGACCCGCGCTGAGGGACGCCCCCGCTAACAACCGGAGGGATTTCGTTGCTGGCCAACCGGGGGAAATGGGCATCTATTAGCGCCGATGGTCAACCAAATCCCCCTGATAGTTCAAGATCCGTGGCTTGAGCCGTATGAAGACGCGCTGCGCAGCCGGATGCAGAGATATGAATCGGCGCTTGCCGAAATCGAGCAACTCAGCGGGACGCTCGCTGGGCATGCCGACGCGCACCTGCGCCTTGGGGTGCTCCACGACCGCCGACTGGGCGTCTGGACGGTGCGCGAGTGGGCGCCGGACGCCCGGGCGATCGCGCTCATCGGCGACTTCAACGGCTGGGACCGCGAGAGCCACCCGCTGGTGCGCGGCGACGAGGGGGTCTGGGAGCTGGTTCTGCCGGAGGCTGCGCTGACCCACGGGCAGCGGGTCAAACTGCATGTCCACGGTGGCGACGACTCGCGCCGCGACCGGATTCCGGCGTGCATCCGCCGCGTCGTTCAGGATCCGGAGACCCATGACTTCTCTGGCCAGATATGGGATCCGGAGGAGCCGTATGTTTGGCGCCACAAGTTGGACATGTCCACCATCGGGGCGCCGCTGATCTACGAGGCGCATGTTGGGATGTCCGGCGAGGAGCCGCGGGTCCACAGCTATGTCGAGTTCGCTGACGAGGTGTTGCCGCGGATCGCCAAGTTGGGTTACCGGGTCATCCAGCTCATGGCCGTCCAGGAGCACCCGTATTACGGGTCGTTCGGCTACCATGTCTCGTCGTTCTTCGCACCGGCGTCGCGCTCCGGCACGCCCGAGGAGTTGAAGTATCTCATCGACACCGCGCACGGGCTGGGGATCGCGGTGCTGTTGGACATTGTCCAGAGCCATGCGGTGAAGAACCTCGCCGAGGGGCTCAACAACTTCGACGGGTCCGACGCACAGTATTTCCACCGCGGTGGCCGCGGCGAGCACCCGCAGTGGGATTCCAAATGCTTCGACTACCACCGGTTCGAGGTGCGGAGGTTCCTGTTGTCGAACGTCCGCTACTGGTTAGAGGAGTTTCATTTCGACGGGTTCCGGTTTGATGGGGTCACCTCGATGCTCTATCACCACCATGGGATGACGGCGTTTGACCACTACGACAAATATTTCCGTTATGAGGTCGACGAGGACGCGATCCTCTATCTGCAGCTGGCGACGACGCTGGCGCACGGGTTGAAGCCGCACGGGCTGATCATTGCCGAGGACATGTCGGGGATGCCCGGGCTGTGCCGGCCGGTCGACGAGGGCGGCGTCGGGTTCACCCACCGGCTCGCGATGGGCGTCCCGGACCACTGGATCAAGCTCCTCAAGCATGTCCCCGACGAGCACTGGAACCTCGATGAACTCTGGAACGTCCTGAGCAACCGGCGCCACGGCGAGGCGACCATCGCCTATGCGGAAAGCCATGACCAGGCGCTGGTGGGTGACAAGACGGTCGCCTTCTGGCTGATGGACAAGGAGATGTACTGGCACATGCAGCGCGACGACCCGCACCCGGCGATCGAGCGCGGGATCGCCCTGCACAAGCTCATCCGGCTGATCACCCTGGTGGCCGGCGGCGAGGGGTACCTCAACTTCATGGGCAACGAGTTCGGCCACCCCGAGTGGCTCGACTTCCCGCGCGAGGGCAACGGCTGGTCGTTCAAGTATTGCCGCCGCCAGTGGTCGCTCGTCGACAACCAGGACCTCAAGTACCGCTTCCTCGGCGATTTCGACGCCGCGATGATCCATCTAGCAGCTAGATATGATCTGCTAGCCACGCCGCCGGCGCAGCTGCTGAACATGGATGCGGCCAACAAGGTCATCTGCGCCGAGCGCGGCGGGCTGGTGTTCGTGTTCAACTTTTCCATCGACCGCTCGATTGCCGACTACCGGTTTTTTGCGCCGAAGACCGGGGAGTTCCGGGTGGTGCTGGATTCCGACGCGGCCGAGTTTGGCGGGTTTGGGCGAATCGACCGCGCGGTCGTCCACCAGCCGCAGAAAGCCGCCGAAGGCCACCACGAATTCTCCGTCTACACGCCGGCCCGCACCGTGCTGGTCCTCGCGCCGGTGTGAGATCCTGAGGTTCAACGGGGCGGGGCGTTGCTCCTTGGCAATAGCCCGGCGCCTTCGCGGTCGGCGGGAATCGCACGAATGCTTGCAGGAATTGCGTGCAAGGCTCAGCATGGACGGGGGGATGAGCCACGTGGACACGTGGGACCCGAAAGTGGGCGATCCGGCCGGGCCGACGAAGAAGATCAAGACGAGTGTTGCGGGGATCGAGTTGGGCGAATACCTGCCGCGAACCGCGCGCGAGATGCACCACGGGACGGTGATCCGCTCGCTGTCGTCCAACCAGGGGGCGCATGAGCCCGGGAACTACTTCATGCACACGAGCTACGAGCAGCGTGGGACGATCAGCCACCCGTCGCTGGGGGCGTGGTTGAGCCATTTCCGCGGGCCGGGGAACGCGACGCTGCCAGCCTCGGTGTATATTGGGAACTCGAGCCGGCCGGCGGGCGCGGGATTTTTTCCGGCGACGCATGCGCCGTTGTTCGTCAACAACCCGGAGGCGGGTCTCAAGGACATCGCGCTGCAAAAAGGGCTGACTCCAGAGGTCCACGGCGCACGGATGCAGCTGGCGGATGAATTGGACGCGGGATTCGTCGCCGGGTTTCCGCAGGGGAAGGTGGCAGCCTACTCGCAAATTTACGACGGGGCGTACAAGATGATGGAGAGCAAGGACTTGGAAGCCTTCGACCTGACCCGTGAGAAGCCCGAGGTGCGGGAGGCATACGGGAAGGAGGCATTTGGCCAGGGATGCCTGCTGGCGCGCCGGCTCGTCGAAAAAGGAGTGCGATTCGTGGAAGTCAGCCTGCACGGGTGGGATACCCACGCGAACAACTTCGTCGTCACCCCGGCGCTCAGCGAGCAGCTTGACCAGGGGCTTGCGGCGCTGGTTCGTGACTTGGACCAGCGCGGGCTGCTCAAGGAAACGCTGGTGGTGGTGGCCACCGAGTTTGGGCGCACGCCAACGATCAACACGGTGCTGGGGCGCGACCATTATCCGAAGGCGTTTTCCGCAGCGATGTTCGGCGGCGGGGTCAAGCAGGGAAGCATCATTGGCGCGACCGATGCGACTGGCGCCGAGGTGGTCGACAAGCCGATCCTGATTCCGGATTTCAACGCGACGATCGCCTACGCGCTGGGATTGCCGATTCACGAGACGGTAATGTCGCCAAGCCTGCGGCCATTCAAAATCGCCAACAAGGGTGAGCCGGTCACCGAGATCTTCGCATGAAAGTCCTGAGAACCATGCTGATCTGGCTGCTGGCGGTGGTCGGTGCGCCGAGCGGCGAGGCGGCGCTAACGCCAGCGCAGGCGGCGGCGGAGATCGACGCGGTCCTGGCGGCCGATTGGAACGCCAATGTGCTGACTGCCAATGAGCCGATCAGCGACGAGGGGTTTGTCCGGCGGATCTTCATCGACCTTGCCGGGCGGATCCCGACCCCGCCGGAAACCCTCGCGTTTCTCGATAGCACCGCACCCGACAAGCGCGCACGGCTCATCGACGACCTCCTCACCCGCGAGAGCTACGTTGCGAGCTTTTTCCCCTTCTGGGCCGACATCCTCCGGTACAAGTCGCGCACCAACAATACCGCCAACGTCGTCGAGGCGGCCTACGGGAAGTATCTGAAGGACTCGCTGCGGAGCAACAAGCGCTACGACCAGTGGGTGCGCGAGTTGTTGGGAGCCAAGGGTTACGCCTGGGACAACGGGGCGATCGGCTACTACCACCGGGATCCCGGGATGCCGCTGGACAACATGGCCATCAGCGCGCGGATCTTCCTCGGCACCCGGATCGAGTGCGCCCAGTGCCACGACCATCCGTTCGAGAAGTGGAAGCAGACTGAGTTTTATCAACTTGCGGCGTTCACCCACGCCTATGCGGATCCGGCGTCGGTTTTCGGCAACTTCAAGGGCGAGGTGAGCCGCCGGACCGAGGAGATCGACCGCCAGTTCCACCTCGAGAAGGCCGCGTCAACCGACAAGGGGCAGGAGGCGCTCGCCCGCAAGGAGGCTGCGATCGCCGCGCTGGAAAACCGCGGGCTCACCAACGTGATCAAGGGGTGTGTCGGCCAGTTGTTCAGCCCGATCGAGTTGCAGCGCAACCCGAAGAAGCGGCTGAAGCTTCCGGAGGACTTCGAGGAGGGCGATGGCAAGCCCGGAGACGTGATGTTGCCGGCCACGATGATGGGTGAGCCGGTCGAAGTCGGGCCTGCCGACGACCCGGCGGAGGTGTTTGCCCGGTGGGTCGCCTCGCCGCAGAACCCGCGGTTTACCACGGTGGCGGTCAACCGCTTGTGGAACCGGTTCTTTGGCGTGCCGGTCATCGATGGCTTTGACGACCTGAAGGATGAGAGCGCCCCGATGGTCCCCGCGCTGGAGGCCTGCCTGGAGCGCGTGATGATCGAGCAAGGGTATGACCTGAAGGCGTTTATCGCCGCCGTGGTGAACACCCGCGCATACCAGTCCGCCGCCGTGCGCGATGAGTTTGTCCGCGGCTCGGTCGTTCATTTCCAAGGGCCGCAGCTGCGCCGGATGACCGCCGAACAAATCTGGGACTCGCTCGTCGCGCTCGCCAGCTACCAGCCGGATGCGCGCAACAAGAAGCGCGCCGAGCTCGACGAGCGCCGGATCAATGTCTCGCGGATGGCCTGCGACGCGTATCTTGCCTTCGATGGCAAGGAGTTGTTCGAGATCGCCCGGCGCCGGCTCGGCGAGGATATCGAGCTGAGCAAGCGCGAGCTCGAGGTCAAGGCCGCCATGGTTGAGGCGAAGCGCACCGGCGATGCCGCACGGGTCAAGCAACTCGGGCAGGAGGAGGGGGAACTCGCGGCGGCCCGCGGCCAGCGGTCGATTGACCAAATCATCCTGCCGATGGTCAACAACTTGGCGCGCCTGAAGGGCGGCGTCGTGACCGTCGATACTGAATACAAGGGCAACACCAACCCGCGGTTGATGCAGACCGAGGCGTGGTGGAAACTCCACGTCACCGGCTACGGGCCTGCGCCGAAATCCGCCGCGGCCATCGCCAACGAGGCGGATGCCGCCCACCAGGCGATCGTCGCCCAGGCTGAAGCACTTGGCATCCCGGCTGCGAGCCGCGACGAGTTCGTGAAGTTTTGCGAAAAAGGCCGCAGCGAATGGCTCCGCGCGGCCGAGTTGGACAGCCCGGCACCGCGCGGCCACTTCCTCCGGCTGATGGGCCAGAGCGACCGCGACTTTGTCGAGAACTCGAGCACCGCCGCGGCCATTCCCCAGGCGCTCGTCCTCATGAACAGTGACCTGATTTCGCCCAAGGGCCTCCTCAATCCGCACTCGCCGTTGATGCGCTTCGTTACCGCCACGCCCAACCCGCGCGAGCAGGTTGATGCCGCCTACCTTGCGCTGTTCTCCCGCAAGGCGACCGCCGCCGAGCACGCCACCTGGGAGCGCGCCGCCGCCAATGGCCTGCGCTCGATCGACGACCTCCTCTACGCCCTCCTCAACACCAAGCAGTTTATCTTCATCCAGTGACTTCCCGCCGTTCATTCCGGCTGAGGAACCGCTTGGCGGCGTAGATCCCGATTCCGGCCGTTGCCAGCCCGCCGAACAGGTCGAGCACGTAGTGTTGCTTGGTGGTCAGGATCGAGAGCGCAAACGGAATGAAAATGAGGTAGATAATCCAACGCCAGCGGGGGAACTGGCGGCCCAGCGCCCAGCAGCCGATCGCCGGCGCGGTGATGTGCGCCGATGGAAAGCAATTCCCCGGGGTGTCCACCGCGATAAGAAACCCGTAGATCATCGAATGAATCCCGTCGCCAGCCACGGCGATCGGGCGCGGGTAGGTCGTCGGCCACAGGAAGAAGACCAGGTTGTTGAGAACCACCCCGATCAGGATGGCCAACATCGCCGTGCTGAACGCCCGCCGGTCCGGAACCAGCGCGGGCAGGTACATCCCGCCAATGAGCAAAAAATACGGGATCACCGTCCACGTCCAAAACGGAATCGCGTGGTCCAACGCGCTCAGCGGCAACTCGCGCGGCGTGAACACCGGAAAGTGGTTGCTGAGCACATACGGCACATACAGCACCGTGGTCAGCGCAACCACGTTCCACAGGCGCTGGAGAAACCCCGCGCTTGGCGGGGCCGCGGCATCACCGGATGGCGCCGGCGACGTTTTGCGGCTCACCTCGACTGGCGGTTTGTTTGCCAAATTTTTCAAGGGATCCATCGGGGGAAATTCTTGGCGATCCAGTCCCACGCCCGCTCGCCCCAGCGACCGCAGCTGATGCTGGTCGCCACGGCCACCGCGGCGGCCACCGCGAGCGTCACCCCGTCGAAGCCAAACAGCCACAGGCTCAGCATCAACCCGGCGCCAAAGCCAAACACCAACCCGCAACCAGCGTGCAAGCGTGGCGAATGGCGACCGTAAACGTAGTCTGGTTTCACGTGGATCCTCAACGGAGGGCGGCTAACTTAATTTTTCGGAAAGAACGGCTGGGCGCGCGGGTGGGCGTTGAAGTCGCCAACGATCTTTTCAAGCCACTCGCGCTCAGCATCATTGGCGTCCACGGTGACCGCTGTGCCGGCCAGCTTCTGCGGCATCACCCGCCGGAGGCACTCAAGCGCGGCGCGCACGATCTCCTCCTTCGGGTACCCGATCCCTTCCGGAATCTTCATCTGCCTGGCGTTCAACACGATCTCGGGCTTGGCCGCAGCCGCTCCAAGGTCGCTGGTGGAAAACTTCAACCCGCACAGCGACGCCAGGTTGAGGTCCGCCGTCGCCATCTCCGGCTCATCGGTCGGCGGAACGTTCCTCACCCCAATCAAATCCACCGGGGATGACGCGCTGTTGGCATGCCAGTGGTGGCAGGTGACCTCAACAATCGCGATTCTCCCTGCGCCCAGACCGTTAAGCGGTTGGTAGGTCGTCGTCAGCGCCGACTCACCGGCAACCGCCGCCTGGAAGAGAAACCCGGAAAAAACAAGGATGCGGGGGATTTTCATGGCTCGTTGATCGATTGTGAATGGATCACGACGGAAATTGGCCGCACCCCGATCTCCGGTCAAGGGGCATTGGACCAGGAGGGAGTCGAAGGTCCGAAGGTCGAAAGTCGAAGGTCGGGCATCTGCGCAGGTCCGAAGGTCGAAGTCGAAGGTCGGGCATCTGCCCCAACGGGGCAGCGCATCCCAGCCAAGGGCAACGCCCTGGGAACAACGCCCCCACATCCATGCGTTCTGAAGGAACGCCGGCAGACAAAAGGTCTGGCCTTTTATCGCTGGATGGACCTGAGGGTTTGGGAGTTAGGGGGTGGCAATGGCGCGCTGGGAGACTGCCATGAACTGCCCTGCTCCGCGAAGCTGTCCCCAGGCCTGCACGGCCGAAGGGATGGATTGTCGATTGTTGAGCTCCGAGCGGCAGACAAAAGGTCTGGCCTTTTATCGCTGGATGGACCTGAGGGTTTGGGAGTCAGGGGGTGGCAATGGCGCGCTGGGAGACTGCCAATGAACTGCCCTTCTCTGGCCCCGCGGGTT
Source organism: Akkermansiaceae bacterium (assembly GCA_044373465.1). Classification (GTDB taxonomy): domain Bacteria; phylum Verrucomicrobiota; class Verrucomicrobiia; order Verrucomicrobiales; family Akkermansiaceae; genus JBILQA01. The sequence continues at coordinate 18,396 of JBILQE010000029.1, read as the reverse complement.
CATGCGCCCCGTTTCGATCGGCTCTGGCCCATGGAGGGTCGGCCGGAGGAGGCCCTCGCATTGTTCATCGTCATCTCATGGGCTGGCGATTCGGAGATCGCCACTCCTTGGGGCGGTGGCCCGCGCGGGCAGGATGGGTATAGGCTTGCAAGTCAACCGCGGATCTCTAGAGGGTGGTTTTGGAAGAAATTGAATATTTCAGGATGAACCCGCGAAGCGCCCTTCCCCACGTCCACATGCCACTGCGGTTATTGATTGTGTTGCTGAGCCTGTGTTTAACCCTGCGATCCCAGATGCGGGCGTGTACCGGTGTTTCGCTGGTTGCCGCCGATGGCGCGGTGATTGCTGCGCGTACGGTTGAATGGGCGGCGGGTGACGCCAATCACGACACGCTGATCTTGTTTCCGCGCGCCGAGCAATTTACCGGCCTTACTCCGGGCGGCCAGAACGGGCTTAAGTGGTCGGGGAAGTATGGATTCGTATCGCTGACAGCGTATGGTCAGGAATATGGACCCGACGGGATGAATGAAGCCGGCCTCTATGTCGGGATGTATTACTTCCCTGGCTGTGCCGATTTTGTGGCCTATGACCCGGCCAAGGCGGACGAGTCGCTGAGCGTGGGAGATTTCATGCGCTGGTTGTTGTCCTCGTTCAAGTCGGTGGATGAGGTGCGTGCCAAGCTTTCCGAGGTGCGGGTGGTGAATGTTGATGATCCGCGGTTTGGCGGCGCGGCGCTGCCATTCCACTGGAAGATTGCCGACCCAACTGGCGCCTGCGTGGTCGTGGAGATCGTCGCTGGCGGGAAGGTGGTCGTGCATGACGCACTCATGGGCGTGATCACCAACTCGCCCGAATACGACTGGCACCTGACCAACCTGCGGAATTACCTTGGGCTTTCGGCGCGGCCGCGGGAGGGATTGACCCTTGAAGGGGTGAAGCTTGCGCCCTTGGGCAGCGGGAGTGGTTTGCTCGGGTTGCCGGGTGACTTCACGCCGCCATCGCGGTTTGTGCGGGCGGTTGCCTTGACGGCGTCAGTCAGGCCATTGGCGAAGGCCGAGGATGCGGTATTCGAGGCGTTCCGCTTGTTGGACAACTTCAATATCCCCGCCGGGGCAACCGCGGGCCGCGGTGAGATTGCTACCGATATCCGCAGCGCCACCCAGATCACCACCGCGTCGGATCTAAAGAACCGGATATTCTATTTCCACACGATGGATAACCGCCAGATCCAGAAGCTAGACCTGAAGAAGATCGATTTTTCATCGATCAAGAAGCAGGTTGTCCGGCAGGGAGCAGTTCGTCGCCAGGAGATTCACGAACTTGAGGTGACGGCTGACTGACGGGGCAAAGTCCCCTTGCAGGAATCGCCCGCAGCCAGCATCTTCATCCCATGAAAAGTCACCTGTCGCCGCTGCGGATCATCATCGTGTTGCTGATTTCTCCACTGGTTTTCAGCAACTTCACAATGGCTGCGGAACCGCCAGCGCCAGCTGCTGAGGGTCAGGGGAAGGTTCTAGCCGATTTGGTTGGTAGCAAGTGGCGGCTTGTTGAGCTTGGCGGCAAGCCGGTGGTGGACGGGTCGGAGGCGACCCTTGAGATCACCGCGGCGGACAAGGTGGCAGGCCGCGGGTCGGTCAACCGGTTTGGCGGCGGGATTGCCATTGAAAACGGGCAACTCAAGATGGGGCCGTTCATGGTGACCCGGATGGCCGGCCCGGAGCCGCTCATGAACCAGGAGCAGGCCTACCTCGACGCGCTGGCCAAGGCGACCACCTTCAGCGTCAAGGACGACAGCCTGACCGTCCAGGTCGACGGCCAGCCGACGCCGCTGCGCTTCGCCCGGATCCCGAAGGAATAGCCGGCTCACCATGGCAGCGGGAGCGGGTCCACGCCCAGGTCGTTTGATTGCTCTGGGGCGCGCAGGGTCCGCGTGGCTGGGTCGAACTCGAACGGCAGTCCGCTGACCGGATCGCAAGTGACACCCGCCGCCGAGGTGCCGTCCAGTGGTTTGCCGCCGCGTTCCAGTTGCAACAGGTCCAATGCCGCGGCGTGTTGCGCCTGAACCGAGGCTGCCCGCAGATATCCCTTCCCCCAGCTCCACGACCCTCCAAAATAGTCCAGCGCATGCTCGGACAAGCCGCTGCTGGCGGACGGCAGAGTCCAGCCGTCCTTGTCCATCAGGTCAACCATTGGACGCATCGGCAACTCCCTGACCCAGTAGTCCATATCCCTGCTGTAAACGCGCACGAACTCCTCTGGATCGTCACGGAATTTCTCGTCCCCGCGAATCGCCTGGAGCAGCATGAACTCAGTGGCGGTGTGCCATTCACCGCGAATGAGTTCCGCGAACGAGGCCGGGTCGCAGCTGCGCCTGAACATGGCTGCCTGCCAGCGATCGAGGTTGGCGCGCGGTCCAAGGGTGGGGAGAATTTCCTCCGTCATCACTTGCAGGTGGGATAGCCCGCAGAGAATTATGATCGTTTCATCGAAAAGACAGTTCCTCCCCGATTTGGCGAGGTGATCGAGAAACCGGTTGGCCAGTTCCAGCGCCCGCAGCGCCTCGTCTTCATCACCGCGCATGGCCGCCAGCCGCCCTTTGACCAACAATGCCTCAACCGACGTTTTCACCAACCGCCCGGGCGTAGTCCCACTGAAACCCGCAGGCATGTTCAGCGACGATGACCCGGGCAACTGAGCGACCCGCTCGACCCAGGCGACAAACTCGGCATGCTCCGCAAGTGCCGCCTCGGCCGCTGCCACGTCGAACTCGTCGCCCGGCTGATCCCACAACTTGGAGAACACCTCGCCGCGGGGCTCGTCCCCGTTTTCCAACGAGTACAGGTAGATCTGGAGATACCCGTTGTCCTCATCCGCCACAGGCCGCGGTGCAACCATCGCGAGCGCCGGAAACTCCCCAAGCATCTTTGCCCGCAGCGCCCGCCCGTCGGCGCGAGCCTGCTCCCGCTGCGCCGGACTGAGTTCCGGCAGCGGCTCCGGGTGCTCGCGCCGCCACTTCCACCACCCCGCCCCGGTCAAACCCGCCAGGAACAAGCCCAGCAGCAGCACCCTCACCAGCAGCGATGGATTGCGCATCTCCATGAGCCGCCTTGATTAACATCGATTCAAGCGTCCGCCCAGCGATTCCCCTTTGGCGGTTTGCCTTGGTGATTCGCCTCGGGGGTGCTCTTGTCATTAGATGGTGGAGTTTCGATGGTGGGATTGGCGGCATGTGGCGCGCTTCGCAGGAGTGGCGGTGCTGGGGGTGAGCGGGTGTGCGGTGAGTCCGGGGGAATTCGCGCGAGTCTCGGAAGCGCAGTTGGCGGCGGGCACGCCGCTGCCGGTGCGGGCGATTTACGAAGGTGGTTTGCGCAGCACGGTGGTGGGGTTGATCCACCATCCGGTGAGCAGCACCAGCGCGGGGCTGGCGGGGCTCAAGAACCGGACACGGGAACTTTTTCCAACCGCAGGGTTTCCAGTCGATCCCGGGGATGCGCCCGATGCCCACCCGCCGGGCACCGCCGGGTTTGAACACTATCTCGATTCCCTCGGGATCGCCGCTCCGGTCCACGGGACGGCCCGCTTCCTGGTTGATGGCCAGGCATTTTTCCGCCGTCTCGATGAGGAACTCGCCGCAGCCGAAAAGAGCGTCGACTGGATGGTGTATATCTTCGACAACGATGACTTTTCGGTCCACCTGGCGGACCGGCTCAAAGCCCGCTCGCGGGAGGTGAAGATCCGGGTGATGATGGACCGGCTCGGGTCGGTGATGGCCGGGTACAGCGCGCCGGCGACGCCGCTGCCGGGCGGCTTCGTGACCCCCTACTCAATTGCCTATTACCTTGAACATCAGTCGAAGGTTCATGTGCGCAAGCACTCCAACCCGTGGCTGGTGGCCAACCATACGAAGGTGCTGATGTTTGACCGGAAGGTCGCGTTTCTCGGCGGCATGAACATCGGCCGCGAATACCTCGACGAATGGCATGACATGATGGTCGAACTCCGCGGCCCGATCGTCGCCCACCTCGCGGTCGACTTCGACAAATCATGGCGCCGGACATCTTACTTCGGCGACCTCCACCTGCTCGATCCGCGCAGGCCGCACCCGCCCCGCGGGACCGCGGCGGACGGCATCCCGATCCGCATCATTGAAACCGCGCCATGGGTTTATGCCATCGAGCGGGCCCACGTCGCGGCGATCCGCGCCAGCCGCAGGCAAATTGTCGTGCTCACCCCGTACTTCACCTCCGAGGCGATCATTGTTGAGCTGCAACGAGCCGCCGAGCGCGGGGTCGACGTCCGGGTGATCCTCCCGCGGGAAAGCGACTCGGAGGTGATGCGCCTGAGCAACGCCGAATCGGCCGCAAGCCTCGCCGAGCGCGGGGTGAAAATCCACCAGTTCCCCGGTCTGATGCACCTCAAAGCGGCCATCTTTGACGACTGGGTCTGCCTCGGGTCGGCCAACATGGACACCCTGAGCATGCGCATCAACAGCGAGAAAAACATCGCCTTCTCAGACCCCGCCACCGTCGCCCGGTTCCGCCAACAGGTCGTCGACCGCGACCTGCGCAGGTCTCCGCGCATCAGCCTGAAGCGCCTCCAAGCCGGCCGCGCGGGCTGGATCAAGCTCCTCGGGAAACAGCTCTGAGCGTTCTACGGCCGCTGTTGGACGGTTGACAGCAAACAGCATGCCGCCGATCTTCAAGCACCATGATCCGCTCAACCCGACTCTCCGCCTGCCTTGCCGGCGTCGCCGTTCTGATCGCCTTCAACCCGCTCAGCGGAAACGCCCAAGCGCCAGCCACTCCGGCGACGCCCGCCGAACCGGCCGCGCCCGCCGACGTCAAAGCGCCGCCAGCCGACGCGGAAACCACCGCCTCCGGGCTGGCCTCGAAGGTTCTGCAAAAGGGCACCGGCACCGTCCATCCGACCGCCGCCGACAAAGTGACCACCCACTACAGCGGCTGGACGACTGATGGTAAGCTGTTCGACAGTTCCGTGGTGCGCGGCAAGCCGCTCACCTTCTCGCTCGGCCAAGTGATTGCCGGCTGGAAGGAAGGAATCCAGCTGATGGTCGAAGGGGAAAAGCGCCGGTTTTGGATCCCCGCCAAGCTCGCCTACGGTGAAAACCCAGGCGGCGGCCGCCCTGGTGGCATGCTCGTCTTCGATGTCGAACTCATTTCCGTCCAACAGGCGGCCAAGCCGGCGCAACCCGCCGCCCCGGCGCCCCAGCCCTGATGGCCACCGGCATCCGCTGACAATGGCAGCGGCGCGGGATTCTGCCCGAGATTGACAGAATCCCTCCGTCCGGCCAATGGTGCGCCCGATGCGCCACGCAGCCGGATTTTCAGCGCTTGTCTGCCAGATCGGCACCAAGCGCGGCGTACCCGGACGCGCTGGCAAGGCTGCTTGACCCTGCACCTGTTCCAACTCTTTCCATGACAACACCCGCCGATCTGAGCACGATTCCCGAGAATGCCGTCAAATCCGCATCAGGACTTGCCTCGGTGGTCCTCCAAGCCGGTTCGGGCGACACCCATCCGGGCGCGGAAGACACCGTGACGGTCCACTATTCCGGCTGGACGACCAACGGGAAACTTTTCGACAGCTCGGTCGAGCGTGGCAGGCCGGCAAGTTTTCCGCTCAACGGAGTCATCGCCGGTTGGACCGAAGGGGTTCAACTGATGGTCATCGGCGAAAAACGCCGGTTCTGGATCCCCGCCAACCTCGCCTACGGCGAAAAACCCGGCGGCGGCCGCCCGGGCGGCATGCTCATCTTTGACATCGAGCTCCTCGCCATCAAAGCCGCGCCCAAGCCGCCCGAGGTCCCCGCCGACGTCGCCCACGCCCCCGCCGAGGCCACCGTGACCGCCAGCGGGCTGGCCTCGAAGGTCCTCAAGCCCGGATCCGGGGCTGCCCGCCCGACGGCCAGCAGCGCCGTGGAGGTCCACTACAGCGGCTGGACCACTGATGGCCAGCTGTTTGACAGCTCGGTGCTGCGCGCCGAGTCGATCACCTTCCCGCTCAACCAAGTCATCCCCGGCTGGACCGAGGGCGTCCAGCTCATGGTCGAGGGCGAGCACCGCCGGTTCTGGATCCCCGCCAACCTCGCCTACGGCAACTCCCCGCCTCCCGGCGCCCCGGCTGGCACTCTCGTCTTTGACGTCGAGTTGATCAAAATCGTCCGTTGATCCCCGTGTCCAGGTTTGCATTTAACCTGCGAGCCTTTAGAATCCTCTTGTTCGGCTAGTCACCTCCCACCGACATCCTTTCCCAAGCCCCAGCAAAAATCCAATCCCAGCGCAACCCTGCCCCATATCCAACCATGAGCTTCCGCATCCCGCTTAAGCGCGTCAACTGGACCACCAGCGCATTCCTCATCGGCACCGCCTTGATCTCCCTGATCTGCGTCCCGATCTACCTCTTCAAGAACGGCATCGATTGGTTCCAAACGATCATGTTCTTCTTCTACCTCAGCGCGACGATGATGAGCATCACGCTCGGCTATCACCGGCTGTTCTCCCACCTGGCCTTCAAAGCGAAGCTGCCGGTGAAACTCTTCACCTTGATCTTTGGCGCCTGCGCGTTTGAGAACTCGGCGCTCCTCTGGTGCTCCGACCACCGCCGCCACCACAAGCACGTCGACCACGACGAGGACCCGTACGACATCACCAAGGGGTTCTTCTGGGCCCACATCGGCTGGCTGCTCTTCAAGCTCAACCCGGTGCCGCCGCTCGACAACGTCAACGACCTGCGCAAGGACAAGCTCGTCATGTGGCAGGACCGCTGGGTCCACTACATCGGCCTGGTCGTCGGCCTGATCCTTCCGCCCATCTTCGGGTATGCGTGGTATTCCTACGTCGACACCACCTCGCTCACCCCGTGGACTGGCGCGCTTGGCGCGTTCCTGATCGCCGGCGTCCTGCGGGTCGTCGTTTCCCAGCACCTGACGTTCTTCATCAACTCGTTGTGCCACACCGTCGGGCGCCAGCCGTATTCGACGAAGCACACGGCGCGTGACAGCGCGGTGATGGCGTTCCTGACCTTCGGCGAGGGCTACCACAACTACCACCACGAGTTCCAGCACGACTACCGGAACGGGATCAAGAAGTTCTCCTGGGACCCGACGAAGTGGGCAATCTGGCTGATGTCCAAGATCGGCCTGACCAGCGACCTGCGGCGCGTCTCGGCGAGCAAGATCCTGCTTGCGGAAATGGCGGAGGCCAAGCGGCTTGCCGACCTGCGCCTGGCCCAGCCAGCGAACAAGGATTGCCCGATTTGGCAAAAGTCCAGCGAGGTCCTTCATTCGCTCTACGACCAGATGGCCGCCCGCTACGCCGAGCTGGAACAAGTCGTCGCCAACCGCGCCGAGCTTTCCCGCCAAGTCATCCACCAGTGGCGCCAAGAAACCCGCGAACTCGTCCGCCAACTCTCGCGCCTCAACCGCCTCGAGCGCGCCTAGCTTTTTCAGGGAGCTTTCTCTCTCCATGCGCGGCCTGTCGTCAGGTCGCGCATTTTTTTTGCAAGAATGGGGCCTATGGGGCCTATCCGTCCGCCACCCGCTACTCGCTGACGATCACTGGCGTCCCGTTGGAGACGTTGTGGAAGAAGTGGGCGGCAAGCTCGTCCGGGAGGCGGACGCACCCGTGGGAGGCGGGATAGCCGGGAAGATAGCCGGCATGCATCCCGACTGCGCCGTTGAAGCGCATGAAGTACGGCATCGATGCCCCCTTGAAGGTGGTCCCGGTGGGGCGCTTGTCGTTCACATGGACGTCGGCTTGGACGACGTTGCCAGCCGCATCGACAAAGTTCCCGTAGAGGTTGGAGCGGTGATCGCGCACTTTCTGGGCGATCCGGAATGCCCCGGCGGGCGTCCGGTAGCCTTCGCGGCCGCTGGCCACCGGCGAAAGCCCAACGAGCTCGCTGCCCTTGTAGAAGTACGCCCGTTGCTCGGAAAGGCTGATGCGCACCTTCGGCGACCCGCTCACCTCGTCGCCGCGCCAGAACCCGCCATGCGCCGGCCCTGCTGCTGACTCGCTCGCCCGCGACGGTTCATAACCCTCCAGCACCGAGGTGCCACCAAACCCAAGCGGATCGGGTTCGACGACTCGACCACACCCGGCGGCGACCACGGCGACTCCGATGCTGGCTGAAATCAGGAGAACATTCATCAAAATCGGAGGGGCGGCGGGTTGAGAGGGCAATAGACCCTTCACCCTCGCCCAGAAATCCCGCAGCGCAACCGCCAAGGAGAACGATCAGCCGATCCTGGGCATTCGTCAGATCCAGATTACGTCGACGAGGAAATAGCCGACCATGAGCACGCCGAGGGCGACCTTGATGATCATCCCGCCGAGGGTGCCGGCCACCGAGCCGACGCCGGAGACCGTGGAGGGGCGCAACTTCTTGCGTGCGAACCCGAACTCGAACAGGAACGCGCCGATGAGCGGCCCGAGCAGCAGCCCGAAGGGGAAGAAGAACATTCCGACGATCCCGCCGATGAGCGCCCCGGCGGCACCCCAGCGGCTGCCGCCAAACCAGCGGGCGCCCGCGGCACCGCTGACGAACTCGAGCGTCTGGGAGATGGCGGCCATGACGATGAGCACCGCGAATGTCCACCACTCGACGCCGGAGGTCTCACGAAGCATCAACCAGTGGGCGAAGGCCGCCAAGATCAGGATCAAATGGCCGGGCAGCACCGGGATGATGCAGCCGATGAGCCCGGCGACGAGCAGGCAGCCGGTGATGACCCATGCCAGGCCGACGCCGATCCCGCCCCAGCCGCCCCAGTCAAGCATTGCGTCCCACATCCCGTGGTTCTTACCCCGGCTCGCCCGGATCGGCAACCGCGGTGAATCGGCTGCTGCCCAAATCCATCAGGTTCCTGATCGACAGGGCCAAGGCAGGTCGTAAAGATCCGATTTCCATGGCATCCTGCCTAAAGTAGTAACGAATCGCTTATGAATTTTCTGCGACCTGTGCTTGGGCTGCTATGCTGCAGCATCACCGTTCTGACCGCGGCTCCGGCCGGCAACTCGCTGCTCGCGGATTCCTCGGGATGGAAGCAGGCGGGTCCCGGGAAGTTCACGGTGAGCGAGGGAGTGGCGGTGCCCGCGGGCGGGATGGGCTTGTTCTGGAACCCGGCGAAGCAATACCGGAACTTCACGCTCAAGCTGCAGTTCAGCTGGGACGATCCGGCGTGGAATTCCGGGATTTTCATCCGCTTCCCGGACCCCGGCAACGATCCTGGCGTGGCCATCAAGAACGGCTATGAAATTCAGGTTTCCGGCACCGAGGCGAACAAGACCGGGACCGGGTCGATCTATGACATTCAGGGGCCAAGCCACCTTCCGCTGCGCCCGGACAAGGAGTGGAACGATCTGGAGATTACCGCCGTCGGCCCGTGGATCGCGGTGGTGCTCAACGGCGAACTCATCAACCTGTTCCGCGCGCAAGCGGGCCGCGGCGAGGTCGCCGGCTTCATTGGCCTGCAGAACCACGACGACCGGTCGGCGACCCGCTACCGGAACCTGTCGGTGGCCGAGTGGCCGGATGACGCGAGTTTCACCGAGGTGTTCGCCGCGGCCGGTTACTCGCGCGGGTTGCTGGCCAGCTACCACGCGAGGCTGAGCGTGAAGGACACGCCATGGTACGACAAGATGGACATGGGTCCGGCGTTCTACCAAACCTTCGGCGATTATTATCAGGGGAAATACCGCTCCGACGCGCTCAAAGGCGTGGTGTTGCGGCCATCGCCGGATCCCGATTTCGTGGTCCTGTTCGACACCGAGGCCGGCAAGCTGGTGACCGCCACCGCCAAAGGGCTAAACCTGCAAAACACCCCGTGGGCGGCCAAGCACGGCAAACAGAACGAGGTGAACAACAAGGAGTCGTTCCTATTTGCCACGGCCTCGGGGCCGGGCTGGGCGAGCGCCGACGGGAAGTTCGCCGACACCCGCCCGCTCAAGGGCCACGGCCATTACCCGCACATCGCCTTCAACGGCCATCATCGCCATGGGAGTGTCGTGGTTTTGGACTACAACGTTCATGGCGCGGGAGTTCTGGAGACCGTCAGGCTTGAGCACAGCCAGGGAGTCGAGGCGCTTGCGCGCACCGTGAATATTTCCGGCAACAACCGCGAACTTCTCCTGCAAGTCGCGTCATCCCCTGAAGGTTGGGAGCTTGCGGCGGATGCCCGGAGCGCCACCGCCAAGGGTGACCGCCCGACCGCCATCGCCCTGACCGGGGCAGCGGGCGCAATGTTGAGTGTGGATGGCGAGAACCTGATTGCAAAGTTCCCTGCGGCAAAGGTGACCGCGGTGAAGATCCTCGTCAGCGCGGACAAGCCGGATGCCTTCGCCAAAGCAGTCACCACCTGGCCGGCGGCCGGCCTGCTCGCGGAGCTGGCCAAGCCGGGAGTCGGGCTGTATCCGGAACGCTTCGAAACCAAGGGCGAGCTGGCCACCGGCAGCGACCCGTGGCTGGTCGACACCGTGACCCTGCCGCCAAGCCAGGGCGGCAACCCGTATCACGCCGGCGTCCGCTTTGGCGCGTTCGACTTCTTTGCTGACGGTGACCGGGCGGCGCTGAGCACCTGGGAAGGCGACGTTTGGATCGTTTCCGGCCTGAAGGGCGATTGGGCGAAGCTGACATGGAACCGGTTTGCCACCGGCTTGTTTGAGCCGCTCGGGTTGAAAATCGTCGACGACGTCATCCACGTCAACGGCCGCGACCAGCTGCTCACCCTGCACGACCTCAACAAGGATGGCGAAGCCGACGCCTACCGGGTGTTCAACCGCGATGTCATCATCACCAACTCGTTCCACGAGTTCGCCTTCGACCTGCAGACCGACAAGGCCGGGAACTTCTACTTCGCCAAGGGCGCTCCGGTGAAGTCCGGCGGCCGTGGGTTCAGCGAGGTCGTCCCGCACAACGGGGTCGTCGCCCGCATCTCGAAGGACGGGAAAAAGTTCGACGTCGTCGCCACCGGCCTGCGCGCCCCGGGCGGGATCGGCGTAGGGCCGAATGGCGAGATCACCACCGGCGAAAACGAAGGGACCTGGGTGCCGGCCTGCAAGGTGAACTACTTCCAACCGGGCGCGGAGCCGGTGTTCCTAGGCGTGGAGGATACCCGCCAGGGCGTCAAAGGCCCGATTCGGGAACCGCTCTGCTACTTGCCGATGAGCGTCGACAACTCCGGCGGCGGCCAGGTCTGGGTGCCGGGCAACGCCGCGTTCGGCCTCCAGGCCGGCGAGCTCGTCCACCTTTCCTACGGCCAGTCGAGCCTTTACCGGGTGCTCAAGCAGGACCTCGGCGGCGGCCAAATGCAGGGCGGCGTGGTCCGCATCCCGCTGAACCTCAAGTCATCAGCCCAGCGGGCGAGGTTCCATCCGGACGGCAGCGCCTACCTCCTTGGGTTCCGCGGCTGGCAGACGAACGCCTCCACCGACTGCGCGTTCCACCGGATCCGCTTCAACAACCAGCCGATCCTCATCCCCAACAAACTCGAAGTCGTCCCCGGCGGGATCCGCCTCGGGTTCGACGTCGCCCTCGACAAGGAGCTCGCCGAGGACCCCGCGAGCTACTCGATCGAGCGCTGGAAGTATATTTACTGCAAACAATACGGGTCCGGCGAGTTCTCGATCGATAAGCCGGATGCCGAGCGCGAGAAAATCGCCCTCGAAAAGGAATCCAAGGGGTCTGAACCGGTCCACGACAAGGTGGAAGTCGCCGCCGCGCGCCTGCTTCCCGACGGCAAGTCGGTGATGCTCGACATCCCAACCCTCAAGCCGGCCATGCAAATGAAAATCGGCTACGACTTGGAAACCGCCGATGGCAAAGAAGCCATCGGCACCATCTACAACACCATCCACAAGGTGCCCGCGAAGTAGGTGGGGCAGGCGGGAAGTTCTCTGCGCATCCGGGCGTTCTGCAGCGAAGCTCGTGAGAGCTTCGGCTGGGGCAGGCGGGAAGTCCTCTGCGCGTCCGGTCGTTCTGTAGCGAAGCTCGTGAGAGCTTCGGCTGGGACAGGCGGGAAGTCCTCTGAGCATCCGGGCGTTCTGGCGGCAGGTCGTTCACCCCGCCGAACTTTTCACAAAGTTCGCTACCCAGAGGTGCGCGTGGTTCCTACCACTACCACCGGGAAATTAGTGCTTGCACGGCGGCCCTTACTCTTCAGGAAGAGCTTTATGAAAATCACCCGGCATTTCGGTGCACTTGTTCTGCTTCTCGCCATGGCGCTGGCACCGGCCCGGGCGGCGACGGTGGCGGAAATGAAGGCGCAGGAGGCGCAGGTGAAGGCGATGGTGGCGCGGAACATGCCGGCGGTGGTCTCGCTGATGGGCGATGCGGTGCCTGGCGCCGGCTCTGGAACGATCGTTTCCGCCGACGGGCTGATTCTCACCGCGGCCCACGTGACCAAGGGCAATGAAACAATGACCGTGATCTTTCCCGACGGCCACACCGTCAAATGCAAGGTGCTCGGAGAGAACTACGACCGGGACATCAGCCTGGCCAAGATCGAGACCCCCGGGACCTATCCATTTGTTGAACTCGGTGACTCGGACAAACTTGAGGAGACCAGCGACGTCGTCGCGATGGGTCACCCGGGCGGGTTTGACCTGCGCCGCACCCCGCCGGTGCGCATCGGGCGGATCAACATGAAGGACCAGGGCGGGTTTTTGGTCAGCGACTGCACCTTGGTTGGTGGCGACTCGGGCGGCCCGTTGTTCGACCTGGATGGCAAAATTGTCGGCATCCACTCGTCGATTTCCATCGACCTATCGTTCAACCGCGACGCTCCGGTCAACGCGGCCAAGAACGACTGGGACAAGTTGCTGGCCGGCAAGCGCTGGGGCCGGCTCACCGGCGAGAGTGCCGGGGACCCGAATCGCGCGGTGCTCGGCGCGGTCCTAGACCCGGAGTCGCAGGACGGCGTGGCGCTCGTCGAGGTGCGCCCGAACTCCCCGGCGGCCGGCGCAGGCCTGAAGCCTGGCGACCGGATTGTCGCCATCGCCGGAGCCAAGGTGGAAAATACCGGGGAGCTCCGCGAAAAGCTCAGCGAAGCGAAACCGGGCGCCACGGTGGAGATCGACTACGTCCGCGACGCGGCCACGGCGAAGGCGTCGCTGACGTTGATCTCCGAGGCCGAGCTGGTCGAACGGATGGAACAGGCGAACTCACCCGCCGACGCCGAGGCGACCGAGCCGCAGCCCGAGAAGAAACCGCGGGAGAAGATCGACCTCGCCGACGCCCTCCGCGAAGAGTTCGCCAAGCTCGAAAAGCGGGTGGGCGACGAGCTTGTGCTTGAACTCAACCTCGACGGAGTGACCCGCGTCCTGGGTGAATTGCTTGTCAAACACGGCATTGCCGAAGCGAAAATCAAGGACGCCAAGCCGCGCGCGTTGCTCCAGATGATGGAGGAACAGAACGCCGACGAGAACAATACATTCTATTACGAGGGGCTTGCCGAACTTGGCGGCTTCCTCACCGCGATGGATCCGGAAATCCAAGGGAAGCTCAACGACCAGTTCGCCGGGATGCTCGACGCTCATCGTCCCGGCAGCCTGGAGGCGGCCAAGGCCACATTTCCGCTGCGCGACGGCAACAAGGCCAAGGTTATACGCTGCTTAGCCACGGCCATCAACGCCGACGGCTGGCTGCTGACCAAGGCGAGCGAAATCAAGAACGCCAAGAAACTCCAGTGCATGGTCAAGGGCAAGTGGATCAGCGCCGTGATCGCCCAAACGTGGGACGAGCACGATCTGGCACTCGTCAAGGTCAACGCCAAGGGGCTGCCGGTCGTCGCGTGGTCGGAAAAGGAATCGCCGGCGATTGGCACCTACATCACCGCGGTTGCGCCCGCGGGCAATGATCCGATCGCCATCGGGGTCGTCAGCGTGGCCGCCCGCAGCCAGCAACTCAAGGGCCGCGGATTCCTCGGCGTGCAGCTCGCCAACGATGACAAAGGGCTCAAAATCCAGGCGCTGGTCCCCGGCGGGGCCGCCAAAAAGGCCGGCGTGCAAGTCGACGACAGGGTTCTGGAAGTCGACACCAAGAAGCCCGCCTCGGTCTTCGAGTTCACCAAGCTGGTGTCCGACCGCAAGGCCGGCGACACGCTCGTCCTGAAACTCCAGCGCGGCGAGGAACTCATTGAGAAGGAAGTGGTTCTTGGCGATCTTGGGGCCAATGCCCAGCACCAAGCCAACCCGCGCGCCAGCGAGATGGACTCCATGGGCAGCACCGTCAGCAAGCGCCGCAGCAACTTTGACAACGTCATCCAGACCGACTTGCCACTCGATGCCAACCAGTGCGGCGGGCCAGTGACCGACCTGGACGGCCATGTCGTGGGGCTCGTCATCGCCCGCTCCGGCCGCGTCGAAACGATGATCATTCCCAGCAGCACCCTGCGCGGTCTGCTCGCCACCGTCGATTTCGCCAAGCAAGCCGCCAACCTGGCGAACTAACACGCGCTGCAACCTGAGATCCTCCCCGACCCCGATGCAGCGGGCTGGGGTAGGCCATATGGGCGACTTTTTCGCGTGCAATCCACCCCCTGTGGGGTTCCCTTCCCGGTGATGACATTCAACCCGGAGACCCTGCGCGCGGAATTCCCGATCCTTGACCAAATGGTCAACGGGAAGCCGCTGGTGTATCTGGACAATGCAGCCACCTCGCAGAAGCCGCGGGCTGTGTTGAATGCCAGCCGCGACTACTACGAGCACCTCAACAGCAACATCCACCGCGGAACCCACGCGCTCGCGCGGGCGGCGACGGCGGCGTTCGAGGCGGCGCGGGAGGTGGTTGCGCGCCACCTCAACGCGCCGGACTCCGCGTCGGTGATCTTCACCTCCGGGTGCACCGACGGGATCAATCTGGTGGCCAACATTCTGGCACTTTCCGGACGGATCGCCCAAGGCGACTCGATCGTCGTCTCCGGGCTCGAGCACCACTCGAACATCGTCCCGTGGCAAATGCTTTGCGAGCGCACCGGCGCCCGGCTCGAGGTCATCCCGGTGCTCGACGACGGGACGCTCGACCTCGACGCGTTTCACCGGCTCCTCAGCGAGAGGACCCGCCTCGTCGCCGTCACCCAGATCTCCAACGCCTTCGGGACCCCCAACCCGGTCCGCGAGATCATCGCCGCGGCCCACGCCGCGGGTGCGCTGGTCCTCGTCGACGGCGCCCAGTCGGTCCCGCACCTGGCGGTCGACGTGGCCGCGCTGGACGTCGATTTCTTCTGTTTTTCCGGCCACAAGGCGTATGCGCCCACCGGGATCGGCGCACTCTACGGGCGGCGCGAGTTGTTGGAGGTGCTCCCGCCGTGGCGCGGCGGTGGCGAGATGATCAAGGAGGTCACCTTTGCGCGGACGACCTACAACGATCTGCCATTCAAGTACGAGGCTGGAACGCCCAACATCGAGGGGGCCATCGCGCTGGGCGCCGCGCTGGAGTTTCTCGGCACGCTTGGCCTGGATGCCATCCACGCCCACGAGCAGGCGCTCATCGAGACCGCGGCCGCCGCGCTGGCGGACATTCCCGGGATTCGGCTGTTCGGCCCAGCCAACCGGATCGGCGCGCTCTCGTTCATGGTTGAAGGTGTTCACCACTACGACCTCGGCACGCTGATGGACCAGATGGGCGTCGCGGTGCGCACCGGCCATCATTGCTGCCAACCGCTCATGGCGCGCTTCGGGATCACCGGGACGACCCGCGCCTCGTTCGCCGTCTACAACACCCACGCCGACGTTGCCGCCCTGGCCGACTCGGTCGCCAAGGCGGTTCGACTGCTCACCTGAGCAGCCGCCGAACTTGGCTTGCTTAGGCCGAGCGGCGGCGGCGCAGCAGGCCGGCAGCGATGAGCAAGCCGAACAAGGCGCTGGTCGGCTCCGGAATGACGCTGAGGTCGACTTGGTTGCCACTAAGAGAGAAGCCACCCATGAGCGGGTCGCCGAGCAGCACGCCGTCACTCCAGACCTCGATGCTGGAGACCGGGTCACCCGAGCGGCTCGCGGATGATCCTTGATTGCTCCGGGGCGGATTTGCGCACCGCCTTCTCAACCTGGTTGAGCAGCGCCGCATCGGCCTCCTCAAGCAGGCGGGTCGTCTGGATGGATTTTTTCGCATCGCGCAGCAAGGCGTTGACGGCCGCGGTGCGCTCTTCGGGGGAAATTTTATTCCACCATCCGTGCTGGTCGTCCATCGCGGTGACGCTCGTCTGCTCAAGCGAGTTGAGCTGGGCGGGCGGCAAGGTCGCGCGGATCGTCATCCGGTCGGCCGACACATCGATGGCAAACGGCTTGGTCAGGTCATACCCGGCCTTGGCGACGAACGTGCCGGTGATCTTGATCCGCTTGGTGCTCCCAAGCCACGTGCTCTCATACGTGTAGGTGTGCTCGAAGGTCTTCTCGATGGTCGACAACTCGGCAATCTCGCGGCTCGCCTCGACCACCGTGACGCCGCCAGTGGTCACCTTCGGGCGAAAATTCACGACCTTGTCGACATCCTCAGCAAGCCTGCGGCCAAACTCGCCCAACTCGCGAACTCCCTCGATTGCCACCTCCTTGGTGTCGCGCGCCAGCCGCGTTGGCATCCACACCAAGACCAAGTAGGTCGCCACGACCAGCGCCGCGATGACGATCACCAAGGCGATGGCCAGGCGGATGCTGCGGCTTTTGGCAATCTCAGGCATTGGGCCCGGCAGTTTGGCGTCTACTCACCCGGGTTCAATCCAAATTCATGTTCCGGTCTCGGAGCGAGCAAGCGCTGGGCAAACCCGCTTGGCGCTCGTCCCGGGGCGGGAACTCCGGCGTCATGTTCAAGGTCGTTGAGACGAAGAAGCCGCCATACCACAGCGGCCCGGAGGTCCAGATCCAGGACAACCAGGACGGCAAGGACCCGCAGAAGGCCGGCTGGATGTACCAGCTCTACGCCGCCGAGATGGATGCCACCAAGCCGGTCGGCGAGTGGAACCACCTCGTCCTCAAGTGCCAGAAAACTCCGGCCGGGACCTACAAGTGCGAGCACTGGATGAACGGCAAAAAATACGTCGAGTACGAGATCGGCTCGGCCGACTGGAAGGAGAAGGTCGCCAAGTCGAAGTTCGCCAAGTGGGACGACTTCGGGACGGCCGCCTCCGGCCACCTGTGCCTGCAGGACCACGGCGACCCGGTCTGGTTCCGCAACTTGAAAGTGCGGGTCCTTGAGCCAAGCAAATGAAGTTTCTCCCGTACCAGCGTTGGTCGCTCGAAGTCCCGGTGGATGCCGCGACACTCACCGAGCGCCTCCACGCGTCGATCGAGCCATCGAAATGGCTGCGCTGGGGACGCGACCATAAGCCGATGCAAGGGACGATCGACCCGGGCGGGTTCTCCGCGACGCGGATCATCCACTATCGCAACTCGTTTCTTCCGGTCATCAGCGGCACCTTTGTCGCCACGCCGCAGGGGACCTTGGTCCACCTCCGGATGATGCCCCACCTTTTGGTGCTCATCTTCATGGCCATCTGGCTGTCGCTTGCTGGCATGTTCTTCCTGTTCCTTGTGGTCAACGGGTTCCAGACTGGCGAGTGGTTCCAGGCGCTGGTTCCGGCGGGCATGTTCGGCTTTGGGATCCTCCTTGCCTGCGGCGCGTTCCACCTCGAGGCCGGCAAGGGCCGGAGGCTCATCACCGCCGCTCTCACTGAGCATGCCCGCCAGGCGTGACCCTGCACGGCTGGAAACTGGGCGGACTGGATCGAGATTCGTTGACAAGGTCGGCCGCGATTGAGCAGCAATCACCTGCCCAAACTCGTCCGATGATGCCCGAACCCCTTCCGCCCACCCCGCGCCGCCTTGGCCCGCTGGCCACCCTCATCTTTAGCTCCCGCTGGCTGCAGCTCCCGCTCTACCTCGGCCTGATTGTTGCCCAAGGGGTCTACGTGGTGCTGTTCCTCAAAGAGCTGTGGCACCTGATCTCGGAGGCGACCAGCCTCACCGAACAAGCGATGATGCTCATCGTCCTCGGGTTGATCGACGTGGTCATGATTTCCAATCTGCTCATGATGGTCATCGTCGGCGGCTACGAGACGTTCGTTTCGCGCCTGCGGTTGCACAACCACCCGGACCAGCCGGAATGGTTGAGCCATGTGAACGCCTCAGTCCTGAAGGTGAAGCTGGCGATGGCCATCATCGGCATCAGCTCGGTCCACCTGCTCAAAACCTTCATCGCCGCCGGCAGCCTGGGGATGGCCCAGCCACCCGCCACCGCCCTGGCTGCCACCAGCCCGGTCACCGCCGAAGGGGTGATGTGGCAGACGATCATCCACGGGGTGTTCATCCTCTCCGCCTTGGGGATCGCCTGGACCGACCGGATCATGCTCCCGTCGCCGGTCACCCCGAACCAGCACCAGCCGAAATAATC
>JBILQE010000107.1:0-2898 GCA_044373465.1 Akkermansiaceae bacterium | reverse complement strand
CTCCAGCGGCGTGTAGACGACCTGCAGCCGGTCCTCGACGTTGGCCGCCCGGTTGACCACCAGCGACGGGATGATCTGGACGATCCCGCCAATCGCCGCCGCCACGAAGATCAGCACCGTGAACGGCAGGTGGTTTTCCAACAACCGGTCGAAGTAGTGCGACCAGCCCTGCTTGTTGGCCCGGAACACGCTCACCCCCTTGGCGACTAGCAACAGCGTCACCAGAAAGGCCGCCTTGTCCGCGTGCGGCGGCAGGAAGAACCACAGCAGGGTGAACGCCAGGCCTAGCAGGAAATAGGTTACCGGGTCGCTGCGGAACGCCTCGCGCAGGGTCATCCGCTCCTTCTTCGAGCGCTCCAGCAGGGTCACCTCCGCGGTCGCCGCCGCGGTGTTGCCGCTGCGCGCGGTCATCCACAGGTTGATCGCGCACAGGGCGAAGCCAACCAGATAGAGCCCGCCGCCAAGCGAGCGGAGGATGTACGGGATCTGGATGGCGGTGAGGGTGTCGACGAACTCATACTTGAGGGTGGCGCCGTCCGGATTGGTCTCGCTGAGCATGAGCCCCTGCATGATGCCGGCGACCCACATGGCGGCGACGTAGATGAGGATGCCGACGAGGCCGATCCAGAAGTGCATGTTGGCCATCGAGCGCGACCAGAGCTTGGTGTTCCAGAGGCGCGGGGCGAGCCAGTAGAACATCCCCGCGGCCATGAACCCGTTCCAGCCGAGCGCCCCGGAGTGGACGTGGCCGACGGTCCAGTCGGTGTAGTGGGAAAGCGCGTTGACCGCCCGGATCGATAGCAGCGGCCCCTCGAAGGTCGCCATCCCGTAAAAGGTCACCGCCGCGGCGAAAAACTTCAGCACCGGCTCGGTGCGCAGCTTGTCCCAGGCGCCGCGCAGCGTCAGCAGCCCGTTGAGCATCCCGGCCCACGACGGCGCCCAGAGCATCAGCGAAAACAACATCCCCAGCGTCTGCAGCCAGTGCGGCAGCGAGGTGTTGAGCAAGTGGTGCGGACCGGCCCAAATGTAAATGAACACCAGCGCCCAAAAGTGGATGATCGAAAGCCGATAGGAATACACCGGCCGCTCCGCCGCCTTCGGCACGAAGTAATACATGATCCCGAGAATCGGCGTTGTTAGGAAGAACGCCACCGCGTTGTGCCCGTACCACCACTGCACCAGCCCGTCCTGGACGCCGCCGAAGATCGGATAGGAGTGGACCCACGAGGTGGGAATCGACAGGTGGTTGACGATGTAAAGCATCGCCACGGTGACGATCGTCGCGATGTAGAACCACAGCGAGACATACAAGCTGCGCTCGTTGCGCTTCGCCAGGGTCCAGAAGAAGTTCACCGCGAAGACGACCCAGATGAGCGCCACGGCGATGTTGATCGGCCAGATCAGCTCGGCGTACTCCTTGCCGCGGGTGAGCCCGGCGGGGAGCGTCACCGCGGCGCTGACGATGATCGCCTGCCAGCCCCAGAAGTGGATGTTGGACAGCAGGTCCGAGGCGGTCCGCGTCTTGCACAACCGCTGCGTCGAGTAATAGACCCCGGCGAACATCATGTTGCCGACAAACGCGAAGATCACCGCGTTGGTGTGCAGCGGCCGGAGCCGCCCGAATGTTAGAAACGAGATCCCGTCACCCTTGAACAACCCGAAGGAGATCTTCTCAAGGAATGCCCCGTTCATTTGCCACCACGACAGCTGGGTGGCGACAAGCACGCCGACAAGCATGCCGACGAGGCCCCAGATGACCGAGGCGGTGAGGAAGCGGCGGACCGTGCGGTCGTCGTAGGTGATGGTGGTGGTGGCCATGGCAGTTAGGAAAAATCGGTTAGCGGCGGTCGGTGGCGGCGGTGGCGGGAAGCGGGGCGGGAAGCGGGGCGGGAAGCGGGGCGGGCTCGTCGTTGAGCGGCAGGAGCGAGTCGCGCTCGAGGCTCGAGCGGCTGCGGCGGCGGCACTCGGCGGCAAAGCAGACGACGAAGATCCCCGCGAGGCAGGTGCTCACCAGGATTGTTAGCGCGAGGACGTTCATGGAGCTGAGGGAAGCAGAAACCCGGGTGGGCTGCCGCGCATCGGTTAGCGAAGACTCCGCGGATTCTGGGATCGGCGCCCGGATGGTTGGTTGCGCGAGTTCATCCACTCGGCAAACGCGTCGCCGATGACCGCGGTGAGGCAGGCGGCCTCGAACCGGTTCGGGTCGGCGGCCAGGTGGAAGTGGCGCGCCGGTGCAGCCGCGCACTCCGGACACAGGGCGACCCGGAAGGTGTTCTCCTCCATTGCGGTTGCCTCAAGGATCCCCGGTCCTTCAAGGATCACGCGGCCGCGCCGCGCCACTAGCAGCTCCAGCGGCGGCATCGCCCCCGCGCTCGTCGCCGACTGGCCGAGCAGCCGCAGGCATGCGAGGTCCTCGCGCATCACCGCCAACAACGCGGCGTCGAGCGCCAGCCACTGGTGGTCTTCGCAGTCGTATTCGCTGAGGTGGCGGCGCAGGGCGCCGGCGAGCGGTCCGCGGCGCGGCCCGAAGTCCTCGATGGCCAGCGTCGCCGGTGCCATCCGCGGCAGCTCGTCGAGTGCCGGGTGCGAGGCTATCAGCCATTGATAGACTTCCGGTAACCGTTGGGGGAGTGGCGAAAGCGGATGCATCTTGGAGCGGGATGCTGGCACATCCACACCCCCGGGCGCCTCGCATGGACTCTGCTATGCCGCGCAATTTTTTGCACCCGGCGCGGGTGGTTGCCCGGCGCGGCCGCCCGGCGTGGGGGGCACTGAGCAGATTTCGGTGTGCAATTGGCGGGCACCGGTGTTCATTGGGGTGAGGGATGTTTGATATTCGCGAGAAGCCGGAACTGGTCGAGCGGGCGCTTTTGGTCCGCATCTACGTTGAGCATGACG
>JBILQE010000028.1:0-37715 GCA_044373465.1 Akkermansiaceae bacterium | reverse complement strand
GAAGCTCGACGAGGCGGCAAGCGCTGGCCAATCGCTCGACCGCCGTTACGGGCTCGCGGCGCGGTTGCAGTATGGTGCGGGTCTGCGGCTCACCGAGTTGCTGCGGTTGCGGATCAAGGATGTCGATCTGGCGCGGGGCACCTTGACGGTGCGGCTTGGCAAGGGCGACAAGGACCGGGTGACGGTCCTGCCGAAGAGCCTGCTCGGCGCGGTGGCGGGCCAGATCGAGGCAGCGCGCGCGGTTTGGCGCGGCGACCGGGATGATGGGCTGGCCGGGGTGTATTTGCCCGGGGCGCTGGCGCGGAAGTTCCGTCGCGCGGCGGAAAGTTTCGAGTGGTTCTGGTTGTTTCCCGCGCGCCAGACGGCGATCGACCCGGCGACGCTGGGCGCGGCCGCGACAGGCGCTCGCGAGTCCCGATCTCGCGCCCACCGACTCCCGCTCGTCGATTCCCCGCGCCCCGATTCGCCGACCCCCGATTCGCCGACCCCCGATTCCCCGCCCGCCGGCGTCCTCCGCCGCCATCATTTCCATGGCAAGGGATACAACGACGCGATCAAGCGCGCGGCGGCCGCGGTCGGGATCCACAAGCGGGTCACCAGCCATGCCCTGCGCCACAGCTTTGCGACCCATCTGCTGGAGGCCGGCACCGACCTGCGGACCATCCAGGACCTGCTGGGGCACGAGAACATCGCGACGACGGAGATCTATCTGCATGTGGCCGTCGGAGCCAATGGCCTTGGGGTGCTCAGTCCGCTCGACGGCTTGGTGGCCTGAGCGATCATCAATCTGGTGGGGACGCAAAAAGTGCGAAGTTGCCCGGACTGATGAAGCCAGTGCGAAGTGGAAAGTGCGAAGTGGAGAGTGCGAAGTGGAGAGTGCGAAGTGGAGAGTGCGAAGTGGAAAGTGCGAAGTGGGGACCGGTCCGATGAAGCGGGGCCGATTCGACTTTGGATGTGCTGGCGACCCAAAGTTATGGCTTAGCGACTTGAAGAGGCGGTTTAGCGACCCGAAGAGGCGGTTTAGCGACTTGAAGGGGCGGTTTAGCGACTTGAAGGGGCGGTTTAGCGACTTGAAGGGGCGGTTTAACGACTTGAAGGGGCGGTTTAGCGACCCGAAGAGGCGGTTTAGCGACCTGAAGGGGCGGTTTAACGACTTGAAGAGGCGGTTTAGCGACCTGAAGGGGCGGTTTAGCGGCTTGAAGGGGCGGTTTAGCGGCTTGAAGGGGCGGTTTAGCGGCTTGAAGGGGCGGTTTAGCGGCGGGGTTTTTGTTGGTGCTGGAGTGGTTTGAGAATTTCCGGCTGCGCGCTGAGTTGGAGGCCGGACGGCGGGGATCGATTGATGATTGCCGATTGTTGAGGTGAAGAGGGAGGGAGTCGAAAGTCTGAAGGTCGAAAGTCGAAGGTCCGGAGCGGGGAGCGCGGCGGCGGGGGGATCGATTGATGATTGCCGATGTGCGCCAGCGGCGGATGTTTGAGTGATAGGGGCGGATGCTTGGGCGCGAGCGGCGGATGCTTGAGCGCCAGCGGCAAATGTTTGTGCGCCAGCGGCGGATGCTTGTGCGCCAGCGGCGGATGCTTGTGCGCCAGCGGCAGATGCTTGTGCGCCAGCGGCAGATGCTTGGGCGCCACCGGCAGATGCTTGGGCGCCACCGGCGGATGCTTGTGCGCCAGCGGCAGATGCTTGTGCGCCAGCGGCAGATGCTTGGGCGCCACCGGCGGATGCTTGTGCGCCAGCGGCGGATGCTTGGGCGCGAGCGGCAAATGTTTGGGCGCCAACGGCGGATGTTTGGGTGCCAGGGGCAGATGTTTGGGTGAGTTGAGTATTGATGGTTGAGGGGAAGAGGAGCGGCTGTTTTTTTACCTCAACAATCAACAATCGGAGCTCAACCGCGATATGCGGCGTTCCTTCAGAACGCGACGATCGGGGCCCCCCAATCCCGGGGCGTTGCCCCGGGCTGGTATGCGGCGCCCCCGTTGGGGCGTTAAGGAGCGTGGCGGGTCTATCCGGGTGGGTGCCGAGCGCGGCGGCGGGGATTTGATGATTACCGATTGTTGAGTTTTGATGGTTGAGGCGAATGCGAACGCCTTGAGCGACTTGTTTGATGTTCACTTTGCATTGTGTATTTCGCCGGAGGGCTAGAGATGCTCATCAGCTTCACTGAGACTAATACGCGCCTCTTGCGCAAAGCGAAGCAGCGCAATTCCGAGGAAGATCGTGGCAACCACGAATAACAGTGACGCACCATAAGCGTGTTTGAATTCGAGTAATGCCGCTATAAACAAGATACCTAGAAGCACCGTTGCACAAAGACCGCTGTATAAAGCTGAAAGGATGCCGCTGTTCAAGAAGTGAGCGCGGCGCCTCAACCGCTCAAGATCATCTTTGAGGTGCGCTCGCGCCGGGTCGTCCTCAGCTATTGCGTTGATGGCTTGTACGCGCTGCATAACAGCCGATAACCTTGAAGCCATGAGCGAAAGAAACCCGGCAATTGTACCCAGGAAGAAGGTGGGAGCTATCGCTTGTGAAAAAATTTCGGATAACTGCCGCGTGTCAGGAATAAAGTCCATCATCTTGGATCTATCGGATTCATAGTGGGTACGACGATTTAGGAATTCCGTCAAGGAGGCTGGTTCGGCAAGATCTCGACGCCAAATCGTCCGCCAAATCGTCCGTCACCATCTCGTCACCTCAACAGGATATTTGCTTGGATGTTTCGGGAGAATGATGGGAACCCGATTCCCACTTCGTGGCTTTGTTGAGAGCATCAGGGCGTTGCCTGGGCTGGTATGCGTTGCCCGGTTCGGGCACGGGCTGTGGGCGGTTCATGAGCGGTTCATTCGCTGGGCGCTGCGGGGACGCATCGCCCTACCGTCCCAGGGCGTTGCCCTGGGCTGGTTGTCCGGTTCGGGCAAGGGCTGCGCGCGGGCCATTCGCGGGCCATTCGCGGGCGCTGCGGGGACGCATCGCCCTACCGGACGCATCGCCCTACCGGGCTGCGCGCGGTTCAGGCGCGGGCGCGGCGGGGACACATTGCGTTACCGGATTGAGGCTTCCCCCGGGGCGGGTGAGTGGCCATGGTGGGGCGGATGACGCCCGCAGGGAGAGGAGTATTGTCCGCGGGGATCGCGTTTTCGATTTGGGGGATTTTGCCGCTGTATTGGAAGGCGTGGTTTGGGTTTGCGCCGGCGAGCACGTTGATTGCCCACCGGACGTTGTGGTCGTTGCTGGTGCTGGTGCCGATCGTGTGCCTGCGCGGGCGGGTGCCGGAGATCATGGCGGCGCTGCGCGAGCCGCGGCTGGCGGCGTGGCACTTGTTGTCCGGGGTGTTGTTGGCGGCGAACTGGTTGCTGTATGTCTGGTCGACCCTCAACGAGCGGATCATCGAGGGGGCGCTCGGCTATTACCTCAACCCGTTCCTGTCGATGGTGCTCGGGTATTTCTTCTTCCGCGAGCGGCACACGCGGGCGCAGAAGGCGGCGATCGCGCTGGCGCTTGCCGGGGTGGCGCTCCAGTTTCCGGCGGTCAAGGGGGTCCCGTGGCTGGCGATCTCGCTGGCGATCACGTTTGCCTTCTACGGGTTGGTCCGCAAGCGCGCGCCCCTCGGGGCGCTTTCCGGGCTGTTTCTCGAAACCCTGATCCTCGCCCCGGTCGCCGGGCTGTTCCTCTGGCTCGGCACCAGCGCCGCAACCACCCAGGCGACCGCCGCGCACCTCCCGCTGCTGGCCACCACCGGGATCGTCACCGTCATCCCGCTGCTCTGCTTCGCCAACGGCGCGCGCAACCTGCGCCTGACCACCGTCGGGATCCTCCAGTTCATCGGCCCAACCTGCCAGTTGTTCATCGGCTGGCTCGTCTATGCCGAGGCGATGCCGCCGCTGCGGCTCGCGTCCTTCGCGCTCATCTGGGCTGCGATCGCCCTCTACGCCTTCAGCGCGTTGCGCGCCCAGCAGCGCAGCCAGATGCTGGAAAGTGAGAAGTGAGAAGTGGGAAGTGAGAAGTGGGAAGTGGGAAGTGGGAAGTGGGAAGTGGGAAGCGGGAAGTGGGAAGCGGGAAGCGGGAAGCGGGAAGCGGGAAGCGGGAAGCGGGAAGCGGGAAGCGGGAAGCGGGAAGCGGGAAGTGGGAAGTGGGAAGTGGCTTACACGCGCACCGCGAACACCGAGACGGCCGCATCTTGCATCAGGCGCTCCGCATTGGTCCCGATGAAATGGCTCGCCAGCTTCGACTGCCCGCGGGTGCCCATGACGACCAGGTCGGCATTCGATTCCTGAATGTAGTTGGTGAGCGCAAGCCCGGAAAACGCCGATTCCAAGACCACCGGCTTGAAGCGGATCTGCGCAAGCTCCGGCTGATAGCCGCCAAGGAACCGCTCCATTTCACGCTCCACCTTGGCATGGCACTCCGCCTCGTAGCTCTCCGGCGAGTCGGCCGCGTGGTCGAGCACCTCGCCCCAGATGTCCTTCGCAGGCGGGTACATGACATGGACAACCTCAAGCTCCGCACGGTTCTCCCGCGCCAGCGCGATCCCGCGCTCGAGCACCCGCCCGGAGACCCCGGAAAAATCCGTGCAGACCACCACCTTGGCAAAGTCCCCTTCCTGCCAATCCCTCAGCACCAGCACATCGCACGGCGCCGCGCGCACGCAGCGCGCCGCAACCGAGCCTAGCCGCTTTTTTGTTAAGTCGTTCGCCGCGATGACCAGCAACCGGGCGTGGCGTTCCTCGATGAGCCGCTGGAGCTCGTCGGCCGGCCGGCCGATGCGGACCTCGATGGCCACGCCGGCGCCGGGCGCTTCGCTTGCCACGAGCGCCTCGAGCCGGTGGCGAGCTTGGATTTCGAGAAGCTCGAACTTCGGGTTGACCCCGCCGCTGGCCGCCCGGTGGGCAAGGCTGCCGCTGTCCAAGACATGCGCGACGGTCACTTGATGGCCTCCCTGGTTAGCGGCGTGGACCGCATGGCGGATGACTGCCGGGGAGGCCGCGGAGAAATCAATCCCGGCAATGATGGATGAGGTGGGTTCCATATCGGCCCGGATTCCACCCCAAAGGATTCCTTAGCGCAAGTGACATCGGGAGAATCGTCGGCGCTCGCCGTCACCTTAGCGGATTGACCCGCCGGACACCCGCGGACCGGTCGAAGTCGCGGTCGTTGCTGAAAACCGTGGCCGAATGCTCCATCGCATGCAGGGCGATGAGCGCATCGGTGCTCAAGTTGCCGCCACCGCCCGCTTCCTCGAGCAAGTCGAAAAATCGCGCCACCGCCAGGTCCGACACATGGATGAGACGCACGTGCGGCTGAGCGAGCCAGTCGCCAACAAGCTCGCGCACCTGCGCAACAGCGAGGGGATTTTCACAAACCTGCGGATGGGTCATCAGGCGGACGAACGCAAGCACCACCACCCATGGCAGCCCGACCGGCTCGGTCCCTCCAAGGGCCGATTCCCACCACTTGCGCGCGTTATGATGATACCGAGATGTCTCATCGTGGGCGTAGATGAGCACGTTGGCATCAGGAACAATCAAGCCTTGCGCGTTTCCAAGGAATCCTCCGTCTCGAGCTGGTCATACAACACGTTCATGCTCGTCCCCTGGTAGGCGGGCTTGATGCCGATCGGAAAGGTTTTCAGAGTGACTGGCTGCGGCGAGTCCGCCGGAACCCCCAGCCCGCGCTGCAAGGTCTCCTCGATGATCTCGCGGAACGGGCGCTGGCGCTGGCGGGCCAGTTCGCGCAACTCATGCAGGATGCCCTCGCTGATGTTGATGGTGGTGCGCATATTCGCAGCATGATGCCTATCTCACGCCCGGTCAACTCCCCGGGGGTAGTGGATCGGTGTCGGTGTCGGGGTCGATCCCTCCCTCGCTCAACGCAGGAACGCCTCGTGGAGGCCGCCGTCGACGCTGAGGATCTGGCCGGTGGTCTTGGCGAGCGAGGAGGAGGCCAACAGATAGGCGGCCTCCGCCTGGTCCTCGGGGGTGACCGGCACCTTTGTTAGTGTCCGTTGGGCATAGAAGTCGGCGAGGCGGTCGCGGAGCGTCTCGGTGTCCTCGGTCTCGGCGTACGGGAGGTGGTATTTGGCGAGCGAGGCGATGACGCGTTCGCGGGGGAACATCGCGCTGCCCTTGACGACGGTGGCCGGGGCCAGGCCGTTGACCCGGACGAGCGGGGCGAGCTCGATGGCGAGTTCGCGGACGAGGTGGTTGGCGGCGGCCTTGGAGGCGTCGTAGGCGAGGCTGCCTTTTTTGGCGACGGCGGCGTTGACGCTGGTGGTGATGACGATGGCGCCCTTGAGCCCTTGTTCCTTCCAGATCCAGCGGGATTCGTCGGCGATGAGGAACGGTCCGGTGACGTTGACGTCAAAGGTTAGTGCCCACTTGGCGTCGGGGATGTTCCCATCGGTGTCCGGGGCGACGAAGATCCCGGCGGTGATGATGACCTGGTCGATGCCGCCGTAGGCGAGGATAACAGTTTCAAACATCGCGCGGATGCTCTCGCGGTTAGTCACGTTGACCGCCACCCCGAGCGCCGGCCCGCAGCCGGAAACCCCGCTGCCCGCCACCCCGATCCCGTGGCCATATCGGCCGGTTAGCTCCGCGGCGGTCGCCTCGGCGGCCTCCAGCGAAAGGTCGGCGCAGACGACATGGGCGCCCTCGCGCGCCACTCGGTTGGCCACCGCCTTGCCGATCCCGCTGCCGGCACCGACGACGACGACGACGTTGCGCTCAAGCTCCTTTTCCTTCGGCATCCGTTGCAGCTTCGCCTCTTCCAGCGCCCAGTACTCGATGTCGAACGCCTCCTGCTGCGGCAGCGCGATGTACTCGCTGATCGCTTCCGCACCGCGCATCACCTCGACCGCGCAGCTGTAAAACTCCGCCGTCACCCGGCTCTCGCTCTTGTTCTTGCCGAACGCCACCATCCCCACTCCGGGGATCAGGATCACTGTTGGATTCGCGTCGCGCATCGCCGGCGAGTCCGGACGCTTGCACGCATTATAATAACTCGCGTAGTCGGCCCGGTAGGCGGCCAACCCGGCTGTTAGCATCTGCCGCAGCGCCGCCTCGTCCTCCGCCTGCGGGTCCCACGCGACATACAGCGGCTTGATCTTGGTCCGCAAAAAGTGGTCCGGGCAGCTCGTCCCAAGCTCCGCAAGCCGCGGCGCGTCGACCGAGTTGACAAACCGCAGCACCTTCGCGTCGTGCTGCACCGTGGCAATGCACCGCCGCTCGCCGCTGACCTGCCCGCGCAACCACGGGAGCAACCGGACTAACAGGGCGGTCCGCTCCGCCTCGGCCAGCGGCTGGCAGCGCGCCCCGCCGAATGTTAGCTCGCCCTTGTCGTGGGCCTCGATGTAGCTGGCGGCCTGGTCGATGAGCCGCAGCGACAGCTCGTAGCACTCCTTGTCGTCGTCAGCCCAGTTGATCAGCCCGTGCTGGCCCATGATGAGCCCCTTGTACTCCGGGTGGTTCCGGCACTCCGCCTGCATCACCAGCCCAAGGTCAAACCCGGGACGCTGCCAGCCGACCCAGCCGACCTCCCCGCCAAAGATTTTCTCTGTTAGCTCGCGCGAGTCGCGGCTCGCCGCAATCGCAATCGCCGCGTTCGGGTGGGTGTGGTCAACATGCCGGGCCGGCACAAAGCTGTGCAGCGGGGTGTCGATCGACGACGGCCGCGGGTTGAGGTTGAACGTCGTGTGGCTGTAGTTGGCCACCATCTCGTCCTCCAGCGGGCTCTTCACCCCCTTCTGCGCCGCCCGCTCCCAGAGGCCCTGCAGCCCTAACAGCTTTTCCTGATAGAGCGACGCGAAGTTCTCCCGTTTGGCGGTCCTCAGGTCGCCGCCCGACCCCTTCACCCACAGCACCTCGACCTGCTCGCCGGTGAGCGGGTCGCGCTCCGGGAGCTTCGCTGAGGTGTTGCCACCCCCGGTGTTAGTGATACGCTGGTCGGCGCCCAGAATGTTGGATCGGTAGACCAACCGCTCGACCGGATCGAGTCCCTCAGCCTTGGCATCGTCCCAAAGGTAGTCTACGTAACAGAAATTCGGTTTGCTCATCCAACGATTAGGTTCAAGAGTGGATGCCCGATTTACGCCCGCAAGGCGGCTGATTCAAGCCGATTCCCACATTATCCCAAACCACCACCCGCCCCGCCGCCCATGTTAGCCGCCAAACGCCACCTTGAGATTCTGCGCCGCGTCGAGGAGCGCGGGACGGTCCGGACCACCGACCTGGCCGCCGAATTCAAGGTCGCCGAGGAGACGATCCGGCGCGACCTCGACCGGCTCGACGAGTCCGGGAGCCTGGTGCGGGTCCACGGGGGTGCGCGCTCACCGGACTTCGGCAAGCGCGAGATCCACCGCGACGAGCGCGAGCGGCACTTTCTTGACGAGAAGCGGGCAATTGCGGGCGCGGCGCTGGCGCTCGTCAAGGATGGCGAGACGCTGCTCATCGACGCCTCGTCGAGCGCGCTCCAACTTGCCCGGCTGCTGCCCGCCCAGCGCCGCGGGCTCAAGGTGGTCACCTACTCGCTGGTCGTCGCCAACCTGCTCTCGAGCTGGGCGGAAATCGAGCTCATCGTCCTCGGCGGCCGGTTCGACCCGGCCAGCGGATCGATGGTCGGCATCCAGACGCTGGAAAGCATCGCCGCGCTGCGCATCGACCGCGCGTTCTTCTCCTGCAAGGGCGTCGACCCCGAGCGCGGCCTCAGCGAGGCCCGCGAGGACCACGCCCAGCTCAAGCGCGCGCTGTTAGCCCACGCGGAGCAGCGGGTCCTGTTAGTCGACCACACGAAGTTCGGGGTCCGCTCCAACTTTTTCTTTGGCGACGTCGGGCGGGTCAGCGCGCTGGTTACCGACGCGCAGACCCCGCAGCCAGTCATCCAACAGCTCCACGGGCGGGTTCCGCTCGTCATCCAGGCACCCTGATGGCGACCCGGACGACGCAGACGTTTCTCGCGGTCGACCTCGGCGCCAGCTCGGGCCGGGTCATCGCCGGGCGCACCGACCTCAAGACGCTCGAGCTCGAGGAAATCCACCGGTTCGCCAACCGCGGCCTGGAGCTCCCCGGCGGCAGCTTCTGGAATATCACCGGGCTGCTCAGCGACCTCATCGACGGCCTGCGCCTCGCCCACGCCCGGTTCGGCGCCGAAATCGCCAGCATCGGCATCGACACCTGGGGGTGCGACTTCGCGCTGCTCGGCGCGGACCACCGGTTGTTGGGTTTGCCGCACCAGTACCGCGACCCGCGCCACGCCGGGATGGCCGCGGAGATGGCCCGGCGGATCGCCCCGGAACGCGTCTACGCGCTCACCGGGGTGCAGCCGAATTTCTACAACAGCTCGGTTCACCTGTTAGCCGAGTCGTTGGCGGGTGGCGGGCAGCTTGAGCGGGCGGCGCACCTGTTGTTCATCCCCGACCTGTTAGGTTTCTGGCTAACCGGGAAGCTGGCGGTCGAGCGCAGCGTGGCATCGACCTCGCAGTTGTTCAACCCGCGCAGCGGCGACTGGGCATGGGAGGTGATTGACGCACTCGGCCTGCCGCGGCGGATCTTCGCGCCGGTGGTTGCCTCCGGGACGCTGCTGGGGCCGCTGAGCGGAAGTGCCGCCGCGGCGGTCGGCGCGGCGATCCCGGTGGTCGTCAGCGCGGCCCACGACACCGCCGCGGCGGTGGCGGGGATCCCCCTAACGGCGGAGGACAACCTGTGGCTTTCGTCGGGGACGTGGTCGATCATGGGGGTGGAGATCGCCACGCCGATCACCACCGCGGAGGCCGCCGCGGTCGGGTTCTGCAACGAGCTCGGGGTGGCCGGCACCACCCGGCTGCTCAAGAACATCGCCGGCCTGTGGCTCATCCAGGAGTGCCGCCGCCATTGGGACCACCACGGGGAGGGACGCTCGTTCGCCGAGCTTGCCGCCCTCGCCCTCCAGGCCGAGGCGTTCACCGCCTTCATCGACCCGGACGACCCGGTCTTCGCCACCCCGGGCGACATGCCGGAAAAAATCCGCGCGTTCTGCCAACAAACCGGCCAGCGCGTCCCGGCCACCCACGGCGAAATCCTCCGCGTCGCCACCGACTCGCTGGCGATGAAATACCGCCACGTCTATCAGAACTTTTGCCGGGTCAGCGGGCGGCGTTTCACCCGGCTCCATGTTGGCGGCGGCGGGATCCAGAACACCGAGCTGGTCCAGGCGACGGCCGACGCGCTCGGGATCGAGGTGGTCGCCGGGCCGGTCGAGGCGACCTCGTGCGGCAACCTGATCACCCAGATGGTCGCCACCGGCGCGCTCCCCGACATTGCCGCCGGGCGCCGGCTGATCGAAGAATCCTTCGACTTCCGCGTCTATCACCCCCACGCTCACCATGACTGGAGCGCCGCGTATCCGCGCTTCGCAAGCCTGTTGGAGCGCACCAGCCAAGCATCTCAACCAACCCCCCAGACGAACTAACAAATGCAACAAGACTCCGAGAGGACCCTGGAAATGGATTTTCTGCGCGCGACGGAAGCCGCGGCGCTGTACGCGCACCGGTGGATGGGCCGCGGGAAGAAGGAATCGGCCGACGCGGACGCCTGCGACGCGATCCGCGGGATGTTCGACCTGATGGACATGCGCGGTGAGGTGGTCATCGGCGAAGGGATCAAGGACGAGGCGCCCGGGCTGTTCAAGGGCGAGAAGGTCGGCAGCTGGGCCGAAGGCTCGCCGGTGTTCCACATTGCGCTCGATCCGGTCGACGGGACGACCAACGTCTCGAAAGGGATGTCCAACTCGGTTTCCTGCATCGCCGCGGCAATGCCGGCCGACGGGGTGACCAACGCGCTGGAGGACATTCCGGCGTTCTACCTGGAGAAGCTTTCCTATCCGGAAAAAGTCCGCCAGGCGTTCATCGCCGATCCAACATTGCCTATCAGCGTCGAGGCGCCCACCGAGGAGGTCATCCGGATCACCGCCTCAATCCTCCAGAAGGACGTCCGCGACATCGTCGTGATGGTCCTCGACCGGCCGCGCAACGCGCGCTTCGTCGAGGCGGTCCGCCGGGTTGGGGCGAAGCTGCGGATGATCGCCGATGGCGACATTGCCGCGGCGATCGCCCCGGCGCTTCCCGACAGCGATGTCGACCTCTATGTCGGCATCGGCGGGTCGCCCGAGGGGGTCCTCGCCGCCGCCGGCCTGCGCTGCCTCGGCGGCGGCCTCCAGGCGAAGATCTGGCCGGCCGACGCGGTCGAGCGGCGGCTCCTGATCGCCGAGGGCTACGAACACCTGCTAGACCGGGTGTACCTCTCGCGCGACCTCGCCAAGGGCGACCGGATCATCTTCTGCGCGACGGGGATTTCTGAAAGCCCGCTGCTCCGCGGTGTTAGGGTCAACGGCCACGTCGCCCGGACCCATTCGGTGCTGATGCGCGTCAAGAGCCGCACCGTGCGCTCGATCAAGGCAAGCCACAACCTGGCCACCAAGACGTTCCGGCTGCGCTCCACGGGCGGCGAAGCCCTCCTCGGTGAGCCCTTCGGCGGTTGATCCCGCCACTCCCGCCATGGCCACCATCACTCCCGCCCGCCCGGTCGCCCGCAAGGTCATGCTCATGGCCACCTGCCTGTGCGACGCGTTCTTCGACGACGTCGCCCGGGCGACCGTTGAGGTGTTAGAAAGTCTGGGGGTCGAGGTGGTGTTTCCGGAGGACCAGACGTGCTGTGGCCAACCGGCGTTCAACAGCGGGGACTGGAAGGCCTCGCGCAAGGTCGCCTGCCACAGCGCGCGGGTGTTCGCCGGCGACCTGCCGGTGATCGTCCCGAGCGGGTCGTGCGCGGCGATGCATTTCCACGGCCACCCGCTCCAGTTCGAGGACTGCCCGGACCCGGCGGTCAGCTCGCTGGCGCAGCGGACCTGGGAGGTCATGGACTTCATCGTCAACGGCCTCGGGGTCAGCACCTGGCACGGGAGCCTGGCGGCCCCGACGCGGGTCGCGTTCCACCGCTCGTGTCATTCGCGCGGGACCGGGTCGGGCGAGGCGACCGCCAGGTTGTTGGCATCGGTTGGCAACCTCACGCTCGTCCCGTTCGGCCAGGCCGAGCAGTGCTGCGGGTTCGGTGGCACCTTCGCGGTCACCTTCCCGCACATCTCCGGACGGATGGGCAGCCTGAAGCTCGACCACCTGCTAGAGCTAAACCCGGACATCCTAACAAGCGGGGACATGTCGTGCCTGATGCACCTTGGCGGGCTGGCGACCGCGCAAGGGCGGCAGATCCCGTACCGGCATGCGATCCAGCTATTGCGCGACGCATCGCAACCCCCCGTGACCGGGTCATGAGCCACCAGTTGATAGACACCTACGCGCGGCTCATCAGCGATGAGAAACAACAGTCGGTCAGCGGCGGGTCGGCGGCCGGGACCGAGCACCGGTTCAAGGCGCTGGCGCGCGACTACGTGGACCCAGACGCGCTGCGGCGGCTTGCCGGGGCGATCAAGGACCACACGCTCGACCACCTCGGCGACTATCTAACGCAGGCGGAGCGCGCGCTAACAGCCCGGGGGGCGACGGTCCACTTTGCGGCGACGGATGCCGACGCGCGGGCCACGGTGCTGGAGATCTTGCGCGGCCACGGGGTCAGGCGGCTGACGAAGTCGAAGTCGATGGCCGCGGAGGAGATCCACCTGAACCCGTTTTTGATCGAGAACGGGATCGAATGTTTGGAGAGCGACCTTGGCGAGTTCATCGTCCAGCTCGACGGCGACGAGCCGTCGCACATCGTCAAGCCGATCATCCACAAGAACCGCCGGGAGATTGCGGCGACTTTCCTGCGCGACGGGATCGCGCCGGACTACAACGACGACCCGCAGACGATCACCCGCCGCGCGCGGGCATTCCTGCGCGAAAAATTCTTCACCGCCGAGGCGGGGATCACCGGCGCGAACTTCGTCTCCGCCGAGTCCGGCCGCCTCGTCCTGGTGACCAACGAGGGCAACGCCCGCTTCGGAATGGCGCCGACCGACGTCCACATCGCGCTTGTTGGAATCGAGAAGATCGTCCCGCGCGACCGCGACTTCGCGGTGTTCCTCAACCTGCTGGGCCGCTCGGCGACCGGCCAGCAGCTAACAGTCTACACCCAGTTCATCAACGGCCCGCGCTCGGAGAACCAGCCGAGCGGGCCGCGGCACATGCACGTGGTGTTCATGGACAACGGACGCAGCGACGTGCTCGCGTCCAACTGCCGGGAAATCCTCCGGTGCATCCGCTGCGGCGCCTGCCAGAACGTCTGCCCGGTCTACCGCCAGGCCAGCGGCCACGCGTACCGCTCGACCTACGGCGGGCCGGTGGGCGCGGTTCTATCACCGTTGTTGTTTGGCGACCGGTTCCCGGAGCTCGCCGACCTGCCGAAGGCGTCGACCTTGTGCGGGGCGTGCAACGAGGTCTGTCCCGTGGACATCCCGATCCCCGACCTGTTGTTGCGGCTGCGCGACAAGGCGAAGCGCGAGGAAGCCCCCTCCCCCGGCGCCCCGCCGATGGCGCCATTCGCCACCCTGGCGAGCTCCCCGGCGCTGTGGCGCACCGCGATGACGATGTCCAAGGCGATGAACCACCTGCCGATCGAGGTCGCGCCGATCAAGCCGCTCAAGGACTGGCTTGGCCAGCGGACGCTGCCGGAGTGGCGCGGCGGCGACTTCCGCAAGTGGTTCAAGAGTCGGTGAGCCTTTTCCCACCCGCGGTTCCTCCTGCTGATCCTAACAACCATCGGGCTGCTCGTCCTGCAGCGGCGCGGCCACCGCCCAACAACGCAGCCGGGCTGCTAGTTCCGCCGGGCGGCCCTGCGCGCGGCGCTTGCGCTTTGTTGCCAGATTGGGGATATCCAGCGGCGCGATGAACAATCTGCACCTCGCCGTCCAATTCTTCCTGCAAATCGCCGTCATCCTCGTCTTCTGCCGGATCGTTGGCGTCGTCGCCAAGCGCTTCGGCCAGCCGCAGGTGGTCGCAGAGATGATCGCCGGGGTGATGTTGGGGCCGTCGCTCTTCGGCTTGCTCGCGCCCGTCGCGCAGCAGTGGTTGTTTCCCTGGGATGCTAGCCAGACGACCCGGGACACCCAGAGCTATCTGTTTCCGGCCTCCCAGCTTGGGCTGGCGCTCTACATGTTTGTCGTCGGGCTGGAGTTTCGCGGCGACATCATGCGCGAGCGGCTGCGCGCATCGATCGCCGTCTCGGCCGCCGGGATGCTCGCGCCCTTCGTGCTCGGCGCCGGGCTGGCGTGGATATTTTTCCACACCACCGAGTTGTTTCCGGAACGCACGAGCCTGTTAGAGGCGGCGTTGTTCCTTGGCGCCTCGATGTGCATCACCGCGTTCCCGATGCTGGCGCGGATCATCCACTTCAAAGGGCTCAGCGGGACGACGATGGGGACCGTGGCGCTGGGCGCCGGGGCGATCGACGACGCAACCGCGTGGTGCCTGTTAGCGGTGGTGTTGGCCAGCTTTGACCAGAACATCAGCCACGCGGTGGTCAACATCGTCGGGGGCGGCTGTTATGTGGCGTTCACCCTGGGGATCATCCGGCCACTGCTCGGCAAGGCGCAGCGCTGGCTGGTGAAGGACGCGGAACTAACCGAGGCGGGGCTGGTTGTTGGGCTGGCGTGCCTGGCGCTGGGGGCGTGGTTCACCGACCTGATCGGGCTGCACGCGGTGTTCGGCGCCTTCGTGATGGGCGCGGCGATGCCGCGCGGGATCGTCACGCGCGACCTGATCGGGCGGATCCAACCGCTCACCGTGGCGCTGTTGTTGCCGTTGTTTTTCACCTACTCGGGCCTCAACACCAAGATCGGGCTGCTCAACTCATGGTTCCTCTGGGGGATGTGCGCCGCGGTGCTCGTCGCCGCAGTCCTCGGCAAGGGCGTCGCCTGCTGGCTGGCCGCCCGCTGGACCGGCATCTCCAACCGCGAGGCGCTCGGCATCGGCACCCTGATGAACGCCCGCGGGCTCATGGAGCTCATCATCATCAACATCGGCCTCCAGCGCGGAATCATCAGCCCGGGATTGTTCGCGATTCTGGTCATCATGGCCGTCATCACCACCCTGATGGCCTCCCCGATCTTCGACCGGCTGGTCGGCCCGCTGGCTAACACCCCGGCAGGCCGCCGCACCGCGGCCCCCACCCCCCGCGCCTGACCCGCGCGGGAGTCCACTAACACTGGCGGCTAACCGGTGCTTTTCGATTGATCCATTTTTGAATCGCCGGAATGCTCGCGGCTGTGTCGCCGATTCTGTTTGTCCCGCAATACATGGAGCGCGTCTGGGGCGGGCGGTCGCTGGAGTCGCTCTATGGACGCGAGCTGCCCGAGGCCAACATTCCGTACGGCGAGAGCTGGGAGCTAGTGGACCGGCCGGAAGCGTGCTCGGTGGTGGCGGTCGGGGAATGGGCCGGGTGGTCGCTGGAGGCGCTGTGGAGCGAGCGTCGCGCGGAGGTATTTGGCGCCGGGTACTCCGGGGCCGGGCGGTTTCCACTGTTGATCAAGATTCTCGATGCGCGCGACGACCTGTCGATCCAGGTCCACCCGCCGGAGCAGCTGGCCGAGGCGCTTGGTGGCGAGCCGAAAACCGAGATGTGGTTCATCGCCCACGCCGATCCGGGGGCGAAACTCTACGTCGGCCTGAAGCGCGGCATCACCCGCGCGGCTTTCGAGGCCGCGGTGCGCAGTGGCGAGGTCGCCGGGCTGGTCCACGTCATCGAGCCGCGCCGCGGCGAGTCGATCTTCATTCCCTCCGGGCGGCTGCATGCGATCGGCGCGGGGCTGGTGATTTTTGAAATCCAACAGAACTCGGACACCACCTACCGGGTGTTCGACTGGAACCGGACCGGGTTGGACGGACGGCCGCGCGAGCTCCACGTCGAGGCGTCGCTGGAGTGCATCGACTTTGCCGACTACGAGCCAGCGATGACCGCCGCCAACGGGAGCGTGCTGGCTGCCTGCCGGCACTTCGAGGTGGTGCGCGAGACGGCCGCGGCGGGGAATTTGGTGAGCGCGCCGGACGCGGAGCATTTTGCGATTTTCGCTGTCGTCACCGGCAAGGTGGAAGACAATCTTGGGCGGATCCACGGACCTGGGAGCATCCTGCTGATGCCTCGGGGCGCCGCACCGGTGCGGGTGCTTGAGGAGGCGGAGTGGCTGCGCATCAGCCTGCCGCCGCACAGCTGCTGAGAGCGGTCAAGGGTGCTTAAAAGATTTTGAATAAGAGTAGCACCCTTAGGGGTCTTACTATGCGAGAACTAGACCAGACCAATCCCGCCTTCATGAAAAACCTCCTGCCTGTTTCCCTATTTGCCGCCTCCGCGCTGGCCATTTCGAGTTGTGACAACAAGGGGCAAGCGGTAACGGCCCCGCTGGCCGATTCCGCCGCTGCCGCCTCCGAAGAAGCCAGGCTGCTGCGCGAGATCGCCGAACTCGAAGCCCGCGAACGCGAGCTCCAGCTCAAGATGGAGGCCGAACAGGTCGCCGCCGACCGCGAGGCGCTTGAGCGTGACCGCGATGCGCTTGCCAAGGAGCGCGAGGCGCTTGAAGCCCAGCGCGACGCCGCCCAAGCCGCGCAGCCTGCGCCCAGAGTTCCGGCGCAGCCACCGCTGCGTGCCCTGCCGGTCGAGGACCAGCGGGTCCGGGTGCCGGTCTCGACCGGTGACTACCGGACATTCTACGAGCAGCTCGACGGCTACGGTGACTGGGTCGAGACGCCCGACTACGGGTATGTCTATCGCCCGGTGGTCGCCCGCCAACAGGACTGGCGCCCGTACACCCGCGGCCGCTGGGTCCAATCGCAGCAAGGATGGACCTGGGCGTCGGACGAGCCGTTCGGCTGGGCGACCTACCACTACGGCCGCTGGGCGCTGACCCGCCGCTACGGGTGGGTCTGGGTGCCTGGCGATGAATGGGCACCCGCGTGGGTTTCATGGCGCAACAGCGATGAATACGTCGGCTGGGCGCCACTGCCCCCGGAGACCCTCTATTATGACAACATCGTCTACGACAACGGCATCGACCGCCGCTACGGGATCGCTCCGGAATACTACACGTTCATCTCCGTCAACCACTTCGATGGACCGGTCAGCCGCCACTACCTCCCGCCGGCGCGCAACCTGACAATCATCAACATCACCATCAACATCACCAACATCATTGTCCGGCCGCGCAACGTGTATTGCGGGGGTCCTGACCCAGATTGGTTTTTCCGGCGCACCGGGCGCCATGTCGAGCGCTACAACGTCGGGTTCCACCGCGACCGGCGCCAGTTTGACGAAGGCCCGCGCTTCCGCGACCGGGAGTTGTCGTTCTACGCACCGCCGGTGAAGGCGGATTGGAACGAACGGGTCCGGCCGACCCGGGTCGCCGACCGCTGGGAGGATGTCGAAGTTGCCCGTGCCGAGGGCGGCATTGATGAAAAAGAGCGCGCCCGCTTCAAGGATGAGCGGCGCAAGCGCGAGAAAAATGCCGAAGAGGCAACCAAGGCCGGCGCCGGCAAGGTCGTCATGGAGCAACAGGAAGTTGCCGTCGCCTTGCGCGACCGCCGCGAAAAGCTCGAAGCCACCAAGCCAGAGGCCGGCGACAAGCCGGACCAAGGCGACAAGCCGGACCAAGGCGACAAGCCGGACAAGGGCGGCAAGCCTGACCAGAGCGACAAGCCAGACCAAGGCGGCAAGCCGGACCAGGGCGACAAGCCGGACCAGGGCGACAAGCCGGACCAGGGCGGCAAGCCTGACCAGGGCGGCAAGCCTGACCAGGGCGGCAAGCCTGACCAGGGCGGCAAGCCTGACCAGGGCGACAAGCCGGACCAAGGCGACAAGCCAGACCAGGGCGACATGCCGGACCAAGGCGGCAAGCCAGACAAGGGCAAGCCGACACGTGACGACGAGCGGATTGCAGAATTGCAGCGCGAGGTCGAGGAGCGGCGTGAGCGGGTCAAGGCGCGTGAAGAAGGCGCCAAGCCGGTCGAGCGCCCAACTGAGCCAGCCGCGCCAGACGCTCCCGAGCTGACGCCAAAACCGCCGGTCAACAACCCGCCGGCCGAGGTCACCCCGCCAGTCGCCCCGGACAAGAACGAGGCACTCCGCCGCGAGGCCGAGGAGCGCCGCGAGCGGGTCAAGGAGCGCGAAGAAGAAGCCACCAGGCCGAGTGGACGTCCGACCAACCCGGAGCCGGAAAATCCGCCCGCGCGACCGGAAAGCCGCCCGGCCGAAGTCACCCCGCCGGCTGCACCGGACAAGAACGAGGCACTCCGCCGCGAGGCCGAGGAGCGCCGCGAGCGGGTCAAGGAGCGCGAAGAGGAAGCCACCAGGCCGAGCGGACGCCCGACCAAGCCGGAAGCCGCCGAACCGGAACGCGAGCCAAAGCAACCCGGCGGCCGCCCAGCCGAACCGGACAACTCCGAGGCACTCCGCCGCGAAGCCGACGCGCGCCGCGATGCACTCCGCGAACGCGAACAAGCCGCTGAGCGCGCGGCTGCCGAGCGTGAACAAGCCGCCGCTCGCGAAGAGGCCCAGCGCGACCAGCAGATGGCTGCCCGTGAAGCCGCTGCCCAGCGCGAACAACAAGCCGCCGCTCGTGAAGCCGCTGCCCAGCGCGAACAACAAGCCGCCGCTCGTGAAGCCGCTGCCCAGCGCGAACAACAAGCCGCCGCTCGTGAAGCCGCTGCCCAGCGCGAACAGCAAGCAGCCGCCCGTGAAGAGGCCCAGCGCGAGCAGCAGATGGCTGCCCGCGAAGCCGCCGCCCAGCGCGAACAACAAGCGGCTGCCCGCGAGGAGGCCGCCCGCCGCGCTGCCGAACAACAGCAGGAAGCCGCCGCCGCCCAGCGGGCTGCCCGCGAGGAAGCGGCCCAGCGGCAGGAAGCGATCCGCGCCCAACGCGAGCAGCAGGAAGCGATCCGTGCCCAGCGCGAACAGCAGGAAATGCAGCGCCAACAGCAGGAGAACGCCCGCCAGGCCCAGGAGGCTGCCCGTGCCCAACGCGAGCAGCAGGAGGAGGACCGCCGCGCGCAGCAGGATGCCGCCCGCGCCGCCCAGGACCAAGCGCAAGAACCGCAGGATCAAAGCGACCGGCGCGGAAAGCGCGACCGCTAAGACCGTCCTAGCGCTATCATCAACGACATCCCGAGGCGCCACCGCTTCGGGATGTCGCGTTTTGGGCTAGAACCCTATTAAGCGGCGCAGCCACTCCAAAGTCGCCGCGGCGCAGCCGCTTTTGGGAGTGCGGTGGCAAGCGGAGCGCGACACCGAGCGGTTGAGTCGCAAGTCTGAAGGTTGAAAGTCGAAGGTCGGGGAAACCACCCATTGGCCATTCACCGCGAACGCAATCCCGGACGCGCACGCGCAGGCCGTTGAACCGCCTTGCCGCGGAACCCAGCCACCGGCCATTCATCTCAAACCCAACCCCGGCAACCCGCGCGCTGACTTCCCGCGTTTCAGGTTGAGCCAAAGCGGTGTGGCGGGAATTACCCCTTCCCACCGCACTCCAAAGCCGCGGCGCAGCCGCTTTTAGCGCGAGGCGGTCTTGCGCGCCGCGGTGTTGGCGTCCAGAGCCGCCTTGCTTTGCGCCGCCGCCCACGTGGCATAAGCCTCCTGCGAGATCACTTCGAGCGAGCCAACCATTTCGGCATGGCGCGCGCCGCAGAGCTGGGCGCAGACGACGTAGGTTTCGAGCTCCTTGACCGGGGTGAACCACATCGGGATCTCGGTGCCCGGAATCGCATCCTGCTGAATCCGCATCGGGATGATCGCGTAGTTGTGGATCACGTCCTTGGCTGTGATCTGAAGGATCGCCGGGCGGTCCTTGGCCAGGGTCAGGATCGGGGCGATGAAGTCATCGGCGCTGTTCGGGTCCTCGGGGTCGATCCCGAGCGGGTTGGCGCCATTCATCAGGTCGTGGTCGATCCGGCCAAACTTCTGGTCAGCACCCGGGTAATGGTAGGTCCACAGGAACTGCGAACCAATCACCCGCACCCGCACCGGGTCCTGCGCCTGGACACGGTCAAAATCGTCCGCCCGCGACGCCCACAGCGGAAAGGCAAACCCGAGCAACAGCACCGCCTCAACGACCACCACCCCGATCTCGAGGTGCGACGGCAAATGGCTGCGCACCCCGTGATAGCTGACGACCGCGTTCCGGCGCCGCTGGAACCGCCACATCGTGTACAGCAGGAACGACGTCCAACCGATGAACAAGACCAGCATGAACCACAGGACCACATCCATCATGTGATCGACCTGCCCGCCATGCGCGGCGAAGTTTTCCGGGGTGCCAAAGAATTTCGAGGGAGTCATGTGGGGCAGGATTAGGAAGATGGAGAAGTTTGATAGGCTGGTTCGTCGCGCAGCTCCGGGTCGAGCGCCTGCTCGCCGCGGCGGATGATCCGGAACATGCAGAAGCACACCCCGCCAAGCAGCGGCAGGGTGATCCCGAGCAAAAACAAGATCGACCAACCGGCTGCATCGCCGCCGGCGACCCGGAAGCTGTTGGCGCAGGTTGAGCATGCCAGGATGAGCGAGTTCATGATCAGATGATAATTTTTTTCGTCTTGCGGTAGAAATAGACCCCGTAGAACGGCAGCCCGATGGCCGCCGCCGCGCAAATTCCGCCCATCACCTGGACGACCAGCCCAAGTTCATCGGCCCCAATGACAAACGCCCACACCGCCACCAGCGCGCAAAACACGCTCGCCAGAACGATGAACAACAAGTGAAAGCCGCGAATTGACATGGGAGAAATTAGCACAGGTTAACCACCACCGAAAGCCCGGTAAAACCCGTCAAAGATGATCGGGTCCTCAAAGGCCATCCAGGTCAGGAAAAACAACGACACCGCGCCAATCAGCCCGAGCCCGAAGAGCAGGTAAATCATCCGCCGCTCGTGGTTGAGGTGCATGAACACCAGCGCCACAAGGCTCGCCTTGACCGTTGCAATCGCCAACCCGAGGACAAGGTCGTAGGCATCAAACCCGTGGCCGCCGACGTCGAGCGCCGGCAGGGTGGCCACCAGCACGGTCAGAACCGTGCCGCAGAATAGGATCGCGCCCACCATCAGATAGATGCGGGTTGCTTTTTTGATCGCTTCGGGTGAGTCAGCCATGGGTCGGAATCAAATAGGAGTGGGAAAGTGGGATCCGCGCTCGGCGGGATTACATGAGGTAAAGGATCGGGAAGAGGAAGATCCAGACGAGGTCGACGAAGTGCCAGAACAGGCCGCCGACTTCGACGCGGTTGGCAAGCCACTCCGGGTTGGTGAGGTACATCTTGCGCCCAAAGAACAGGAAGTAGCCGAGGACCAGCGCGCCACCGATGACGTGCAGACCGTGCAAGCCGGTCATGGTGAAGTAGATCGCGTAGTAGGTGTTCCACTTCGGGGAGAACTTTGCTTCGAACGAGATCCTCTCGCGCGGCACCTCAAGGTGGGGGAAGGTATGGGCCTCCTCGCGCGCATGGTAATCCGGGCCAAGGAACTGTTCGGACATGCGGGTCTTCTCGCTGCCGAGATCGAGCTTTTCGGCGCGCGCGGCGAACCCGCGCCAGCCGATCCGGTAGCGCTCGGTGTCGGTGGCAAAGCGGTTCGGCTCACCGGTCTTTGGATCGGTCCCGTATTCCTCGAGGAGCCGGGCATCGAGCTTGGTGATCTGGTCTTTGTGCCACTCCCATGCTTCGCGCAACTCCGGGGAGTTCTCGAGGATCCAGGTTTTTTCGATGACGGCCATCGGGTCGAGTCCACGCTGGCGGGCCTTCATCGCGACCCAGCGGAAATCGAGCGCGTCGACGTAGTGGAACTTCATCGGGCTTTCCTCAAGCGCCCCGGTGAGCGCGG
Organism: Akkermansiaceae bacterium; assembly: GCA_044373465.1. Lineage (GTDB taxonomy): Bacteria > Verrucomicrobiota > Verrucomicrobiia > Verrucomicrobiales > Akkermansiaceae > JBILQA01. The sequence continues at coordinate 15,910 of JBILQE010000028.1, read as the reverse complement.
TGCTGTCTTTCATCGTCAACGTGTCGGCGCTCGCACGCACCTGGGTTGACGGGAAGCTGAAGGTCATCGGCGGATCGACGACGAAGGCCACCGCGGCAACCTCGGTAAGCAGCTGATCGCCGAGCGCCGCATCATCGACGGCCACATTGGCGGCGAGCTTGCGGGTCGGGACGCCCGGGTTTTCGGCATGCGCCTTGTCCCATAACGCGCGGGACGCCTCGGTGCGCACGTCGGAATTGTTGGCGCGCGCCTCGGTGTGGACTTCCTTGAGGTCCTTGAGGAGCTCGATGGTCAGCTCGGTGCCTGCCGCCACGCTCCGGGAGGTGCCTTTTCCGGTGTTGATGGTGAGCGCCTCGGCGAGCTTGAGCGTCGACCCGCCGGCTTTCGCCTCGGTGATGACTTCCTCGATGAACGGGCGGTGGAAGCGCACGGTGCTCACCATCACCTTGTCGGCCTTGAAGAAGATCCGGTTCTCCTCCTTGCCTTCGAGCGGCCCTTCCTTGAACTTGTCGAGGTGGCCTTCAATGACCGTGTAGTCGCTGAGGCGAACGGCCTGGTGGTGGAACTTCGTGTAGTACTCGATCCCCTTGAGGACCATGAACACCCCGGCGCAGGCCACGGTGATCCCCATGAACAGCTGGAACTTCCGCCACTGGCGCAGCTTCAGCGATTGCCACGCGAACACCACGGTGATCGACGAGCCGATCAGGACGAAGGTGTTGATCAACCCCGGCAGCACCGGCAGGGTCCGCTCCGGCCACGGGTAGTCGGCGTAAATCCGCAGGAAAATGTAGGCCGAAAAGAACCCGCCGAAGAGCATCACTTCCGAGGCAAGGAACAGCCAGATCGCGATCTTCGAGTTGATCAACCCGGTGTCCTTGCGGGCGTTAAAAATGTAGGGAATTTCCATCTTGGATTCAGAACTGGAGTGAGGATCAGGCGGCGGTGCGGCGGTTAGACCCCCGCTTTGTGTTCGGCTGGCGGTGCGGCCGGCGCATCCCGGTGGGGTGCTTCCCACTGCGGGGTGAAGTCGCTGGTGCTTTCCGGGCGGCTGTATTCATACGGGCCGCGGTAGACGACCGGCTCGACGGTGAAGTTCCCGTGGCCGGGAGGCGTTGGCGTCGCCCACTCGAGGGTGGTCGCGTCCCACGGGTTGTCGCTGGTGACCTTGCGGCCGCGCCAGATGCTGTAGACCATGTTGATCAGGAACGGCAGCTGGGCCAGCGCCATGAGCCACGCGGCAACCGACATCAGGATGTTGAGTTCGATGAACTTCTCCACGGTATTGCCGAAGATGTTGACGCTCCCCTCAGTCGGCATGTACGAGTCCCCCCCGTTGTACCAGCGGCGGTGGAACCCGGCCATCCCCTGGATGAGCATCGGGAAGAAAATCGCGTTCATGCACAACAGCGACGGCCAGAAGTGGAGGTGCCCAAGCAGGTTGTTCATGTAACGGCCGGTGATTTTCGGGAACCAGTGGTAAACCCCGGCGAACAGCCCGAACAGGATCCCCGGCGCCACCACGTAGTGGAAGTGGCCGATGACGTAATAGGTGTCGTGCAGGTGCAGGTCGATGAGGTTGAACCCGAGCGGCAGACCGGTGAGGCCGCCGATCCCGAACATCGGCAGGAACGCGCACGCCCAGATCATCGGCATCGTGAACCGGATCGACCCGCCCCACAGCGAGATGATCATCGCCGTGAGCAGAATCACCGAGGGGATCGAGACCAGCACCGTGGTCGTCTGGAACCAGGTCGAGACCATCGGGCCCATGCCGGTGAGGTACATGTGGTGGGCCCAGACGAGGAAGCTCAGGAACCCGAGGAGCAGCACGCCGTAGACCATCGACTTGTATCCCCAGAGCGGGCGCCGGGTGTTGGGCGGGATGATCTCCGCGACGCAGGCAAGCGCCGGGAGCAACAAGACGTAGACTTCCGGGTGCCCGAGGAACCAGAACAAATGCTGGAACAGCAGTGGACTGCCACCACCCGACAGGTTCGCCAGCCCTTCGCTGCTGGTGTACAGCCCGCTCGGCTGGAAGAACGATGACCCGGCGACCCGGTCCATCAGCTGCATCAGGCCCGCGGCCTCAAGCGGCGGGAACGCCAGCAACAACAGGAACCCGGTGACCAGCATCGCCCAGACGAAAAACGGCAAGCGCATCCACGTCATCCCGCGGGCGCGCAAGTTGATGATCGTCGTCAGGAAGTTGACCGAGCCGAGCAGCGACGAGGTGATCAACAGGACCAACCCGATAAGCCACTGGGTCTGGCCGGCGAGCCATTGGTTGACGATCTGCCCGTCGGCAAACGCGGAAAGCGGCGGGTAGTTCGTCCACCCGGACTTCGCCGCGCCGGACTCCATGAAGAAGCTCGCGCACATGACCAGGCCACCAGCGAGGTAGACCCAGTAGCTCGCCATGTTGAGTTTCGGGAACGCCATGTCCGGCGCACCGATCTGCAGCGGCGTGACGTAGTTGCCAAACGCACCAAATCCCAGCGGCACCACCCCGAGGAACACCATGATCGTCCCGTGCATGGCGCCAAACATGTTGTACGTCTCGCCAGTGACCCGGCCGTCCTGGAGCCAGCGGGATTTCCAGGTGTCGGTGAACATCCAGCTCATCCATTCCGGGAGCGGCTCATACGGGTAGGCGATGCTCCAGCGCATCACCATCATCAGGAAGAACCCGAACAACAGGAACAACCCGGCGGTGATTCCGTACTGCAGACCGATCATCTTGTGGTCGGTCGAGAAGACGTATTTCCGCCAGAACCCCGGATCATGGTGATCATGACCATGGTCATGATCGTGGGAATGGTCAGCGTGACCGTGGGAGTGGTCGGCGTGGGCGTGGGCGCTCATGGGAAAATCAGGTGCTAATTAGCTGCAGGTTGCAAAGTGACAGGGTCGACCATGGCGGCCGGATCGATCGGCTCGCCTTCAAGATTCTTCGCGTGGTCCGCGGTGAGCTCGCTGGCGGTGACCGGCTGGCCGGCCTTGGCGCGCGCTTTGGAGATGTCCATCGCCTTGCTGGCCATCTCCGGGGTGGTGATGTCGCCGCTGGCGTTGCCGAAGCTGTTGCGGATGTAGGTCATCAGGCTGGCGAGGTCTTCCGGTGACATGCCTGCGCCCTGGGCGGGCATGGCGCCGTTGTAGGTTTTTCCGGCGACGCTGATCTCACCCATGACGCCGTTGAGGATGATCATGGACGTTTGTTCCGTGTGATCCAGGACCCACTCGGATCCAGCCAGCGGCGGGTAGGCGACGCCGTCGCCGCGGCCGTCGGCGCCATGGCAGCCGGCGCACTTCACCGAGTAGAGTTTGTTGCCCTTGCGGACGTAGGCGTCGAGCGCCGCGATCGGCGGCAACGCCGCGGCACCCTGGTCGGGCGATGGCTCGCGCAGGTAGCCGGGACGCACCGTGTCGCTGTAGGAAAGCAGGCTGCCGCCGCTGCCGAGGACCGCGCCGCCAAGGAGCAGGACGACCGCGCAGGCAACCAGCACGGTCAGCGAGATTGGCTCGAGGCCGTTTTCCCGGAGGCGCTTTTCACGTGCCGCGGCGGCGCCATCCAGCGTGACCCGTGCATGGGTCGCAGTCACATTGGTCGACTCGTCAAGGTCGGGCCGCTGAGGATCGGGTGTATGGGCTTGGTCAGCCATGGATGCTTTCGGGTCGGAGTGGAAAAATTCGGTGGGTCGGAAACTCGGGCGCCTAGGAGCCGGCCGGCTTCGGGGCGGCCGCTGGCGCCGGCGGGCTGTAGTTGATCGCTGCCGGGACCTTGTGGTCGTGCCGCAGCGACATCAGGTAGCTGATGAGCGCACGGGCGTCCTGGTTCGGGACGATCTGGCGCCCCTTGGCGTCAATCTGGATCGCCTCGCTCGAGGGCCCTTGGCCGCTGACCGGTTTCTTGTCGAACATGAACGGCATCGGCGGGCAGACCGACCAGCCGAGCTCGGGGAAGTCGCGGGCGTTGAACAGGTGCTTGTAAAGCCACTGTTCGGCCGCGGCGGGTGATTTCGGGAACCGCTGGTCCATCCGCACCGCGAGGTTGCTGAGGTCCTGGCCAATCCGCGTCTGGCCGATCGGCGCATAGTCCAAACCATGGTAGTCGAAAACATTCGACTCACGCCGGGTGTCGCCGCGGTCCTCATCGGTCGCCAACCCAGCCCAGTCGGCCCGCCACAGCTCGGTCCCCGCGTAGGTCGGCCGAATCACTTGGGTGTGGCACTGGGCGCACCCGTTGGCCAGATAGACATTGAGCCCATCGACGACGCGCCCGTGGGTCTTGGCCACGAACGTGCCGGTCTGCTCGTCGGCGGCTTCCTGGAACTCAACCGGCTCCGGGTTGCGCATCAGGACGAACGGGATGATCACCAACAACAACCAGGCAAGCCCGAAGCTGGCGATCGTACCGATGAGGAATTTCTTCAGGGTCATGGGGAAAATGTGCGGCGTAAAGGTGGATTGGCGGCGGCTCAAGCGTGGTGGGCGGCTGACCCGTGCCCGGCGAGGACCTCCTCGATGTCGCCTTCCGGTCCGTGCGGGCTGCCAGCGTCATGGCTATGGAGCAAGGTCGGGTGGGCGCTGCGCCGGCCAAGCCGCAGCCACATCAACCCGAGGTGGATGACAAAGAAAAAGTTGGAGAATAGGACGAATCCCCACGCCAGCGAGGTCCCCACCGCATACCCGTGGGTGCGGCTGGCCGGGTCAAGCCACGGCTGGAGGTAATCTTCCTGGCCGATCCCTTGGAACAGCCCGCCGACAATCGCAAACAAAACAATGAACGCACTCCCGTAAACCGAGAACCAAAAGTGCATCCGGATCAACCGCCGCGACAACCACTCGCGCCGGGTCAACCGCGGGACGATGAAGTAGATGGCCCCGAACATGCACATGCTGAAGAACCCGTAGAGGGCCAGCATTTCGTACCCGTAGCCGGCGATGCTGAACTGGGTGTAGCGCAGCGGAGTATCGAGGGCGAAGAGCGTCCCGAGAACCCCGAGGAGCAGCAAACCGCTGGTGCCGGCGATGGTGAAGTGCAGCGACGGGCTGTGGGCAACGATGTCATTGCGGCTGCCGGCGGTCTTCAAGATGTTGACCGCCACGGTGATCGCCGGAATGGCAAACAACACCAGCGCCGCCGCGCCAATGCTCACCAGCGAGGTCGGAATCGGCGCACCCGCCAGCTTCTGCATCCCCGCCCACGGGCCAACCAGCGCCAAGCCCCAGAACCCGAGAATCCCCAGGCTGTAGCTGTAGACCGGCCGGCCGCTGACCTTGGGCGCGAGGTAGTAGGCTGAGGCCACGCCGATCGGGACGAAGAACAACAGGATCAGCGCCGAGCGATACCATGCGTTGACCGCGGTGGCCATCAGCGGTGATCCGCTGAACCAGTGGACGACGACGTTGCCCGTCACAAACACCCACGGGAACCAGATCACCGCAGCAAGCAGGAACCACTGGGAGATGTAAACGTGTCCGGCGGGACGGCAGCGGAACTGAATGATCGACCAGACGGTGATCGCCGCGTAGCTGAGGATCATCGCCGGCCAGACAAAGGCGGGGAAATCCATCCACGGCTTGCCCGTCCCGTGGCCAGCAAGGATCGAGACGACGCCCACCGCGACGGCGAGGTTCCACAAGTGGCCGGCGGCAAGGATCGTCCCGGCGTGCCGACATTCCTGGCGCGATAGCCGGGCCATCAACCAGATAAGCGCCCCAAACCCGGCCTGGCATGCCCAACCGTAGACGAGCGCGCTCATGTGGGCCGGAAACACCCGCCCGTAGGTCAAAAACGACACCCCACCGAGAAACTCGGGGCTGTGGACTTTCACCGAGGACAGCAGCCCGAGCAGCAGCGAGACCGCCAGCCAGGCCGCCCCGCTGGTGAAGAAAAACATCACCGGATGGCGCAGCGAGCGGTCGATCGCCGAGCGCAACTGCACGTCTTCTTGAGAAAGGTCTTGGGAAATGGCGGACATCGGAAAAGGGAGTTCGTTTCGGCGGGACTCTACGGTTGCGCCTCGGCTGGGGCGGCTGGCGCGGCTGGGGCACCCGCAGGAGCGGCATGGGGATCGAGCAAATCGGCGGCGGTGAGCATTGCCTTGCCGGCTTCCGTGGCACGCAACGCGGCGACCTGCTCCGGAGTCACCATCGGCGCTTGATTGCCCCAGCTGTTGCGGATGTAGGTCAGAGCGGCGGCGATCTGCTCGTCGGTCTGGAATGCCAGCGGCGCCATGACCAGATTCCACTCGGTGCCGGCCACCTTGATCGGCCCTTGCAGGCCGCGCAGGACGATCCGGATCGGGTTGCTCACCGGGCCGGTCACCCACTCGGAGCCAGCCAACGGCGGGGCCAAGCCGGGCATCCCTTTGCCCTCGGCACCGTGGCACGCCGAGCAAAGCATGTAGGCGACCTTGCCGGCCTCCATCACCGCCGGGTCAAGCGGCGTCGCAGGGTCGACGACCGGAACGTCCGGCAGCGGCGCGCCGGTGTCGGCCAGCGGCTTGACCCGCTGCTCGGGCTTCTCGACGGCGGCCGGCTTGGTGGCGACCAACTCGCGCCCGACGAATTCAAAAATGTCCTCGGGAGCGACCTGGGCGGTCTTCCCCGCCTCGATCACCTTGCGGGCAAAGTTCGCCTGCTGGGCGTCCTCGACTTTCTGGCGGGTCGCGCGGCGCTCCGCATTGCGGGCCGCCTCGATGCTTTCAGGCGTCTCGCGGACGAAAAACCAGACAACCGCCAGCAGCACGGCAAACAGGGCAAACAGCCCGATGGCCCACCAGAAGGCGGCAAAGCGGACAAACGGATGATCGCGGTTGGATTCCATGGAAAAATTAGTTGCTGATGTTGGCCGACTCCAGGATGCGCGGGTCGCGGTGGGCAAAGAGCGCGTGGCGCTGCAGGGCGCGCAGCAGGACAAAGCCGAAGAACGCGCCGACGGTCACGAAGGCGAGGATGTCATACCAGAATGCGTTCGGGATGCTCGGGACGATGTCGCCGAAGATCCCCGGCTCGATCTTGCCCAGCGAGATCCCCCGTTCCGGGATGACCACCATGTAAATATCAACGATGTGCATCACCAGGACGTAGACGCAGATCGGGACGACGAACTTCGGCGTGCGCTTCACCCAGGCGGGCAGGAGCAGCACAAACGGCAGCGCAAAGTGGCCAAAGAGCAGGATGTGGTTCCCGAGTCTCCACCCTTCCGTGTTGCGGATCAGGAAGTAGCGGGTTTCCTCGGTGATGTTCGCGTACCAGATCAGGAAGTACTGGGAGAACCCGATGTAGGCCCAGAACACCGTGAAGGCGAACAGCAGCTTGCCCATCACATGGTAGTGCTCCTCGGTGACCACCTTTTGCAGGTGACCGAGCGAGCGCAGCCAGCTGACCAGGATGATGCACAGCGCCATCGACGCCCAGGCGGTCCCGGCAAACATGTAGACGCCCCACATCGTCGAGAACCAGGTGTAGTCGAGCCCGAGGAGCATGTCGTAGCCGGCCCCGGTGATCGTCAGGGCGAAAATGATGAGCGCCACCCCGGAGAGCCGCCGCGCGGTGAACAACCGGCGGGTCCCCGGGTTCGGGTCGGTGTCCTGGGCGGTCGAGAGCCGCCGCAAAATGAAGATCACCGCGCCAAGCCCAACGAAGTAGAGGATGACCCGCCCGGTCCAGAACCCGATCGAGAGGTACCAATGCTTCGCGTAGAGCAGGTGGTTGTGGTGGTGGAGGTATTCCTTGAGCGGCTCGTCACCAGCGGCGCGGTGGATGTTCATCCACTCGTAGAGGTAATGTTGAACGCTGGGGATCAGCAGCGGGATGGCCAGCAACCCGAGCCACGGAAACACCGAACCCATGTTCTCCCAGACGCGCCGCACGCTCGTCCCCCAGCTCGCGTTGGCCGCGTTGTGCAACAGCGTCCAAAAGCACCCGCCGATCGCCAGGGTCATGAAGTAAAACAACCCGAACACCCACGAGTAGGCGAACTTCCCGCGTCCGGCCTCAGGGCCGATGAACAAAACATACGCGCTCGCGGCCAGGCCGATGAGCGCCACGACGGCGAAGATCAGCTTCATGCGCGACACCTTGCTGCCGTCAAGGTGATCGCCGTTGACCGGGAGGTCGTGTGAGGTGACTGGATGGTGTGCCATTTCCTGGTGGATCGAAAGTTGCTTGCCGGCTGGGGGTTACTTGCCTGCGGATTCGAGGAGCGTGCGGATTTCCGCGCTGAGTTCCTCGTACGGTGCCTGGCGCGCGGTCTGGAGCGCGCGGATGTAGGCGATGATTGCCCAGCGGTCGTCCACCGCGATGTTGTAGCCGTATGGCGCCATCAGCCCCTTGCCGTGGGTGATGACCTCGAACATCCGCCCGTCCGGGTAGGTCGCGCTGACCATGTTCATCAGGTTGGCCACCCCGGGAACCCCGAGTTGCGCCACCGTCCCCTGGCCATCGCCGCTGGCACCGTGGCAGGGCAGGCACGAAACGGCGTAGCGCTCTTGGCCGCGGCGCAGGAACGCGCCGACGTTCTCGGCGGTCAGCCCGAGTTCCTCAGGCATCCCGGTTCCAAAGAATTCACCGATCGCCCCGGTCGCGTGGTAGCTCGTCCGGCCCGGGCTGAACTCCGGCTCGGACATCCCGCCTTCGACCGCAACGGTTTCCGCGGTGCTATAGCCGCGCGGCGCGGTTCCCGCCACCGGCAACCGGTCACCCTGGTTGTCCGCGAAGAACCCCTCATGCGCCTGCGCCTTGACTTTGTCCTGGCGGTCCATGTCAGGGAAAATCTCCAACGGACGCCGCGAGGTCTGGGCACCCGGAACCCCGAGGTATCCGACGACCATCACCACGATGATCGCGTAGGCTAGAAAGAAGTAGCGCATGGATTGGTTGGCTGGAAAATTTGGGCGAGCGTGGCGGCCTAGTGGTCCTCTTCCTCGACGAGTTCGATGTTGGCCCCGCCGATGGACTCAAGGAACGAGCGGGTCCCGTCGGGCGAGAACTTCGGGTCGCGCGCCTCGATGGCGACAAAGAACGCGTCATCGGTAGCGCGGTGGAACTGCTTGCTGGCAAACAACGGGTGGTTGAGCCGCGGAAGCCGCATCAGGCCAAGCAGGCCAAACAGCACGGTGAACCCGGAGAACAGGATCGTCAGCTCGAACATCACCGGGAAAAACGCCGGCACGGTGAAAATGTTCGTCGGCTTGGCCTGCACCACCGTCGGGTAATCGACGACCTGGGTCCCGTAGGTCAGCGCGAAGCCGGTCGCCAAGCCGATCGCCCCGCCGCAGAACACGAGATACGGGAGGATCGAGCGCTTCACGCCCATCGCTCCGTCAAGCCCGTGGATCGGATAGGGCGAAAAGCAGTCCCACTTCCGGAACCCGGCGTCGCGAAGCTTCTCGGCGGCCTTGTACAACGCGGAGGCGCTTTCGAACTCGGCGAGGAAGCCGTAGACACGTTTGCGGGTGGTGCTCATGGAAATCGTGAAATGGAATTACTTGGCGGTGGCGGCGGTGCCGTGGCTGCTGGCCAGCTCGTGCTGGTAGGCCGGCATGTCGGCGGCGCCGGCGTCCGGGTGGGCGAGCGTGTCGTCGAAGTGCGGGTCGCTCTCGGTCTTGGTCCACTTGACCTCGGCGATGTTGATGCACGGCAGGAAGCGCAGGAACAACAGGAACAAGGCCAGGAACATCCCGATGGTGCCGACAAACGTCATGATCTCCACCCAGCTCGCCGAGTAGGTCTTCCAGTCACCCGGCAGGAACATCCGCGCCAGGGTGGTGACGATGATCACGAAGCGCTCAAACCACATCCCGACGTTGACGCACATCGCGACCCCCATGACGACCCACAGGTTCTCACGGCACGCCTTGAACCAGAACAACTGCGGCGATAGGACGTTGCAGCTCATCATCGCCACGTAGGCCCACCAGTACGGGCCGCTGGTCCGGAATACGAACGCGTCGATCTCATACGGCTGGGCCGAGTAGAACGCCACGAACAGCTCCATCAGGTACGCGTAGCCAACGATCGTGCCGGTCAGCAGGATGATCTTGGCCATGTTGTCGATGTGCTTCATCGTGATCAGGTCGTGCAGGCCGTAGATGGCCCGCGCGGGGATCATGATGGTCAGCACCATCGCAAAGCCGCCGAAGATCGCCCCGGCCACGAAGTACGGCGGGAAAATCGTCGTGTGCCAACCGGGGACGATCGAGGTCGCGAAGTCGAACGAAACGACCGAGTGGACCGAAAGGACCAGCGGGGTGGCCAGCGCCGCAAGCAGCAGGTAGGCCATCTCGTAGTGGCTCCACTGGCGGTTGCCGCCGCGCCAGCCGAGCGAGAAGATCCCGTAGAGGAGCTTGCGCAGCCCGGGCTTGCACCGGTCGCGGATGGTGGCGAGGTCGGGAACCATCCCGAGGTACCAGAAGATCAGCGAGACGGTGAAGTAGGTCGATACCGCGAACACGTCCCAGAGCAGCGGGCTCTTGAAGTTCTGCCAGATCTGGTTGGCGTTCGGGATCGGGGCGAGGAACCAGGCCATCCAGACGCGGCCGATGTGGAACGCCGGGAAAATCCCCGCGCACATCACCGCGAAGATCGTCATCGCTTCCGCCGCGCGGTTGATTGACGTCCGCCAGTTCTGCCGGGTCAGGAACAACACCGCGGAAATCAGCGTGCCCGCGTGGCCGATACCGATCCAGAAAACGAAGTTGGTGATGTCCCAGCCCCACAGGACCCGGTTGCTCATCCCCCAGACGCCGACGCCGGAGGTCACCAGGTAGGCCAGCCCGCCGCCGACGCCGATGAGCGCGATGAGCGCCGACGGAATGAACAGCACCCACCACAACAGCGGTTGGCGGTTCTCCACGATTCCGCATACCCGCTCGGTGATCCAGTGGTAGGACCGGTCGTTGAGGATCAGCTTCTCACGCTTCAACACCGGCAGTTTCGGGCCGCCGGGTTGCGCTTGGGTGGTGGTGGTGGCTTCAGCCATTGCTAAGATCGCGTTGAAAAATGATTGGTTTGCGGAATCACACCATGTCGATGGTGTTGCGCCCGATCCATTTGGCGTCGGGCATCGCTGGATTCGGGTTCTTCACCCGCGCCAGGTACTTGGTCCGCGGGCGGGTCCCGATGTAGGCGAGCAAGTCGTAGCTACGGGCAAGGTCGTGGGCGCGGACGACCTCGGCGTTCTTTTCGTCGCGCAGGTTCCCGAAGCTGATCGCCTGGGCCGGGCACGCTTCCTGGCAGGCGGTCTTGACCGAGTCGACCGGGATGCGCAGGCGGGATTCCGGCAGGGCGAGCGTTTCGGACCGCTGGCCGGTGGCGAGGACGTCCTTCTTCAAGGCCGTCTTCTGGTGGATCACCGCACCCTTGAGGCGCTGGACGCAGTAGGTGCACTTTTCCATCACCCCGCGCATCCGCACAGTGACGTTCGGGTTGCGCTGCAGGTGCTTGCCGTCGGCCACCTGGGTCTCGCCCAGCGGCCCCTTGTACAGGTTGCCGGCGATGAGCGGGTTGCGCTTGTTGTAATCGAAGAAGTTGAACCGCCGGACCTTGTACGGGCAGTTGTTCGCGCAATAGCGGGTGCCGATGCAGCGGTTGTAAGCCATCGCGTTGAGGCCGTCCTCGGTGTGCACCGTCGCGTTGACCGGGCAGACGGTTTCGCACGGGGCCGCCTCGCATTGCATGCAGGTGACCGGCTGCGGGATCATCGCCGGGTTGTTCTGGTCGGCGTTTTCCTGGACAGCGAAGTACCGGTCCATCCGGATCCAGTGCATTTCGCGGCCCATCGCGACCTGGCGCTTGCCGACGATCGGGATGTTGTTTTCCGCCTGGCAGGCGACGAGGCACGAGTTGCAACCCATGCACGAGCTAAGGTCGATGGCCATCGCCCACTGGTGCTTGTCGTCGGGGAGGAGCGATGGCGCCTTGCCGTCCTCGGTCGGGTGCCAGACTTCCGATCCCTGAGACTTGTAGAGGGAGATGTTCTCCGGGATGTGGGAGTCCATCCCCTGCTTCTTGACCATCCCGAGCTGGTGGCCGAAATCGCCGTGCTTCTCGTTGGCGATCGTCGAAACCTCACGGGCCAGCGCGCGGCCGTACATCGCGTGGTGCTCCTGGACCATCGCGATCGAATAGCGGGTCTCAAGGGTGCTGATCGAGGCGCCGGTGGCGGCGTAGGTCGTCGCCGCGGTGCGCAGCGGGAAGACGTTGAACCCGTGGTTGCGGCCAACCAGCCCGACGTTCTCCGCGCCGCCGGTGCGGCCGAGTTCATCTTCCGAATCAAACCCCTGGCCGTAACCGACCGGGAGCACGATGAGGTTGTCCGCCTGGCCGAAAGCGATGATGACCGCGATTTCCAGCTCCTTGTCGTTGACCTTGACGCGGATCATCGGAGCGGTGCGGCCCTGGCCTTCGTCGTCCTTGCCCGGGGCGCGCTGGGCGTTGCGCCGCTCGCCGAACGGTGTCCAGCTTTGCGGCTCAAGTTCGACGATCGCGTCATAGACGCCCATGTCCTTGGCGGTCTGCGGAGAAATGAGCGCCGCGTTGTCCCAGCTGATCTTGCTGACCGGATCCGGCGCTTCCTGGAGCCAGCCGTTGTCGATGTGGCGCCCGTCGAAGACCGAGTAGTCGGTGGCAAAAACCACCTCGTAGCTGCCGATCTTCGGCGCGGCCACCACGGCTGCGGCAATCGCCGCCGGATTGCCCGCCGCGGGCGCGGTGGTGATCGCCGGGTAGCTGGTGCCGGCGGCGAAGCCATCCCGCAGCGCCTGCATCCATGCCGCGTCGTCGCCGCTGGTCAGTTCGTTGAACGTGGCGCGCACCGCGGCCATGCCGGGCATCGCCTCGTTGTTCGCCACGCTGGCCAGGGCGCCTTCCACGCCCAGCAAGGCGAGGAGCAGTTCGTTCTCAGCGATCCCGCCGAACAACGGCAGAATCATCGGCTGCACCAGCGTGTACAGGCCGGTGGCCGAGCGCGCATCCGCCCAGCTTTCAAGATAATGGGCCGCCGGAATGTGCCAACTGCACGCCCGCGCGGTCGCGTCGGCGCGCAGTCCGAGGTGGATGCTCAGCGGCACCTTCTCCAACAGCTTGCCGAACTGGTAGTCCGCCGGCGCGTCAAACACCGGGTTGCCCGGCGTGAGGAAGAACACCGTCTGCAACTCGCCCGCATCCAGCGCGCTGCGCAGCTCGGCCATGCCCAGCAACCCGGCCCGGCCGGTCTGGACAACCTTGATCGTCGTGCCGAACGACCCGAGCGCCTGGTTGATGGCGATGACAAGCTGGTGAAGCCCTTCCGACTGGCGGCTGCCGGCGAGAACCACCGACCTTGCTCCGCTTTCCTTCAGGTCCGCCGCGCACGCCTTGGCCCACGCGAGTTGCTCGGGATCCTCAAGCTCAAGACCGTCCACGGCAATCCCGAGCCCGCGGGCGATTTCCGCCGCTACCCGGATCACCTGGCTCGGCGCGATCCGCATCCGGTGGTCGGCCATCCCGCCGGTCAGCGAGTAGCGTCCTTCCGCGACGTAGAGGCGGTTGAGCGTCGTCGCATCAGCCGCCGCCGAATACCCGCCGCCTTCCGGCTTGCGCCGGTTGAAAAATGGCGTCACCGGCCCCTGGTCGTCCAAAAGCACGAAATCCGCGTCCAACGACAAAATCCGGTCCGCCGCGGCAAAATCGACCACCGTGCTCGCGCCGTCGCCGAACGCCGCCCGCAGCGCAGCCTTGCGCCCGTCGCCAGCCAGCGCCTCGTAGGCGAAAAACTTCGCGCCCGGGAACTTCTTCGCGAGTTCCCCGGCCAATCGGTTGCGCGTCGGCGAGTCGTCCTCGCCAAACACGAATCCAACCCCGCCCTTGCCCGCGGCTTCGAGGATCCTCGGCAGCGCCCCATCGAAATCCGCACGGTCCGTCGGCTTGCCACTCCGCAGGACCTGCTTCGAGCGGTCCGGGCTATAGAGATCCAGCACCGATGCCTGGGCGAACAGGTCGGCCCCTGCCGCATCCGGATGCAGCGCGTTCGGCTCAAGCTTCGTCGGCCGCCCTTGGAAAGTCGTCACCACCAACGGCACCGCACCGGTCGCACGCGGCTGCGCGGAGGCATAATACAGCGCCTTGCCCGGCACCACCCACTCGGGCGCCTTGCTGTACGGTAAAATATACGCCTCCGGGCGCTGGCACGCGGCCATCCCGAATCCCGCCAGCGCCGTCGACGCGCCCATCAGCTTGATGAACGACCGCCGGCTGAGTTCCTGGTCCTCGCCGTCCTCCATTTCCGCCGCTCCTCGCGGAAACTCGCGCTCCAGCCACTCGCGGAACTCAGGCGTATCCTGCAGTTGCCCGGGGCTGCGCCATGCCACCGTCGAATTCTCGCCGGTTGCTTCAGGGTGGTGCCATTTGCGTTTGCTCATTGCGCCAGACGGGAAAAATTTTTCAGCTTCAAATTTTGATTTAATGGTGGCAGGTCGCGCAGGTCTCCCGCGGCTTGATCTTCCACTCGTTCTTAAGCAACGTCCCAAAATCCTTCTGGGTCGTCACCCGCACGCCCTTGGCGTCCTTCACCTCGTGCTTCGCAAGGTATTCGTCCGCCGAATACCCAAGGTGGTAGACCTCCTCAAGCGGCCGCAGATGCGCCTCCGGCGCCCGGTGACAGTCAAGGCACCACCCCATGCTCAGCGATTCATGATGGAAAACGACTTCCATTTGGTCGACCCGCCCGTGGCAGCTCACGCACGAGATCCCACGGTTGACGTGCGCCGAGTGGTCAAAATACACGTAGTCCGGCAACCGGTGGACCTTCACCCACTCGATCGGCTTCCCGTCGTATCCCGCGTAGGTCGTGTCCATTGCCCGCCGCAACGGCTCAAGCCGCGGGTTGTCGCGCTGGACATGCTGGTGGCAGTTCCAGCACGTGTTGGCCGATGGGACGTTCGAATGACCCGCCACATCCACGAAACTGTGGCAATACCGGCAGTCCATCCCCAGCTGGCCCGCGTGAATATCATGCGAAAACGGGATCGGCTGCGTCGGCTTGTAGCCTTTCCGCACCGCTTCCGGCGTCCCGTACGTCGTCAGACCCGCCACTACCCCGGCACCCACCGCTCCTGCGCAGATCACGAGTTTCAGCGGCAGGAAGTTGGTCCAGCGCGGGAAGAAATTTGCCATGGCTATGAAAAGGTGTTAATTGCTTGTGAAAATTTTCACAAGCGATTTTTCAGCGTCCCCCGGTTGCTTGGTCGCCGGGGCGGCGGCAGTATTGAAATCTTCCCGCTTCAGACAATCGCAAAAGCGCTCCAAGGGAGATTTTTTCTCGCCAGCCATCTTCCACCTAGCACCCTGCGCGAGTAGTTCGGCGGGGCAAACCACCCGCCGCAGCAGCCCCCGATCGCTCAACGAACTTCCCTCCTCCCCCAGCCCTTCGTCTGTCAGCCCTTCAGCCCTTCGTCTGTCACCGTTTGCCCCTCGCTATTCGTCTGTCACCATCTGCCCCTCCTCAGGTGCCCGCTATCGTCTGTCACCATCTGCCCCTTCTCGTCTGTCACCATCTGCCCCTTCCCCAGACTTCCTGAAGTGCCCCTTCTCGTCTGTCACCATCTGCCCCTTCCCCAGACTTCCTGAAGAATCGCCTTCATCTCGGCCTTCATCTCGGATTCTTCGCAGTCCCCGCGTCCTGGGCTTGGGGGCATCTGCACTTCGTCTGTCACCCTCTGCCCGCTATCGTCTGTCACCATCTGCCTCGTCATCTGCACTTCGTCTGTCACCCTCTGCCCGCTATCGTCTGTCACCATCTGCCTCGTCACCATCTGCCCCTTCCCCAGACTTCCTGAAGAATCGCCTTCATCTCGGATTCTTCGCAGTCCCCGCGTCCTGGGCTTGGGGGGGCTTCGCACGAAGAGGGATGGTTCTCAGGGAA
>JBILQE010000106.1:0-3029 GCA_044373465.1 Akkermansiaceae bacterium | reverse complement strand
GGAGGTCATTGTCCCTGAGCCGGTAAAGGCCAATCCCGACGGGTTCCGCCAGATCGACGAGGTCGTCACGGACCGCTTCGACTACCAGCCTGCGAAGATCTTCATCAAGCGCACCGTCCGCCCGGTGTTCGTGCCGCGCAAGGATCCGGACGCCGTCCCGATCAAAGCGCCGGCACCTCCGACCATCGCCCCGGGATTGCTCGCCACGCCCGAGTTGATCGCCCACGTGCTCGTTGCAAAGTACTGCGACCACCTGCCCCTTTACCGCCAGGAGATGATCTTCCGCAGCCGCTTCGGCGTCGAACTGCGCCGCAATATCCTGTGCAACTGGGTCTCCCTCGCCGCCGACGCGCTTGAGCCGATCTACAAGCTCATCCACGCCGGATTGTTGGAGCGAAACTATCTGCAGGCGGACGAAACGCCCGTTAGGTATCTCGACCCCGGGCGCGGCAAGTGCGGCCAAGGATACTTTTGGGTCCTTCGCGGCCCGCCGCCGCCGGGAAGCCCTGCCGGGGACGACATCTTTTTCCAATGGCATCCAAGTCGCGCCGCCAGCTGCCTTGAGGCGCTCCTTGGGCCGGACCTGCATGCCGTGCTCCAGGTAGACGGGTACAACGCCTATGTTTCGCACGCCGCACCGAAGGAGGGAATCATGCTCATCTCCTGTTGGTCGCATGCCCGCCGCAAGTTCACCGAGGCCTTGGATGCCGGCTACGCGCTGGCTGCGGGTCCGATCGCGGCTATCGCCAAGCTCTATCAGATAGAAACAGACCTGCGCAAAAGTGGCGCCTCCGACGAACAGCGTCTCGCAGTTAGACAGGCGGAAGCTTTGCCGCTTCTCGCGACCATCAAACGCGATCTGATCGCGCTGCGCGAGCGTCCCGAAGTTCTGCCCAAGGGCGCGCTCGGCAAGGCCGTCACCTACACCCTTGTCCTGTGGGAGAGGTTGCTGCGCTACACCTCGGACGGGCGGCTTGAGATCGACAACAATGGCATCGAGAACGCCATCCGCCCGATCGCAGTGGGTAGGAATAACTGGCTCTTCGTCGGCGGCGAGGAAACCGGACAGCGCAGCGCCATCCTCTTCACCCTGTTGGAGAACGCCAAACGCCACGGCCACAATCCGGAAGTGTACCTTGCCGACGTCCTGACCCGTCTGGCCACCATGACCACCCGGGACGATCTCGGCCAGCTGCTCCCGTCGCGCTGGACGCCCGCAAGCGCCCCAGTCGTTGCGACTGCCGACCACGCCTGAGCAGACCGAATCCATAGGTAACATACATAGCTGTGTATGCTATCTATGGTTCCCCGGCTAGAGGCCGGCCATTGAGCGCTTACGCTACAAGCTCCCCTCGGCGGGGAAAGGCGGGAAGTCCGTTGCCGGGTTCGAGCGTTCTGGCGGCAGGCGGTTGACCCTCCGGGCGGGAAGCCACGTTTGTGGCATGGAATAATCTCGACCGGTCGGGGGAATTGCCCAAACTGGGAGGATGAGGATGAGCAAGCGCTTGGTGGTGGTGGCGTTGATGTGGGCGGCGGGGAATGGCTTGGCGGGCGGGGCGACGCCGGCGGCGAAGGAGTTTTTTGTTCGGGATGGCGACCGGGTGGTTTTCTTGGGCGACAGCATTACCGAGCAGCGGCTCTACACGACGTATGTTGAGGCGTATGTGCAGTCGCGGTTTCCGAAGTGGCAGCTGAGTTTCCGGAATGTCGGGTGGGGAGGGGACACGTCGTGGCTGCGCCAGCGGACCGCCACGGATGAAGAGAAGTTGTTTGCCGCCAATAGGCGCGACCAGCAGAAGATGATCGCGGAGGCGGTGGCGGCGGGATTGGGTCGGGACGTGCTGCCGCTGAAGCCGACGGTGGTCACGATCAAGTTCGGGATGAACGACCACTGCTACCAGCCGTTCCGGAAGGATATTTTTGAGGCATATGTCGCCAGCCAAAGCGAGTTGGCGACGGTGCTGCAGAAGAGCGGGGCGCGAGTGTCATTTTTGACACCGCAGCCGATCGAGGACAAGCGGCCGGACCCAAACAAGGACGAGAAGAACCTGGCGCTGAGGAAGTTTTCCGACGGGCTCAAGAGGGTGGCGGCCGACAAGGGGGCCGGCTTTGCGGACCTTTTTGATCCGTACATGGGGATCATGATGAAGGCGCGTGCGCATGACGACATGGCGGTCATCGGCGGCGGCGACGCGATTCACCCGGGGCCTCCCGGGCAGACGCTCATGGCGTGGAGCGCGTTGAAGAGCCTGGGGGCGACCCCGCTGGTCTCGAGCGCGGAAATCCTGGTGAAGGGCGAGTTTTCAAAGGTGGGGTCGGCCAAGCAATGCACGGTGACCAACCTGAGTTCCAAGGGGAATGTGATTGTTTTCGACCGGCTGGACGACTCGCTGCCATTGCCGATCGACGCGCGCGCGGTGGATGCCCTGGCGCTCGCGCCGCTGGTTGCGGAACTGAGCGTTTACGAACTGAAGGTCACCGGCTTGACCGGGGCGAGCTATGACGTCTCGATCGACGGCGAGAAAGCCGCCACGGTGACCCGCGAGGAGCTCAGCAGCGGCTGGAACATGACCACCGCGGAAGGCCCGATTGCAAAGCAGTGCGCTGAGTTGCTGCGGCTTATCGTTGAGAAGAACGACCTGTTCTTTGAGCGCTGGCGCAACGTCCAGCTCGATCCGGTCCGCGAAGCGGAATTGCCCGCGCTGGATGCCAAGATTGCTGAACTCGAAGTGAAAATCAACGAGGCGCGCCAGCCGAAGGCGCATCGCTTTGAGATCAAGCCAGCGGCTTAAGGGCAGGCGGGGACCGCGCAAGGTGCTCTAGTCGAGGGCCGCGCGGAGTTGGCGCGCGCCTCCTAGGGATTACCTGCATCGACCTGATAAGTCAGGCTGGTGATGGTAATTAACGGCAGCACCGAGGCAAATCCCTCGTCGTTGTGGATCACCACATAGGTGCGCCTCTGGGATTCCTTCGGGGGAAGAAATAGGTAATCCCGATGCGGCACATCATATCGATCGCCATCGGCCACT
>JBILQE010000076.1:0-10387 GCA_044373465.1 Akkermansiaceae bacterium | reverse complement strand
ACTACGGCTTCGAACGGGAGGGTGGGCGTGTGTGAGCTCTATCACTTACCCCTAACTATTTATGCCTCCTCAATTTCGTCCAACAGTTTTTATTCGTATCCCCCCAGGTGGTGATATCCGGGAGGAATGGTGGGAGGAGGATGGGCTAGGAAGTGCTGAGTGCCAAGGAATTGTTTGGTGGCGGGCGCGGCTATCCGGGGTGGGAGGAGGGTGGGGAGCGGGGGTGGAGGTGGGGCTGGATATCGCGGGTGTGGCGGAGTGGCTGGGCGGACGGGTGGGAGGGGTGATATCCGCTAGAGGCGGTGGCGGGGAGATGGGCAGGGAAGTGCTGATAGCGAGGAGGGTGATTCGGGGCGGGTGGGTCTATTGAAGAGGGGGAGTCGAAAGTCTGAAGGTCGAAAGTCGAAGGTCGGGATCGGGGAGCGCGGCGGCGCGGGAAACGATTGATGATTGTCGATTGTTGAGGTGAAGAAAATGGCGGCGCAGCGGCTTTTTCTTTTACCTCAACAATCAACAATCGGAGCTCAACAATCGTCGATCGATCTGAGTGACTGCGAGGCCGATGAAGCGGGGATTCACCGCGGAGAAGCGGAGGCAGCGGAGAGAAGCGGAGGACTTCGGCCGGTGAGGGTTTGGCTGTAAGTGCCCAATATTCAGCAAGCCTCTCTGACCGATTCGGGATGGCTCCGCTTTCCTCCGCTGCCTCCGCTGCTCCGCGGTGAATGATTCATTCACCCAATGTTCGGGTGAACACAATTTTAGGTGGCAGTCGCGGCGGGTCGTGGCATTTTAGGGGATGAAGGCGACCAAGACGCGTTGGTGCTGGAGGAAGGATTTGGCCGGATTCCGCGGGCTCACGGACCTTGAGCGTGCGGGGTTTTTATTGGTGCTGGAGTGGTTTGAGAACTTCCGGCTGCGCGCCGAGTTGGAGGCCGGGCGTGACGCGGCGCGGGCATTTTGGCGGCTCGAGGTCCTGCGCGAGGGAGCGAAGCGCGAGGAGTGGCAACTGCGCCAATGGGAGGAGGCCATCCGCTGGTATCTGGAGTGGCTAAGTGCGTGTGAGAAGGAGGGGGCAGACCACCGGAGCCTGGCCGAGCGATTGCGCGCGGCAGTGAATTCCGCCGGGGCGCGGCGCGGGTTGGCGCGGCGCACCCAGCAGTGCTACGGCGCGTGGGCGGCGCGCTACGCGGCGTTTGCCGGCGGTGAGCGCGAGGCGATGCAGGTGGAGACGGCGACCCGCTTCCTGGCCTCGGTGGTGAAGGATGAGGACTGTGCGTATTCGACCCAGAAGCAGGCACTCAACGCGTTGGCGTTCTTTTTCAAGCAGGTCTGCGGGGTCGAGGAGCCGGTGTTCGCGGTGAAGCTGCGCCGGACCGGGACGCGGGTGCCGGTGGTGCTCTCCCAGCCGGAGGCCCAGCAGGTGTTTGCGAAGCTCGACGAGGCGGCACGCGCTGGCCAATCGCTCGACCGCCGCTACGGGCTCGCGGCGCGGTTGCAGTATGGTGCGGGTCTGCGGCTCAGCGAGTTGCTGCGGTTGCGGATCAAGGATGTCGATCTGGCGCGGGGCACCTTGACGGTGCGGCTTGGCAAGGGCGACAAGGACCGGGTGACGGTGCTGCCGAAGAGCCTGCTTGGCGAGGTGGCGGGCCAGATCGAGGCGGCGCGCGCGGTTTGGCGCGGCGACCGGGATGATGGGCTGGCGGGAGTCTATTTGCCCGGAGCGCTGGCGCGGAAATTCCGGCGCGCGGCGGAAAGTTTCGAGTGGTTCTGGTTGTTTCCCGCGCGGCAGCCGGCGATCGACCCGGCAACGGTGGGTGGCCCCCCGCCCGGCGCGGCGGCTGATTCTTCTCCATCAAAGATCAACAACCGGAGCTCAACAAGCGGCAATCAAAGCGGCGCAATCCGTCGCCGCCATCATTTCCATGGCAAGGGATACAACGACGCGATCAAGCGCGCGGCGGCCGCGGTCGGGATCCACAAGCGAGTGACCAGCCACGCGCTGCGCCATAGCTTTGCCACCCATCTGCTGGAGGCCGGCACCGACTTGCGGACGATTCAGGATCTTTTGGGCCACGAGAACATCGCGACGACGGAGATCTACCTGCATGTGGCCGTCGGGGCCAACGGCCTCGGGGTGCTCAGTCCGCTGGATGGAATGCTCGCCTGATTGATGCTGCGCGGCGCTCGGGCCTTTTCTTTTACATCAACACGCAACAATTGGAGCTCAACAATCGTCAATCGATCTGAGTGACTGCCGGGCGCGGGTCTTGACGACAGGAATGTCGTCAGCCCTTAGGCGACAGGAATGTCGCCGCTCCAACGGGTCAATAGACCCCCTCGATGACGGTCTTGGTGCCGGACTGGAACGGGCGGACGTCGCCGACGCCGTCCCATGGGAATTCGGGGCAGGGTGGGCGGCGGATGGCTTCGTCGCGTTCGAGGAAGCGCGGCATGAAGAACTCCTTGGTCATGGTGGTCAGCTCGACGCGGCCGTATTCGCCGTAGGGGATGACCTCGGCCGGGCTGTCCGGGTTGACGATGCGCAGGACGGCGCGCGGTTGCGGGGCGTAGTAGGTCAGGCTGAACTCGCCGGGGGCGCGCTTTTTGCTGATAGCGAGGCCCATCAGGGTGTTCCCGTAGGTTGGGGCGAAGTTGATTTTCCCTTCAAGGACCTCTTCCTCGATGAACCGGACGTATTGCGGAGTCATCGTGGTGCCGCCGGCGAAGACGCCGCGGATCCCGGCGTCGACGAGCGACATCCGTTCGGCGAGGCTTTCGAGGAGTTTCGGGGTGGTGAACAGGCAGCCGATGTTCCGGTGGCGGATGATGGTGGCGGCCTGGTCGATGACGTGCTCTTGGTAGAGTTTGGCCATGCGCATCTCACCCATGCCGATGAGGCGTTTAACCCAGCGTGGGTCGAGGTCGATAAAGTAGCAGGCGCCGCCGCGGATGTTGGCGAGGTGCTCGATGGCCAGGCGCAGCCGCCGCGGGCCGGTCGGGCCGACCATCAGCCAGTTGGCCCCCTGGGGGAAGAAGTCGGGCCCGTAGTGCTCTGAGAACTCGGTGTAGTCGGTCTGGTAGTCGTCCCAGCCGATCCGCTGCTTGGGCATGCCGGTGGTTCCGCCGGTTTCAAACACATTGTACGGCCGGTTGCCGAACGCCTTGGGGATGAACAGCGCTGGATCCTCCTTGCGGAGCACCTCGTCGTCAAATGGCTCGAACTTCAGGATGTCGGCAAAGCAGGTGACGTCCGTGAGCGGGTCGAACCCGAGCGTGGCGGCCTGGTTGAGCCAATACGGGCAGCCGGTCTCGGGAGAAAAGTGCCAGCGAACCATCTCGCGGGTGTGGGCGTCGAGGGCGGCGGCGGCTTCGGCGGGGCTGAGCGTGGAGGACATGGTTCAACGAGTACGGGTCGGGTGGCCGGGATCCGGCTGGCCCTGCAGGGCTGCCACGCCGGCGGCGGGCATGGCGAAGAATTTCCGCAGGACGCTGTCGGTCGGCTTGCGGGTCAGCAGCGAGACGACGACCAGGGTGACTGCCGAGATCGCCACGATGAAGGTGACCGGCATCATCCCGTAGATGAGCAACTCGTCTTCAACACCCGGCTTCTTGGCGATGATGTCGTTGTAGAACAACACGCTCCAAGTTGCGGCCGTGGCCAAGATGCAGGCAATCGCGCCCGCCGCAGTGGTCCGTTTCCAGTAGACGGCGCCAACGACGAGCGGGAAGAGCCCGGCAAACCCGCTGAAGCACCAAACGCCAAGCGCGAACACTTGCGCGGTGTTCATCAGCGCCACCGACAACCCGTAGGTGGCGGCCACGATCGCCAAGATGAACCCACGGGCAATCAACACTTTCTGCTTATCGGTGAAGCGCTTCTCGCCAAACTTCTTCAGCACGATGTCCTTGGTGAACATGGTCCCAAGGCACATGAACTGCGAGTCGAGGCTCGACATGATCGCCGCGAGCACCCCGGCGCCGACCAAGCCGGAAAGCACTGGCGAGTGGACCAAGCCCTCGACCATCCGGCCGAGGATCTGGTTGGCCGACTGGCCGGGCCCAAGCGGGCCAAGGTAGCCGGCGGCCCACATGCCGATGAGGATGCACGGCACCCAGACGATCATGATGAAGATCGGGAACGCGGTGACGGTGAGCTTGAAGGCCTTGGCACTCTTGGCCGTCAGCCAGTGCTGGAAAAGATGGGGGAACATCCCGACCGAGAGCGGGACAAAGAAATAGGTGAAGAACTGCGCCTGGCTCATCCCTTCACGGGTCGCCCGCGGGCGCGCAAAATCACTGTCGAGCACCGCTTGGCTCGCCGCCGCCAGACCGCCGAGCTTCTGCGAGATCATCCAGAACGCGATCACCCCGGTGACCATGAAGATGCAGGTCTGGAACACGTTCGCCCAAACCGCCCCGCGCAGCCCGCCAAAGAACACGTAAAACAGCACGATCGCGCAAATCGCCGCGCCGCCGAGTTCCGGGGGAATCCCGCCGCTGAGCGGATGGGGCGCGCCATTCGGCAAGGTCAGCGCAAACATCTCCGGGAACATCCCCTTGGTTGACGCCTGGATGAACTTCCCGGCCGCGATCACCCCGACGAGCAAATACGGGATCAACAGCAAAATCAGAATCGGAAACAGCAGGTAACCGATCCGCGGCGAGTCAAACCGCGCGGTGAAATACTCGCACTGGGTGACAAACCCGTGGCGTTTCCCAACCGCCCAGAGCCGAATCCCGACCAGGAAAAACACCGCCGAGTGGATCAAGCCCGACCACGAGGCCATCAACCCATACGTCCCGATCCCGGAGGTGAACGCCTTGCCAGTCGACCCGACCAACGCAAACCCGGTCATCGTCGTGCCAAACAGCGACATCAGCAGCAAAAACGACCCGACGCTGCGGTTGACGATGAAGAAGTCCGCGCTGGTCCCTTTGGAGAAACGATTGCTCACCAGTCCGAGACCAATGAGGAGACCAAGGTAGCCGATGATGATGAATAGGCTGGTCATGGCTTATTTCTCCGCTGGTTCATCGGCCCATGCTTCCACGGCGTGCGGCCATGCGAAGCGCCCGACCAAATACCAGAACAGCCCGGCGGCAACCGAGTAGCCGGCATGGTAGGCGAGCCCGACGGGCATGAATCCGAGAACCAGGTCCGGGTTGTCCCAGTTCCAGAAGTCGTGGTGGAGGATGAACAGGGCGATGAACCCGAGGATCGAGATGAGGACGGGTGCTTTCATGGCGCACTATTTGGTGCCGATGGCGTACAGGTGGGTCATCGTGGCCACATAGAGGATGTTGTTGGCGACGATCGGCGAGGAGTAAATCGGGCCACCAAACGAGGCGGTGCCGAGCACCTTCTTCTCCTTGCCGGTGGCGAGGATGTGGAGTTCGCCGTCCTCGGTGGGCAGGAACACCTTGCCGTCAGCGACCAGCGTCGATCCCCAGACGCGCGACTGGGTCGAGTGGACCCAGTATTGCTTGCCGGTTTTCGCGTCGAGGCAGTGGAGGTCGCCATCGTATTCGGCGATGTAGACGAGTCCGTCGCTGACGCTCGGGGTTGAGATCGACCGGCCGATGTCGTCAAACGTCCAGACCGGTTTGCCGCTCAGGTCGCCGGTCTTGGTCGGGTCGATGCAGGTCAGGCGGCCGATGCCGTCGCCGTGCTCCGGGTCCTGGCCGATGACGGCGTAGACGAGGTTGTCGTGGAGGACGGTGGTGCCGATGACCTCCGACGGGCCGCGGAACGTGGCATACTTGATCGGCTGGCCGTCCTTGGTCCGGTATTCCGGCGGGTTGCAATCGTAGCGCCAGATTTCCTTGAGCACCGGGATGCCCTCCTTCTCATCCATGACCGGCTTCGGCTCAAACCCGTAGGCGAAGCCATCGCCGCCGCCCCAGATAATCATTCCCTTGTCGTTGACCTTGGCGAAAGCCGGCGACGACCAGCTCGCGTGCAGAACCCGCGACGAGACCCCGGAGATTTCCTCGCCGAGGAGCGTGCCTTTTTCCGCGTCGAGCGCGATGAGGGCGGGGGCGAGCGGGGCGGGGACGTTGGTGTGCGACCAGTCGACGCCATTGGACGTGGCGACGTAGAGGATCCCGTCGACGACCACCGGCGAGCACGACGAAACATTGTGCGGGAAAATTCCGACCTCCTCGCGCATGTCGAACTTCCAGAGAATGTCGGCGTGCTGGTCGCCAACGACCACCGAGGTGCCATCGGCGGACATGTACTTCGCCTCGTCTTGGAACGGGCCGTCGTTGCCGTTGGCGAGTCCCTTGGCGTCAAGGCAGAGGACTTCGCCGCGGTTGGTCACCAGCCAGACCTTGTCGCCAATGACGCAGGGCGACGAGCAGAGGCCGACGAACTCCCAGTCGCTGACCTTGCCGGCGCCGAGTTTCGGAATGATCAGCTGCCACTGGAAGGCCCCGGTCTTTTCGTCGAAGACCATGAGGTTGCCGCGGTCGCCGAGTTGCTTCGGGTCGCGCGGCGATTCATTGTTGGTCCCGACATACACCCGCCCGCCGGAGACCACCGGGTTCCCGTAAGTCTGGGACCCGAGCTTGGCGGCCCAGAGGATGTTCTTGGAGGTGCTCAGGTCCGGTTGCTCGTTGGCGTCGAGTTTCCCGGGGACGATCTCGACGGGCAGGTTGGTGGCGGTGCCGACCATGTTGCGCACAGGGGTGCCGCCCCACATCGGCCAGTCGGCGGCGAGTGCGGGGGTGGCGAGGGTGGCGAGGAGAAGCAGTGGTTTCATAGCGGGAGTCGTGGATGCTTACTTGGCGGCCGGGCTGAGCTTGATGTTGTCGATGAACACCCGCTTCTGGACCTGCGGGGAGAAGGCGAAGACGGCTGGCGCCCCGTGGCTGTGCGCCTTGGTTAGCGGGACCTCGATCGTCCACGCGGCCGGTTCGTCCTCGCCGCGCGGCCAGGCCTTGGCGAACACCGCGCCGGTCCCGTCCGGGTTGGCCTTCACGTGGGTCTTGAGGTGATACCAGGTGTTCGGCTTGATCGGGAAGGGGACCGATTGCTTGATCCGGTCGTGGTTGCTGGAGACCTCGAGGATCTGGGCATTGCCGACCAGGGTGATCAGGTAGCGCTGGTTGACAAACCCGACCGTCGACATGATCCGGCGGGTCCCGTCGGTCATCACGTCGCCTTCAAGAACGTAATTGTTTAGCGCGGTGCTCCCGAAGAAGTTCGTCGTGCGCTGGAACAGGATGTTGTCGAGGCGGTTGGCAAGGACGTTGGAGCCATCCTTCTCGATGACATACCATTTCAGCCGGGCGCCCAGCCACGGGAGCGGCGGGAAATTCACCGCTTCGGACGGGTCGAACTCGTTCTTCATCGTGAGTTCCACGGCATCGAAGTTCTCGCTGTAGTTTGCCCCGGCGACGATCCGCCCGCGGGTGGTGGCCGAGAGCTTGCCGACGGTGGCCTTGAACGCGCCGGCGGAGAGCTTTGCGTCGGGGCCGGCCTTGAGCGTGCTGCCGTCAAAGGTGGCGTCGACTTTCGACTGCACCTTGGCCGTCGGCGGGATGAACGATTCCCAGGAATCCGGGGTGACCTCCTTGACGCGCCGGCCCAGCGCATCCAACCCGAAGACCTTGAACGACACCGAGGTACCCGCGGTCAGTACGAACTCGGCCGGGACCACCTGCAGCGAGGCGATCTCTCCGGCCGCCGCGGCCGCCGGCTTGGCTGGCCCGGCGACAAACTTCCCGTCCTTCGGGCCAAAGCAGAACAACTTGTCCTTGCTGAAGACATACACCTTGCCGGCCCAGATCGCCGGGGCGCCAAGGCAGTTGCCGCCGAGCTGGGCGACCGAGACCTTGGTCGCCTTGTCGGCGCCGGGCTTGAGGATGTGGACGCTGCCGTCGTTCATCGGGACGAAGAGCTTGCCGTCGCCGAACGCGGGGGTGGCGTGGATTTGGTCATGGGCGAGTTTTTCCGACCAGAGGGTTTTGCCGGTGGCGGCGTCAACGCAGAGGAGCGACCCGGTCGAGATCGTCGAAAACACCTTGCCGTCGGCCAAAACCGGCGAACTCGAGAAGGCGGTCACCTCGTCGTTGCGCCAGACTTCCGCGTCTTTCCCGAGAACCAGCGGCTCCTTCGGGTAAGTTGTCGGGATCTTGATGCAGACGAGCCGGCCGGTGGTCGACGCGTCGGTGTTTTCCGCGCCGTGGACGGCGATGAGCTTGTCGTCACCGAGCAGGATCACCTGCGAGTTCACCCCGCCCTGGGATGCGTGGAAGCGCCACAACGGCTTGCCGGTGTTGGCGTCAACGCAGACGATGTTGCCGCACCCGGTGCCGGAGTAGAAGACGTCCCGGCCCTCGAGCTTGGCGAAGACCGGCATCGCGTACGAACTGTCAACCGGCGTTACCCCGGGCGTCGAGTCCCAGACGAGCTCGCCGGTGAGCTTGTCAAACGCGTAAAACCGGTCCGCCCCCGGGCCGGTCGCGCCCCAGTTGGCCGTCACGCAGTGGAAGATCACCAGGTGGTTGAACACCGCCGGCGCCCCGGTCCGGCCGTTCGGGAACGTCAGCCGGCCAAAGTCCTCCATCAGCGAAACCTCCCACAGCGGCTTGCCGTCACGCGTGAACCCGACGCACCGGCCGTTGCTCGTCTGCAGGTAAACGTTGCCGGTTTCAGGATCCACCGTCGGCGCGCCGATCCCGTAGCGGTTGTAGACCACGTCGCTGATGTAGTCGGAAAACCGCGCCTCCCACTTCTTCTCGCCGGTAAGCGCGTCGACGCACAGCAGCGCCTCCTGGGTTTCCTCGCCCTTCTCGCCATAGTACCCGAAGGCATACAGCAACCCGTCGGCAATCACCGGCGTCCCCGCACCGTGGATCGGATACGTCCACAACGGCTTCTCCGGGTCGAGCTTCTCGGGCAGCCCGGTTTCCAGCGAGGCGCCGGTTTGCAGCGGGCCGCGCCAATCAGTCCAGCCAGTGACCTCGGCATTCGCACTGGCGGCTAACAGAAGGGTGAGGAGCAGGTGACGCATGATCAGATAGGGTTGGGAATCGGGGAACTCAATCAGAACTCGGTACGGATGCGCAGCCCGAAAACCTGCGGGTCGCCAGGCGCACCGGCGTAAATTTGTGGATTGATGAAGGTGTAATACTCCTTATCGAACAAATTGCGACCGTAGAGAGCCACGCTGTAGCGCTCGGTGGCGTAGCCGATTTCCGCGTCCCAGACGACGTAAGCGCTCTGGGTGAACGTGCTGCTGTTGGCGGCGTCGAACCGGGTCTCCCCGGAGAAGCGCGCCGAGGTCTGCGCGTAGAACCCGTTGTCGAAGTCGTAGCGGACCCCGGTGCTCGCCGTGTATTTCGGGACAAACGGGACGCTTTTCCCGTTGTAGGACACCAGCGGGTTGAACGGGTCCTGGTACGAGTCAAACTCGGCGTCAACATAGCCAAGCGCACCGCGTAGCGTCAGCCGGTCGACCGGCGCCCAGGCGACGTCGACCTCGACGCCCCGGGAGGTGACCTCCTCGGCGTTGAGGACGATGAAGTCCGACGACATCGGGACCGACTGGTTGAACTGATAGTCGTCGATCTGGTCCCAGAACGCGCGTGCGCCGGCGCGCAGGGTCTTTTCCTTGTTCTCGTATTGGATCCCGAGCTCGTTCGACCAGTTCGTCTCGCGCTCGTAGCTGGCCAGCTGCGGGTCATCGCTGTAGGCGGAAAACCCGGCCGGCTTGTTCCCCAGGCTGCTGCGGGCGAACAAGTCGACCTCCGGGGTCAGCGCGTAGGTCAGGCTGGTGGCAGGGGAGAGGAACCAGGCGTCCTGGCTGCCGCGGACGATGTCGTCGCCGGGGATCGGGTCGGTCTGGGTCCGGTCGATCTTTGCCCGGTCATAGTCGAGCCGCACCCCGGCATCCACCGCGAGCCGCTCGGTCGCCTGCCACGTCAGGTTGCCGAAGCTGGCCAGGTTGAGCTGCTCGATGTCGAACCGGGTGTCTTCAATGAACCCCGGGAACAACTGGCGTGAGGCGAACCCCTCGTTGTCGATCCACATCTGGAAAAGTCCGCCCTTCCAGCGCAGCGGCGCCGCAGGGTCGCCCGAGGTGAACCGAATCTCGTTGGAAATCAAATCCTGGCTCTGGACAATCGTTGACCGGCTGTCGGCAAACCCGTTGAACATGTTCGGAAAGGACAAATCCAGGTCGACCGTCGACGGATCGAGGTCCCAGATTTGGTAGCTGCTGATGGTTTCGATTTTCCCCCACGCGAGGTCCTTGCGGGAGTGCAGCGACCATTGGTAGCGCTCGAGATCGGTCATGCCGCGGAAGTCCGACGAGTCGTTGAACGGGTCAGGGCTGAACAACGAGCTGAGCCGCTGCGAGCCATCGTTGACCGTCTCCGC